>NZ_CP106879.1:1218847-1828270 GCF_025677645.1 Curtobacterium poinsettiae | reverse complement strand
ACGAACCAGTGGTGGACGGACCTGCTGGTCAGCAAGTACTCCGGCGACATGTGGGCGTACCCGTTCGTCTCGTCGAACAGTGCTGCGGGCACGAAGCTCACGATCCCGACGCGGTGGAACAGCGACGGCACGGCGATGCGTCTGGAAGCCCCGGTGACGGTCGGCGGGACCGTCGAACCGAGCCCGGACGCGAGCGACCGCACCCTCGCCGACTTCGAGGACGGCCTGCCCGGCGGCTGGACCGCGACCGGCGACGCCTTCACCGCCACCGCCAGCGGGACGGCCAGCGGGCAGAGCGCGGTCTCCGGGTGGCTCGGCGGACGCTTCCTGAACTCGTTCGCCGACGAGGAAGGCGACGGCGCGACGGGGACGCTCACCTCGCCGACCTTCACCATCGACCGTTCGACCCTGGCGTTCCTGGTCGGCGGTGGCCGGCACCCCGACCACGAAGCCGTGCAGCTCCTGGTCGACGGGGACGTCGTGGCGAGCAGCACCGGGACGGACAGCGAGCAGCTGCGCTGGGAGAGTTGGGACGTCTCCGCCCACCGGGGGCAGTCCGCGCAGCTGCGGATCGTCGACGATCTGCGGGCCGGGTGGGCACACGTGCTGGTCGACCAGGTCCTGCTCACCGACACCCCGGACGGTCTCGCCGACCGCTTCGCGACCACGTTCCGGGCGAAGCAGGCCGACGCGCTCCGCTGGGGTGACTGGAACGTCAGCTGGCGGATGCCGCAGGACGGCCCGGGCGGGCAGTACATGGACGTCACGAGCGTGCAGGGTTCGCCGTACGAGTGGTTCGAGTTCCACGGCATCAGCCCGCGCCTCACCCTGCAGGACGGTGCCGAGATCACCGACGGGGACGGCGAACCGCTCGACCTGCCGGTGACGACGGACCGGTTCGAGATCCGCCAGGACGGCCACGTCTTCGGCGTGCACGCCCCCGACGGGACGACCTTCACCCGTGTCGGGGACGCGCTGGAGGCATCGTCCGGCACGCCCTACCTGGTGCTCAGCGCGGTACCCGAGCAGGGCCTGTCCCTCGACGACCTGCACCGCACCGCCTTCGCGGTCCCCCGTGACACGACGATGACGTACTCGTACGACCCGGCGGCGGCGAACGTCCGCCAGCAGTGGGCGATCCGCACCGACGCGCTGCAGGGCGACGACCACGACACCGTGCAGGGCTGGCTGCAGCACCAGTACGCCGACGCCCCCACGAACCTGCGCTTCACCGGCGCCACCTACGAGACCCCGCGCGGCACCATGCGGACCACCGTCGGCCACGGCGGCTGGACGCTGGACTACGCGTTCACGGGCATGACCCCGATCGGCGCCACACCCGAGGCGGTCGGCGACGACCCGTACTCCGAGGAGGTCATGCGCGAGTACCTGCACGAGTACGCCGCGAAGACGACGTACGGCGGAGACACCTACTGGGGCGGCAAGGACGTCCTGCAGCTCGCCGAGTACATGACGATCGCGCGGCAGATCGGTGCGACCGAGGACGCTCGGACGCTGCAAGCCACCCTCGAGCGTGCCCTGACCGACTGGTACACCTACACGGACGGCGAGGCGGAGCACTTCTTCGCGATGTACCCGACGTGGAAGGCCCTGATCGGGTTCGCCGACTCGTACGGGTCGGCCCAGTTCAACGACAACCACTTCCACTACGGGTACTTCGCCGTCGCGACAGCCATGCTCGGCCGGGTCGACCACGAGTGGGCCGCGGAGTACCAGGGCATGGCGACGCTCGTCGCGAAGCAGTACGCGAACTGGGACCGCGACGACGCCCGGTTCCCGCACATGCGCACGTTCGGCGTCTGGGAGGGTCGCTCGAACGCCGGTGGGGTGTCGTCTCCCGGCGGCAACAACCAGGAGTCCTCGTCCGAGGCGATCCAGTCCGAGGCGGGGCTCTTCCTGCTCGGCTCGGTCCTGGGCGACGAGGAGATGCAGGCTGCCGGTGCAGTGCAGTACGTCACCGAGCGCGCCGCCGTCCGCGACTACTGGCAGAACGTGCGCGGCAACCCCGCCTCGGCGTCGTACGACGGAAACGGCGCGTTCCCGGACGAGTACGAGCACGCGCAGGCGGGGATCCTGTTCGACTCCGGGCAGGCACACGCCACGTACTTCTCCGGCGACCCCGCCTGGATCTCCGGCATCCAGTGGATGCCCATCGCCCCGTGGTTCGACTACTTCGGCTGGGATCCGGGCTTCTCGAAGGCCCTGATGCGCGAGATGATGGCCGCCCGCCCGGGGTCCATCGGGCAGGCCGGCGTCACCGACGGCAACGCGGCACGCATCCAGATGCTCACGAAGAAGTGGTGGGGCGTGGGCAGCTACGGCGACGTCGAGATCACCCGCGACCGCCCGGCCGCGATCGGCGAGTTGCAGGACGCGATCCGCGCCGTCGAGGCGAACCACCCCGGCTACGTCACCAGACGCACCGCGGCGAATCCCCTGTACGACCCGGCCACCGACACCCTGCTGGTGAGCGTGGACGACAGCGGACGGGTGGTGTTCCCGGACCGGTACTGGACCCCGGACACCCTGCCGGCCGCGCTGGTGCCCGCCGAGCTCGACGGTCCCACCGCCGACCGGAACCCCCGGGACTGGCCGACGCCGTCACCGCTGATGCCGTTCCTGGTGGACGACTTCCGCGCCGACACCGCGACCATCGACCAGCTGTACGGCGTCGACCTCACCGACCACACCCCGGGCGAGGACACCGAGCACGCCGCGCGGGTGTTCAGCGGCATGGGCGACGCCCTCGGCAACGTCGTGCTCGGGTTCCTCGGACAGTACGACCCGGACACCTACGCCGACGTGCACGCCGCGCTGTGGGCCGCCGACGACCCGGCAGTGACCGGACAGTCGATGGCCGGCCTCGTGTACCACCAGGCGATGTCGAACCGGACCGTCGGCACCGAGGTCACCGACCGGCACACCTCCGACCCGCTCAGCCAGGTGTTCCGCGCACCCGACGGCACGATCAGCTACGTGCTCGACAACCCCGACACCGTCCAGCACACCTACGACGTCTACGAGGGCACCGAGGTGATCGGCCAGATCGCGGTCCCGGCGCAGACGCAGATCACGTCGCACCTGGACGCGCGGCTCACCGAGGTCGTCGTCAGTGCCGAGGGCGCCCCGAAGACGATCGTCCCCGGCGCGACCACGACCTTCACCGCCACCGGCTCCGACCAGTACGGCGCCACCGTCGCCCTGGACGACGTCACCTGGTCGACCGACACCGGCACGATCGGTGCCGACGGCGTCCACCGCGCATCGGAGCGCGCGGAGCGGGCGACCGTCACCGCCACGGTCGGCGGCGTGCACGGGTCGTACGCCTTCCGCGTCGCACCGGCACCGGTCCTCACCGGGTTCGACGTCACGCCCGGCTTCGACCGGCTCGTCGTCGGGACGCCACAGCGGTTCCGTGCCGCCGGCCACGACCAGTACGGCGACCCGGCGGCCCTGCCCGCGGACGTCACCTGGTCGTACACCGGCGCCGGGAGCGCCGGGACCGACGGCACCGTGACGACCACCGCCGAAGGCTCCGGGTACGTCGTCGCGACCGGCGGCGGTGTCGAGGGCTCGGCGGTCGTCGCCTCGGTGACCTCGATCCCCGACGCCGCACTGGGTGCCGACGTCGACGCGAGCTCCTCGGACGGCGGCAACGTCGCCGGGAAGGCCGTCGACGGGGACCGCAGCACCCGGTGGGAGAGCGCGCACGGCGTGGACGAGGTCGACTACACGATCGACCTCGGGCGACTGACCGATGTCGACACGGTGCGGGTGGACTGGGAGAACGCGGCCGCTGCCCGGTACGTGCTGCAGGTCCGGGACACCGCCGACGGTCCCTGGCGCGACGTGCGGACCGTCGACAAGACCACCGCCGACGCGGACACGGTGGCCGTCGGCGAGACCGCCCGGTTCGTGCGCCTGCACCTGACCGACCGGCTGACGGGGTACGGCTACTCCATCTGGGAGGTGCACGTGTCCGGCACCCCGGCCGCCTCGACCGTCGACGTCGAGGACGTGCTCGTCGCACCGCGCGCCGCGACGGTCCGCGCCGGTGACACGCTCCGGATGGCGGCCTACGGGTTCGACCACGACGGGTTCGGCGGCCGGCTCGCCGCTGACCGCCCGGAGTGGACCGTCGACGGTGGCGGCGGTGTCGACCGGGACGGCGTCGTCACCGCAGCGGCCGAGGGCGGTGTGACCGCGACGGTCACGGCCACGGTGCCGGAAGCGTCCGGGACGGCCACAGTCAGGACCCTCGACGGGGCGACCGACGGTGACGACGACGGAACCGCACCCGCCCGCTCTCGTGACGTGGCCGCCGGCAAGCCCGTCACCACTTCGTCGGACGAGCGCAGCGACCTGTCGGGCGGCAACGCGGTCGACGGCGACGCCCGGACCCGGTGGGCGAGCGGAGCGCGCGACGGTGAGTGGTTGGCGGTCGACCTCGGGCAGGTCGTGCCGATCGACCAGGTGCAGCTCGACTGGGAGGCCGCGTGGGCCGAGGCCTACCGCGTCCAGGTGCGCGACGACGCAGACGCCCCCTGGCGGACCGTCGCGGAAGAAGCGCACGGGACCGGCGGCGAGGTGACCCACCGGATGGCGGGCGACGACGTCACCGGCCGCTGGGTCCGGGTCGTCGCGGACCGTCGGCACACCGAGTTCGGCGTCTCCCTCTGGGACCTCCGCGTCACCTCGACGCAGGGCGACCCGACGCCGGACCTGGCACGACGGGCGACCGTGTCGTCGTCGGCCGACGAGGGCGACGGCGTCCCCGCACGGAACGCCGTGGACGGCGACCCGGGCTCGCGCTGGGCGAGCGGGCACACCGACGACCAGTGGCTCGCCGTCGACCTCGGCGCATCGCACCGCCTGCACGGCGCGGTGCTCCGGTGGGAGGACGCGTTCGGGCGCGCCTACCGGATCGAGGCGCGGAACGCGGGCGACGACGGGTGGACGACGCTCGCCATCGAGACGGACGGTGACGGCGCGACCGACCGGCACTCGCTGGACGGCTCGTGGCGGTACGTCCGCGTGCACGGTGTCGAACGCGCGACCCCGTACGGCTACTCGCTGTACGACCTCGAGATCCGGTAGCGCTGACGCCCTGTTTCCCGCACACTCGACCGAACAGCCGACAACCGACGGAGAGACCATGTCACAGCCGCTCGAATCGCTCATGCACGCCAACCTGTTCGAGGTGTTCGGGGAACGGGACCCAGAGCGCCGCCGGGCCGCGATCGAGCGCACGTACGCCCCGGACGTCGTGTTCCTGGACCCTGACGAGGTCGTCACCGGGCGCGAGGCCCTGCACGCCAAGGCGCAGCGCCTGCTCGACGAGGCCCCCGGCTTCGTGTTCTCGCCGGCCGGCCCGGTCTACGAGAACCACGGGATGGGGTACCTCGCCTGGCACTTCGGCCCCGAGGGGCAGCCGCCCGTCGTGTCCGGCATGGACATCTGCTTCATCGAGGGCGACGTCATCGCGAAGGTCTACACGCTGCTGACCGCCTGACCACCCTCACACCTGCGGCGATTGTCGGGCGTGACCGATGCGGTCACCGCGACCGGCTGACGGACGGGAGGCCCGGTGCCAACTGGCACCGGGCCTCCCGTCCGCCTATCGGCACGACCAAGTCGTTGCATGATCGAGACACCGGTCCGACCCGTCATGCGGCATGGTTGAGCCACCAATGGTGGACAGGACGGAGCACACGGTGGAACGAGTGGTGGGGTGGGCCACGGTCGCGGTGGTCGTCCGATGACGCGCACAGGCCCTGCGGTGAGTCCGCAGCCGTGGACACTGATCGCCGTCGTGGTGCTGGTTGGCTGGGCGGTCGTGACGGCGCTGCTGTTCCCGGTCACCGGGATGGACGAGCACGAGGGCCCCGGCGACCAGGTCTGGCGGACCTCGTCGAGTGCGCTCGGCGTGCCGCTCTCGCCCGAGTGGGACGTCCTCGTCTGGCTCGCCGCGCTCGCGCTGGTGCCGGTCGTCGTCGTCGGTCTCACGTTCCTGCTCCGTCGCCGACGACCGCACACCGCGCCCGTCAGTCCGTCGCCGGGTGGCCCTGCCCGCTGAGGTGCGCACGGAGCACGTCGCGGACACTCGTCCACGACTGCACGCCGTAGCGGTCGTTGTCGACGTGGTGCAGCTGCGCCTGCCCGCTGAACATGCTCACGAAGTACTGCATCCCCTGCCACGCCGGGAACGTCTCGTCGGGGTCCTTCGACAGGCGCTTGCCCACGGCGCTCATCGCGGACAGGGTCCCGGTGGTGCCGGCCCACTGCAGCCGGAAGCGCTCCCCCGTCAGCTCGCTCACGGTGCGTGCGACGTCACGGGCGGTGACCTGGTCGCCCGCCATCTCGATCACCCGCGGAGCGTCGTCGTCCAGGGCGGCGAGCGCGGTGACCCGGGCGACGTCGTCCTTCGTGGTGAAGTCGAGCACCTGGTCCGCCGACGACCAGAACAGCACGAGCCGACGGCCGAACAGGATCATCGGGGCCTCGCCGGTCAGCAGGTCGGTGAACATGCCGGTCAGGATCGAGGTCGCCTGCACCGGGGCCGCGTCGAGGTCGGCGGCGAACTCACGCCGCAGCTCGAAGTTGCGGTTGGTGCCCGGTGCGATCCGCCGGTAGTCGGCCGAGTAGTCGGACGGGATGAACCGCCGGACGCCCGCCGCCACGGTCGCCGCGAGGAGCGCACGCTGTGCGTCGACGATCACCGGGCGGGTCCCGCTCACGGCGGAGACCACCACGTCGGACCCGCTGACGGCCCGGGTCAGGGCGTCGTGGTCGCCGTACTCGGCGGCGACGACGTCGACGCGTGGGTCGCCGCCGAAGCGCTCTTCGGCGGTCCTGCTGCCGGGCCGGGTGAGGACCCGGACCCGCACGTCGTGCTGGGTGAGCTCGCGGACGATGCGGTGCCCGAGGTCGCCGGTGGCGCCGGCGACGAGGATGGTGGTGGTCATGGGCTGGGCCTCACTGCAGTGGTGGTCGACGTGGTCGTCGCGGTGCGCCGTCGGGATCGCTCCGGGACGGCGAGGGGGTGTTGGAACGTGGGGTCTGCCTGGTCCGGTCCGGCGGTGCTGAGCCCGGCGGTGAGCGCGACGCGGGCCAGGAGCCGACGCAGCGTCGTCTGTTCGTCGTCGTCCAGGTGTCGCATGAGCACGCCCTCGGCGCCGCGCAGGGCGGACCGGGTCCGGGCGAGCAGGGTACGGCCGGCGTCGGTGGGGTGGACCTGCCGTACCCGCCGGTCCGTCGGGGCCGGGCGGCGTTCGACGAACCCACCCGACTCGAGCGCGTCGACGATGTAGGTCATCTGGGTCTTGTCGATCCCGAGCCGCTGCGCGAGTCCGAGTTGCGACGACGGTTCCTCGGTGGTGATCGCGACGAGCACCTGGTACCCGCGGGGCCCGCCCGGCACGTCGTCGACCGCCTCGCTGCCCATCCGTGTGAAGCCCTGGAGCGCCAGCGGCAGCGCCCACCCGAGCTCGGATTCGATCCCCTCGGCACCCCAGTCGATCTCGGGGAGCGCTCCTGCCGACGTCGGACTGTCCATGTCAGAGATCGTAGCCGGTCAAGATCGTCTTGTGCAAAGATCATCTGCAATCAAGACGGACAGCCGTCACCAACCGAGCAGCCGAGGACCCATGCCGGACACCACAGTCATCACCCCGTTCACCCTCGACGTCCCCCAGGCGGAGCTCGACGACCTGCGCGGTCGCCTGTCGGGAACCCGCTGGCCCGACGCCGAGACGGTCGAGGACACCTCGCAGGGACCCCGACTCGAGAAGGTCCGCGCCCTCGTCGAGCACTGGACGACGGAGTACGACTGGCGTCGGACCGAGGCGCTCCTGAACGGCTGGGGTCAGCACACCACCCACATCGACGGACTCGAGGTCCACTTCCTGCACGTCCGGTCTGCCGTCCCCGGTGCCCGCGCGCTCCTGCTCACCCACGGCTGGCCCGGATCCGTCCTGGAGTTCCGCCACGCCATCGGTCCGCTCACCGACCCGGTTGCGCACGGCGGCGACGCGGAGGACGCGTTCCACGTCGTGATCCCGAGCCTGCCCGGGTTCGGGTTCTCCGGCAGACCGACGACGACCGGGTGGAACACCGCTCGGACGGCCAGGGCCTGGTCGGTGCTGATGTCCCGGCTCGGCTACACGGACTGGTTCGCCCAGGGCGGTGACCTCGGCGCCACCGTCACCGCGGAGCTCGCAGCCCTGCAGGCCGCGGGGGACATCGGGCTCGCCGGCATCCACCTCAACATGGCGCTGTTCATGCCGACCGACGACGAAGCCCGGAACGCCTCCCCTGACGAGCAGGTCATGCTGCAGGAGAGCGGTCACTACTGGCAGGAGCTGTCGGCCTACTCGCAGCAGATGTCGACCCACCCGCAGACCATCGGGTACTCGTTGGCCGACTCCCCCGTCGGACTGGCGTCGTGGATCTACGCGATGTTCCAGGACGTCGGCGGCTCGCACGACGAACACGGCGACGCCGAGCGGATCTTCCCGCTCGACGAGATCATCGACGACGTCATGCTGTACTGGCTGCCGAACACCGCTGCGTCCTCGGCGCGGATGTACTGGGAAGCCACCCGGACCGGCTGGGCCACCCCGGGCACCGTCGAGGAACCGCTGACCCTGCCCGTCGGACTGAGCATCATGCCCGGCGAGTACGTCCGCCGGTCGCGCCGCTGGGCGGAGCGCCGCTACACAGACCTGGTGTTCTTCAACGAGGTCGCGCGCGGCGGGCACTTCGCGATGCTCGAACAGCCGGCGCTGCTCGTCGACGACGTCCGGGCGACGTTCCGGAACCTGCGCTGACGCCGGACGGGAGGCACGGCGCCAGCTGGCACCGTGCCTCCAGGCCGTCACGGCGAGCGCTCCGGACCCGCCCGTTACGCTGTCCCCGTGTCAGAGCCGCGCCGCAGTCCGGGGAACCAAGCTTCACTGCGTGAAGCCAACCGGGGTCGGGTCGTCAGCGCGGTGAAACGGCACGGCGGGCTGACGCAGGTCGAGCTCGCCGGGGTGACGGGACTGTCCCCCGCGACCGTCTCGAACATCGTCAAGGAACTCGTCGCGACCGGCGCCCTGCACGCGACGCCGAGCACCTCGAGCGGCCGTCGGGCGCTCCGCGTGACGCTGCCGCACGGCCTCGGGTTGGTCGCCGGGGTGCACGCCTCACCGCGGCACCTGCGGCTGGCACTGTCGGACCTGAACGGCGCCGTCCTGGCCGAGCGGCACATGCCCCTGGCCCGTGACCACCGTGCCGACGCCGAGCTCGACAAGACCGCGCTGCTCGTGCTGGACATGGTGGAGTCCATCGAGTCGTCGATGGACGAGGTGCTCGCCGTCGGCCTCGCCGTGGCCGCCCCGATCGACGCGCGCACCGGGATGACGGCGCGCGGTGGGATCCTGCGCGGCTGGGACGGCGTCGCGCTCGGGCAGTCGCTCGCCCGGCGGATGGACAAGCCCGTGCAGGTCGACAACTCGGCCAACCTCGCCGCACTGGCCGAGCACCGGAGCGGGGCGGCCCGTGGCCGCGACACCGTGGTGACGCTCGACGTCGGCAACGGCATCGGTGCGGGACTCGTGCTCGGCGGGCACCTGTTCCGCGGGCACCACGGCATCGCCGGCGAGTTCGGACACACGCCCGTCCTGCCGAACGGGCCCCTGTGCCGGTGCGGCAACCGCGGCTGCCTGGAGGCGATCGCCGGCGCGCCCGCCGTGCTCGAGGGTGTCCGCGACGAGGTCGGCACCCTGAAGCTGGCGGACCTGATCCTGCGCGCGATGGGCGGCGACCAGGTCTGCATGCGCGCCGTGGCCGACGCCGGGCGCGCGATCGGTTCGGCGGCGGTGGGGCTCTGCAACGTCCTCGACCCGGAGCGGGTGGTGGTCACGGGCGAGTTCGCGCGGGCCGGTGAACTCCTGCTCGGCCCGATGCGGCACGCCCTCGAGTCGTCGTTGATCGTCGACGTGGACGGCACCCCGGACGTGGTGCAGGGGCAGCTCGGCGAGAAGGCCGCGGTGACCGGCGCGCTGGCCCTGGCGATCGAGGCCGTGGACGTCACCCGCGCACGCTAGGAGGACCCGCGCCGGGCCGTGCCGACCGGGCGCTCCGTGCTGCACCGGCCGTGCCGCTCCGTGCTGCACCGGCCGTGCCGCTCCGCGCCCTCCGGGTAACGTTTTCGTCACGGCGCGCGGTCGTTGCGTTCAACTCTTGCAGCCAAGAACGCTCACTGTCACACTCAGGGCACCGCCGATGGGGGCGGTCCACTGTTGGAGGACGTTTCAATGAAGAAATCCACCACACGAGCGATGCTGGGCGTCAGCGCCCTGCTGCTCGCGATCACCACCCTGGCGGGCTGTTCCAACGGCGCGGACGCCGGAACCGGTTCCGGCGGAGGCGGCGGGGACGCGTCGAAGGCCAAGATCGGCCTGCTCCTGCCCGACTCCGTCACCGCCCGCTACGCCAGCGCCGACCGCCCGCTCTTCACCGCCGAGGTGAAGAAGCAGTGCAGCGGCTGCTCGGTCGTCTACGCGAACGCCGACGGCGACGCGTCGAAGCAGCTGCAGCAGGCCCAGTCGATGCTCACGCAGGGCGTCAAGGTCCTGGTCCTCGACCCGTTCGACGGCGAGGCCGCAGCGTCCATCGTCCAGCAGGCGAAGGCGAAGAAGGTGCCGGTGATCTCCTACGACCGGCTCATCAACAGCCCCGACCTGAGCTACTACATCTCGTTCGACAACGAGAAGGTCGGTGAGCTGCAGGGCCAGGCTCTGGTCGACGCACTCAAGGCGAAGAAGGTCCCGGAGGGCTCGGGCATCATCATGGTGAACGGCTCCCCCACCGACAACAACGCCTCGCAGTTCAAGAAGGGCGCGCACTCGGTCATCGACGACAGCGGCTACAAGGTGCTCGCCGAGTACGACACCCCCGGATGGGACCCCGCCAAGGCGCAGGACTGGGCAGCCGGCCAGATCAGCAAGCTCGGCAAGGACAAGATCACCGGCGTCTACGCGGCGAACGACGACACCGGCGGCGGCGTGATCGCGGCCCTGAAGTCGGCCGGCGTCACCGAGCTCCCGCCCGTCACCGGGCAGGACGCCTCGCTCGCGGGCATCCAGCGGATCCTCGCCGGCGAGCAGTACATGACCGTCTACAAGGCCTTCAAGCCCGAGGCGTCGAAGGCCGCCGACCTGGCGATCCAGTTCGCCAAGGGTGAGACCCCGAAGGGCGACACCACCGTCGACACCGCCGGCGGCGCCAGCGTCCAGTCGACGCTGCTCGACCCGGTCGCCGTCACCACGGACAACGTCCAGTCGACGGTGGTCAAGGACGGCCTGTACGAGGTGTCGAAGATCTGCACCGCGCAGTACGAGTCGGCCTGCGACAGCGCCGGCATCAAGTAGGTCCGACCCCCTCTGCCCGCCCGGTCCGACTGCGGACCGGGCGGGCCTCACCGATCGAGGACGACACCCGTGAGCACGACACCCGTGAGCAACGCGTCACCAGCAGCACACCCCTCCGCCGACCCGGTGATGTCCCTACGCGGGATCACCAAGCGGTTCGGCGCCGTCCAGGCCCTCAGCGACATCGACTTCGACGTCTACCCGGGCGAGGTGGTCGCCATCGTCGGCGACAACGGCGCCGGCAAGTCGACGTTCGTGAAGATCCTCGCCGGGGTCTACACGCCCGACGGCGGCACGATCACCTTCGGCGGCGACGAGGTCAGCGTCCCGAACCCCGCGGCGGCCCAGACCCTCGGCATCGCCACGGTGTTCCAGGACCTCGCCCTCGCCGACAACCTCGACGTGGTCTCGAACCTGTTCCTCGGTCGCGAGATCGCGCACCCGTTCCTCGACGAAGAGGAGATGGAGCGCCGCTCGTGGGAGCTCCTGCAGCAGCTCGCCGCGCGGATCCCGTCGGTGCGGATCCCGATCGCGTCGCTGTCCGGTGGGCAGCGGCAGACCGTGGCGATCGCTCGCTCGCTGATCGGCGACCCGCAGGTGGTCGTGCTCGACGAGCCCACCGCCGCACTCGGCGTCGCGCAGACCGCCGAGGTCCTGAACCTCGTCGAACGCCTGCGCGAGCGCGGCCTCGGCGTCGTGCTCATCAGCCACAACCTCGCGGACGTGCAGGCCGTCGCCGACCGGGTCGCGGTCCTGCGACTCGGCCGCAACAACGGCACGTTCCGCATCGACGACGTCTCCTACGAGGAGATCATCGCGGCCATCACCGGCGCCACCGACAACGCCGTCACCCGTCGCGCCGCCGCCCGGACCGAGCAGGAGACCAGCGCATGAGCAAGACCGACGAGACCCTCACCGCAGCGACCCCGACGCCCTCGGCCGCGGACCTGCAGGACGAGCGGCTCCTGCGTGACGCGGGGCTCGGCGGCGCGGCGAAGGCGTTCGTCCGACGGGTCCGTGGCGGCGACATCGGCTCGCTGCCGGTGGTCGTCGGGCTCATCGTCATCTGGGCGGTGTTCCAGGCGCTCTCCCCCGACTTCCTGTCCCCGGGCAACCTGGTCAACCTCGCCCTGCAGTGCGCCGCGGTCGGCACCATCGCGATCGGCATCGTGCTCGTGCTGCTGCTCGGCGAGATCGACCTGTCCGTCGGCAGCGTCAGCGGGCTGTCCGCCGCGATCCTCGGCCAGGGCCTGACCACACTCGGCTGGCCGCTGTGGCTCGTGCTCACCGTCGCGCTGGCCGTCGGCGCCGCCGCCGGTCTGCTCTACGGCCTGCTGTTCACCCGCTTCGGGGTGCCGAGCTTCGTCATCACGCTCGCCGGTCTGCTCGGGTTCCTCGGGCTGCAGCTGTTGATCCTCGGCCCGAACGGCTCGATCAACCTGCCGTACGACTCACCGATCGTGCAGTTCGCCTCGGCCTCGTACCTGCCGCCGTGGCTCGCCTACCTGCTCGCTGTGCTGGCAGCCGGCGGCCTGTTCTTCACCGAGGTCCGTCGCGCTGCCCGCCGCCGCCGTGCCGGGCTGTCGACCGGGGCGATGTCCCTGACCATCGTGAAGGCCGTCGCCCTGTTCCTCGGCCTCGCGCTGATGGTCTGGTACCTGTCGCGCGACTTCGGCACCGGCACCTCGTTCGTGTTCTTCGTCGTGCTGGTCGTGCTGATGAACTTCGTGCTGAAGCGCACCCGCTGGGGGCGCTCGGTCTTCGCGGTCGGCGGCAACGTCGAAGCCGCACGGCGCTCCGGCATCCGGGTGAACCGCATCTACATCTCGGTGTTCATGCTGACCTCGCTCTTCGCCACCGTCGGCGGCATCCTCGCCGCCGCCCGCCTGAACTCGGCGAGCCTGTCCTCCGGCGCCGGCGACACCAACCTCAACGCGATCGCCGCAGCCGTCATCGGCGGGACGAGTCTCTTCGGTGGCCGTGGCAGCGCCTGGTCGGCGCTGCTCGGCATCATCGTGATCCAGTCGATCTCGAACGGGCTCACCCTGCTGAGCCTCGACTCGTCGATCCGCTACATGATCACCGGCGCGGTCCTGCTGCTGGCCGTCATCATCGACTCGCTCTCGCGGCGCAGCCGCGCCAGTCACGGCGCGGCCTGAGCGGGGCCCTGGACCCCGCCACGCCGACGGACGGGAGGCGCGGTGCCAGCTGGCACCGTGCCTCCCGTCCGTCTCGGCGCGCGTCTCCGATCCGGGAGACGCCGGCGTCCCAGGGCGCGCTACTTGCTCTTCGAACCCGAGGTTCCCGGCAGGCTGAGGATGTTGTCGGTACCCTGCGGCACGACGATCAGAGAGCCGTTGTCGCCAGCGCTCTTGAGGGCCTCGATCTCGCGCTGCTTGAGCGCGGCGTCCGAGAGCGGGTGCTCGTTGAGGACCTCGTTGGCGTCGGCCTGACCCTGCGCTTCGGCGACCTGCTGCTGTGCCTGCACCTTCTTGGCGTCCAACAGTGCGCGCTCCTTCGTGACCTGGATCTGCGCCTGCTGTGCCGTGGCGTACGCCTCGGTGACGGACTTCGGCGGGGTGATCTCCTGCAGCGCGAAGTTGTCGACGTGCACGCCGGAGCCCTTCCACCGCGTCTCGAGCGCCTGGATCATCGATTTCTCCACCGTGCCGCGCTTGGTGATGAGCTCGATCGTGGTGAAGTCGTTCGGCACCTGGCGGACGACGCTGCGCACCGAGTTGCCGATGAACTGCGTCTTGAAGTTCTCCTCGGTCTTGTACGACCGGTAGATGTCGGTGACCGACTTCGCGTCGATGCTGTACTGCAGGTTCAGGCTGACGTTCGACGAGACGCCGTCCTGGTCCTGCACCGTGACGTACGGGCCGGAGCGCACGTTGCCGTTGTTGTCCGAGTCCGAGCCGTTCACCGCGTTGATGTAGGTGACGGTCTGGTTGCGGATGTTGAACGTGTGGAGCGTGGCCCACGGCGCCTTGAAGTGGAACCCGGAGTCCGTGGTCTGCCCGACGATGTTGCCGGAGATGTCCACCTGGACCTTCGACTCGCCCGTGTCCTGCGCGTAGAGCGTGCTGCCCAGCGTGAGCCCGACGAACAGGACGCCGGCTGCGGCCGCGGTCCACGCGGCGATGAGGTTCGGGCGGCGGGTCGGGACGGCGGGGCGTGCCTCGCGACCGGGTGTGGCCGGGCGTGCGGGGGTGGAGTAGGTGCGTGTTCGGAAGTAGAGCGCGACGAGCGCGATGACGAGGAAGACGATGGCGGCGACGAACATGACGATCACTCCTGGATGCTTGTCCGAGCAGTCTGCCGTACCCGGAGGGGTGCGGGTGACGCGGGTGCGCGTGGGGCGCCGTGTCGCGTGGTGCGTGTGTCGTCTGGCGTCCGTGTCGTCTGGCGTCCGTGTCGTCTGGTGCGAGGTTGCGCACCTGGTGCGACCCTCGATGCCTCGCACCAGGAGTGCAACCTCGCACCGAGCGGCAGCGGGCGGCCCCCGGGTCAGCTTGAGGGACTGATGCAGTCGTGGGCCAAGGCGGCCCGGATCGCCTCGAGTGCCATCGCCCCGAGCGCAGCGTCGGCGGCTGCGGTACCGCCGCGCGCCATCTCGGTCCCACCGACCACGACTGGCTCGGTCGGCAGGACCACCCGGTGCCCTGCATCCCGATGGACCACCACGGTCGTGGTGTGCCCGGCCGCGGCCCGCCGAGCTGCGATGCGGCGAGCGCTCTGGGCGCTCGGCCAGACCTGGTCGTCCTCACCGGCGATCAGGACGAGCTGCTGTATCCGCTCGACGGGTACCGCCGCTGCCCGAACCCGGTCCGGGGCGGCCTCGTAGGAACGCTCGTAGAGCGATCGGAAGCGCGGTGGTTCTCCCCGCCGCCAGGTGTCCCACGCCAACGGCACGTGCGGCAGTGGCGATCCGTCGAGGGTCCAGTGCGATCGTTCCACGCCCCCGCCGTCCGGCCAGGGCCACACCACGTCGGTGGGTGCGAACGCGATGACGCCCGCGACCGAGGGGCGGTGCGCGCCGAGGACCAGCGCGGCCTCGGCGCCGAGGGAGGTCCCGACGAGCCAGACACGGTCGCAGCTCCGCTCGAGTTCGTCGATGCGGGCGAGGAAGAGTTCGAGCGGGACGGCCCACGGTCCCGGTTGCTGGCCGGCTCCTCCGAACCACCGGATCGACTCCGCGACGTGCCCGAGTCCGGCGAAGACCCGCGCGCGGTCCTCATCGACCCGCCCGCTCGACCCAGCGAGCACCAGGACGCCGGTCCCAGATCGGACGGGCGGGACGAACCGAACGCCTTCAGGGTCCTTCAGACCGATTCGCTGCACGAGACCAGCATGACCCCTCCGATCACCCGTCGCGAGGAACGCTGTTCGCAGCGCGTGACGCCGACACCGCACCGGCGACGAGCGCGGCCAGCGTGCTCACCAGTGACAGGCCGAGCAGCACAACGTAGAGAACCGGGGTGAGCTGCGCCGGGACGGAGACGATCGCCACGATTGCGGACGTGATCAGCAACGGCCGCATGACCCGGTGCGCGGCGAGGTGCCCAGCGCGCCAGGCCACGTCGCTCCGCATGAGTGACGGCAGCCGGATGCCCGCTGCGCGGTTCCGTCCCAGGCCGTCTGCAGCGATCGACACGATGCCCCAGATCGCCGCGTCGACGATGAGCAGGAGCACGGCGCAGCCGATCGCGGCCCACCAACCCGGACTGTCCATCTCGGCCTCCCCGCACCACGCTAACGCGCGGTGGAGGCAGCACGCGCGAGGTCAGGAGACGGGCGCGCCGACCCGATCGAGCTCGGCCAGGACTCGGCGGCTTCGACGCACGCCGATCGCCGTCGCGACCGTGACGAACACCACGACGACGGCGATGAACACCAGGAACGCCCAACCCCATCCGAACGTCGTGGCCGAGGCACCTCCGAGTCCCACCAGGCTCAGCCCCGTGCCGATCAGGGTCGGGGCCGAGGCCCGGGTGAAGCGTCGCTGCCACGCGAGCATCGCCCGCACGAGCGGCACGGTCTCGGGCGTCACCGGTGCCCGTCCGCTGATCTGTCGGGTGACGGACTTGCGGTCCGCCGGGGTGAGCGCGCCGAGCGGCTGCTCCGGCGCCTCGACGAGGTACGGCAGCAGTCTGCGGTGGCGTCGAGCACGGACCCAGGCGGTCACGTTCACGACCGCTCCGGCCAGGGCGAACAAGAACCAGATCACCGAGTCGGTGCGGAGCACGGAGGGAACGCTGATGAACGCCCACAGGATCGACATGCCGGCGAACCCCGCCTGCTGCGACAACACGACCGCCGTCGGTCCGTGCTCGACCAGGTGGTTGGCGCGACGCGTCGCCTCGACGAGGTCACTCGGGCTCACCACCCCGGCACCTGAACCCGGACCGAACTGATCCGACCGGCGCGTGTCTTCGCAGTCACGGCCGGGTCGTAGCTGTCGGCGGTCGCCAGGTAGAGGGTGCGACCGTCCTCGCCACCGAGCGCACAGTCGATCGCGCAGTCCCCGGGCGCGTCGATGCGGTCCGTCACCTCGCCGCCCTCGACGACCCGCAGGAACTCCCCTGTGTCGACCGAGCAGACCCAGATCGCGCCGTCACGGTCGACGGTGCTGCCGTCCGGGGTCACACCGCCGGGCAGGGCTGCCCACTCGCGCCGCCCGGTCAGTGAGCCGTCGTCCTCGATGTCGAAGGCGGTGAGGCGGCCACCCCACGTCTCGCTGACCACCAGGGTCCGGGTGCCGGGCAGGATGTTGGCGCTGTTCGGGAACACCAGGCCCTCGGCGGCGAGGCGGACCAAGCCGTCAGGGTCGATCACGTAGAGCGGGCCGGGGCGCAGTTCCTCGCCCGCGTACAGGTCGTAGCCGAAGGCACCGATGTAGGTCCGGCCGGTCTGGGCGTCGACGACCAGGTCGTTCACGAGCGACGACTCGATCGTGGACAGGTCGGCGAACACCGAGGTGCTGCCGTCCGGGTCGACGACGACGACCGTGCGGGACTCCATCGAACTGACGATCAACCGCCCGTCGGCGAGCCACCCGAGCCCCGACGACTGCCCGTCGACCGTCGCCTCGAGCCGGGGGCCGTCGGTCGAGGACGGGTCGACCGAGAACACCTCGCCGGTGTGCATGTCCGAGTACCAGAGCCGCCCGTCGTGCCAGCGGTTCCCCTCCGGGAAACGGATGCCGGAGATGACGATGTCGGTCGCGGAGTCCAGGGTGATGTGCACGGGTCCAGCCTGCCAGCGGGACCGGGATGCTGCCCGGACGGATGCCGTGACGGCGGCCTAGGGTCGTCCCATGCCGGGTCGTCACCTCATCCACCACCTGGGCGTCTTCGCCAGCGACTTCGCCGCGAGCGACGCGTTCTACACCGCAGCCCTCGCGCCCCTCGGCATCGGAGCGGGCTACCGCACGGACGCCGTCGCCGAGTTCTGGCAGCACGGGGACGACACCCCGAGCGTCTCGCTCGAGACCGCCCGGCCCCCCGAGGCGACGACGCGCGGACTCCACCTGGCGTTCGAGGCCGGGTCACGGAGCGAGGTCGACGCCTTCCACCGCGAAGCCGTCGCCGCCGGCGGGGTGTCACGGCACGAGCCGCGCTACTGGCCGGAGTACCACGCGTACACCGCGTTCGTGTCCGACCCGGACGGCAACAACGTCGAGGCCCTGGTCAAGGAGACCGGTGACTGAACCGGCGGCTGCACAACAGTCATCAACGGACGAACGGCACGACGCATCTGGCACGATCGACCCATGCCCCTCGACGGAACTCCCCTGCACCGGCTCGGCTTCCTGACGATCGGGTCGTTCGACCCCGCACGACCGTCCGCGGGCCACGAGGACACCCTGCGCGTGATCGAGCGCGCCGAGGCCCTGGGCTTCGACAGCGCCTGGCTGCGCCACCGGCACCTGCAGCACGGCATCTCCTCCCCCGTCGCGCTGCTGGCCGCCGCCTCGCAGCGCACCTCGCGCATCGACCTGGGCACCGCCGTCACCCCGATCGGCGCGGAGAACCCGTTCCGCCTCGCGGAGGACCTCAGCACGGTCGACGTCCTGCTCGGCGGCCGCCTGAACCCGGGGTTCTCGGTCGGCACCCCGATGAACTTCGACCTGTACCGCGACGCGATCTACCCCGACACCCTGGAGCACGAGGACCTCGGCAACGACCGGCTCCTGCGCTTCCGTGCCATGGTGCGCGGTGACCCGGTGACGGCCACCGAGACCGTCGAACGCCGCGGCATCGAGGAGTTCGCGAGCACCGTCCAGCCGCACAGCGCCGGCCTGGCCGAACGGATCTGGTACGGCACCGGCAGCACGAAGTCGGCCGTGTGGGCGGGTGAGAACGGCTTCCACCTGCTCACCTCGAGCGTCACCCGCAGTGAGAACGGCACCGACTTCGCCACGAACCAGCGCGCTCAGATCGACGCCTACCTCGACGTCCACTCCGACCCCGCTGCCGCCCGCGTCTCGCAGGGCCTGGTCGTCATCCCGACCGACACCGCGACCGCCGAGCAAGAGGCCCGCTACCGCGCCTACGTCGACAGCCGCTCGGGTCGCGTCGGCGTGCCGCAGGGCCCCGCCGGAATGCTCTTCGCCGCCGACCTGGTGGGCACGTCGGCCGAGATCGCGGACCGGCTCCGTGCCGACGTCGGCTACCAGGCGGTCACCGAGGTCGCCTTCGCGCTCCCGTTCTCGTTCGAGCCCGACGACTACGCCCAGATCATCACGGACATCGCCGAGCGGCTGGGTCCGGAACTCGGCTGGGCGCCGAGATCCGACGGGTGGGACCCGCAGCACGGATGACGAGTCGGCCGATTGCACCGGTGGTGGTCACGGCACTCGATGTCGGGCAAGATCAACGCGAGGGTCATCAGCACCCGTCGACTCTGGGGGGTCACATGCACGACCAGCGTCCCGAAGAACCGGTCCGACAGCACTCGACCGACTTCCTCCCCGGGGTCAGCGGCAACCCGGTCGCCCCGTTCCAGCGAGACCATCGACCGGGTAGCGCGCCGATCCGGAACGACTGGATCTTCTTCGTCCCCATCGGCGGTGTGGTCGTCCTCGGGGTCGTCGCGTACGTCATCTGGGGCTCGTGATGCGGCTCCGGGTGGGGTTCGCAGAGTCAGAGCCCGGCAGCACGCCGACGATCGAACACGATGAACGGCTCATCCGGACCTTCCGGCACACCGCGAGCCGACTGTTGTTCTGGGGGTGCGTGCTGTGTGCGCTCGGCGGCGTCTCGATCGGCTGGTCAGTAGTCGGCCCGATCCGCCTGACGGGGCTGGCTCTGGCGGGCTTCTTCGTCCTCGTGGGCTCGGGCTTCCTCGTCCTGCGGGGCCGAGTGATCCGACGGGCTCGGCCTGCCGTGGCGGCCGCGCAGGGTCGCATCGACCGTTTCCGATCATGGCAACGCTCGCAGCCAGGGTGGGTCCCCCTGGACGCCCTGCGCCGGTCCGGTCGGTGACGGCATCCTCGATGCCGTCACCGGGTCGAGTGACCTCGTCAGTCCTGCTGGTCCGCCTCCACCGCGTCCCGCAGCCGGTCGAGCACGTCCGGCACCGCTGAGCGCACCCGGCTCCAGCTCGGGATGAACGGCTTGTCGTTCGGCCGCGCCGTGAAGGCGCCGCCGGCATCGAGGATCGCCTTGGTGAAGAGCTCCACCGCGGCTTCCTCGGCGTGCTGGTCGAACGCGAGCCCGCTCATCTCGGCTTCGTGCCGGTACACCTCGACGATGTCGAGCGCGTTCCGGTAGTACGTCGCCTTGAGCACGCGGAACGAGTCGGACGTGAGCGGGACGCCCATGGTCGCGAGCTTCCGGAGCAGCGACTGCACGATGTCGTTGCCCATCCGGGCGAGGCCGCCGGTGCCGTCGGCCTCGGCGAGGGGCTGGTGCTTGTGGTCGTACGCGTCGGCGATCTCCACCTGGCACACCTGCCGGGTCGCGTAGTCGCGGTACACCTCGGACAGCATGCCGATCTCGAGTCCCCAGTCGCCGGGGATCTTCAGGCCGTTCAGCACGTGGGCACGCATCGCGAACTCGCCGGACAGCGGGTACCGGAAGCTGCTCAGGTACTCCAGGTACTCGGACTCCCCGTAGACCTGGCGGAGCGAGCGGAGCAGGGGCCCGACGAGCAGCCGCGCGGCGCGGCCGTTGATCCGACCGTCGGCGACGCGGGCGTAGTAGCCCTTCGAGAACTCGTAGTCGAACGCGGGGTTCGCGACCGGGTAGAACAACCTCGCGAGCATGCCCCGCTCGTAGGTGGTGATGTCGCAGTCGTGCAGGGCGATGCAGTCCGCCCGCTCCGACGCCAGCGCGTACCCGGTGCAGTACCAGACGTTCCGGCCCTTGCCGGGCTCCCCCGGTGCCAGGCCCGCACGCTCCAGTTCGGCGTCGAGCTCGCGCAGTCGCGGCCCGTCGTTCCACAGGATCCGGTGCCGCTGCGGCAGCCGCGAGAAGAACTCGCGGGCGTGCTCGAACTGCGAGCGGTCGGCCCGGTCGAGCCCGATCACGATCTCGCTGAGCCAGTCGGCCTCGGCCAGCTCGTCGACGATCCGCGACAGGGCTGGACGCTCGAGCTCGGAGTACAGCGCCGGCAGGATAAGGCTCATCGGGCGTTTCTCGGCGAAGCCCCGCAGGTCCTCCTCGAGGCTCGCGGTGCTGCGGCGACCGAGGTCGTGGAACGTCGTGATGACGCCGTTCTGGTGGAAGTCGCTCATCGGTGGCTCCTGACGGACGGGGTGGTGAACCGGGTGAGGCCCTCGGTCCAGCCTTGCGGGCCGGGGGCGGTCGTGCGGTGGACGCGCTCGGGGCGGTCGTCGGCGAGTGGTCCGGGTGCCGGGCCGTGCCCGCGGACCACGACGGCGAAGTCGACCGCGTCGAGCAACGCCGTGTCGTTCGGGCCGTCACCGAGTCCGATCGTGCGCGGGACCGTCCCCGTCCGACGCTCGTGGTCGGCGATCAGTGTCCGGACCGCCGCGCCCTTGTCGCGGCCCGCCAGCAACACGTGCCAGAACCGACCGCCGCGCACCAGGTCGAGGCCGACCGCGGCGAGCGCCGCGCGGAACGCGTCCGCCCGGTCGTCGTCCTCGGCGTGCCAGAGCAGGACCTCGGACGCCTCGCGCTGCTGCGCTCGTCCAGCCGCTTCGAGGTCGAGCCCCGTCCACGCGGCGACGACCGCGTCGGTCACGTCGCCGAAGGTCTCGAACTGCAACTCCAGTGACTGGCGGACGCGGGCGAGTTCCGCGTGCAGCCGCTCGAGGTCGCCGTCGACCGGTCCGACCAGCACGTCGCCCGCCGGTCCGACCACGAGCGCGCCGTTCTCCGCCACGAACGCGTGCCCGTCGAGCCCGGTGCGCGCCTGCAGTGCCGTGATCTCGGCACGCGTCTTGCTGCTGCAGAACACCACGGGGACGTCGTCCGCCCGCAGCTGTTCCAGCATCGGCAGGGCCGCGTCGAACGAGTAGTCGTGGTGGTCGAGGAACGTCCCGTCGAGGTCCGTGACGATCATCAGGTCGGGTGTTGGCATCGTGCTCCGCTGGCGGCTGGCTGGGCTGCGGGCGACGATGCCCCGAACCACCCTGCCACGCGCATGCGTCGGGCGGGTGAACAAGCCGGCGTCGGTCGCGCGCCGCGACCAGCGGACGGTCTGGAGGAACAGTGCCAGCTGGCACCGCGCCTCCAGGACGATCCGCGCAATGGCGGCCCCGACCGCGACACGCCCGGCGGCGACCGATCTGTGAGGATGTCCCCTCCGTGCACACTGCGCAAGTGAAGGGGGTGGACATGAACCGATCAGCCGAGCCGGACAGCGCGCTCGTGGCGGCAGCGGCGCGCGGCGACCGCAGTGCGGTCACCGCGTTGTTCGACCGTCATGCCGAGACCATGACCCGGTACACGTGGGCACTGGTCACGCGGCGCATGGACGTCGAGGAGATCGTGCAGGACGCGTTCCTGACCCTGTGGCAGAAAGCCGACACCGTGGAGGTCCCCGGGGAGTCACTCCTGCCGTGGCTGCTCGTCGTGTGCCGGAACCACGCCGCGAACCTGCGGCGACAGCAGCGACGGCACGAGGGTGTCGACCTGCCCGACGAGCTCGCCGCGCCCGAGCCGGACGACGACGCCCGCGAGCGACTGCGGTGGGTCCGCGCCGAGATCGACGCACTCGCACCACTCGATCGCCAGGTGTGCGAGCTCTGCCTCATCGAGGGCCGCTCCTACGCCGAGGCCGCCGACCTGCTCGGCATGAGCGTCGGCGCCGTCACCCAGCGCGTGTGGCGGTCCCGTGCACGGATCAAGAAGGCGGTGACGAACGATGAACGATGAACGACGAACCGACCACGGGTCCCCGATGAGCAACGAGCCGCCCGGTGGCGACGAGATGCAGCGGATGCTCGCCGGCATGCGGCAGCAGGTCGTCCGGGGCATGCACGACGAGCCCCGCCCGGCCGCCAAGCACCGTCGAGTCGGCCTCATCGTGGCGTTGATCGCCGTGCTCGGCATCGGTACCGCGAGCGGTTCGGTGGCGCTCGGCCTGGTCC
This sequence comes from Curtobacterium poinsettiae, assembly GCF_025677645.1. NCBI lineage: Bacteria > Bacillati > Actinomycetota > Actinomycetes > Micrococcales > Microbacteriaceae > Curtobacterium > Curtobacterium flaccumfaciens. The sequence continues at coordinate 1,805,272 of NZ_CP106879.1, read as the reverse complement.
CGACGCCCTTCGCCGCCGCGCCGACACCGGCTGCGACCTCTGCGGCGCCGGCCCCGGCACCGTCCGGGTCGCCGTCACCGTCAGCGGCGCGCATCACGCCGACGCCGACCCCGACGGCCGACACGACGGGGACCATCCCCGCGGCGTGCACGGACGCCGTTCCGGCAGCTGATGCTCCGCGCCTGTTCGGTTCACTGGTCCTCGACCAGCTCCGACCCGCGGTTCCCGGGGGGAAGACCGACTACTACGTCGACCCCGAGGAACCGTTCACCGCGGACGCGACGCTGGTCTGCCACTGGTCGCCGAGCGGCAGCACCGAGGACGTCGACAACCTGTTCCTCGGGATGGGCACCGTCGACCGAGGTGTCCTCCAGGCCCGGCTCCAGTCCCTCGCAGGCAAGGGCTGGACCTGCACCGACACACTCGGCGGCCGTTCCTGCCAGCACACCGAGACGTCGATGTACTACTCGGACCGGGTGGACACGACGCACACGTTCTTCGTGCGCGGCGACACCTGGATCGCGGTCACGCAGTCGAACATCCCGACCGACGGTCTCCTGAAAGCGCTCGTCCAGCAGACCTGGACGGACTGATCGATGGGCTGGAGGCACGGTGCCAGCTGGCCCCGCGCCTCCAGTCCGTCGTCACGCACGCTCAGAGCCAGTGCCGCCGCTTGAACACCGCCCACAGCACGACCGCCAGCAGGACCATCGCGACGATCGCCGCCGGGTACCCCCACACCCACCGCAGCTCGGGCATGTGCTCGAAGTTCATGCCGTAGATCGACGCGACCAACGTGGGAGCGAACAGGATCGCCGCCCACGACGAGATCTTCTTCACCTCTTCGCCCTGCTCCATCGACGCCCGCGCCAGCCGCCGGCTCTCCTCCCCCTGTGCCAGGCTCGCGCTGGTCATCCGTCGCATCGCGTCGTTCTGCTCCTGCGTCACCAGGGTCGAGTGCAGGGTGAGGGCGTTCTCGAGCAGCGTCCGGAACGTGTCGACCCGCTCGGTCACGCGGATCGCGTGGTCGAGCACGTTCCGCAGCTGGTTCTGCACCTCGGTGTCCGTGCCGTACTTCTCGGCGCCGCGCAGCAACGCGTTGAGCATCCCGGGCAGCGGGCCGATGGCGCGCTGGAACCCGATGACCTCGCTGAGCAGCTGGTAGATCCGCCGCGAGGACGCCGGGTCGACGTCACCGTCGAACAGGTCGTCCTCGATGTCGTCGATGTCGTCCTGCAGCCCGGCGACGACCGGGGCGTAGCTGTCGATGACCTCGTCGAGGACCGCGCAGAGCACCGCCTCGGATCCGCGCCTCAGGGCGTCCGGATCGGCTTCGAGTCGCTTCCGCACGTCCGCCAGGTTCGGCTGCTCCGCGTGCCGGACGGTGACGACGAAGTCGCGCCCGGTGAACAGGTGCACCTCACCGAACTCGACGGTCTCCTCGTCCTCGTCGTACCAGGCGGGTCGCAGCACCACGAACAGGGTGTCGCCGTAGCGCTCGAGCTTCGCGCGTTGGTGCCCCTTGTGCGCGTCCTCGACCGCGAGCGGGTGCAGCCCGAACTCGTCCGCGACCGAGGCCAGCTCGGTGGCCGTCGGTCGGAACAGCCCGATCCAGGCCATCGCACCGCTCCCCGCGGCGTTGAGCGCCTCGTCGGTCAGGCTGAGGTCCTGCGGCGACTCCGTTCGGGTTCCGTTGACGTAGATGCCGTTGTCGATGAGGGCCACCGGTGTCCTCCTGGTTCCGTGTGCGTGCGGGCAACCTGCCGATCATGCCGGACCGCCGACGGCGCGAGCGCTTCCCTGACGGAGCCCTCACGCTGCGCGCCGGATTCCTGTCGGAGTCCTGACATGCCCTGGGCGCGACCCCAGGACGGACTGGAGGCACGGTGCCAGCTGGCACCGTGCCTCCAGTCCGTCCGCCGTTGCGTTCAGGACCGCCGGCAGTCCGATCCGCTCGTTGCGTTCAGGGCACGTCCTCGCCGAAGGCGAGCAGCGTCCACGGCTCCAGGTCGTGCATCCCGACGCTGGTCTCCCGCTCGATACCATCCGGCCGGAACTCCCGCTTGACGTAGTCGACGAGATCATCGCCGTAGATGACGACGTCCGTCTGGTGCACCGAGAAGACGGGCGCCCCGCTGCCGACCGGCGCGGCAGGCAGGTAGCGGTGCGAGTACAACGGCACCAGCTGTGGCCACTGCCGCAGGTGCCGCGCAGCCACCTCGAGACGCTGCGACTCGTCGCCGGGTCGCTCGCCCCACGACCCGGGCCAGAAGGCGTCGTGACGGACGTCGAACAGGGCACCCTCGACCGGCCACCGGATCGCTCGCCGCAGTCGCTCGTCGTTCCGAGCGCGCCAGTCGAACCACCCGTCCCCGCTCGGCAGCGCGAGGGAGAGCAGGGCCCGGTGGTCCGCGCCGAACCGGACGCCGTACCGACGCTCGGCCCGCGCCAGTTCCCGTTCCGTCAAGCCGGGTTCGAGAGCAACACCGAACGTCCGGAGGAGTTCGACGGTCAGGGCTGCGGACACCCTCGCAGCCTAGGCCGACGGACGCGAGCCCCACGAGCACGTGGCAGACGAGACGGCGTGGATCTGACGGAACGTCGGCACGACAGCGAAGATGGCGAGGTGAATCGCACCGATCGGCTCTACGGCCTCGTGGAGGAGTTGCGCGCCGTCTCCCCGCAACCGCGGAGCGCGCGTCGTCTCGCGGAGCGGTTCGAGGTGTCTGTGCGGACGATCGAACGGGACATCTCCGCGCTGCAGCAGTCGGGTCTGCCCATCTGGGCGGAGCCCGGCCGGACCGGCGGGTACGTCATCGACGCCTCCGCGACGCTCGGCCCGGCGGGTTTCACGCCGGACGAGGCCCTCGCGGTGCTGATCGGGCTCGGCTCGCTGGGGCGTAGTCCGTTCCGGCAGGCGGCGCAGACCGCGGCCAGGAAGACGCTCGCGGTGATGCCCGCCGGGGACGCCGCACGAGCCAGCGCACTGGCATCCCGGGTGCACTTCCTGGAGGACGACGAGGACACGGCCGTCCCGGCCGAGTTCGCGGCGGCCCTGCGCGCGGATCGGGTCGTGCGACTCCGGTACCGGGACGCTGGCGGAGCGGAGTCCGTCCGCGACGTCGAACCGCTGGGGTCGATCGGGAAGGACGGTCAGTGGTACCTGATCGCCTGGTGCCGGACCCGCGACGGGGTGCGGGCGTTCCGCGGCGACCGGATGCTGTCGGTCGAGGTCACCGACGAGCGGCCCGCACAACGTGTCCTGCGATCCGAGGACCTCGCGATCCAGTACGGACGACTCCGGCCGGTCCTCGACGACTAGCTGCGCCGTCGTTTTCCGGAAACACCGACAGGACGGTGTCGCGCCGGCCGGTGAAGCTGGCCTCTCCGAGTCAGCAGCACCACCGTGAGGAACCCCATGTCGTTCGCATCCGTCCGCATCATCACCGACGACCTCGAGGGCATGGTCGCCTTCTACGAACGTGTCACCGGCCAGCAGGCCGAGCGCCCCGCACCGGTCTTCGCGCAGTTCACGGGCGCGGGTGGGACCCTCGCGATCGCCAGCACCGCCACGGTCGCCATGCTCGGCGGCGCGCTGACGCCGGCGACGAACCGTTCCGTGCTCATCGAGTTCGAGGTCGCCGACGTCGACGGCGACTTCGCCGGACTGCGGTGCAGCAGCGACGACGTCGTCCTGGAGCCGACCACGATGCCGTGGGGCAACCGCTCCGCACTGGTCCGCGACCCGGACGGCAACGTCGTCAACCTGTTCAGCAGGCCCGCCGCCAGCTAGTCGGGGTGCTCAGGCGGCGGCGGCATTCGCGGACGAGCGGGACTCCGGCGCGATGCCTTGATCAAGCAGATGCTCGCGTCGTAAGCGCCCGCTTCACGCAGCCTTCGGCACGGCCGCCAGCGTGCGGCCGTGTCGTGCTGCCTGCTTTTCAGCACGGACCCGCAGTTCGTCGGCCAGCTCCGCGAACTGGTCGAGGGCGGGGTTCACCCCGACGAGCGTGAACTCACGCGTGACCACCTCGAGGTCGAGCTGCCAGACGTCCTCCAGGATTCGGCGCATCCAGGCCGTGGCGTGGTCCCAGCCCTCCCTGGGTGTGCCCACGGAGTAGTTGCCGCCCTGCACCGTGACGAGGACGGCCGGCTTGCCCACGGTCGCGGGCACGGCGCCGGGTGCCATGCGTGGGTCGGTCAGCACGAGGTCGACGTAGGACTTGAAGTGCTGCGAGACGCCGAAGTTGTAGAGCGGCACGGCGAACAGCAGCGCGTCGGCACCGGCGAGCTCGTCGGTCAGCTGGGCGGCCAGGGCGACCGCGGCGGCCTGGCCCGCCGTGCGCTCGGAGTCGGGCGTCGCGGATGCAGCGACGGCGTCGGCCCAGCTGTCGGCGGGCACGGGGTCGGTGCCGACGTGACGGCGGGTCACCTCGGAGCCCGCATGCACGGCACTCCACTCGGTTTCGACGATGTCGCCGAGTGCTCGGCTGGTGGAGCCGTCGGTGCGGATGCTGGCGTCCAGGCGGAACAGGGTCATGACACTCCTTCGATCGTTCCCGAGTCGACGACCCGGGCTTCGGTTACGATGAGTAACCCTGCCCGCCGGGTTCCCGTTACCGCAAACGATCCCCTGTTACCCGGCAGTAACCACGGGAGACCCCATGACGGACCAGACCGCGCTGGACCAGTTGCAGGCCCGGCTCCACCAGTCGATGCCCACGATGGCCGAGCTGTGCACGAGTGAGGACCCGGAACTCTTCCGGTCGCTGCTGTCCCGGATGGGCGACAAGTGGACGCTGTTGGTGATCGGGGTGCTCGGTGACGAGCGGCGGCGGTTCACCGAGCTCTCCGAGGTCATCCCCGGCATCTCACGCCGGATGCTGACCGTGACGCTGCGCGCACTCGAGCGCGACGGGCTCGTCTCGCGGACGGTCCACGCCGAGGTGCCGCCGCGCGTCGAGTACGAGCTCACCGATCTCGGACGGTCGCTGCAGTACGTGGCCCTCGCCCTCGCCGACTGGGTGCGGGAACACCAGCAGGTGATCGCCGGCAACCGGCAGGTCTTCGACGGTGACGGTGACGCCCGAGATCGATGACGACGACCCTGGCGCCAGCCCCCGGTCGGGTCCTGAGCGGAAAGAACAGCGCTGGCACCCGAGCTCAGGAGGCGAGGGGCTCCGGCTCCCATGCCGGGTCCGTTGACGGGTGCTGCACGACGTACCACCCGAGCGGGATCGCGACGACGATGGAAGCGAATGCTGCAGCAAGGAACGTGAGCTGCCCGGCCAGAAGGATCCTGGTCAACGCCTCGCGGGGACGGCACTGCACGAGGGCGTTGAGCACGGCGACACCGACCGAACCACGCGGCTCCCCGTAATCGACGGCCGCTACCTGCGGAGCCGGTCCGCGGCGTCCGTCGCGGCACCGACCATGCGGCGGATGAACGCGGCGTGGTGCTCCAGCTCCGCTGCAGGCACCTGTTGCAGTGGGCATGTTGTTGGTTGGGCTGGCAATGGTCGGCGTCACATGGGGCTGTGTTCTCATAATCTTCCCGAGGCCGATCGCCCGCTTCGCGCGGAAAGTGCAGGGGGAGTTCTGGGGAGGGCAGTTCACTCCGGAACTCACACGATTCGTTGGCTGTGGATTTGTTCTCGGAGGCGTCATCGCAGCTGGGACGTTCGTCGCCGAGTTCCTCAGGCGCTGAGAGCCGGAGGATTGCCGCGTACGGGATCGCTAGGCGGTCAGTTGGGCTCGGAGCTCTTCTGGCGTCAGGTCGTAGCCCGTCGCACGAGGTCCCGACCAGTTCAGACCTGCGTTCAGTCCGTCCTTCTCGATTCCCGGAAGCCATCGGCTCTCGAAGTCAACGCGCGAGATCTCCAGGGGTCGAAAGCCCTTGTACGCCGGAACCTGTGCGATGACGCGCTCCGCGCGAGACCGCCGAGACCAGAACGGCATTGCCCGGCGGCCATCGGCTGCCTTCGGTGCGGGCACACCGTTGTTGTCTTCGACCGTCCACACCGGCCCGTTGCTGCCGATCTCACGAAAGAACGACGACGCCTGTGCAGCACTGACAGTCACACCACAAAACTAGCGCAGACCCTCGTGCCGGTAGCCGATCGCCCATCGGGGCGTCGGTCGGGTAGTTCCACGGGTAGCTTGAGCATCATGACGACTCACGAATGGCTGGGCCGACGCCTGCCGCTGTGGACGCTGGTCCTCGTCGGTGTCGTTCTTCTCGGCGTCGCCGCGTCGCTGTTGGTCCTCGTCGACTCGATGTTGGTCTTCCTGGCTATCTCACCACTCAGCGTCGTGGGGCTGTACACGCTCGCCTATGCCGGCGGGGAGTGGCGACGACGAAGCGACAAGCAGAGCTCCCGGTAGCCGATCCGCTAGCGGTCTTCGCCGTCCCGCAGGCTTTTCAAGCCCCCGTACAGCGGCCACGGCATGAGCACGATCAACAGGAGCCACGACCCGGGTTGGGTGGTGTTGATGATGATGTTCAGCAGTCCGAGCGCGAGCAGAAGACTGGCTGCGATCACCATGAACCACGCAAACGGGCGCGGATACTTCGGCGGCTTCACCAGCTCAACGTAATGGCGAACACATTGTCTCGCACAACGATCGACCGCCGAACGAGCCTGCCAGCGACTCAGGTTCGCTTCGACCGGTCACGCTCGGATCGCGCGGACCCGTGGAGTGCGAAGCCGATCGCACCGACGACCGCAGCCAGCAATCCCATCGCCGCGATGACCAGCCCTCCGGCCACGAGCCCGATGTACTGGACGCCCGCACCGAGGAGCGCCATCACGAGCCCCGCGACCAGAGCTCCGAGGCCGAACGCAAGGCCGAACACACGAGGCGGAATGCGAGAGAACATGCTTCCATCCAACTATCAACGAGCGGCGCCGGAACGCTCTCGGGGTGGAACCCGTTCGTCCTCGACAAGGGCGCCAGCCAGTGCAAGGAAGGAAGGTCTGATGTCTCCTCGCAGCTACAAGATCACCTTGGCCGTCCTCGGCCTGGTCAGTCTCTTGCTCGTGCCGTTCTTGGTGCAGGGCGCCCTGCCGTCGATGTACGGCACGGTCGCACTCGTCGTTGTCGTCGCCTGGCTGCTCTACGGCGTCGTCAGCTCGAAGCTGACCCGACGATCCGGGCACAGCTAGGCAGGTCTCGGTGGCCCGCAACTGACGGACTGGAGGCCCGGTGCCAGCTGGCACCGGGCCTCCAGTCCATCAGCGGCACGTGTCCAGGGCCTGCGCTCCTGTCGTCGCGTCCCACGCGCGCCGCCGTGCTCGGCAGCACCATCCGGTCACCCCCAGGTCAAGGGCTGTTCACCCGCTGCCGCTACCTCTGCTTGTCGGACCGCTGCCCGAGGGTCCCGATACCGGAGGACCCATGAACACCCGCACCGCACTTTCCTGCGTTGCCGTCGCTGCCCTCGCCTCGCTGGTGTTCGCGGTGCCGGCACACGCCGACGAGGCCAGCTTCACCAGCAGCAAGCAGCCCTACATCGCCCCCAGCCAGTCGGACATCGACGCCTACTCGCCGGCGCCGACGGGCTACGCACCCGTCGCCACGGAGTCCGTCGCCCGACACGGATCGCGGGGACTCTCCGCGTACAAGTACGACGCGCTGCTGCACCGTCTCGCCGCGACCGCGCAGGCCGAGGACGGGTTCCTGACGCCGGAGATCGGGAAGGAGTTCTCCGCGAACCTCGATGCCATCACCGCGGCGAACGTCGCGAACGGCTACGGCATGCTCACCGGTCAGGGCGCCGCCCAGCACCAGGGCATCGGAGCACGAGCCGCGCAGCGCAACAAGCAGCTGTTCGCAGCTGCGGCGAAGACGGGCGGGCGTGTCGTCGCCGAGACATCGGGTGAGTCTCGCGCGACGGAGTCGGGCGAGAACTTCTTGCGGGCCTTCGGGGCCACGGGCGTCAAGCTCGAGCCGCGCCCTGACCTGCTCTACTTCCACGAGGTCGAGAACCCGGACGGCACCGAGAAGGCCGAAGGGTCGCCCGAGCGCCAGCGCGCCCAGGCGTACCAGGACTACGTCGCCGCACAGACCGGTGACGGCGGCACGATCGCGGCGGCCTTGCAGTACATCGAGGCGAAGCCGCGATCCGTCGAAGCGGCGAACGACCTGCTCTCCGGCATCTTCACGCCCGCGTTCATCGCCGCAATCGGCACGGACAAGGCACACACCTGGTACAACACCGCCGACGGTTCCAAGGGCGGCGCGGTGACGTGCGCACCCGGCGCTGACACGACGGCCGATCCCGATGCCTGCGGCGATCCGAAGAAGTCGATCAAGAGCACCGTCGATGCGGCGATGGCGCTGTACAACCTGTACATCATCGCGGCGGACATGCAAGAGGAGAACGTCGCTCCGCACGCCTTCGACTTCGCGCAGTACTTCGCTGGCCGGCCGGCGGATGCCGAGTGGTTCGCGTACCTGCTCGACGCCGAGGACTTCTACGAGAAGGGCCCGAGCCTCGCCGGGCACGACGAGACCTACTCGATCGCCGAGCCCCTGCTCGACGACTTCTTCGCCACGATCGACGCCCGCGTCGCCGGCGGCAACGTGGTCGCGACCTTCCGCTTCGCGCACGCCGAGACGATCATCCCGTTCGCTGCGCTGCTGCGTCTGCCGGGATCCACCGTCGCCGCGCCCGACAACGCTGCTCCGGTCTCGGACGCCGACGTCTACGACGACGCCACCAACCCGTGGCGAGGCTCGGAGGTGACGCCGATGGCGGCGAACGTGCAGTGGGACGTCGTGTCGCGTGCAGGCATCGACCCCGCTACCGGAGCGGCCTACACACCGCTCGTGCGCATGCTCGACAACGAGCGGGAGATCGCGTTCGCCTCGGGGTGCCGTGCGGTCGCCGCAGGCTCGCACTGGGTCAAGGAGACCGAGCTCAAGCACTGCCTCACCGGCACGGCGATGACCGAGAGCCCGCTGATCGCTGCAGCCGTGCCAGGACCGACCGCGACGCCCACCGCGGAGCCCACGCCGACGCCGACCGTGGCACCAGCGGCGCAGGGCGCCGGCGCACCGACGACCCCGGCGACGGCGACGCCGACGACCCCGGCGACGGCGACGGACACGCTGGCCGCGACCGGAGCGGAGTCACCTGTCGGACCGGCGTTGCTCGCGACACTGCTCCTCCTGGCCGGTGCCGGGACGCTGGTGCTGCGTCGCCGGCGTCGCCCGCGACCCACCGAATGAGCCCGGCGCAGATCCGCGACTTCTCGAGATGACCAGCCGGTACCGGCGCACCGCGCCAGCGGGCTGACGGCCGGACTGGAGGCACGGTGCCAGCCGGCACCGTGCCTCCAGTCCGTCAGCGTGACCCGTCCAGTGCCGCGCACGACGCGACCACGCCGCTCACCATCGCGGCGCGAGCCGCGAAACGAGCCGACCCCCGGCTGCCCCTTCCTCGGGAGCCGTCCTGGTCGTATGGTTTACAGCGTTGTAAACGGGCCGCCGCAGGGACGGCTCGCAGGTCACGGCCGTTGCACGGCCCGATGGACGACGACGTCCACGAGGAGCACCCACTTGCGCCCCATCTCCTTCCGATCCCGAGGGCTGCGCCGTGCGCTGTCGTCGGGCATCGTCGCTGCGACCGCCCTCGGCATGCTCGGGATCGCCGCGATCCCGGCCGCCGCGGACCCGGCAGCCGACCGCACCGTCGTCTCGGGCCAGGCCCGGTTCGAGGTGCTCTCCCCCACCCTGATCCGCACCGAGTACGCCGGCGACTCGCAGTTCACCGACGGCAGCACCTTCAACGTCATCGGCCGCGACGACTTCGCACCGACGACGTTCACGAAGACCGAGCGGGACGGCTGGCTGACCCTCGACACGGGCGCGATGACCGTCCGGTACAAGGAGGGCTCGGGGGCCTTTACGCAGGACACCCTGCAGACCACCGTGACCACGGCGTCCGGCCAACGGGTCACCGGCACGCCGTGGGCGTCGACGCCCACCCCCTCGTGCACGATCGGCACCCTGTGCGAGGCCGAGACGCTCGGGCTCACCGGCCTGTCGCTCGCCACGGACCACGCGGGCTTCACCGGAGCAGGGTTCGCCGCGGGCTTCGAGTCCGTCGGCAACGCGATGACCTTCACGACCACGGCGGACCAGGCCGGCTCGTACGACCTCGCCCTGCGTTACGCGAACTCGCAGGGTGGCGACGGCCAGGTCGCCACCCGCACCCTCAGCGTGACCGTCGACGGCGGTGCCGCGAAGACGATCCGGCTCGCTCCCGGCGCGAACTGGGACGACTGGAAGACCACCGCTGCCACGACGCTCGACCTGACGGCGGGCGAGCACCGCGTGCGCATCGAACGCGCCGCGGACGACTCCGGCCGGGTGAACGTCGACAGCCTGGCCCTGGTCAGCGAGGGTGCCGCCTACCCGGCACCGTCGACCACGGTCACCGGCGAGGACTGCGCGTTCGGCACCGTGTGCCAGGCCGAGGACTCGGCACGCACCGCTCCGGCGACGACCGCCACCAACCACAACGGCTTCGCCGGGGACGGCTTCGTCGCCGGGTTCGAGCGTGCCGGCGCGCAGCTGACGACCCACGTCACCGGGGTGCCGGCCGCGGGCGACTACGCCCTGCAGGTCCGCTACGCCAACGGCTCCGCCGGGACGCCGACGCTCACAGCGGCCCCGACCGGCCAGCAGGCCACCACCACCCAGCTCCCCCGCACGAGCGGCTGGGACTACTGGAACACCGCCACCGTGCCGGTACACCTGGCCGCTGGCACGAACGACGTCGTGATCGGGTGCCCGACCGTGGCGAACAACTGCAACGTGAACTTCGACACCGTCGCCGTGGTCGGCACCGCGTCGCCGGTCCTCGCCGCACACGCTCCGCTCGGCGGGTACCGCCGCGACCTCGACACCGCGAACGGGTCCGTCAAGACGAACCCGGGCCTGCTCTACCAGGACGGTTGGTCGCTCCTCGACGACAGCGCCTCGGCGCTGTACGACCCAGCGACCGACACCGTCACCCCCGCTGGCGACCACGGCGGCGAGCGCTACCAGGACGGCTACGTCTTCGGGTACGGCAGCGACTACCGCCATGCCCTGCAGGAGCTCGCCGTCCTGACCGGTCCGACGAAGCTGCTCCCCCGCTGGGCGTACGGCGTCTGGTACTCCGAGTACTACGACCGCTCGCAGGCCGACTACCTGGCCATCGCGAAGCAGTTCCGGGACGAGAACGTGCCCGTCGACGTCATGGCGATCGACACCGACTACAAGGTCGGCAGCCCCAACAACCAGGGCGACAGCAAGTGGAACGGCTGGTCCGTCGACCCGTCCCGGATCCCGGACATGACCGGCCTGCTCGCCGATTGGCACGCCCAGGGCATCCACAACACCCTCAACATCCACCCGTCGATCTCGAGCCAGGACCCGAAGTTCGCCGAGGCGCAGGCCACCGCGAAGGGCAGGCTCACCAAGGGCGACGGCGACCGGTACCTGTTCGACTGGTCCGACCCCGACCAGCTCAAGGCCTACTTCGACCTGCACACGTCGCTGCAACCGAAGGGCGTCGACATGTGGTGGCTCGACTGGTGCTGCAGCGAGAACTCGAAGTACTCCGCGAACGGCGTCACCCCCGACGCGTTCATCAACCAGCAGTACGCGAAGTACACCGACGAAGCGCTCGGCGGCCGGGGGCTCGCGTTCTCGCGGGCGTACGGCTCGCTGACGGCCGGTGGCTACGGCAATCCGCAGGCGGTCCCGACCGGCCCGTGGGCGGACAAGCGCACGACCGTGCACTTCACCGGCGACACCACGTCGTCGTGGGACATGCTGCTCGCCGAGGTCGGCTACACCCCCGGTGAGTCCGCCGCGACCGGCCTGGCCTCGGTCAGCCACGACATCGGTGGCCACAACGGTGCGCAGTACGGCATCGAGGGCGCCGAGGAGGGCACGACCCAGCTGCCCGAGGACCTCTACGCCCGCTGGGTGCAGCTCGGCACCTTCCAGCCGATCGACCGCCTGCACAGCAACCACAGCGACCGACTGCCGTGGCAGTACCCGGCCGCTGCCGAGGCATCGGCGAAGCGGTTCCTGAACCTCCGCGAGGCCCTGGTCCCCCTGACCTACACGCTCGCCGCCCAGGCGACCGAGACGGGCACCCCGATCCTGCAGCCGCTCTACCTGCAGTACCCCGAGGCGCAGGAGTCCTACGCCCAGGCCGGCTCGGAGTACCTGTACGGCCCGGACGTCCTCGTCGCCCCGGTCACCACCGCGAACGACGACTCCGGCAAGGCGACCCGCTCCGTCTGGTTCCCGGCCGGCAGCTCGTGGACGGACTGGTTCACCGGCAAGACGTACGCCGGAGGCACCACCGCCGACGTGACGACCGACCTGAACAGCATGCCGGTGTTCGTGAAGAGCGGCGGCATCGTCCCCACCCGCACGGAGCAGGTCAAGAACGACGCCGCACCGCTCGACGCCGTCACCCTGACGGTGGCGACCGGCGCGAACGGTTCGTTCGACCTGCACGAGGACGCCGGCGAGGACAGCGCCGCGGACGGCGCCGCGAAGTCGAGCGCGATGACCACGGCCACAGCGTCCGCGAAGGCCACGGCGGGCAGCGCCTCCACCGCCGTCCGCTACACGCAGCAGGCGACCGGCGGCTCGCTCGCCATCGCCCCCGCCGACGGCTCCTTCGCCGGCCAGGTGCAGGACCGCTCGTGGACGGCGACCTTCACGAACGCCGACCGGCCGCGCACCGTCACCATCGACGGCCGCCCGATCGCGACGAGCGCCTGGACCTACGACGCCGACACCCGCACCATCAGCGTGCCGGTCGACGAACGGTCCGTGACGAAGCGAACCGTCGTCGCCTTCAGCAGCAAGGCGGCGGCGACCCCGGTCCTGCGGGTCGAGTCGCCTCGGGTGGACGCGGGCGACACGCAGACCGTGACCGGCGCCGGGTTCCCGGCCGACACCGACGTGGCGCTGACGACCACGCCACGCATCGGTGGTGCCACCGCGCACACCGACGCCCGTGGTGCATTCTCGGCCGACCTGCGGGTGCCGAGCACGGCGTCTGGTCGAGTGACGGTCACCGCGTCGGGCGACGGTGCAGCCCTGGCTCGGGCCGCCTTCACCGTCGTGGCTGCGGCTGCCCCGGTGCCCACCGCGTCGCCGAGTGCGGGCACGCCGGGCAGCGGCGCTCCGACGCCGGGTGACAGCGGATCCGGTACACCTGGCGCGGCAGCGCCGGGCAACGGTGGCGCGGATGCGGGCAGCGACCCAGGAGGCGCACTGGCCTGGACGGGCGCGAACCTGCTCCCCCTCGGGCTGGTGGCGGCGGCACTGCTCGCGGCCGGTGGACTCGTGTGGACGCTGCGGAGCCGGCGACGCCGGACGCGTGGCTGAGCCCGCCTGAGCGGTCACCTGTCAGGGGCAGTTGACGGACGGACGGGAGGCCCGGTGCCGGCTGGCACCGGGCCTCCCAGTCCGTTCGTGGTCGCGCTGCCCCCCCCCCCCCGTCACGCGTCCGGAGGAGGGTTGCGGCCGGAGACACACTTCCTAGACAAAAAGTTCTACGTCTGACATGTTAACGGCTGGACGTCAGAGTCAAGAGAAGGAGTAGGCGATGAGCAAGATCGGTCAACAGGCCCGGCGCATCACCGCAGGGGTCGCCGCACTAGCGGTCGGCGGCACGGTGTTCCTCGGCGCGATCCCCGCGCATGCGCAGGGCGATGCCCAGAAACTGGGAGTCGTCGGCGGATGGTCCGAGAGCACCGGGACCGTCAATGGCGCAGCAACCGGGATGTCGGTGTTCGCGGTGAACCACCGCGGCGCAGCGGAAAGGAAGACGATCAACGGGACGACGCACAAGCGCGCGCATGGTTGGACGACCTGGGTCGGCGTGCAGCACTACACGCGTGCGCGGCTCGAGCACGGCAGCAGGGTCATCGCGGACTCTGGGCGGAAGTGGGGCAGGTCCGGCACCGAAGCGGTGACCGTGTGGAAGCCGTACCGGCCGAACCAGCCCGGCAACGGGGTCGGCACTGCGAAGACCTACTACGGCAGGTGACGCATCGACAGCTCACGGCGACCGCGGGCCTGCTCCTGCTGGCCATGCTCCTGACGGTGCTGATCGGGGCGTTCGACGAGCGTCGACGTGTCGTCGCCGCGGAGGGCAATGACCTCCGCACGGGCCAGAGCGCGTGGGTGACCGCGACGATCGACGAACTCATGCGTGCTCGGAGCGCGTTCGAACCGGGGACGAAGGTGTTCGTGGGGCTGGACGGTGACGTCCGCGCCGTCGTGGTCCTGTCCGGACAGTGGACAGACGTTCCGCTGCACGACGGGCACGCTCTGACCGGGCGTCCCGGTGAGGCCCTCGTCGGCGCTGCTGTCGACGTCCGCGACGAGGACATCACCGTCGGTGGCACGACGTACGAGGTGGTGGGGCGTCTCGGTGTGCGGACCGACAGCCTGCTGTCCGATGACGTGGTCCTCGCCGATCCGGCGCAGTTCTCGGCGTCACCGCAACGGCTGCTCCTGGACGGCCCGAGCAGTGTCCGCCACTACGGCGCACAGTTCCCCGGCCGAAGCGTCGAGGTAATCGACGACGGCACGAACCGCAGGACGAACGTCGACGCCGTGTCGCCCATCCTGGTCGCGCTCGGTTCCCTCGTCGTCGTGCTCATCGCCGTGGTTGCCGGTCTTCAGGCCGGGCGATGGGAACTCCGCACCGCCGCCGTGCGCTTCACCACGGGGATTCGTCCACTGACCACCCTTCGCAGCGCTGCCATCCGAGTCGGCGTGATCAGCATCGCCGCCAGTACGACCGCGCTCGCGGGCGCGGCAGTCGTGAGGCAGACCACCATCCTCGACCTCGACGTCACCACGGCAGTCGTCGCGGTCGGAACCGTCGTGCTTGCCGTCGCCGTCGCTTCGTTCTGGCAGGGAACCCGACGATGGAACTGCTGAACGACCTCCGGTCCAACTGGGCGATCATCGTCGCCAAGATCGGCCTGCTCGTGCTGCTCGCGCTCTGCTGGTACAACGTGGCGTCGTTCACCCAGTCCACCTCGCAGGCAGTGGCCCAGGGCCTGTCCGCCGATGCCGACGTCGACCTCTACACGGTGATCGACGATCTCGACCCGGACGCTTTCGAAGCGATCCGTCGGGACCAGCACGCGCTCGACGCAGTCGCCTCGTTCGTCGACCGCATCGACGACGAGCCCGGATTCGACTTCATCTCCTCGTACGACCAGCCCGTCACCGTCCAGGACTTCCGCGGCGACGACCGCTTCGACGTCGGGTACGGCACCGAGTACACGCTCAAGGGGAAGTACCGGGACGAGTCCGGCAGGACCGTTCAGGACATCAAGTCCATCCAGCTCAGCGAGACCGCGTACGAGTTCGCGGGGCTCTCCGTGCAGGACGGCGAGCCGATCGAGTGGGACGGCGTCGACTGGGGATCCGGCCGGGTCCCGGTGCTGCTCGGCAACGAGTACCGCGGCGTGTACGAGCTCGGCGAGCGACTCACCGGAGCGGTCATCCTGCAAGAGCAGGAGCTCGAAGTCGTCGGATTCCTCGAGCCGGACAGCGCCATGTACTTCCGTGGTGCAGCCAACCACTACCTCGACGACACCGTCATCGTGCCCTACCCGCCGACACTCGCCGGACTCGACCGAGCAGCACTCGACCGGTTGGATCCCGAGCTGTTCGACCGTCTGGTGTTCCAGGTGCTCAACGCCGATCTCGCCGTCGATCACAGCCTCGATTTCGGAGGCGTCGTCGCGCGTCTCGACGCGATCGGAGACGACACCGGCTTCCGGTCGTACACATTGCTCGGAGTCCCGAGCTACCTCGTGCAGCTCTCCTTCGTCCGCCAGCTCATGCAGGACAACCTGGTGCTCGTCACCGCGCTGCTCGTCTCGATAACCGCGGGCGTGGGCATCATCACGGCGTTCCTCAACCGGCTCCTGCATCACCGTCGAGCGCCAGTCGCGCGGGTGCACCATCTCCTCGGGAGGAGTCCAGGTGCCACGAACCGGCTGTTCCGCACAAGCCGCCTGATCGAGTACACCGCCGCGCTCGGGCTGTTCCTCGCGTCCACCGCGCTGCTCCCCAACGACAGTGCGATGGCTCGACTCGGAGCCGTCACAGCCCTGCTCCTCTGGTGTGTGGCGGACGGCGTACTCAGCCGACGAGCCGTCCGCATCGAACTGACCACCCAACGCCGAAGAGGTACCCCACGATGATCGCGCTGCGCGACGTCTCGAAGACGATCACCGAGCCCGACGGATCGACCCGAACACTGTTCGACCGACTCGACTTTGACCTTCGCGACGACGATCGGTCAGTAGCCATCACCGGGCGGAGCGGATCCGGCAAGAGCACGCTGCTCCGGATCCTCGCCGGCGTCGACACCGACTTCGGCGGGACCTACGAGCACGACGGGCACGTGCTCGAGCGCAACGCGTCCAGAATGGCGGAGCACCGACTGCGACACATCGGCATCGTCACCCAGGACCACAGCCTCCTCGGCGACCGCAACGTGCTCGACAACGTCCGGCTCGGAGTTCCTGCTCGCACTGATTCGGCCGCCCGAGCACATGAGGCCCTCGAGGCGGTCGGCATCAGTCACCTTGCCGCCAAGCGCCCACGACGACTGTCAGGAGGAGAAGCGCAGCGCGTCGGAATCGCCCGAGCCATCGCGAAGCGCCCAGCCGTCGTCCTCGCCGATGAGCCCACCGGAGCACTGGACGAGACGACCGAGGACGACGTGCTCGCCCTCTTCGACCGGCTGCAGCAAGCAGGGACCACGTTCGTGATCGTCACCCACAGTGAGCGGGTTGCACAGCGGTGTGGACGACGACTCCAGCTCCAACACGAGCAACTCATCGCGCACGGCCCGTGATGGAGCCTGGAGGTGGGCCCCACCAGCCGGTACCGGCACACCGCGCCAGCGGGGTGACGGCCGAGCCTGGAGCGAAAGTGCCAGCTGGCACCGGGCCTCCAGTCCGTCAGTGGTTGCGCTCCAGATCCCCGGTCACGCGTGCGCCGTCCGGTCGCGGCCAGCGCGAGGTCAGGTCGGTGCGTGCTGCGGGCGGACGTGAGAGAACGGCGAAAGCAGTCGTCCACTGGCGTGCCCTCACCGAACGAGTCGGGACGCCGTTCGACGGCGCTGAGACCCGCGCCATCGGACTTCGAAGAGCCGGGTACCTGCAGAGCGACGTCCGGCCGCACGCCCAGGTCCGCTTATGCGCTTGCGCGTTGGCAACTCACCGGCTCGACGTAACCGGCTGAGACGACCACCGTCCGACAGACGATCCCTGACCGGTCGATCTACGGGACGAGGTGCTGCACGATCGAGCTGTCCGCTCCGTTGAGTCGGACTTCTGCCAGGGCGCCGTTCACGAGTGGCATTTGCGGCGGCTGGTGTCCGGTGTCGAAATCGAGGAGTACCGGCACGTGGAGGTCGCCGAGCGCACGACGCACTGCTTCGTCCTGGGCCAGTTCGGGCACAGCCGGGCCGTCGGTGCGGCCGATGAGAACACCGTTCGCATCGTCGAACCAGCCCGCGAGGCGCAGCGAGGTGAGCATCCGAAGGACTGCGATCGCGTTGGACTCGGCCGCTTCGAGGTAGACGATCGTGCCCTCCGGGGCGTACTTCCGCGCGAATCCGGGTACGTCGCCGTAGGGCGTTCCGGCGAGCAGCGACACGGTTTCAAGGCAGCCACCGACCAGGCGGCCGCGCATCGTCACGTCATGCGTTCCGTCGAGCGACCGCCATCTCGTTGGGGCTTCGTACGCGTGCTCGCGATCCAACGGCTCATCGGCCCACGCTCCCCACGGGCGGCTGCGCCGGCGAGGCGCACTGTGCTGCTCGAAGGAACCTCCTGACGGGAGCGCCGCGACCTCGGTCCACCGCTCGAACTCGTCAGGCAGCTCGTATGGCTCGTCCATGAGGTTCGCGCCGTGGATTGTTGCGAGGCCGGTCCGCGTTGTCAGGGGTAGCAGCAGTGTCGAGATGTCCGACCACCCCACGAACCACCGGCGAGCTTCGGCGAGGGCATCCCAGTCGATCTTCTCGATCAATTCGACAGCAAGCTTCCCGCCCCACGGTGGAAGGACCACGTCGGCTGACTCGAACGCAGCGTGCAGGTCCTCGGCGCGGGCAGCGGCAGACGCAGGGGTCAGACCAGCCGTGGACGCGTGCGGGCGCACATGGATCTCGAACCCGAGTGACGTGAGCGCGTCGACCGCAGCCTGCAATCGCTCGAGGAGATGCACGGGGACACCCATCGACGGCGCAGGAACCTCGACCCGCCCGCCTGGTCGGAGCGACGCTGGGTAGGTGATGCTCGCCATGCTTCGACCGTAACGGCATCCGAAGGATGTCCCGACAGCCGATTGGCAACCCGGCCTTCTGTGCACGTCAGCTCGCGCTCGATCGTTCACGGCCGCTGGGCGAGGTGTTCGAGGCATGCCCCGGCCGACAGCATGTCATCATCGCCCTCGAGCTGTGGGGGACGTCGGCCGCTGGACCCCCGCGTCTGCGCCAGATCGACTCAAGGACGTTTTGTGTGCCGCAGCGTGGCGGATGGCAGCTCGCCGAAGCGTTCCGCGTACGAGCCGGCGAACCGGCTGACGTGCAGGAAGCCCCAGCGGGCGGCGACCTCCGACACGGTGACGCTGCCCGAGGGGGCGATGATGAGGTCCTCACGGGCTCGCTCCAACCGGAGCCGGCGCAGGTACGCCATCGGCGTGGTGTCGAGGGCCCGTCGGAAGGCCTCCTGGAGGCTGCGGACGCTCGTCGAGACGGCGGACGCGAGCTCTCCGACCGTCCACGACCGCGCCGGGTCCTGGCGAAGGAGCTCGACAGCGCGTGAGACCGATCGGGCCCCGGATCCTCCCCGGGGCATGTCGAGCGCGTTCGAGTAGTTGTGCGGCTGCCCGAGCAGCAGGCTGTGCAGGAACACCTGCTCGAGGCTGCGCACCGCGAGTGGATGCGCGAGGAGGCCAGGCGTCCGCCGGGACCCCTCGTCGACGAGCCGGACGGCCTGCGACACGGCCCGGCCACCGTCGGTCGTGAGGTCGAACTGGGGCTCGAACTCGAGCGGCGTCGAGGCCGGTGCGTCCAGCAAGAGCTCCAGCTCGGTCTCCAGATCGCTGCGCGTGATCATGATGGCGACCTGCGCGAACCAGTCGCTGCAGTCGAGCTCGACCGATCGACCCGGCATGAAGACCCCGGCGGTCTGCTCGGTCCCGCGGAACCGCGGTCCCCGGGCGGCGCGCATGGTCGTGTGGGACTGAACGGGGATGTCGAGGTGGTAGTTGACGGGCTCCGCGGTGTGTATCCGGACGGCCTCGCGGAAGCGCATGTAGCCGAACGTGATCCGACCGGCCGTGAGCGCGTTCAAGTGCATGCGCAGACCCGGGACGGGTTCGGACGGGGTGACCTGCACCGGGAGGAACACCTCACTGAGCACGGCCGCGGCCTCGTCCACGGTCGTGCTGGCGGCGAGTCGATGCGAGGCGAACATCTCCGTCGCTGCCCCGGTCATGGCGCGACTCTACCGGCCGCGTCCACGTCCACGTCCACCGGACACGATCCCGCGCTGAACGACGGTGACTCCGCGCGCAACGGATGGCGTGTGCTCTTCCGCCCTGTCTACGGTCGTGTCCAGCCGGCGCGCACCCGTCGGGCTCCCGGAAACCAGAGCAGTCCAGGAGCAGCCGCGTCGAACAAGGAGGTTGACGATGACCATGCTGGAAGCCCCACGACTGCCCGACCGTTCGTCCGCGCCGCGCATCGTCACCGCGTCGGCGAGCGGCGCGGACTCGGACCGGATCCTCGTGTTCGGCGATGCGGTCTTCGCGCCCGGAGTGTCGCTGCCCGACGCCGCGCGGACGATGGCGGAGAACGTGGCTGCACGGTCCGGACGTGGTGTGGACGTCACAGCGGTGCCGTGGTCGAGCTGGTCCGGCCAGACGCTGCTCTCGGCCGGGAGCGGGATCCACGCCGCCAACTACGACGTGGTGGTGGTCTGCCTGTCCGGCAGCGTCGTCCACAGCCGCACGACGACCACCGCGGTCGTCGGTGCCGCCGAGGAAGCGCTCGTCCTGGTCGATCAGCTCCGACCGCTCCTCGCGCCGACCACGGAAATCGTGCTCGCGTTGGCGCACGAGGAGGACCAGTCCGCGCTCGTGCACGCACTGCAGCAGGCGCGACGAGATCTGGTCGTGCTCGGCGTGGACACCGACGTGGTCACGTGCACCCCACCGCTGTTCCTCGAGGTCGTGCACCTGCTGCTCGAGCAGCAACGGGCCCGCGCCGGGAGCCCGCAGTGGATCCGGTCGACGCCGCAGCGTGTGCAGGACCGGTACGACGCGATCCGTCGCCTGGGTGTCGTCGACGCGCCGGCCGACGCAGCCCTCGACCGGATGGTGCAGCAGATGACGGAACTCTTCCGCACGAGGGGGGCTGCGATCACGTTCCTGCCGCTGGGACGGCAGTGGTCCGCGGCGAGTGTGTGGTTCCCACGCGGGACGGGAGCGCTGCAGGACTCCTTCTGCCGTTCGACCGTGCTGCACTCGGGACCGACGGTCATCGAGGACGCCTGGGACCGGAACCGCCCACAGGTCGCACGGCGGGGACGGATCCGCTTCTACGCGGGCCATCCGCTGGAGGACCTGGACGGGACGAGGGTCGGGGCGGTCTGCGTGTTCGACCCTTCCCCGCGCGGGGAGGACGCCGTGGAGCTCGACCTCCTGCGCGACTTCGCGGTCCTGGCACGCAACGCCCTGTACCGGCGCTGAGACCTCCACCAGGTTCGGGTCTGGTGGAGCATGCCGCGCCGCACGGCGCGGGGTGCAAGCTCAGACGGGAGGGACGGGATCGGGTACCCCCGCCCCTCCCGTCTGAGCAATCGACTGACGACCAGAAGTCGGCCTCGGCAGGATCGTCTCGACGTCGACGTCGGAGCCGCCCTTCTCGGGTCAGCACCCAAGATCGAGCCTGCTTCGAGTCAGCGGGCCGTCGTCATCGCAGCGACGACGTGCGCCTGCGCGAGGGGATCGGTCTCCCCATCGACTGGGACCGATCACGAGCAAGGCGGTTCGAGGTCGGTCAAGGCTGGAAGACCGCCCGCACACACCCGTCGGTCTTCTCCTTGAACATGGCGTACCCCGTCGGTCCGTCGTCGAGCGGCATCACGTGCGTCGCGAGGTGCTCGGTGACGATCTCGCCGCGGGCCATCCGCTCCAGGAGCATCGGGATGTACCGCTGTCCGTGCTGCTGCGCGGACCGGATCGTGAGGCCCTTGTTCATCACCGCCCCCAGGGGGAACTTGTCGACGAAGCCCCCGAACACTCCGAGGACGAAGAGGCTCCCGCCCTTGCGCGCGGCGAAGATCGCCTCACGGACGGCGGTGGGTCTGTCGGTCTGCAGTCGCAGCTGCTGCTTCAGCTGGTCGTACGCGAAGTCGGGTCCGTCGTGGTGTGCCTCCATCCCGACCGCCTCGATGCACACGTCGGGGCCACGGCCGCCCGTGAGTTCGCGGAGCTCCGCCGTCACCTCGCTGGTCTCGTAGTTCATGGTCTCCGCGCCGATGACCTGCTCGACCTGCGTCAGCCGCTCTTGGAAGCGGTCGATCACGATCACCCGTTCGGCGCCGAGCAGCAGCGAGGCACGCGCCGCCATCTGGCCGACCCCACCCGCGCCCCACACAGCGACGACGTCGCCCGGCCGGACACCGCCGAGGTCCGCGCCCATCCATCCGGTCGGGGCGGCATCGGAGGCGAAGAGCGCCCGCTCGTCGCTGACCCCCTCGGGAACGGCAAAGGCGCCCTGGTCGGCGTACGGCACACGGATGTACTCGGCGTGGCTACCGGCCCAGCCGCCCAACGCGTGGGAGTAGCCGTAGCAGCCGCCGGGTGCCTGACCCCAGAGCATCTCGGGGATGCCAGCGTTCGGGTTGCCGTTGTCGCAGAGCGAGTAGAGCTCGTTCCGGCAGTACCAGCACTTCCCGCAGCTGATGAACGAGCAGACGACGACGCGATCTCCGACCTTGTGCTTGGTGACGGCCGATCCGACTTCGACGACCTCGCCGATGAACTCGTGACCGAGCACGTCGCCTGCCCGCATGGTCGGGACGTACCCGCCGAGGAGGTGGAGGTCGGACCCGCAGGTCGTGCTCAACGTCACCTTGATGATGGCGTCCTGAGCGTTGAGGATCTCCGGATCGTCGACGTTCTCCACAGAGAGTTCGTTCACTCCGGTCCAGCACAGCGCCTTCACAGCACACCCTCGCCCTTCGCATCGTCTTCTGCCGTGTCGACCGCAGCGCCCAGCAGGGTGCGCGGGCGTTTTCCGTGCGGTCTCGGTGTCGCACGGAGGATCTCGCCGGTCTCGAAGACCTGCTTCGCATCGCGCAGCGCTGCACGCAACGCAGCGTTCGGGTCGCCGTCGACGTCGACGTCGACCCCCTTGCGGACTCGGGCGTGGACCTCGAAGCCCTCGACTCCGGGAGCCGGGTCGATCCGGATCTCGAGCGATCCCGCCAGACGCTGCAACGGTTCGGGGTATCCATCGCGCGCGAAGTCAGAGGCGTCGCCGAGGACGGTGACAGCTTTCCACCCTTCGGGGTGTGCGCCGTCGCCGTCCGACTCGCGCTCCTTCTTGACGAGGGAGCGTGCGACGAGGCCCGCCGCGACACCTGCGACGCCGAGTCCGACTGCGGCAGCCGCTCTCCCAGCCATGATCAGCCCGCCTTCCCCGGCTTGAGGACGACCTTGGTCCACCCGTCGTCGCGGCTGTCGAAGTGCTCGTACGCCTCGGGTGCCTGGTCGAGTGGCAGCTCGTGGCTGACGATGAACGACGGCGTTGCCTTGCCCGCGGCGATGAGGTCCCGGAGCCGGCGGTTGTACTTCTTGACCGGTGCCTGTCCGGTGCCCATGGTCTGGCCCTTGAACCAGTGCAGTCCCATGTCGAAGGCGATCTGCCCCTGCTTCGCGAGTTCGCCGGGGCCGCCGGGGTCCTGCGGCACGAAGACACCGACGGTGCCGATCCGGCCGGTGAACCGCACGGACTGGACGAGGCGGTTGAGCGTGAGGTTCGGCTGCTCGTCCCCGCTGGGGTCGTGCGCCTGGTAGCCGACGCATTCGCAGCCGTTGTCGGCGCCGAGACCCATGGTCTGCTCCAGGACGGCCTGCACCGGATCCACCTTCGAGTCGTCGATCGCGATCGCACCGATGGATTCCGCCAGCCGGAGTCGGTCCGGATGCCGATCGACGACCATGACCTTGCTCGCTCCGCGGATGGTGGCCGACAGGGCGGCCATCAGGCCGACCGGGCCGGCGCCGTAGATGACGGTCTGGTCTCCCGGTTGCACTCCTGCCATCTCGGTGGCGTGGTAGCCGGTCGGGAAGATGTCGGCGAGCATCACGTAGTCGGCTGACTTCTCCTCGGCGTCCTCTCCCAGTCGGAGGCAGTTGAAGTCGCCCCATGGCACCCGCAGCAGCTCGGCCTGGCCGCCCGCCCATGGCCCCATGTCGGCGAACCCGTAGGCAGCACCGGCCCACTCCGGGACGGGTTGCGCGGTGAGGCAGTAGTTGGTCAGCCCCCGCTCGCAGTTCTTGCAGTGCCCGCACGCCACGTTGAACGGCAGGACGACGTGGTCCCCGATCTTGACCTTGTCGACGCCGTCGCCGACCTCGACCACCTCGCCCATGTTCTCGTGCCCGAACCAGCGCCCGGTCTCGAAGCTGGTGCGCCCCTCGTACATGTGGAGGTCGGATCCGCAGATGTTGGTCGTGGTGACGCGCACCAGCACGTCGGTGGGGTGCTCGATGCGCGCATCCGGGACGTCCTGCACCGTGACCTTGTGCGGCCCCTCGTAGACAACGGCTTTCATGTTCGTCTCCTCCCGTGCGGAACGTGCCCTGGTATGCGCCGCGAGCCGGTCGGCCACGCGACACCTCCATGCCACGCCCCCCGGAGCGGGGGCACCATCGGCAGACACGCCCATACGGGTTAACGCGGTCTGGACCCGTGTGCCGCGTCACCGTGCTACACCGGCGACAGACGGTTTTTGGACAACTCCTTCGATGCCCGCTGCCGATGATCGTGAGGTGATCGAACCGTGACACGCACTGCTGCACTGCGGTTCACCGAGATCGCAGCGCGCCCGGGTCCCGTTCGCGATCGGGCCCAGGCTCTGCTGGACGAGCTGCACCACCACATCCCCTTCGACGGTGCATGGATGGCGCTGACAGAGCGGGGAGGCACGGGGTACAGCGCGATCGCGAGCACGGACCTCGACGAGTCCAGCGTCCGCTATCTGAGCGGTCCCGAGATGGCGCGCGACATCGAAAGGACCGGTGCCGATCGCGCGCGGCCTCCCACCAGCCTGTCCGATCTGCCCTACTCGTCCGCAGACCTGCAGACCTGGGCGGAGTGCCTCCTCCCCGCGGGGTTCCACGAAGCATTGTCCGTCGCGCTGTTCGAGGACGGAGGTCGGCACGTGGGTTTCATGACAGTGCTGTTCCGGAGCGCGGCTCCGCCGTCGCAGACGCTTCGCCGACGACTCGCTCGACTCATGCCGAATCTCGCATCGGCTATCGACCCGGTCCGATCGCTGGCAGCATCGGCAGCCTTCGTCAGCGGAGCCGGGTCCGGTGTGGTGCTGCTTCCCGGGTACGGGGTCGCCCGCATTCCGGGCCTGTCCGATGACGCGCTCCTCGCCACCGATTCCGCACTCATCACCGCGGCCAGGGACGCCATCGACGAGGGGCACAGCTACGCCACGTTCCTGTGGCCGCGTGGGAGCCGGCAGTCGCCGGACGGTTACATGCGGGCGACGGTGCTGGCCTTCGAGCGAGATCTCATCGCGGTGGCCTGCGGGGTCGTCATGCTCTCACCCGCGGGGCACCTGAGAGGCCTGACGCCGCGGGAACTCGAGGTGCTGGGCCACGTCATCGAGGGATGCTCCAATCTGGAGATCGCCCGGGCGCTGGCGATCGCACCCCGCACGGTCGCTGCGCACCTGGAGCACATCCTGGCCAAGTTGGACGCCACGTCGCGCACGCTCGCCGCCGTGCGCGCCGAGCGCGCCGGTCTCTACCTCCCCCTCTCGCAAACCCGGCCCGGGTGAGGGCCGCGCGGTGGCATCGAAGCGCATGCGCGACAGAACGAAGAACCACCGTTCAGGAAGGAAGAGTCATGTCCCACCTTTCCATGAAGGCAGGCGTTGCCGTGATCATCGGCGGAGCGGTCGCGGCGATCGCCGCGCTCCTCGGCGTCCCCGATCTCTCACCGCTGTTGGGCTGGGCCATCGCATCAGGAGTGTTCCTCTTCTGGGCGTGGTCCGAGGCCTGGCCGGCCGATCCCGAACGGACCAGATCCCTCGCCCGCCACGAGGAGCGATCGCGGAAGCTGGTCGACGTGCTCGTCATCGCCGCCACGTTCCTCAGCCTCGTCCTCGTGATCTTCGCGCTCATCCGCAGCCAGCAGAAGGACCCCGTCGGGTCCGCGGCCGCGATCCTGGCGGTCGTCGGCGTCGTGGCGGCATGGGCGGTCATGAACACCGTGTACGCCTTCAAGTACGCGCGCATGTACTACATCGACGACCGCCACCGTTTCGACTTCGACCAGGACGAGGACCCGTCCTACAGTGACTTCGCCTACACGGCCTTCTCGATCGGGATGGCCTACAACGCGGGCAACATCACCCAGTCATCCACTCCGTCCCGCAGGGTCGCCCTGGGCCACGCGCTGCTGTCCTACTTCTTCGGAACCTTCGTCGTCGCAGTCGCCATCAACTTGATCACCGGCCTCGCCCAGGGAGGGTGAGAACGAAGACGAT
The DNA here is from genome assembly GCF_025677645.1 of Curtobacterium poinsettiae. Taxonomy (NCBI): domain Bacteria; kingdom Bacillati; phylum Actinomycetota; class Actinomycetes; order Micrococcales; family Microbacteriaceae; genus Curtobacterium; species Curtobacterium flaccumfaciens. The sequence goes on along the minus strand of NZ_CP106879.1, from coordinate 1,779,407 downwards.
CGTGCCCACCAGTGGAACGGACAAGCGGGTCTACTCGACCCGAGATCGAGCTCGCATGCTCATCTTCGACGCCATCCAACGGGCTTGACGAGAAGTGACGGAGTGGCGGCGTCCGATAGGTGATGGGCTACCGGTCGATGCGTGCGAACCGATCGCGGACCAACGCGGCGGTGACTTCGGGTTGCTCGAGGTGCAGGTTGTGTCCGGCGGCGTCCAGGACGACGAAGGTTCCTCTTGGGTAGTGGTCCCGGAGTGCGACCCCGTCGTCGGAGCCGCGAAGACCGGGCAGCACATCTCGCTCGAACGCTGCGAACGCGGCCGTGTCCTGGATGACGCTGACCTCCTCGGACGCTTCTCGCGCGTCACCGGCCGCTTCGAGGACGGACGGGTCGGCGTGCAGCACCGTTCGCTCGACGACGGCACGGTCTGCGTGTGCCGAATGCACGACACCCGCGAGGGCTTACGATGTGGACGCTCGCGAGCAACCGTGCTCCGGAGGGCCGAAACCGTCCTCGAGCGACCCCGGACCCAACTCCCGGTGCGCCTCGTCGATGACGACGAGCCGAACCGGACAGCCGGTTAGAGGTCCGCCACCGGCGTCCGTTAGCCGGGCCCGTCCCGGAACGCTGTGTCCGACTCCACCGGGCCGCAACGGTCAGATGACTCGTGTCGCACACAGGTGGTCCGCTGAACGTCGCAGTGAGGCAGCCCTGTACGCACGACCCAACGACAGCCACGGGAACGAAGAAGCCCACCGATATCCTCGGTGGGCATCCGTCGTGGTGTCCGACACGCTTCGGTCGGGCTGACAGGATTTGAACCTGCGACCCCTTGACCCCCAGTCAAGTGCGCTACCAAGCTGCGCCACAGCCCGCGAGTTCCGGAGAACTCAGGATCCCGGAGGATCCTCGCCCACGTCCGACCGGAGCGCGAGCGACCGGTCCAGCATAGCGGACGTCAGACCCCCTCCGTGCCACGGCGAGTCGCACCGAACGAGCACCGAACGAGCGGAGAAGGCGAACGCGCATGCGCGCTCAGCCCGGCCGCACCACCTCGCGCCGCGCCCCCAACCACGGCAACCCGAGCCCGACGAGCAACCCACCGGACCCATCGGCCGCCAGGTCCCCGATCGTGTCGTCGTACCCGACGAAGATCTTCGAGTCGACGAAGTTGTGCCCGAGCCACTCCCCCATCTCCCAGACGGCCCCGACCGCGAGTCCCGCACACAGCGCGAGCACCGCGACGACCACCCGGCGCTCGGCGTGCGGCGCCGGCACCGCCCGCAGGTCGGCACCGATGACGTAGAGCACCGCCGCGAGCAGCCCCGTCAGCACGACGTGCATGAACTTGTCCCACAGGAAGACCGTCGTGTACCACTCGAGCACGCTCGACCACCCGGCGAGGAGCACGAGCACGCACACCGCCACGTCGAACGCCGGCCGCAGCCCGAGCATCCGCGGCACGACGACCCCGAGCAGCGCCAGCGCCATCACCGGGAACGCCGTTCCGCCCCACCCGACGCTTGCCACGACGACGCTCACGAGCGTCACGGCCCGCACCACGTCGGCCACGAGGAACCGTGGCCGCAGGAACGTCGGCCCGAGCGTGGCGATCACGACGCCCACCGCACGACCGCGTGCACGGCGGCGTGGTCGGACGGCCACACGCCGCCCGGCCGCCGCACGTCGACCGCGACGCGGTCCACCTCTGCCTCGGACGTCACGAGCACCCCGTCGATCCGTCGGCCACCGACGCGCGGACTCCCGTAGTGCGGGTACGTCCCGTAGGGCTCGCCCACCCGCCTGGAGGCCCGCCCCCAGCTGTCCTCGACCCCCGCCTCCGCCAGGGCTCGCCATGGTGCGGAACCGGCGGGGCTGTTCCAGTCGGCCATGACCACGGCGGGCAGGCCGCGCTGCCGGACGATCCGGCCGAGCAGTTCGGCGGACCGGAGTCGGGCCCACGGCGAGGCGACGTCGAGGTGCGTGGCGATGGCCAGGAACCGGACGCCGGTCGCGCGGTCGTCGACGACGGCACCGACGGCGTGCCGAGGGAAGGACGTGACCCACGATCGCGAGCCGGGGCGGTGGGGCGTGCGGGAGAGCGCCCAGGTGCGGCGCTCGACGACGTCGAGCCGGGAGCGGTCCAGGAAGAGCCCGACCTGTTCGCCTCCGCCGCGCGCTCCCCGTCCGGCCAGGACGGGCTCCCAACCCGACCCGAGGCCGGACGTCAGGTCGTCGGCCTGCGCGGGGAGGGCCTCCTGGACGGCGAGGACGGTGGGCGCTTCGGACGTGACGAGCGCGAGCACGGCCTCTCGGCGACGCTCCCAGGCGTCCAGGTGCGTGGGCGGTCGCGGTACGCGGCGACGCACGTTGAGCGTCATGCAGTGCACCTCGGGCGACCGGACCGGTCCGATGAGCGGGCGGTCGTCGGGGTGGTGGGGCATGCCTCCCTTCTACGAGACGACACCCGTCGGATTCCCAGGGACCTCTCCGTCTGGCTCGTATGGTGGCTCGATGCGTTCTCGTTCCACCCCTCGTCTCCTGGTCGCGATCGCGGTCTCCGGGCTGCTGCTCGGAGCCGCCGGGTGCACGTCGAGCGGACCGGACACGAGCCGCCCGACCCTGGCGAAGGCCTCGGCCGCCACCGTCACGGTTGCCGACGCTGCGGACGCCGCAGCCCGGTCCGTCCGCGTCAGCAAGGCCCTGTTCGCGCGTGCTCCGGGAGCGGTCGTCGCCCGGGCCGGCGACACCGACGGGATCCGCGATGCGGCCGAGGCTGCGGCGAGCGCCCACGTCCCGGTGCTGCTGACCGCGAAGAACACGAGCGCTGCCGTCGCCCGCGAGCTCGACCGGCTCGGTGCCGACTGGTACCAGGCCGAGGGCGATGTGTCGGTCGACACGGACGTCGAACAGCGGCAGGCGCCGGACGGCGGTGACGCGCCGGAGTCGACCCGGGCCTCCCGGCAGGCGACCGTGGTGGTGGCGGACGCGAGTGCGGACGCTGCTGCCGTGGCGACGGCGAAGGCCGCCGGCGCGAAGGTCGTCACCATGCCGGAGGGCGTGACCGATCCGGCTGCCGCACCCGACGTGGTGACGGCGCTGCACGAGCGGGCGGAGCACCCGACCGTCCTGGTCGGCGCGGCGTTCGACGCCCTGCCGGATCCGGAGTGGACGGTCCGGGCGGCCGAGGGCGGCTTCCAGCTGCGGAACGGCGGGCAGCGGCCGTTCGACGGGCACCGGTACGTGGCGCTGTACGGGGCTCCCGGGGCGCCGGCGCTGGGCGTGCTCGGCGAGCAGGGGCCGAAGGAGACCGTGCAGCGGGCCGAGCAGGTCGCGAAGCCGTACCGGGCCGAGTCCGACGAGCTCGTGACGCCCGCGATGGAGGTCATCGCGACCGTCGCCGCCGGGGACGCCGGCGCTGACGGCGACTACTCGACCGAGTTGCCGGTCTCGACCCTCGAACCCTACGTCGACGCCGCGCACGAGGCGGACATGCCGGTCATCATCGACCTGCAGCCGGGGCGGTCGGACTTCCTGTCGCAGGCCAAGCAGTACGAGTCACTGCTGAAGAAGCCCGGCGTCTGGCTGGCGCTCGACCCGGAGTGGCGGCTGACGAAGGACCAGGTGCCCCTCGAGCAGATCGGCAGCGTGTCGGCGTCCGAGGTGAACGAGGTGTCCTCGTGGCTGGCCTCGCTCGTGCGCGAGGAAGGGCTGCCGCCGAAGGCCCTGGTACTGCACCAGTTCCGGCTGTCGATGATCCAGGACCGTGCCGCGCTCAAGACCCACCCGGAACTCGACATGCTCGTGCACGTCGACGGGCAGGGATCGCAGCCCGACAAGCAGGCGACCTGGAAGGCGCTGCACCAGGGCGCACCGGAGGGGCTGCACTGGGGCTGGAAGAACTTCTACGACGAGGACACGCCCATGCTGACACCCGCGCAGACCATGCAGGACGTGCAGCCGACGCCGTCGTTGGTCACGTACCAGTAGGCGCGCCCCGTCGCGTTCTCCACAGATCGGAGGCTCGGGTCGGGTTTCGTCGGTCGGTGCTGACAGCATGGGGGCATGGACACCCCCACCGCCGCTCCGTCCGTCGTCTCGCCTTCTGCGGACATCGCCGCCGAGGCGCAGCAGGCGCTCGCAGCGCTCACGGGTCGCCCCGACGCGGTGTTCCACCCCGGCCAGCTCGAGGCCATCTCCGCGCTGGTCGAGCACCGGCAGCGCGCCCTGGTCGTGCAGCGCACCGGGTGGGGCAAGTCCGCGGTGTACTTCCTCGCGACGCTGCTGCTGCGCCGACGCGGGGGCGGTCCGACGGTGCTCGTCTCGCCGCTGCTCGCCCTGATGCGCGACCAGGTCGCCGCCGCCGCGAGGGCCGGTGTCCGTGCAGTGTCGATCAACTCCGCGAACGCCCACGAGTGGGGCGAGACCCAGGCAGCCCTCGCCCGTGACGAGGTCGACGTGCTCCTCGTCTCCCCCGAGCGCCTGAACAACCCGAAGTTCCGCGACGAGCAGATGCCGACCCTGATCGCCCGGATGGGCATGCTCGTGGTCGACGAAGCGCACTGCATCTCGGACTGGGGCCACGACTTCCGGCCGGACTACCGCCGACTGGCCGAGCTCATCCGGTCGCTCCCCCACGGCGTCCCCGTCCTGGCGACCACCGCGACGGCGAACGAGCGCGTGGTCGAGGACGTCGCCGAACAGCTCACCGCCGGCCCGGCCGACCCGGTGTTCACGATCCGCGGGTCCCTGGCCCGCAAGTCCCTGCGCCTCGGCGTGCTCACGCTGCCCGATGCCCGGCAGCGGCTCGGGTGGCTCCTCGCCCACCTCGGCGACCTGCCCGGCAGCGGCATCATCTACACGCTCACCGTTTCGGCGGCCGAGGACATCGCCCGGCTGCTGCGCGACAACGGGTACGCCGTCCGCGCCTACACGGGGCGCACCGACACCGACGAGCGCGAACAGCTCGAACAGCAGCTCAAGGGCAACGAGCTCAAGGCCCTGGTCGCCACGAGTGCGCTCGGCATGGGGTTCGACAAGCCCGACCTCGGGTTCGTCGTGCACGTCGGGGCTCCATCGTCGCCCGTCGCCTACTACCAGCAGATCGGTCGTGCCGGTCGTGCGACCGACAACGCCGACGTCCTGCTCCTGCCCGGGCGGGAGGACCGCGAGATCTGGCAGTACTTCGCCAGCGCCTCGATGCCGACCGAGGCCCGCGCCGCCGCCGTGCTCGGCGCCCTGTCCACCGACACCGCGATGTCGACCGTGGCGCTCGAGGGCCTGGTCGACATCAAGCGCTCCACCCTCGAACTCCTGCTCAAGGTGCTCGACGTCGACGGCGCCGTCCGCCGCGTCACCGGCGGCTGGGTGTCGACCGGGCAGCCGTGGGAGTACGACGCGCCCCGGTACGAGCGGGTCGCCGCGGCCCGCGCTGCCGAGGCCGCGTCGATGCTCGACTACGAGTCCACCTCGGCCTGCCGCATGCAGCTGCTGCAGCAGGACCTCGACGACCCCTCGGCAGAGCCCTGCGGCCGGTGCGACAACTGCGCCGGTGCCTGGTTCCCGACCGCCGTCTCCGACACCGACTCGTCCGGAGCCGCGGCCGCGCTCGACAAGGTCGGCGTCGAGATCGCCCCGCGTGCCCAGTGGCCCTCGGGGATGTCGTCGCTCGGGGTCTCGGTACGGGGCAAGATCGGCCCGGACGAGCTCGTGCAACCCGGACGTGCGGTGGCGCGTCTGACCGACCTCGGCTGGGGTGGCCCCCTGCGTGCGCTGTTCTCGCCGTCCACCCCCGATGCCCCGATCTCGCGCGAGCTCGTCGACGGTTGTGTCCGGGCACTCAAGGACTGGCCGTGGGAGACCCGGCCGACCGGCGTCGTCGCGATGTCATCGCGGTCACGGCCCGAGCTCGTGGGGTCCCTCGCCCAGGCGCTGTCCACCATCGGGCGGCTGCAGTTCCTCGGCACGCTCGGGCGGAACGGCGGGACTCCCCGCGGGGACGGTGCGACGAACAGCGCCTACCGGTTGTCCGGCGTGTGGGACACCTTCGTGGTCGATCCGTCGCTCGCCGCCGCCCTGCAGGCGCACGAGGGCCCGGTGCTGCTCGTCGACGACCTGGTCGACAGCCGGTGGACGATGACCGTCGCCGGCCGGGAGCTCCGGCGCGCCGGTGCGTCCGCCGTGCTCCCGTTCGCCCTGGCCACGGTCGCGTAGGCCGGGTCGCATCGACCTCGCACCACTCCTGCGACAGTCCACGTGTCGATCGACGCGTGGGTTGTCGCAGACCCGGGCCGACCGCGCGAGCGCTACCGCCGCGCGGGCTTCGGGAACGTGGTCCGCATGTGGTCGCTCGTCAGCACGTCGCCGATCCCGACCATGAGCACCGAGAACAGGATCTGCTCGATGACCATCCAGAACGGGTAGAGACCGGGGATCGCCGCGACGATCAGCGTCACGATCGGGAAGATCCGGCTGAACAACCGCAGCCGCTGGTACGCCCAGTAGTACCCGAGCTGTGCCCGCCAGGCGAACACGTAGAGCGTCAGGGTGATGAGCAGCACCACGGTGGACCGGAACCACACCGCCCACGACAGGGACTCCCCCGCGTTGGTCAGCAGCACGGCGACCACGATGGCGGTGAGGCCGACGACGGTCTCCGCGACGAGCAGCCACCGGATCCACCGGAACGAGCGCACCGTGTCAGGGTGTTCGAGCATGTCCTCGCGGATCACGTACCCGGACTGCCGACCTCCGGCCAACCGGTCGAGCCGCAGGCGGCACCACACGCGGTCGGCGAGCACACCGAGTCCGTCGTTCTGCTGCGTCACCAGTACATCGTGCCCCATCCCGAGGCCGGCAGCGGACGTGGCCCCGGGCGGGGACGGCTCAGTCCGACGGGACGAGTGCCGCGCCACCCAGCACGGTGCCGGTGTCGGCGTCGAGCAGGACCAGGGACCGGACCTCGTCGGGCAGTGACCACGGTTCGCCGAGCACGACGGTCAGCCCCTGTTCGACCCCGGCGGCCTGGAACAGGTCGTAGGACTCGCCGGCGGGCGTCCACACCGGCTTCGCGCCGCCGCGCACCGTCCCCGCGGACAGTACGACGTCGACCGGGCCGTCCCCGCCGGTCTCCAGGTGGTCGATCTCCACAGCGAGGGTCTCGTCGCCCGTGTTCCCGGCGATCCGGACGTGCCCGGAGGCCGCGGCCCCGATGCCGACGATGTCGCCGGAGACCGGTGGGACGCGGCGCCACCACGGATCGATGGGCGAACCGTCGACCGGACGGACGGGTTGGGGCTCGATCGGTTCCTCGAGGCCGTTGGACGGCGGCAGTCGGACGTCGGGCGACCGCGCCGGCTCGGAGGGCACGGGGTCGGCACGGGTGACCGAGTCGCCGTCGTCCGGTGCGTGCGCGATCGTCCGCAGGGACACCGAGCCCACGACGACCACACCGACGACGACGCCCACCAGGGCGGACCGACGTCGGTCCGCTGCCCACGGCCTGGTACGCACGTCCCCATGATGCCGCACCGGCGCGCCGGACCGCCCGCGGGCCTCCAGGCCGAACGCCGACCAGCGATGACCGGGCCCCCGGACGCAGAACGCGCCCCGACGGATCGGGGCGCGTTCTGCGTGACGGGGGTGGGCTCAGCGCTTCCGGCGCTCGCGCACCCGCATGTTGACGTTGATCGGCGTGCCGGAGAAGCCCCAGACCTCGCGGAGACGACGCGTGATGAAGCGTCGGTACTGCGGGTCGAGGAACGCCGACGTGAAGAGCACGAAGGTCGGCGGCTGGCTCGACGCCTGGGTCCCGAACAGGATGCGAGGCTGCTTGCCGCCGCGCACGGGGTGGGGGTGTTCCTGCACGAGCTCGGCGATGAAGGCGTTGACCTTGCCGGTCGGGATGCGGGTGTCCCACGACTCGAGTGCCGTCTCGAGCGCCGGCACGAGCTTCTCGAGGTGGCGGCCGGTACGGGCCGAGATGTTCACGCGCGGGGCCCAGGCGACGTGCGCCAGGTCCTGCTCGATCTCGCGCTCCAGGTACCGGCGTCGCTCGTCGTCGAGCAGGTCCCACTTGTTGTAAGCCAGCACGAGGGCACGGCCGGACTCGAGGACGAGGTCGATGATGCGGAGGTCCTGCACGGACACCGGCTCGGTGACGTCGAGGACGACGACGGCGACCTCGGCCTTCTCGAGCGCGGCCGTGGTGCGGAGCGAGGCGTAGAAGTCGGCGCCCTGCTGCATGTGCACGCGCTTCCGGATGCCGGCGGTGTCGACGAAGCGCCACACCTTGCCGCCGAGCTCGATCTGCTCGTCCACCGGGTCGCGGGTGGTGCCGGCGATGTCGTTCACGACGACCCGCTCTTCACCGGCGGCCTTGTTGAGCAGTGAGCTCTTGCCGACGTTCGGGCGGCCGAGGATGGCGACGCGGCGGGGGCCGCCGACCTCCTGCTTGGCGACGGCCGAGGTGTCGGGCAGCGTCTTGATGATCAGGTCGAGCAGGTCCGCGACGCCACGGCCGTGCAGGGCCGACACCGGGTGCGGCTCGCCGAGCCCCAGGTTCCAGAGTTCGTAGGCGTCGAGTTCACGGCGCTCGTCGTCGGCCTTGTTCGCGACGACGATGACGGGGCGGTCGGTGCCGCGGAGCATCTTGACGACGTGCTCGTCGGTGGCGGTGATCCCGACCGTGACGTCCACGACGAACAGCACGGCGTCGGCGAGGTCGATGGCGACCTCGGCCTGCGCGGCGACGGAGGCGTTGATGCCCTCGGCGCCGGGCTCCCAGCCGCCGGTGTCGACGAGCGTGAAGCGCTTGTCGTTCCAGTCGGCCTTGTAGCTGACACGGTCGCGGGTGACGCCGGGGACGTCCTGCACGACGGCCTCACGACGACCGAGGATGCGGTTCACGAGCGCGGACTTGCCGACGTTGGGGCGGCCGACGATCGCGAGCACCGGGTAGGCGGGCAGGTAGTGGACGCCGTCCTCGCCGACCTGACCGGCCTCGAGCAGGGCGAGGTCTTCGTCCTCGAGGTCGTACTCCTCGAGTCCGGCGCGGAGCGCGGTCGCGCGCTGCTCGGCCTCGGCCTCGTCGAGTCCGGCGAGCCGCTCGCCGAGGGCGTCGTCGTACCGGGGGAAGTCGTCGTTGTCCGGGTTGTCCAGCTGAGCCATCTTGGGTTCCTCGCGAGCGGCCGGGGCCGCGGTGTCGGTGGCCGTTGCCGGCCGGGGCCGGGGGTCCGGCCGTGGGGTGACCAGGCGGCCGAGGCCGTCCGGTCGTGCGTCAGTGCGTGGCCGCGCGGGCCAGGTCGACGACCGCCTGCACGGTCTGGTCGAAGTCGAGGTCGGTGGAGTCGAGCGTCGTGACGCCGTCGGCGGCGTTCATGAAGTCGACGACCTTCGCGTCCGCCGCATCGCGACGAGCGAGTGCTGCGGAGGTCTCGGCGGCCGACTGGGTCGTGACCTCTGCCGAGCGTCGGGCCATTCTAACGGACTCGTCGGCCGTCAGCAGGATCCGGACCTCGGCGTCGGGTGCGACGACCGTGGTGATGTCCCGGCCCTCGGTGATGATGCCCGGGGCGTCGGTCTTCCGCATGACGTTCCGGAAGAGCTGGACCAGGCGCTTCCGGACGTCCGGGAGCTTCGCGATGTGGGCGACCGCGCCGGTGACGTCGGGCGTGCGGATCGCCTCGGTCACGTCGGTCTCCCCCACCCTGACGTAGTAGTCGTCGGGGTCGGTGCCGATGGCGTAGTCGAAGGTGTCCCAGCTCGCCAGGATCGCCGCGGCGTCGTCGAGGTCGACCTGCTGCTGCAGGGCGTGCCACGCGAGTGCGCGGTAGGCGGCGCCGGTGTCCTGGTAGCCGTAGCCCAGGGCGCGGGCAGCTGCGCGGGAGACGCTCGACTTGCCGCTGCCGGCGGGGCCGTCGACCGCGATGACGAACTTCGCGACGTAGGCGCCGTCGGCCAGGCCGGACGGCATCGGGGCGCTGGTCGAACCGGGCTCCCCGCCGGGTTCGCCGAGGCCGCCGGCGGGACCGCCGAGCGGACCGCCGTCGCCGCCGGAGCCGTCACCCGGGCTACCGAGCGGGCCGCCGGCGCCGCCGGTACCAGGCGCGGGCAGGCCCGAGTCGGGCCCGTCGGTCCCACCGGCCGGAGCGCGTCCACTCGTCACGCCGGAGTCGTTCGTGTCGTCGTTCAGGCCCATGCTGCTGCGATCCTCCATCCGCGCCCCTCGAGTTCCTCGACGAGTCGCTGTTCCTGCTCGGGCAGCACCGACACCTCGACGATGCCGATCTGTGCGCCCGGTGAGTGCTCGAGGCGCATGTCCTCGAGGTTGATGCCGATCTCCCCGATGAACGTCAGGAGTGCGGCGATCTGCCCGGGGGTGTCGTCGACCAGGACGACCACCTGGGCGAAGCGCTTGGTGGTGCCGTGCTTGCCCGGCAGCCGTTCGACCCCGCGGTTGCCGTCGGCGATCGTCTCGGCGATGGTGCGCGGCGATCCGGCACCGTCCGGGTCACCGAGCGCGTCGATCACGCGGGACAGGTCGTCGCGCAGGTCGGTGAGCACCGGCCGGATGTGGCCGGCGTTCGCCCCGATGATCTGCACCCAGAGCCCCGGGTCGCTCGCGGCGATCCGGGTGACGTCGCGCACGCCGCCACCGGCCAGGCCGAGCGACCCGTCGGGGGCGTCCCGCAGACGCGAGGCCATGAGCGTCGACACGAGCTGCGGCGCGTGCGAGACGTACGCGACGGCGAGGTCGTGCGACTCGGGGTCCATCGGCACGACGGTCGCGCCGACGTCGAGCGCGAGGTCCTCGACCACCGCGGCACGCTGGTACGTGATGCCGTCGTGGCCGGCGATCACCCAGGGGCGACCGACGAACAGGTCGGCGCGTGCGGCGGTCGGACCGCTGCGCTCGCGTCCGGCCATCGGGTGCGACCCGATGTAGCGGGAGACGTCGGCCCCGGCCGCCACCAGGGCGGCGAGCGGCCCGGACTTCACGCTGGCGACGTCCGTCACCACGGCGTCGGGGTGGGCGGCGAGCTCACATTCGACCACCATCGCGACGACGTCCGGCGGCACCGCGACGACGACGAGCTCCGGCTGGTCGCCGGCAGCCGGTCGACGCCCGGCGCCGTAGTCCACGGCGAGCGCCAGCGTGGCTGGCGAGACGTCGTCGAGGACGACGTCCACACCCTTCTCGCGCAGGGCCAGGCCGATCGAGGCGCCGAGCAGGCCGGCACCGACGACCCGGACCGGGCCGCGCAGACGGCGGTCGATGTCGGTCGGGGTCAGGTCGGTCACCGGGCAAGCCTACCGATCGAGGCTCGGGCATCGGTCGATGCCCGAGCCTCGGGTTCGGTCAGTCCGCCGACTCGTCCTCGTACTCGTCGTCGTCCTGGTCGAGCGCGACGTCGCGGTCGTCACGAGCGGACGGCTTCGCGTCACGGACGGTGCTGAGCAGCTTGCCGACCTCGACCGTGCCGAGCTCGCGCATCTTGCCCGGCGGCAGGCTGCCCAGGTGCAGCGGTCCGAACGACCGGCGGACGAGTTCGAGGACCGGGTGGTCGACCGCCTCGAGCATGCGACGGACGATGCGGTTGCGCCCGGAGTGCAGCGTGATCTCGACGAGCGACTCACCCCGCGAGGACTCGAGCAGTCGTACCTTGTCGGCCTTGATCGGGCCGTCCTCGAGCTCGACGCCCTCGGTCAGGCGCTGCACCACGGCGGGGTTCACGTTGCCGTGGACCTTCGCGATGTAGGTCTTCTGCACGCCGAACGACGGGTGCGCCAGCACGTGTGCCAGGTCGCCGTCGTTCGTCAGGACGAGCAGCCCGGAGGTCTCGGCGTCGAGACGGCCGACGTTGAACAGGCGCTCCTCGTAGCGGTCCACGAACTCGGTCAGGTCGCGGCGACCACGCTCGTCCTGCAGGCTCGAGACGACGCCGGTCGGCTTGTTCAGCACGATGTAGCGCCGTGACGAGTCGATCTGCACGGGCACGCCGTCGACGCTGATCGCGTCCTTCTCGGGGTCGACGCGACGCCCGAGGGCGTCCACGACCTCGCCGTTGACCGTCACACGGCCCTCGACGATCAGGTTCTCCGCGACCCGGCGGGATGCCACGCCGGCAGCGGCGATCACCTTCTGCAGGCGCTCGCCCTCTGCCTGGAGGCCCGGCTCGGCCCCGGCAGGCGCCGTTCCGTCCGCCGCGTCCCAGTCCTCGATGATCGGCCGTTCGGGCGTGCCCTCGGCCGGGTTGCCCCGGTCGTCGCGCTGCCCGCTCGGCTTCGGCGTGGTGCGGTCGCTGTTGCGGACGCTCGTGGTGCCGCCGACGTAGCGGCGGCCGTTGTGCCAGACGCGGCTCTGCTGGCCGTCGGGGCTGCGGCGGTCGTCACGGCCGCGGTCGTCGCGCCGGTCGCCGCGGGGAGCGGAGCCGCCGCGGTCGTCGCGACCCCGGTAGCCACCACGGTCATCGCGCGGCGCCGAAGCACCACGGTCGTCACGGCCCCGGTACCCACCGCGGTCGTCGCGCGGAGCGGAGTTGCCTCGGTAGCCACCACGGTCGCCGCCACCGGATCGGTCATCGCGACCCCGGTAGCCGCCACGGTCGTCGCGCGGAGCCGAAGCCCCACGGTCGTCACGGCCGCGGTACCCACCGCGGTCGTCGCGCGGTGCGGAGCTCCCGCGGTCGTCACGACCCCGGTACCCACCACGGTCGTCACGCGGAGCCGAGCCCCGGTATCCACCACGGTCGTCACGCGGAGCGGAGTTCCCGCGGTCGTCACGACCCCGGTACCCGCCGCGGTCGTCACGCGGAGCGGAGCTCCCCCGGTACCCGCCGCGGTCGTCACGCGGAGCGGAGCTCCCCCGGTACCCGCCGCGGTCGTCACGCGGAGCGGAGCTCCCGCGGTAGCCGCCGCGGTCGCCACCACCGGCACGGTCGTCCCGGCCGCGGTACCCACCACGGTCGTCGCGCGGAGCGGATCCACCACGGTCGTCGCGGCCGCGGTACCCACCACGGTCGTCACGGGAAGCGGAGCTCTCGCGGTACCCACCACGGTCGTCACGGGGAGCGGAGCTCCCGCGGTACCCGCCACGGTCGTCACGCGGAGCCGAAGCCCCGCGGTACCCACCACGGTCGCCGCCGCGGTCGTCGCGCGACGGGTACCCGCCACGACGGTCGTCGTCACGCGGCGGGCGTGCGCCCCCGCGGTCGTCGCGACCGTACCCGCCGGAGCGGCCACCGGCACTGGAACCGGCCCCGCCGCGTCCGCCGGCCGGGCGGCCGGAGCGATCCGGGCCTCCCGAGCGTCCGTTGCGGTCGTCTCGGTCTCGGGGCGCGCCGCGCCCCCGGTCGTCAAACCCTGCCATCGGAGATCCCTTCGTTCTGCTCGAAGCCGTCCGCACCGTCGTCCAGGAGGGGCGAGATGAGCGGCAGCTCGTCGAGCGAGTTGATGCCGAGCTGCTGCAGGAGCAGGTCGGACGTGACGTAGTTGATGGCGCCGGTCTCGGCGTCGGTGAACGACTCCTCGATGAGGCCGCGTGCCACCAGGGTCCGGACGACGCCGTCGACGTTGACGGCGCGGATCGCAGCGATCTGCGAGCGGGTGATCGGCTGCTTGTAGGCGACGACCGCCAGGGTCTCGAGCGCGGCCTGCGACAGCCGCGAGGGGCGCTCGGCCTCGACGAACTGCTCGACCACGGGGTCCAGGTCGGCGCGGACGTAGAAGCGCCAGCCGCCGCCGACCTCGCGCAGTTCGAAGCCGCGGCGGATCGTGCCGTCGACGCCGTCGAAGTCCGCGACCAGGCGTTCGATCGCCTGGCGGACGGCGGGGACGGGCGACCCGACGGCCGCGCCGAGGGCGACGAGTGACTGCGGCTGGTCGGCGATCATCAGGATCGCCTCGAGCTGACGGTCGATGGGGATGGCGGGGTGGGCCTGTGACGCGGCGCGTTCGTGGATCTCGCGTTCGATGGCGCGGGCGTCGGCCATCTCGTCGGCGCCGCCGGGTTCGGCGCTGGACGTGTCGTGCGCGTCATCCGTCATAGTCGGCTCCCAGGTTCGCGAGGCTCTCGTCGGACCAGTCCTCGGCGGTCCACCGCAGTGTCAGCTCCCCGAGCGGCTCGAGCTGCTCGAACGAGATCGACGCGTTCCGGTACAGCTCGAGGATCGCGAGGAAGCGAGCCACCACGATACCCGTCTGGTCGACGCCCGCGACCAGTTCGCGGAACGAGACCCCTGCACCGTCGCGGGTGCGGAGGATCGAGACGACGATCGCGGCCTGCTCTCGGATGCTGATGAGCGGGGCGTGCAGGTGGTCGAGGCCGACCGTCGGGATCTCCCGTGGGGCGAAGGCCAGCGCGGCCAGTGCGGCGAAGTCCTGCACCGACAGGGTCCAGACGAGCTCCGGCGTCCGCGCGCGGAACCGCTCCTCGAGCCGGACGCTGCGGCCGTGCCGGCGCGACTCGACGCCCCAGCGCTCCCCGAACCAGTCGGCGGCCTGCTTGAACGCCCGGTACTGCAGGAGTCGGGCGAACAGCAGGTCCCGGGCCTCGAGCAGGGCCACGTCCTCGGCGTCCACGAGCTCACCCTGGGGCAGCAGCCCGACGATCTTCAGGTCGAGCAGGGTCGCCGCGACGACCAGGAACTCGCTGGCCTCGTCGAGTTCGTCGGCGGACTCGGCCTGCCGGACGTACTGGATGAACTCCCCCGTCACGGCACCGAGCGACACCTCGGTGATGTCGAGCTCGTGCTTCGTGATGAGCGACAGCAGGAGGTCGAACGGTCCGTCGAAGTTGGCGAGCCGGACCCGGAACCCCGCGTCAGGCGACGGCGCCACGCTGGACGAGCTCTCGTGCGAGCTGCCGGTAGGCGTGGGCGGCAGGGTGGTCCGGCGCGGTCTGCGTGATCGGGCGAGCGGACACCGTGGCGTCCGGGAACTTCACGGTGCGGCCGATGACGGTGTCGAGCACGCGGTCGTCGAAGGTGTCGACGACCCGCTCCATGACCTCGCGGGAGTGCAGCGTGCGCGAGTCGTACATGGTCGCCAGGATGCCGTCGAGCTTGAGCGCCGGGTTGAGGCGGTCGCGCACCTTGTCGATCGTCTCGATGAGCAGGGCGACACCGCGCAGCGCGAAGAACTCGCACTCGAGCGGGATGAGGACGCCGTGCGCCGCGGTCAGGGCGTTCACGGTCAGCAGGCCGAGCGACGGCTGGCAGTCGACCAGGATCACGTCGTAGTCGTTCGCGACCTTGCGCAGCACGCTCGCCAGGATCTGCTCACGGGCGACCTCGTTGACCAGGTGCACCTCGGCCGCGGACAGGTCGATGTTCGCCGGGATGACGTCGAGGCCGGGGGTGTTCGTCGGCTGGATGACCTGGTTCGGGTCCTTCACGGCACCCATCAGCAGGTCGTAGACGGTGTGGATGTCGTGCGTCCGGACACCGAGGCCCGCGGACAGCGCACCCTGCGGGTCGAAGTCGACGGCGAGGACCTTGCGGCCGTACTCCGCGAGCGCCGCGCCCAGGTTGATGGCGGTCGTCGTCTTGCCGACGCCGCCCTTCTGGTTGCAGAGCGCGATGATGCGGGCGGGTCCGGTGCTGTCGAGCTCCTCGGGCACGGGGAAGTCCCGGACGGGACGCCCCGTCGGACCGTGGGTGGTCGCGCCGGTGGGGTTGGTCGTCGGGTTCGGGCTCACCCCGTCATCGTACCGGCGACCTCGGGCTGGACCGGGTCGCACCGCCGCGCGGGCGCGCTGCTGGGTGACGGTCTGGCCGCTGCCGCTGCTGCGGCGTTGCTGCTGCTCGTCAGGCAGCGCGCAGGGCGACGCGCATGCTGTCGACCCGCTCGGCGATCACGGGGTCGGTCGACCACCGCTGCTGTAGCCGGCCGACGAGCTCGCCGACCTGCTCGCGGTCGAGCCCCGGGTGCAGCGCCAGGCCCACCGTCAGCTCCGGCCCGGCGAACCGGCCGACCGGGTCGCCCGGAGCGAGTTCGACGCGGGCGACGCTGGGCTCCCCCTCGACCGAGGCGGCGAAGGCGCGGGCCACCTCGGGGTCCTCGAAGCACGGGGTCCACGGCAGGTCCTGCCCGAGCGCCCACACCGCCGGACGACGCAGCACGAACTCGGTGGGCGACTTCGGGTCGAGCACGACGAGCTGGGTGTCCTCGCTCGCCGCGGCCATCGCCACACGGCGGGACTCCACCGGCACCGGGCGCGCATCCGGGTCCCACGCGTGCATGGCGTCGACCGAGGTGAACGCCGGCATCACGCTGCGACCGTCCGGACCAGCGACCGTCACGATCGAGAGTTCCTGGGTCTTGTCGACGAGCTTGCCCTCGTCGGTCTCCCCCACGTCACCGGCCTCGGCGATGAGCGGGATGAGCAGGCGCGCGGTGCGGAGGGACTCGACGATCGTCGCCTGGGACGCACCGCCGGCGAGCGAGCCGATCGCTGCGACCACCGCGGGATCGGCGAGTCCGTCGTCGTCGGCGAACGCGGTGTCGTGGTGGTCGAACGTGCGACCTTCCCACGAGAAGCCCGCCGAGTCCGCCGCCCCACCGGGGGTGTGCGCGTCGTCGGCGTCCGGCCCGGTGCCGCGGCCGTTCGAGATGCCCGCCACGGCGTTACTCCGAGGCGATGTCGAGTGCGGCCGGCAGCGTGAACGCCCCGGAGTACAGCGCCTTGCCGATGATCGCGCCCTCGAGCCCGTACGGCACGAGTTCGCGGAGCGCACGGAGGTCGTCGAGCGTCGAGATCCCGCCCGAGGCCACCACGGGCTGGTCGGTCCGGTCGCACACCTGGCGGAGCAGCTCGACGTTCGGCCCCTGCAGCGTGCCGTCCTTCGTGACGTCGGTCACCACGTAGCGGGCGCACCCGGCGGCTTCCAGCCGGTCGAGCACCTCCCACAGGTCACCGGCGTCCTCGGTCCAGCCGCGGCTCGACAGCGTGGTCCCGCGGACGTCCAGCCCGACGGCGATCTGCTCGCCGTACTCACCGATCACACGCGCGGCCCAGTCGGGGTTCTCGAGCGCCGCGGTGCCGAGGTTCACGCGCGCCGCCCCGGTCGCCAGTGCCGCTTCGAGCGAGGCGTCGTCGCGGATGCCGCCGGACAGCTCGACGGAGACGCCCTCGACCTCGCGGACGGCGTGCGCGATGACCCGGCGGTTGTCGCCACGGCCGAAGGCTGCGTCCAGGTCGACGAGGTGGATCCACTCGGCACCCTGGTCACGCCAGGTCCGGGCAGCGGCGACGGGGTCGCCGTAGCCGGTCTCGCTCCCCGCCTCGCCCTGGGTGAGTCGCACGGCCTGTCCGTCGACGACGTCGACGGCCGGCAGCAGGACGAGGGGCGGGGTGTCGGTGAGGTCGGTCATGGTCCTGTCGGTTTCGTTGCGGTGGAGAAGGGGCTGCGGACGGCCGGGAGGCCCGGTGCGCGTCCGGCACGGCCGTCGGCCGGGTTCAGAGCGAACGCACCCAGTTGGAGAGCAGGCGGATGCCCGGCTCGCCGGACTTCTCGGGGTGGAACTGCGTGGCGGTGAGCGGCCCGTTCTCGACCGCGGCGATGAACTTCTGCCCGTGCTCGGCCCAGGTCAGACGGGGCGCACGGAACGGCCCGTAGGCCTCGAGCGGGAAGTCGGTCACGCCGTAGGAGTGCACGAAGTAGAAACGCTCGTCGTGCAGCCCGTCGAACAGCACGGAGTCCTCCGGGGCCTGCACGGTGTTCCAGCCCATGTGCGGCAGCACCTCGGCCTGGATCTCCTGCACGGTGCCGGGCCACTGGCCGAGCCCTTCGACGTCGGCACCACGCTCGATGCCCCGCGAGAACAGGACCTGCATGCCGACGCAGATGCCGAGCACGGGTCGCCCGCCCGCCAGGCGGTGGTCGACGATCTCGCCGCCTTGCACGCCCTCGAGCTGGTCGATCACGGCGGCGAACGCCCCGACACCGGGGACGAGCAGGCCGTCCGCCTTGAGCGCCGCCTGCTTGTCCGAGGTCAGGGTGACGTCAGCCCCGGCGCGCTCGAGCGCCTTGGCGGCGGAGTGGACGTTGCCCGATCCGTAGTCGAGGACGACGACGTTCGGCTTGGCGGCGGTCACAGGGCGCCCTTCGTGGAGGGGATGCCGTCGACGCGCGGGTCCGGTTCGACCGCCTTGCGCACGGCCCGGGCGAACGCCTTGAACTCGGCTTCGGCGATGTGGTGGGGGTCGCGGCCCTCGAGCACGCGGACGTGGACGGTGATGCCTGCGTTGAACGTGATCGCCTCGAACACGTGGCGGACCATCGAGCCGGTGAAGTGGCCACCGATCCGGTGGAACTCGAAGCCCGCGGGCTCGCCGGAGTGCACGAGGAACGGACGCCCGGAGACGTCGACGACGGCCTGGGCCAGCGCTTCGTCGAGCGGGACCAGGGCGTCGCCGTACCGGCCGATGCCGGAGCGGTCCCCGAGGGCCTGCTTGATCGCCTGCCCGAGCACGATGCCGGTGTCCTCGACCGTGTGGTGCACGTCGATGTCGGTGTCGCCCGTGGAGCGCACCCGCAGGTCGATCAGGGAGTGCTTGCTGAACGCGGTCAGCATGTGGTCGAAGAACGGGACGGAGGTCGAGATCGACGAGGTCCCGGTGCCGTCCAGGTCGAGCTCGAGTTCGACACTCGATTCGCTCGTCGAACGGCTGATCGAGGCGGTGCGGGCGGTCATGCCTCAACCCTAACCGGCGGCTGCTCGGCGGCGACCTGCCGCATGGCGTCGAGGAACGCGGTCGTCTCGGCCTCGGTCCCCGCACTCACCCGCAGGTGGTTCGGGATGCCGAGGTCGCGCACGATGACGTCGCGCTCGAGCAGCGCCTCGAACGCGGCGTGCGGGTCGGCGACACCACCGAACAGGACGAAGTTCGACCAGGTCTCGTAGGTGCGGTACCCCATGGCCTGGAGCTCGGTGACCATGCGGTCGCGCTGCCCCTTGATGTCGTCCACCATCGCCAGCATCTCGGGGGCGTGCCGGAGTGCCGCGATCGCCGCCGCCTGGGTGAGCGCGGACAGGTGGTACGGCAGCCGGACCAGCCGGACCGCGTCGACGACGGCGGAGTGCGCGGCCATGTACCCGACCCGGGCGCCCGCGAACGCGAACGCCTTGCTCATCGTGCGGGAGACCACGAGGCGCTCACGACCGGGCAGCAGCGTGAGGGCGCTCGGGGCGTCGGACGGCATGAACTCGGCGTAGGCCTCGTCCACCATCACGATCCCGTCGGTGGCGTCGTAGGCGGCCGCGATGGTCTCGATCTCGAGCGGGGTGCCCGTCGGGTTGTTCGGCCCGCACAGGAACACGATGTCCGGCTGGTGCTCGCGGATGGCCGCGACGACGGTCTCGGGCGAGATGCGGAACGCGTCGTCCCGCTGGGCCGGGATCCACGTGGTGCCGGTACCCGACGCGAGGATCGAGTGCATGGAGTACGTGGGCGGGAACCCGAGCACCGAGCGACCGGGCCCACCGAACGCCTGGAGGAGCTGCTGCAACACCTCGTTCGACCCGTTGGCCGCCCAGAGCTGTTCGGCGGTCAGGTCGTGCCCGAGGTAGGCCGCGAGGGACTGCCGGAGCTCGGTGAACTCGCGGTCCGGATACCGGTTGACCGTCAGCAGGGCCTGCCGGATCGATTCGACGATGTCGGCAGCGACGTCGTCCGGAACGGGATGCGTGTTCTCGTTGACGTTGAGCTGCACGCGGACGTGCTTCTGCGGAGCGCCGTACGGGCTCTGCCCGCGCAGGTCGTCTCGGATCGGGAGGTCTTCGAGCGTGAATGCCACCGATCCATCGTAGGCCGCAGCCACCGTGCGACGACCAGCCGTCCGGACGGCGCTGCCCGAGTGGCTACTCGCCGTCGGTGTACTTGGTGGGGATGGCGATCTCTTCGCCGGCCTGCAGCGCGGAGCCGTCGAGGGCGTTGAAGCTCACGACGTCCTGCACGAAGTCGCGCGGGTCCGAGTTCGGCGCCGTCTGCTCGGCGAGCTGCCAGAGTGTCTCGCCCGGCTGGATCGTCACGGTCTCGAACTGGGTGCGGGCGCCGCCGGCGGTGGCGTCACCGGCGGAAGCCTGCCCACCGTTCAGCACGCCGAGGGCGACGACGATGAGGAGCGGGAGCGCGGCGAGCGTCGTGAAGACGATGCGGCCGCGACGCGTCAGACGCAGGCGGGTACGCACGGCGGGCGCCGCGGTGCGCTGGATGTCAGCGATGGCGATGGTGCTCATGTCGTTGTTGCCTTCCCGTTCGGTGGAACCGAAGTCGTGTACCGAACATAGTTTCGAATCAGACGACGCACAAGTCCTGGGAGAGGATTTCTGCGGGGTTTTCTTGCGACACGCTCGAACAGGTGTTTGTCCGGCCATGGCTGGTCGGATACTGTTTCGATCGACTGGGACAAGCCTGACGGGGACCACCGACATTCCCGCCGCGGCCGGACCGGCACCGACGAAAGCGAGACGACGTGGTGGACGAACTGCGGGGCCAGAAGCCGCTGACGCCGAAGCAGCAGGCGATCCTCGACGCGATCCGTGCGTCGATCGCCTCACGGGGCTACCCGCCGAGCATGCGCGAGATCGGCGACGCCGCCGGGCTCTCCTCACTCTCCAGCGTCTCCCACCAGCTCGGCCAGCTCGAGCTCGGGGGCTGGATCCGCCGCGACCCGAACCGCCCCCGTGCACTCGAGGTGCTGGTGGACGAGCCGGCGTCCGACGTCGGCGGCCCGGACATCGACGCCACCACGCTCGTGCCGCTCGTCGGCCGGATCGCCGCCGGTGTGCCGATCACCGCCGAGCAGCACGTCGACGAGATCATCCCGCTCCCCCGCCAGCTCGTCGGCACCGGCGAGCTCTTCATGCTCAAGGTCGTCGGTGAGTCGATGATCGACGCCGCGATCTGCGACGGCGACTGGGTCGTCGTCCGGTCGCAGCAGACCGCCGAGAACGGAGACATCGTCGCGGCCATGCTCGACGAGGAGGCGACGGTCAAGGTCTTCCGTCAGCGCGACGGGCACACGTGGCTGCTGCCGCGCAACTCCGCCTTCGAGCCGATCCTCGGCGACGCGGCCTCGGTGCTCGGCAAGGTCGTCGCCGTCCTCCGCTCCCTCTGACCTGCACGACGGAACGCCGCCGGGAGCCGGCGGCGTTCCGTGTGTTCCGGAGCGTCCCGGCAACGTGACGACGTCGGCGGGCCGGTGACGGGCCTCCAGGCCGCGCGGCAGCGCCCGCCGGAGGCGACCCTCAGACGGTCGGGACCGGCGTGACCACGTAGGGCTCGAGCTCGGCGACCTGCCGCTGGAAGACGCGCACCCGCAGGCGCGTGCCGTCCTCGACGTAGTCGACGGACTCGACCGAACCGGTGTCGTGGAGCGACGACACCAGGTCGCCGCGGTCGTACGGCACCACGATCGTCAGGTCGGCGTCGGGCTCCGGCAGGCGGTCCTCGATGACGCCGAGGAGCTCCGGGATGCCCTCGCCCGTGCGCGCCGACACGAACACCGCGTCCGGCACGAGCCCGATGAGCACCAGGCGCTGCGCGTCGTCGATCAGGTCTGCCTTGTTGAAGACGACGATCTCCGGGATGTCACCCGCACCGACGTCGCCGATGACCTCGCGCACGGTGGACAGCTGCGCCCCGGGGTCGGGGTGCGAGCCGTCGACCACGTGCACGATGACGTCGGCGTCGCCGACCTCTTCGAGGGTGGAGCGGAAGGCCTCGACGAGCTGGTGCGGCAGGTTGCGTACGAAGCCGACCGTGTCGACGAACGTGAACTCCCGGCCCTTGGCGCTCTCGGTCCGACGGACCGTGGCGTCCAGCGTCGCGAACAGCTGGTTCTGCACGAGCACACCCGCGCTCGTGAGCCGGTTCAACAGCGACGACTTGCCGGCGTTGGTGTAGCCCGCGATCGCGACGCTCGGCACCTCGTTGCGGTTGCGCTCGGCGCGCTTGGCCTCACGGGCCGGGGTGAACCCGGCGATCTGCCGGCGGAGCTTCGCCATCCGCGTGTGGATCTTGCGGCGGTCGAGCTCCATCTTCGTCTCACCGGGGCCACGAGAGCCCATACCAGCGCCTCCGGAGACCTGGCCACCGGCCTGCCGGGACATCGAGTCACCCCAACCGCGCAGTCGAGGCAGCAGGTACTGCAGCTGAGCGAGTTCGACCTGCGCCTTCCCCTCGCGGGTCTTCGCGTGCTGGCTGAAGATGTCGAGGATCACGGCCGTGCGGTCGATGACCTTCACCTTCACGACGTCCTCGAGCGCACGACGCTGCGAGGGTGCGAGTTCGGTGTCGGCGATGACCGTGTCGGCACCGGTGGCCTTGACGACCATCGCGAGCTCCTGGGCTTTGCCCTTGCCCAGGTAGGTTGCCGGGTCCGGGTTCGGCCGACGCTGGAGGAGCCCGTCGAGCACCACGGCGCCCGCGGTCTCGGCGAGTGCCGCGAGCTCGCGGAGGGAGTTCTCGGCGTCCGAGGCGTCGCCCTGGGGGTACACGCCGATCAGGACGACCTGCTCGAGCCGCAGCTGGCGGTACTCGACCTCGGTGACGTCCTCGAGTTCGGTGGAGAGGCCGGCGACACGGCGCAGCGCCGCACGGTCCTCACGGTCGTACTGGTCGCCGTCGCCGGTCCAGCTGCGGTCGTCGACCGACTGCGTCTGGATGGCCTGGGCGGGTGCGAAGATGGACGATGCTGCGCGGTGGTCTGCGTTGCGCAACACCCTCTCGACGACACCGTCTGCGCTGTCGTCGTTGGTCTGGTGGTTCTGCTGATGGGTATCCGTCATCCTGTGCACAGGCTACCTCCGGAGGCCCTCCGACACACTCGGTTGCCGGTACGGTTCATCCATGGCGAACGACCACTACTTCTCGGCCACTCCGTCGTCGGAGGTCCGCCAGCGCCAGGTGCACGTCACGCTCGCCGGTCAGCCCCTCACCCTGTCGACCGCGGCGGGCGTCTTCAGCCCCGACGGGATCGACCGCGGCACGAAGGTCCTGCTCGGCTCGGTGCCGGCACCCGCTGCCGACGGAGCACTGCTCGACATCGGCTGCGGCTGGGGGCCGATCGCGATCACGATGGCCCTGCAGTCCCCCGACGCCCACGTGTGGGGCGTCGACGTCAACGAGCGGGTGCTCGGGCTCGCGCGCGCCAACGCGGCTGCTGCGGGGGCGTCGAACGTCACGATCGCCCTGCCCGACGACGTGCCGGCTGACCTGCGCTTCCGCACGATCTGGTCGAACCCGCCGATCCGTGTCGGCAAGGACGAGCTGCACCAGATCCTGCTGACGTGGCTGCCCCGGCTCGAGGTCGGGGGCGACGCCTGGCTCGTCGTGTCGAAGGACCTCGGGGGTGACTCGCTGCAGAAGTGGCTCGTCGAGTCGCTCGGCTCGGAGTTCGCGGTCACCCGGGAGTCGACGGCGAAGGGGTTCCGAGTCATCCGGGTGCGCCGCAGCGCGTAGGGCGCCAGCGCCAGCGCGAGCGCGAGCGCGAGCGCGAGCGCGCACATCGTGAGCAGAAATGGTCGGGTCGCCGCTGGGCACCCGACCATTTCTGCTCACGAAGCGCAACGGGGCGCCCCGCTCCCCGCGACCGCGCGCAGCCGCTCCGCGACCACCCCGCGTCAGACCGTCAGGTCGCCCGAGAACACCAGCTCGGCGGGACCGGACAGCGACACGTGCTCGCCGTCCTCGGTCGCCGTCATCCGCACCGTCAGCAGCCCGCCCGGCACCCGCACGCGCCAGGTGTCCGGCGCGCCCGCGCCCACCCAGTAGCGCGTGGCGAGGGCGGCCGCGACTGCCCCGGTGCCGCACGAGAGCGTCTCCCCGCTCCCCCGTTCGTGCACCCGCATCGTGATCTCACCGACGCCGTCCTTGATGAGCGGATCGCCGGGCAGCACGAACTCGACGTTCGCGCCGTGGTCCGGTGCCGGATCGAGCACCGGCAGGAAGGTCAGGTCGAGGTCGGCCAGTTCGTCCTCGGTCTCGACGGCGACGACCACGTGCGGGTTGCCCACGTCGATGCCGATACCGGGCCGCGCCCCGTCGAGGTTCTTGGCCCGCACGAGCACGTCGTCGGAGCCACCGCCCTCGATGCCCAGACCCCAGCGGCCGAGGTCGGCGGCGAACCCGTTCGTGGTGCGCTGGATGTCGACGAGCCCCTTGCGGCTGCCGACGGTGAGCGTCTCGCCAGGAGCGAGCTCGACCAGGCCGGACTCGGTCAGGTACCGGGCGAACACACGGATGCCGTTGCCGCACATCTCCGCGACCGTGCCGTCGGCGTTGTGGTAGTCCATGAACCACGTCGCCTCGGGCTCGACGGCGACGAGCGCACGCCCCTCGGGGATCGCCTCGGACCGCACGGCGCGGATCACGCCGTCGCCGCCCACGCCGAAGCGCCGGTCCGCGATGGCGCGGATCCGCTCGGGGGTCAGGTCGACGGTGGCGTCGGGGTCGGCGAACAGGACGAAGTCGTTGCCGGTCCCCTGGCCCTTGGTGAAGTGCAGCTCGGTCACGGCACGATCCTACGGGCCAGTTCCGACAGGTCGCCGCGGTCCGCCCCCGTGACGTCGAGCGTCTCGGCATCGGCGTACCGGCGGAACCACGACACCTGCCGCCGGGCGTACTTCCGGGTCGCGATGCCGGTCGCCTCGACCGCCTGTTCGCGGGTCGCCGTGCCGGCGAGCACCTCGAGCGCCTGCGAGTACCCGATGGCGCCCCGCGCGGTCTTGCCCTGCTCGAGTCCCTGCTCGCGGAGGGCCGCGACCTCGTCGACGAGTCCGGCCTCGAACATCCGCGCGGCCCGCTCGTGCAGCGCCGACACGAGCTGCTCGCGGTCACGCCGCAGGTGCAGGATCAGGGACGGTCGCCAGGCGCTGGGCGCGGCCGGGAGGCTCGGGGTCACGACCTCGGATCGGCTCGCGATCTCGAGTGCACGGATCAACCGCCGTGGGTTGCGCGCGTCGATCGTCGCGGCGGCCGCCGGGTCGAGGGCGCGGAGTCGCTCGAGCAGGATGCCCGGGCCGAGCTCCTCGTGCTCGCGCTCGAGCTGCGCGCGGAGCGCGGGATCGGTGCCCGGGAACGCGAGGTCGAACAGCACCGCGGAGACGTACAGGCCGCTGCCGCCGACGAGGACGGCCACGCCACCGTCGGCTTGGATCCGGTCGACGTCGGCGCGGGCGGCGACCTGGTAAGCGGCGACACTCGCCTCGTCGGTGACGTCGAGCACGTCGAGCTGGTGGTGCGGGATGCCGTGCCGCTCGGCCGGCGGGAGCTTCGCGGTGCCGATGTCCATGCCCCGGTACAGCTGCATGGCGTCCGCGTTGACGATCTCCGCATGACGGCCAGCGGCACGCAGCCGTGCCGCGATCGCGATGCCGAGGTCGGACTTGCCGGTGCCGGTCGCCCCGACGACTGCGATCAGGTCCGCGGCGTCACCGGATGCGAGCAACGCGTCGCTCGTCGGCGCAGCCCCGGGGAGCTCAGCGCCCGACACGGAGCGTCGGCAGCCCGAGCGAGACCGGACGGGGCCCGTCGCCCGCAGCGGCAGCGGGCGCGGGCACGCCGCAGCTCTCCGCCTGCGCTCGGTCCCAGGCGTCACCGGCCCGGGTGCGACGGATGCGCAGCGGAGCGTCGTCGTCCGCGAGCAGGAAGTGCGGTGCGGCACGGGTGATGTCGACCGTGACCACGTCGCCGGGGCGCGGGACCTCGGACCCGGCGGGAACGGTGAAGTGCACGAGCCGGGAGTCCTCTGCGCGACCGGAGAGCCGGCGGGTGGCGTCGTCCTTGCGGCCCTCACCGGAGGCGACGAGTACCTCGACGCTCCGGCCGACCTGCAGCGCGTTCTCTTCCGCGGTGATGCGTTCCTGCAGGGCGACGAGTCGCTCGTAGCGCTGCTGCACGACCTGCTTCGGCAGCTGGTCGTCCATCGTCGCCGCGGGGGTGCCCGGGCGGATGGAGTACTGGAACGTGAACGCCGAGGCGAATCGTGCCTGCTCGACGACGCGCAGGGTGTCCTCGAAGTCGGCGTCGGTCTCGCCGGGGAACCCGACGATGATGTCGGTGGAGATCGCCGCGTACGGGATCTTCGCGCGGACGCGGTCGAGGATCCCGAGGAACCGCTCGCTGCGGTAGCTCCGGCGCATGGCCTTGAGGACCCGGTCGGAACCCGACTGCAGCGGCATGTGCAGCTGGGGCATCACGTTCGGGGTCTCGGCCATCGCGTCGATGACGTCGTCGGTGAAGGCCGCCGGGTGCGGGCTCGTGAAGCGGACACGCTCGAGCCCCTCGATGGCACCGGCTGCCCGGAGCAGCTTGCCGAACGCCCGTCGGTCCCCGAACTCGACCCCGTAGGAGTTCACGTTCTGCCCGAGCAGCGTGACCTCGATCGCGCCGTCGTCGACGAGCGCCTGGATCTCGGCCAGGACGTCACCGGGACGGCGGTCCTTCTCCTTGCCGCGGAGCGAGGGGACGATGCAGAACGTGCAGGTGTTGTTGCAGCCGACCGAGATGGAGACCCAGCCGCTGTGCGTCGAGTCGCGCTTGGTGGGCAGCGTCGACGGGAAGACGTCGAGTGCCTCGAGGATCTCGATCTGCGCCTCGTCGTTGTGCCGCGCCCGCTCGAGCAGGGTCGGCAGTGACCCCATGTTGTGCGTGCCGAAGACGACGTCGACCCACGGCGCCTTCTCGAGGATGACGTTCTTGTCCTTCTGCGCAAGGCACCCGCCGACGGCGATCTGCATGCCGGGGTGCTCGCGCTTGATCCCCGCGAGCTGCCCGAGGTTGCCGTAGAGACGGTTGTCCGCGTTCTCGCGCACCGCGCAGGTGTTGATGACCACGACGTCTGCCTGCTCGCCGTCCGCGGCGGTGTAGCCCGCGGCCTGCAGCGACCCGCTCAACCGCTCGGAGTCGTGCACGTTCATCTGACACCCGTAGGTGCGGACTTCGTAGGTGCGGGGGCGCGCTGCGACGGTGGCCATGGTCGTTCCAGTGTAGGTCGGAGCGACTACTCGAACCGGACGGTCCCGCGGCCGGGTTGCGGCCGTCTCCCACCGCCGTCGAGCGCACGTGCAACAGCGATCCGGACGACGCCGGAGCTGTAGCCCTTGCGCATCAGGAAGCCGGACAGCCTGCGTTCCGCGGTGGCCCGGTCGAGCCCGCGCATCTGCGGTGCACGCTTGTCGGCGAGCTCCTGCGCACGGATGAACTCGTCGTCCTCGTCATCGGCGGCTTCGTCGAGTGCGGTGTCGATCGCCACCTGGTCGATGCCCCGGCGACGGAGCTCCGTCACGACACCCTGTCGACCGAGGCCCTTGCGGGCGTGCAGTCGATCGACCAGGTCGGTGGCGAGGGCGACGTCGTCGAGGAGCCCGACACGCGTCAACCGTTCGATCTCGTGCTCGACCACGTCGGGGTCGAGGTCCTGCTGCAGCAGCAGGGTTCGCATCTCGGACTCGCTCACGCCCTTGCGGCCGAGCGCGCGCAGGCTGATCCGTTCGGCGTCGGCACGCTGTTCGTCGAGCGGACGCGGTGCGTCGGCCGGGTCGATCTCCGCACCGCCGGCGATGGAGAACACCGACGCGGTGGTCGCGTCAGCGGTCTCGGAGTCGTAGCCGTCTTGCTCGGCACGGCCCGAGCGCCCGCTGCCGTCACCGATGACGGGCGACACCCACGCTGCCGGCCCCCGGGCACCGTGCAGGGGCACCGGCGAATCGGCGTCGAACGATGCGGGGAACGCGTCCGCCCGGCCTTCGTCCGACTCGGGCAGCGTCCAGCCGTCGGTGTCGCGCGGCTCGTCCGGTGAGACCGGAGGCTCGGGGATCGCGGGCGTCAGCGGCGTGGCAGGAGCGCGACGACGCGACCTCGCACCGAACAGGTCGGTGACCGGTGCGAGGCCGTCGTCGTCGTGGTCGGTGCTCACGCGCCCTTGCGCTCCGCGAGCTTCGGCGCGATCGACTCGACCGGGGCGTCTTCGGCCTTGGCGCCGCCGACCCCGAGCTTGGCGAGGATCTTGCCTTCGATGTCGGCAGCGATCTCGGGGTTCTGGATCAGGAAGGAACGCGAGTTCTCCTTGCCCTGCCCGAGCTGGTCGCCGTCGTACGTGTACCAGGCACCCGACTTCTTCACGATGCCGTGGTCGACACCGAAGTCGAGCAGCGAGCCTTCGCGCGAGATGCCGACGCCGTACAGGATGTCGAACTCCGCCTGCTTGAACGGCGGCGCCATCTTGTTCTTGACGACCTTGACACGCGTGCGGTTGCCCACCGCGTCGGTGCCGCTCTTGAGCGTCTCGATGCGACGGATGTCGAGGCGGACGGACGCGTAGAACTTCAGCGCCTTACCGCCCGAGGTGGTCTCCGGAGAACCGAAGAACACGCCGATCTTCTCGCGCAGCTGGTTGATGAAGATCATCGTGGTCTGCGTCTGGTTCAGGCCACCGGCGAGCTTTCGCAGCGCCTGGGACATGAGGCGGGCCTGCAGACCGACGTGCGAGTCACCCATCTCGCCCTCGATCTCGGCACGGGGCACGAGGGCCGCGACGGAGTCGATGACGATCAGGTCGATGGAGCCGGAGCGGACCAGCATGTCCGCGATCTCGAGCGCCTGCTCGGCGGTGTCGGGCTGCGACACGAGGAGGGCGTCGATGTCGACGCCGAGCTTCTTGGCGTACTCGGGGTCGAGCGCGTGCTCGGCGTCGATGAAGGCCGCGATGCCACCGGCGCGCTGGGCGTTGGCGATGGCGTGGATGGTGAGGGTCGTCTTACCCGACGACTCCGGGCCGTAGATCTCGACGATCCGGCCGCGGGGCAGGCCACCGATGCCGAGCGCGACGTCCAGCGCCACCGACCCGGTCTGGATGACGTTGACGGGCGCGCGTTCGTCCGAACCGAGGCGCATGATCGCACCCTTGCCGAACTGCCTGTCGATCTGTGCGAGTGCGGTCTCGAGGGCCTTCTCGCGGTCTGCCGGTGATGGCATGGGGTGCTCCTTCGTGCTCGTGTTCGGCCGCCTGTAGGCTGTCGCGTCCACGCCGGCCGATGGTGCAAGGCCGATGGTTCTGCGACAAGGCTTCGGGCTGTTCCCGATGTCCATCAACCTATGGCGAGCCACCGACATCACTGCCGACGGTCACGCGATCTGTGGATGGAACATCCGGGCGACGCCGCTGTGGAGGAAGCTACCACCGATCGAACACGCGTTCGAGCAACACGCCGAACACAGTTTCGGGTGCGCCGCCCCGCGGAACCCGCTCAGTCCCGGGGTTCGGCGAGGCCCTTGCCGTGCCGCCGGTCCATCGGGACGTCCTGTGAGTCGCACAGTGCGTCCCACACCCGGCGGGCCTCGATGCCGGCGGCGAGGGCGTCCACGGCAGAGCGACCGCCCAGCCCCTCGAGCACGACGTCACGGGTGACCACGGAACCGTAGGCCTCTCCGAACACCTGGTCGACGGCTCGCCAGAACTCACTCACGCGCATCCGACCAGCCTAGGCGCGCGGTCGTGGGCCGGAACGCAGAACGCCCCCGCCGGGAAGGACCGGCGAGGGCGTTCGGTGGGGTGCGCTCAGCGCACCGCGAGGTCGTTGTCGAACTCGGCGACGAGGTCGTCCGGGAGCGTGTCGGGGACGGGGGTCAGCCCCTCGACGATCGCGAGGCGGTCACCCACTTCGCGCATGATGGTCGAGATGGGCGTGTCCAGCGCATCCGCGACGGACGCGAGGATCTCCGAGCTGGCTTCCTTCTGCCCGCGCTCGACCTCACTGAGGTACCCGAGCGCGACACTGGCCTTGGACGCGACCTGACGGAGGGTCCGGCCCTTCTGCAAGCGGAAGTCCCGGAGCACATCGCCGATTTCCTGACGAACGAGAACCATGAGAACTCCTCCTCTCTGTCGTCTCCGCGCCCGCTCGGTCCGGTGGATCGAGTTCGGGTTCAGCAACAATAGCGTTGCCGGTTGCAGCATGTTAGCCAGGCTGGCTGCCGTACTGCTGGAGATTTCGTGAGATGTAACCCAGTGGAAACGGGACCTATTCCCGGCCCCGGACCTCGGACGACATCCGTGCAAGGAGTTCGGAGACGGTGGCGTGCCGGATTGCTCCCCGGTCGCCGTCGAGGTGCAGCTCGAAGGCCTCAGCCCCCGCGGCGGAGGCGATCCCCACGTACACGGTGCCGACGGGCTTGCCGTCCTGCGGGTCCGGGCCGGCGACGCCCGTCGTGCTGATCCCCCACGTCGCGGGTTCCCCGTCGACGGACAGCGCGATCCGGACACCGGCGGCCATCTGCCGGGCGACCTCCGGGTGCACGGCGCCCTCGGCCTCGAGCAGCTCCGCCGAGACCCCGAGCACGGAGTGCTTCACGGGCGTCGCGTAGGCCACGACGCCGCCCCGGACGACGGCGCTCGCGCCCGGCACGTCGACGAGCGTCGCGACGACGAGGCCCCCGGTCAGCGACTCCGCCACGGCGAGGGTCTCGCCCCGCGCCGTCAGTTCGGCGATGAGCCCCGGTGCGACCGGGACGGGAGGCGCGGCCTGCGTCGAGCGGTCGGGCCCGGTCATGCGGTGGTGCGGTTGTGCTTCCATGCCTGCCAGAGGTAGTCGATCCCGCTCAGGATCGTTGCCAGGAACGCGGCCGTCATCAGGATGCCGTTGACCCAGTGCGCCCAGTCGCCCACCAGGTTCCACCACGGGAACAGCGCGGCCGTCAGGGCGACGGCCTGCAGTACGGTCTTGATCTTGCCGCCGCGGCTGGCCGGGATCACCCGGTCGGAGAGCACCGCGAACCGGAAGACCGTGATGCCGATCTCGCGCACCATGATCAGCACCGTCACGTACCAGGGCAGCTCGGCCAGGATCGACAGCGCGACGAGCGCACCACCGATGAGCACCTTGTCGGCGATCGGGTCGACGAGCTTGCCGAAGTCCGTGACCAGGTTCTGCCGACGGGCGATGATGCCGTCGGCGCTGTCCGTGACGATGGCCACGACGAAGACGACCGCGGCCCAGATGCGCAGCGGCCCGTCGTTGCCGGCGTCCGTGAGCAGCAGGACGAAGAACAGCGGCGCCATGAGGATGCGCACCACCGTGATGATGTTCGCGACGTTCGCGGTCGACGCGGGGCCGGGGCCCTTGCGCAGCAGCCGCCCGCGCCACGGGAACCGTGCGCCGTGCGTGGTGTTCGTGCTGTCCGAGGCGGTCATCGCCGTCACTCCCTGCCCGTCAGTCCCCACGCGTCCTCATCGGGCTCGTCGTGGACTTCATCGTACCCGCGGGTCATGTCCCCGACGGGGTCTGCTCCGTAGCGGTCGCCGTCGCCGGACGGCGTCGGGGCCGGCGCTGCCGGAGCGGCCGCGGCGGGCGGCTCCTCGCCGCGGAGCTTCGCGAGCACCGCGGGCAGCTGGTCGGCGGTCACCAGGACGTCGCGGGCCTTCGACCCTTCGGACGGCCCGACGATGCCGCGCGACTCCATCAGGTCCATCAGGCGACCGGCCTTGGCGAAACCGACGCGGAGCTTGCGCTGCAGCATCGACGTCGAGCCGAACTGGGTCGACACGACCTGCTCGACGGCCGCGAGCAGCAGTTCGAGGTCGTCACCGATGTCGGCGTCGATCTCCTTGCGCTCGACCACGGCCTGGACGTCCTGGCGGTACTCGGGCTGCGCCTGCCGCGTTACGTGCTGGACGACCTCGGCGACCTCACCCTCCTGCACCCAGGCGCCCTGCACGCGGAGCGACTTGGACGAGCCCATCGGCAGGAAGAGCGCGTCGCCCTGACCGATGAGCTTGTCGGCGCCCGGCTGGTCGAGGATGACGCGGGAGTCCGTGACGCTCGTCACCGCGAAGGCGATGCGCGACGGCACGTTCGCCTTGATCAGGCCGGTGATGACGTCGACCGAGGGGCGCTGCGTCGCGAGCACCAGGTGGATGCCGGCGGCGCGGGCGAGCTGGGTGATGCGGACGATCGACTCCTCGACGTCACGTGGCGCCACGAGCATGAGGTCGGCGAGCTCGTCGACGACGACGAGCAGGTACGGGTACGGCTTGAGCTTCCGCTCACTGCCCGCCGGCAGGACGATCTCGTTGTTCTCGATCGCCTTGTTGAAGTCGTCGACGTGGCGGAACCCGAACGACGCGAGGTCGTCGTACCGCATGTCCATCTCCTTCACGACCCACTGCAGCGCTTCGGCCGCCTTCTTCGGGTTCGTGATGATGGGCGTGATCAGGTGCGGGACACCGGCGTAGATCGAGAGCTCGACGCGCTTCGGGTCGACCAGGACCATGCGGACCTCGGACGGCTTCGCGCGCATCAGCAGCGACGTGATCATCGAGTTGATGAACACTGACTTGCCGGAACCGGTGGAGCCGGCGACGAGCAGGTGCGGCATCTTCGCCAGGTTCGCGACGACGAAGCCGCCCTCGACGTCCTTGCCGACGCCGATCGTCATCGGGTGCTTCGACTTCCGGGCGGCGTTCGAACGCAGCACGTCGCCGAGCGAGACGATCTCACGGTCGGTGTTCGGGATCTCGACGCCGATGGCGCTCTTGCCCGGGATCGGCGACAGTATGCGGACCTCGTTCGAGGCGACCGCGTAGGACAGGTTCTTCGACAGGGCCGTGACGCGCTCGACCTTGACGCCGGGGCCGAGCTCGATCTCGTACCGGGTCACCGTCGGCCCGCGGGAGAACCCGGTGACCTTCGCGTCGACCTTGAACTCGGTGAGCACCCCGGTGATCGCGGCGACGATGTCGTCGTTCGCCTGGCTCCGCGCGACCGAGGGCGTTCCGGAGCTCAGCGTCGTGGCGGCGGGCAGTCGGTAGGGCTTCGACGGATCGTCGTCGGCACCGGCGGCGGCCGCGCTGAGCTCGGCGGCGGCGTCGATGTCCTCTGGCTCGTCGACGATCTCGGGCTCGGCCAGCACCTCGGGCACCGCGGGACGGATGTCGGCGGTCGGCTCCGGCCGCGCGGGGACGTCGGTGCCGAACGCGCGGAGGGCCTGCTCGGCGTCCTGCAGGTCCTGCTCGACGGAGTCGTTGAGGTTGACCGACGCGGGCTCGGCCGGCGTGAGGTCGACGAGCCCGGCGGCTGCACCGGCGTTCGGGCTCACGGCGGGCGCAGCGGGCACGACGGGCGCAGCTGGTGCGACCGCAGCGGCAGCCGGGGCGACCCCGGTGGCCGGGGGCAGCACGGGGCTGTCGTACGCCGGGTCCTCTTCGCGGCCGGACTTGTTCCGGCGCCACCACGGCACGTTGTCGCCCCCGGCCTCGGCGTCGGCAGCGGCCGGCTCGTCACCGAACCCGAGGTCGTCGAACAGCTGGAAGTCGGTGTCGCCCTTCTTGCCGCGCTTCGACGTGCGGGCGCGGGCGGCGGGCTCCGCCACGGCGGCGGCGTCGGCCTCGGGTTCTGCTGCGGGGGCCGGGGCGCCGAACAGGTAGGCGTAGAGCTCGTGCAGGCGTCGCCCGAGCTTGTTCGGCGGCGTCTTGGTGATGATGAAGAGCGAGAGCACGAGCAGCACGATCGCCACGGGGACGGCCACCCAGGCGGTCGCGATCGTCACGAGCCAGCCGATGACCACCCAGCCCAGCACCCCACCGGCGGCGGCCAGCGCGGGCATGCCGTCGGCCGCGCTCGGTCGGCCACCGAAGACGTGGCAGAGCGAGGCGATCGACACGATCAGGATGCCCAGGCCGATGCCGATCCGGGTGTTGTCGTGCACCGAGGCCGGGTGCCGGAACAGCCACCCGGCGAACACGATCATGATGACGGGCAGGGCGAACGCCAAGCGGCCGAACAACCCGCCGAACGTGTACGCGTCGAGTGCGACGGAGACGCTGTTGGTCGGGTTGAGCCACTCGACGACCCCGCCGGCGATGGCCAGCAGGAACAGCAGGAACGGGAACCCGTCGCGCCGCTGGTCCTTCTCGAGGGTCTCCTTGCCGAGCAGCCGGAACATCGCGCCGACGCCGTGCGCCATCGCGAGCCAGAAGGTCACGAGCGGGTTCTGCTCGCGGAACACCGGCGTGGGTGCGGCCTGCGGCAGCTTCTTCGTCGTGGCCTGGGTGCGCGACGAACCGCGCGTCCCGTTGCCACGGGACGACGTGGACGCGCGCGAGCGCGTGGTCGACTTGGTGCCTCCGGCCATGGGCAGAACCCTAACGCCCGCTCAGGACAAACGCAGGAAGGCCCGCCGCAGCGTCCGTGACGGACGCTGGACGGGCCTCCCGGGCCGGACGGACGCGAACGCGAGCGTGCCCGTGAACGGGCGCTACGCCTCGATGACCACCGGGACGATCATCGGACGACGACGGTGCTTCGTGTTCACCCAGCGACCGACCGTGCGACGGACGACCTGCGCGAAGGCGTGCGAGTCGCGCGTGCCGTTGGCGGCGGCCTCGGAGATCGCCTTGGCGATCTGCGGGCGGACGTCGTCGAACACGGAGTCGTCCTCGGCGAAGCCGCGCGACTGGATCTCCGGACCGATCACGCACTGCCCGGTGGTGAAGTCCACCGCACAGAAGATCGAGATGAAGCCCTCTTCCGACAGGACGCGGCGGTCCTTCAGGTCCGCGTCGGTGATCTCGCCGACGGTGGAGCCGTCGACGTAGACGTAGCCGATGTCGAGCTGGCCGGCGACCGTCGCGACGCCGTCCTTCAGGTCGACGACGATGCCGTCCTGCCCGAGGATCACGTTGCGCGGCGGGACACCCGTCTGGATCGCCAGGTCGGCGTTCGCGTACAGGTGGCGGTGCTCGCCGTGGACGGGGAGCACGTTGCGCGGCCGCAGGATGTTGTAGCAGTAGAGCAGCTCGCCGGCAGAAGCGTGTCCGGAGACGTGCACCTTCGCGTTGCCCTTGTGCACGACCTTCGCGCCGAGCTTGGTCAGCCCGTCGATGACGCGGTACACGGCGTTCTCGTTGCCCGGGATGAGCGACGACGCGAGGATGACGGTGTCGCCCTCGCCGATCTCGATCTGGTGCTCGAGGTTCGCCATGCGCGCCAGGACGGCCATCGGCTCGCCCTGCGACCCGGTCGACATGTAGACGATCTGGTCGTCGGGGACGTTCTTCGCCTTCTTCGTGTCGATGAGCACGTTCTCCGGCACCCGCAGGTACCCGAGGTCGGCGGCGATCGTCATGTTGCGGATCATCGAGCGCCCCATGAACGCGACCTTGCGGTTCGCTGCCGCGGCGGCGTCGAGGACCTGCTGCACGCGGTGCACGTGCGACGAGAAGCTCGCGACGACGACCTTCTTGCGGGCGCGCATGATGATGTTCTCGAGCACCGGGCCGATGTCGCGCTCCGGAGCGGTGAAGCCCGGCACGTCGGCGTTCGTGGAGTCCGGCAGGAACAGGTCCACGCCGGCCTCGCCCAGACGGGCGAACGCACGGAGGTCGGTGATGCGGTCGTCCAGCGGGAGCTGGTCCATCTTGAAGTCACCCGTGTGCAGCACACGACCGGCGGGGGTCGTGATCGCGACGGCCAGGGCGTCCGGGATGGAGTGGTTCACGGCGACGAACTCGAGGTGGAACGGGCCGATCTGCTCGGTCTGGTCCTCGGCCACGACGAGCGTGTACGGCTTGGTCCGGTGTTCCTTGAGCTTCGCCTCGACGAGCGCGAGGGTCAGCGTGGAGCCGATCAGCGGGATGTCGTCGCGGAGCTTGAGCAGGTACGGGACGGCGCCGATGTGGTCCTCGTGGCCGTGCGTGAGCACGACACCGAGGACGTCGTCGAGGCGGTCACGGATCGGCGAGAAGTCCGGCAGGATCAGGTCGACACCGGGCTGGTGCTCCTCGGGGAACAGCACGCCGGCGTCGACGATGAGCAGCTTGCCCTCGTACTCGTAGACGGTCATGTTGCGACCGATCTCGCCGAGGCCCCCGATGGGGACGACGCGGAGGGTGCCGGCTTCGAGCGGCTGCGGTTCGGAGACTTGTGTGGGCATTCGGTCCTACGGATTCGGGCGACGCGCGTGCTGCGCGCCGCGGTGTTCGCTAGCGGGTGGTGCCTGGCACCTTCGGTAGTGCACCGCCGGCCGCCGCGTTGCGGTCGGGGCGGAAGTTCGAGAAGTCGGCGCCGGGCACGTCGCGCACGGCTTCGAGGGAGGTCTCGATGGCGTACGCCTCGGAGTCCTCCGGGCCGACGAGCGGCAGTCGGACGCGCGGACTGCCGATGCGGCCGAGCCCGTGCAGGATGTACTTCGCGGCCACGGTACCGGGAACGTGCGTCATCACGGCGCGGACGAGCGGCTCGAGTCGCTTGTGCTCGGCCGTCGCGGTGGCCAGGTCGCCCCGGTTCACGGCGTCGACGATGGTGCGGTACGGCGCGCTCGTGATGTTCGCGGTCACGCCGATCAGGCCGGTGGCGCCGATCGACAGGTGCGGGAGCACGTTCGTGTCGTCGCCGGAGAAGTACATGAGGTCGGTGTTGTTCAGCACCCGCGAGACCTCGGCGAAGTCGCCCTTGGCGTCCTTCACGGCGAGGATGTTCGGGTGCTTCGACGCACGCAGGATCGTGTCGTACGTGATCGGGATGCCGGTGCGGCCCGGGATGTCGTACAGGATCACCGGCAGGTCGGTGGCGTCCGCGATCATCCGGAAGTGGGTGAGGACACCCGACTGCGTCGGCTTGTTGTAGTACGGCGTGACGATCATCACGCCGTCCGCGCCGGCCTGCTCGCTCTGCTTGTACAGGTGGATCGCGTGTGCGGTCTCGTTCGAGCCACCGCCCGTGATGATCTTCGCGCGGCCGGCCGCGACGGACTTGCCGACCTCGACCAGACGGAGCTTCTCCGGGTCGGTCAGCGTCGACGTCTCGCCGGTCGTGCCGGTGACGACGATGCCGTCGGCGCCGGCGGTGATGCAGTCGTCGATGTGCTGCTCGACGCCGGGCCAGTCGACCTCGCCGTCGGCCGTGAACGGGGTCACGAGGGCGACGAGGACCTGACCGAAGGGATTCTCACGCGGGGACACGGGCACCAGCGTACCGGGGATGCGCGCGAGGACCGCCGTCCGTGTGGACGGTGGACCGCCTGCGGCGCGACCGGGAGGCCCGGATCACGTCCGTCACGCCGGTCACGCCCGGCCCGTGCGCGCGCTCAGGCGCGGCGCTGCCACTCCAGGAACCGGTAGCGGGTGCCGCCGTTCCGGGATTCCTGCCACGGGCCCTCGTCGGTGAGCTTCCAGCCGGCCGCCTCGCCGAGCACCGGTGCGACGGTGTCGCCGGGCACGTCGACGTCGATGAGGGTCTCGGAGACGTGGTCGGCCGCGTCGAGTGCGGCGGCGTAGACCTGACCGCCCCCGATCACCCACACGGTCTCGTCGGCGCCGTCGGCACCCTCGAGCGCGGCCTGCAGGTCGTGCACGGCCTCGGCGCCGTCGGCGGTCCACGTCGTGTCGCGGGTGAGCACGACGTTGCGCCGACCGGGCAGCGGCCGGAAGCGCTCGGGCAGGGACTCCCAGGTGCGCCGGCCCATCAGCACGGTCGCGTCGCCGGTGACCTGCTTGAAGTGCGCCAGATCTTCGGGCACGTGCCAGGGCATGCCGCCGTCGGCACCGATGACACCGGTGGTCGAACGGGCCCAGACCATGCCGATCATCAGACGGCGACCGCGGCCTTGATCGCCGGGTGGTGCTCGTAGCCGACGACGGTGAAGTCCTCGTACTCGTAGTCGTCGATCGAGTCGCGCGCAGCGAGTTCGAGCGTCGGCATCGGGTACGCCGTGCGGGACAGCTGCTCCTCGACCTGTTCGACGTGGTTGTCGTAGATGTGGCAGTCGCCGCCGGTCCAGACGAAGTCGCCGACCTCGAGCCCGGTCTGCGCCGCGATCATGTGGGTCAGCAGCGCGTACGAGGCGATGTTGAACGGGACGCCGAGGAACATGTCGGCGCTCCGCTGGTAGAGCTGGCACGAGAGCTTGCCGTCGTTGACGTAGAACTGGAAGAACGCGTGGCACGGGGCGAGCGCCATGTCCGGCACGTCGGCGACGTTCCACGCCGAGACGATGAGCCGGCGGCTGTCCGGGTTCGTCCTGATCTGGTCGATGACCTGGGCGATCTGGTCGACGTGCTCACCCGAGGGGGTGGGCCACGAACGCCACTGCACGCCGTACACCGGACCGAGGTCGCCGTCGGCGTCCGCCCACTCGTTCCAGATCCGGACACCGTGCTCCTGCAGCCAGGTGGCGTTGCCCTCGCCGCGGAGGAACCAGAGGAGCTCGTACGCGACCGACTTGAAGTGCACGCGCTTCGTGCTGACGAGGGGGAACCCCTTCGACAGGTCGTAGCGGAGCTGCGCGCCGAACAGGCTGCGGGTGCCGGTGCCGGTGCGGTCGCCCTTCGGCGTTCCCTTGGTCAGGACCCGGCGGAGCAGGTCTTCGTAAGGGGTCGGGACGGAGGCGTCGGGCTGTACGGTCTCGCTGTCGGTCACACACAGAAGCCTACGTCGGTGTGAGTAGCGTTGCGGGCATGCCCGACACGACGGAACAACCGCTCTCGATCCTGGTGGCCGGCTCGTCCGGGTTCATCGGAACGCCCCTCGTCCGCGCCCTGCGCGCGGCGGGGCACCACGTCACCACGCTCGTCCGCCGCGAAGCGCGCACCGCGACCGAGTTCCGCTGGGCGCCGGGGCGGCGTCCGCTCGACCCGGCGATCCTCGACGGAGCCGACGTGGTGATCAACCTGGCGGGCGCGAACATCGGCAAGCTGCCGTGGACGGACGCCTACCGCGGGGAGATCCGCAGCTCGCGCATCGACGCCACCGACACCCTGGTCGAGGCGATGCGGCACGCCGCCACTCCCCCGGCGCTGTTCCTGTCGGGCTCGGCCTCGGGCGTGTACGGCGACCGCCCGGCCGACGTGCTGCAGGACGACGCCGCCCCGGGCACGGGGTTCCTCGCCGACGTCTGCACCGCGTGGGAAGCCGCCGCGAACGCCGCTCCCGCCGGGGTCCGCGTCGTCACGCTCCGCACCGGCATCGTCATCGGCAAGGGCGGCGGTGCACTCGCGCCGCTCGTCCCGCTGACGAAGCTCGGCGTCGGCAGCCGGCTGGGCACCGGTGGCCAGCACTGGCCGTGGATCGCGCTCGAGGACGAGGTGGGCGCGATCGTGCACCTGGCGACCGCGGCGCCCGACGTCTCCGGGCCGGTGAACCTGGCGGGCCCTGAGCCCGTCGTCGCCGACCGCATCACGAAGCACGTCGCCGAGGTCCTGCACCGCCCGTACCTCTTTCGGATCCCCGAGTTCGCCCTGCGCCTGGCACTGCGGGACGCCGCCGACGACATGCTCCTGTCGAGCCAGCGGATGGTCCCCACGAAGCTGCTCGAGTCCGGCTACACGTTCCGGTACACGCAGGCCGCGGACGCGATCGACGCCGTCTTCTGATCCGACGCCGGCCCCGGGGTCAGCGGTCGGCGGCGCGCGCCAGGGCGGTGCGCATCGCCGATCGTGCACGCTTGCGGTCACCGGCGGCGTCGTAGACCACGCCGAGCCGGTACCAGGCACGCCAGTCGGCCGGGTCCTGCTCGACCGCGTCGCGGTACCGCGGGAACAGCTCGTCGGCGGCATCGCGGATCGGCCGGCCCGACGGCCGCACCGGGACGACGTCGTCCGGGGTGCCGCCCTCGGCCTCGAGCCGCGCGCCGAGCCGGGTGATGCGGATGCCGAAGCGGAACTCCAGCACGAGCAGGAGCGCTCCGATCGCGGCGACGACGAACAATGCGACACCGATGCCGATGCCGATCGGGATGCCGGTCGCGATGAAGGCGACGGCGCGCTGGCCGACCAGCACGATGTACAGGGCGAGCAGCACCGCCATGAGCGCCGCGCCCCAGAACGGCGAGCGGATCGTGCGTCCGGCCCGCTCCATCCGACTCATGATGCCTCAGCCGATGCCGAGGACGCTGCCGAGGCCCACGGTGAGGCCCCGCGCCGACACCACGTCCGCCAGCGCCGCACGGATGCCCGCGACGTAGGCGACGTCGTCGTTGGTGTCGTGTCGGATCGTCAGCGTCTCGCCGGGGCCGCTCAGCACGACGTCCTGCACGGCCTTCACCCCGGGCAGGCGGAGCGAGTGGACGGGCACGCTGGCGACCTGCTGGCCGCGGGCGCGCTGGTCGACGTGCGGGGCGTCGACGGGACCGACCTCGCGCCGGGCGTCGGCCATCAGCTCGGCGGTGCGCACCGCGGTGCCCGAGGGCGAGTCGATCTTGCCGGCGTGGTGGGTCTCGACGATCTCGGCGGCGGGGAACCACGGAGCCGCGATCGTCGCCAGGTGGGTGCCGAGCACGGAGCCGATCGAGAAGTTCGGGACCACGAGCACCCCCTGGTCCGGACGTTCCTGCAGCGCGGTGCGGAGCTTCGCGAGCCGGTCGAGCGACCAGCCGGAGGTGCCGACGAGCACGTTCGCGCCGCTCGACAGCGCGTTCTCCACGATCGCCGGGCTGAGCGACGGCACCGTCACGTCGACCACCAGGGCCGCGCCGCCGAAGACCGACGGCGGCGCCTCGTGCGCGTCGTCCTTCGACGACAGACGGGCGACGAGCTCGAACTCCGGGAGTTCCTCGACGACGGACGCGACGAGGCCCCCGAGACGACCGGTGGCGCCGACGACGGCGACGGGAGTGACCATGCGGTCCATCCTAGGATCGACGCATGTCAGTCGAGGTCAGGATCGTGCCGGCCGATCTGCCCGAGGTCGACGCGCTGCTCGACGCGTACCTGGACGAGCGCGAGGCGACGTTCCCGAGCGCGCAGGGCACGTACTCGCGGAAGCGCACCCCCGCGGCCGAGTTCACGCCGCCGAACGGGGTGTTCGCGGTGGCGTACGACGACGGCGTCGCGGTCGGCTGTGGCGGCCTCCGCCGGATCGCGGACGGGGTCGACACGTCCGGTGCCGTCGACGTCCGGTTCGAGGTCAAGCACGTCTTCGTGGCGCCACCCGGGCGCGGCCAGGGCGTCGCGACGGCCGTGATGGACCTGCTCGAGCGGGCCGGCGCCGGCCTCGGTGCGACGAGCATCGTCCTCGACACGAACGACTCGCTGGTGGCGGCCGGCGCGATGTACCGCGGCCGCGGGTACCAGCGGGTCGAGCCGTTCAACGAGAACCCGAACGCGACCGCCTGGTACCGCAAGCCGATCGTCTGAGCCGCCACGGGCCTCCCGGCCGCGCCGTCGCACGACAGGACGGGCAGCCGCTAGACCGGCTGGTCGACCGGCAGACCGGTGCGCAGCTCCACCGGAAGGTGGGCCAGGTCGTTCAGCGTGACCACCTCGGCGGGCTTCGCCGAGCGGATCCGGATGATCGTGAGGGCGGTGTGCGCGACGTTGGTGCCCATCCACCGCCACTCGGGGGCCTGGAACGCCTCGCGCACGAACCAGCCGATCACCGCGTTGTGGGTGATCAGCAGGTCGTGCCGGTCCTCCCGCGCCGGGGTGAACCACTCCGACACGGCGTCGCCCATCTGGGCCTGCCCGGCGACGATCTCCTCTTCGGTGATGCCGCCGTACCAGCCCTGGTAGGCGTGCGGCATGTCCGGGGTCGGGCCCGACGGGATGCAGTCGAACAGCAGTGTCGAGGGCTCGGGCTGGATCGACGGCAGGCGCTGCGACAGGAACGCGGCGGTCTCGCTCGGGGCCTCGAGCGGCGAGTGGTACACGCCGTCGAAGGGCACGCCGCCGAGACGGTCCGCGATCAGGGTCGCCTGACGCTTGCCGCGTTCGGAGAGCTTGCCGTCCCGCAGGCCGTGTTCGGCGTCCTGGTGTTCGCCGTGCCGGACGAGGTACAGGTAGTGCGACATGTCCGTGCTCAGCTGCCGATCCCGGTCGCCGCGGCGTGCTCGTCCTGCTGCACGGCACCGACCACCGAGGTGATCGTCGGCCGGGTGAGCAGGTCGCGCGCGAGTTCGAGCACCCCGCCGGTCGTGACACCGTCGACACGCTCGAGCGCCGTGGACAAGTCGGTGTACTCGCCGGTGCCGAGCTCGGAACGGCCGAGCCGGGTCATGCGGGCGTCGGAGTCCTCGAGCGAGAGCGTCAGCGCCCCCTCGATCTGGCCCTTGGCACGTCGGAGCTCGTCGTCGGTGATGCCGTGGTCGACCATCCGGCGGAACTCGGC
Organism: Curtobacterium poinsettiae; assembly: GCF_025677645.1. Classification (NCBI taxonomy): domain Bacteria; kingdom Bacillati; phylum Actinomycetota; class Actinomycetes; order Micrococcales; family Microbacteriaceae; genus Curtobacterium; species Curtobacterium flaccumfaciens. Next base: position 1,737,306 of record NZ_CP106879.1, on the reverse strand, counting down.
GTCGATGATGTCGATGACACCCGCGACGTTGTCCGGGGCGCAGCCCGCGTAGACACCGAAGGCACCGTTGTCCAGGTACGCGGGGGCGAACGACGACACCGCGTAGGCCAGACCGCGGCGCTCACGCACCTCCTGGAACAGCCGCGAACTCATGCCCCCACCGAGCACGGCGTTCAGGACACTGAGCGAGGGACGGCGGTCGTCGCGCAGGTCGAGGCCCTGCGAGCCGCGGAGCATGCTGACCTGCTCGGTCGGGCGGTGCACCACGGTCAGCTTCGCCTCGACCGGGTCGGCGACGGTCTCGGGGGTGCGGCGCGGCAGCGGCTCGGCGTCGGGGGCGTCGTCGAAGACGCCGGCGACGAGCTCGCAGAACCGGTCGTGGTCGACGGCACCGGCGGCGGTGACGACGATGCCGTTCGGCGCGTAGTGCTCTCGGTAGTGGGCCAGCACCTCGTCGCGCTGGACCGCACGGATGCTGTCCGGGGTGCCGCCGATCGGACGGCCGAGGGGGTGCCCGCCGAAGGCCGCGGCGAAGAACGCCTCGCCCGCGACGTCGGCCGGGTCGTCGGCGGCCATCGCGAGCTCTTCGAGGATGACCCCGCGCTCGACGGCGAAGGCGTCCGGTTCGAGCACCGAACCGGTGACCATGTCACCGATGACGTTCACGGCCATCGGGACGTCGGTGTCCCGGACCCGTGCGTAGTAGCAGGTGTACTCCTTGGCGGTCGCAGCGTTGTGCTCACCGCCGACCGAGTCGAACGCGATGGCGATGTCGAGCGCCGACCGGGTCTCGGTGCCCTTGAAGAGCAGGTGTTCGAGGAAGTGGGTCGACCCGAACTGCCCGTCGCGCTCGTCGCGCGAACCGACGCCGACCCAGAACCCGATGCTCGTCGACGCGGCACCCGGCACCGCCTCGGTCAGCACACGGACACCCGAGGGCAGCACGGTGCGACGGACGAAGGCCCCGCCGGACGTCAGGAACGACGTGTCCGGGGCCCCGAGCGGCAGTGGCACTGGCTGGTTCATCGCAGACGAGCCTACTGATCCGGCGATGCCCGCCGCCCAGTTTCCCGGTCCGGGACGCGTGCCACTCGAAGTGGGGTACAAGAAATGTGGACAGACCGACTCGTCTGTCTGTCCTCCTTGTGCTACTGTTGGCCACGCCGGATCGAAAGCCCCCCTAAGTTCCGATCCGGCGGCTCGGGACATCAGTCCTGCGCGACCACCGAGTCCCCCCACTCCGGTCGCGGAGCCGATGAGTCCGAGGAGTACACGCTGTGACGGTCGATTCCCCCCAACCGGCCGTCCAGCGTCTCCCCGGCCCGAGCACGAACCTCGCGTCGCCGGACGGGTCGAGCGTCCCCCCGACTCCCCGCTCCGGCGGCGCGAAGGTCCGTGTCCTCGAGACCGCCACGCGACTCTTCTACGAAGAGGGCATCCAAAGCGTCGGCGTCGACCGTCTCATCTCCGAGGCGAGCGTCACGAAGGCGACGTTCTACAAGCACTACGGGTCGAAGGACAACCTGATCCTGGCCTACATCCGCACCCAGCACGAGCGTGCGCAGGAGCGGATGGAGCATCTCATCGCCGACGCCGGCTCCCCCGAGCGGGCCGTCCGTGCGTGGGTCGCCGCACTGGCCGACGACGTCAACGACCCCGCCTTCCGCGGCTGCGCGTTCCTGCACGCCGCCGCCGAGTACCACGACCCGCGCGACCCGGTCCGCCAGGTCGTCGCCGTGCACCGCGACTGGTACACCGAGCGACTCGCGACCCTGCTGCAGGAGGCCGGACACCCCCTTCCCGGCGACGGTGCCGACGAGCTCATGCTCGCGCGCGACGGTGCGATGGCCGGCGCGTACGCCGGTGACGCGATCGCCGCCACGGCTGCGCTCAACCGCGTGGTCGACCGGGTGCTCGCGGGCTGACGCCGCCTCGTCGCTGTCGCTGTTGCTGTCGCGTTCGGCTGTCACCCTCGCGGGAGCGACAGATCACCGCGAACAGTTCGCGGCATCCTGTCGCCGTCGCGGCACCGACGCGCCCTCGCGACGCGGATCTGTCGCTTCCGCGGGGCGGTCGAGGCGACCGCAGGCGGACGGGAGGCCCGTGGCGGGCCCGTACCGTGCCTCCAGACCGTCGTGTGCGAACCCCCACAGCCCCGAGCGCGCACCGAGCGCGGCCCGAGCCGGCGGGTGTTGGCTTGGGGCATGGCCAACGACCCCAACTGGAACCTGCCCGACGTCCCGTCCTTCACCCTGACGAGCCCCGACTTCACCGACGGAGGCGAGCTGCCCACCTCGGCACGCGGCTCCGACGTCGGCGGCGAGGACCGCTCCCCCGCACTCGAGTGGTCGGACGCACCCGAGGGCACGAAGAGCTTCGTCCTGACCGTCTACGACCCCGATGCCCCGACCGGTTCCGGCTTCTGGCACTGGAGCCTGACCGACATTCCGGGCTCGACGACCTCGCTCCCCGCAGGCGCCGGCACCGACGATGCCCTGCTGCCCGCCGAGGCGCTCCGCCGCCGCAACGAGTTCGGGACGGACACGTTCCTCGGAGCCGCTCCGCCCGCGGGCCACGGTGTGCACCGCTACTTCTTCACGCTGAGCGCCCTCGACGTCCCCGTGCTCGAGGTCCCCGCCGACGCGACCCCCGCGGTCGTGGGCTTCATGCTCCGCGGGCACCTGCTCGGGCGCGCGCAGCTCATGGGCACGCAGGAGACCCCCGCGGCCTGACCGGCACGAGGCACCCACGCACGCCCCCGCAACGCCGAACGGCCGCCGCCCCGGAAGGGACGGCGGCCGTTCGTGCGTCAGGACGCGGAGAGGATCAGCCCTCGGCCGGGTCCTCGGCGTGGGCGCGGACCGTCTCGGCCGAGGTGGAGTCACCCTCGGTCTCGTCGGTCACGACCGGCGCGAGCGACAGCTTGCCGCGGTCGTCCACCTTGGTGACCTCGACGAGGACCTTCTGACCGACGCCGAGCACGTCTTCGACGTTCTCCACACGCTTGCCACCGGCGAGCTTGCGGACCTCGGAGACGTGGAGCAGACCGTCGCGGCCCGGGAGCAACGACACGAAGGCGCCGAAGGTGGCGATCTTCACGACGGTGCCGAGGAACTGGTCCCCGATCTCCGGGTTGGTCGGGTTCGCGATCGCGTTGACCTGGGCACGAGCGGCCTCGGCCGACGGACCGTCGACGGCGCCGATGTAGACGGTGCCGTTGTCCTCGATCGAGATGTCGGCACCGGTGGTGTCCTGGATGCCGTTGATCGTCTTGCCCTTCGGGCCGATCAGCTCGCCGATCTTGTCGACGGGGATCTGCACCGAGATGACGCGAGGAGCGGTGTCCGCCATCTCGTCGGGGGCGTCGATGGCCTCGTTCAGTACACCGAGGATGGCCGAGCGGGCCTCCTTGGCCTGCTTGAGCGCGGCGTCGAGGACGGACGAGGGGATGCCGTCGAGCTTCGTGTCCAGCTGGATGGCCGTGACGAAGTCCGAGGTGCCGGCGACCTTGAAGTCCATGTCGCCGAGGGCGTCCTCGGCACCGAGGATGTCGGTCAGCGCCGCGTAGCGGGTCTGGCCGTCGACGGTGTCGGAGACGAGGCCCATCGCGATGCCCGCGACCGGGGCCTTGAGGGGCACACCGGCGTTGAGCAGCGAGAGGGTCGAGGCGCAGACGGAACCCATCGACGTGGAGCCGTTCGAGCCGAGGGCCTCGGAGACCTGACGGATCGCGTAGGGGAACTCGTCGCGCGACGGCAGCACCGGAACGAGGGCGCGCTCGGCGAGGAAGCCGTGCCCGATCTCGCGACGCTTCGGCGAACCCACGCGGCCGGTCTCACCGGTCGAGTAGGGCGGGAAGTTGTAGTGGTGCAGGTAGCGCTTCTTCGTGACGGGCGACAGCGAGTCGATCTGCTGCTCCATCTTGAGCATGTTCAGCGTGGTGACGCCGAGGATCTGCGTCTCGCCGCGCTGGAAGATCGCCGAACCGTGGACGCGCGGGATCACGGCGACCTCGGCGTCGAGCGGACGGATGTCGGCGAGGCCGCGGCCGTCCATGCGGACCTGCTCGGTCAGGATGCGACCGCGGACGACCTTCTTCGTGACCGACTTGTACGCACCGCTGACCTGGCCGTTGGCGCTCTCCGGCAGCTCGCCGGCCTCGACCTTGGCCGCGATGGCCTCCTTCACGCGAGCCTTCAGGGCGTCGTCCTTGTCCTGACGCTCGAGCTTGCCGGCGATCTGGTAGACGTCCTTGAGCTCGTCGAGCGCGATGGCCTCGACGGCGTCGTAGACCTCGGGCGCGTACGGCGGGAAGACCGGGTAGTCCTGGATCTCCTTGGCCGACTGCGCCGCCATCTTGGCCTGCGCCTCGACGAGGACCTTGAGGAACGGCTTCGCCGCCTCGAGACCCTGGGCGACGATGGCCTCGTCGGGCTTGGTGGCGCCGCCCTGGATGAGGTCCCAGGCGTGCTCGGTGGCTTCCGCCTCGACCATCATGATCGCGACGTCCTCGTTGCCCGCTTCGTCGGTGACGACACGACCGGCGACGGTCAGGTCGAACACGGCATCGGCGAGCTGCGAGGCCTTCGGGAACGCGACCCACTGGTCGGTGCCGTTGGACCCCGGGATGAGCGCGAGGCGCACACCGGCGATCGGGCCGGAGAACGGCAGACCGGAGATCTGCGTCGACGCGGACGCGGCGTTGATCGCCAGCGCGTCGTAGAACTCGTCCGGAGCGATGCTCAGGACGGTGATGACGATCTGCACCTCGTTGCGGAGGCCGTCGACGAAGGACGGACGCAGCGGCCGGTCGATCAGACGGCAGACGAGGATGGCCTCGGTCGACGGGCGGCCTTCGCGACGGAAGAACGAACCGGGGATCTTGCCGGCGGCGTAGGAACGCTCCTCGACGTCGACGGTCAGCGGGAAGAAGTCGAATCCTTCACGCGGGTGCTTGCCGGCGCTGGTGGCCGAGAGGAGCATCGTTTCCTCGTCCAGGTACGCGGCGACCGCGCCCTGGGCCTGCTGCGCGAGCCGACCGGTCTCGAACCGGACGGTGCGCTTGCCGTACTTGCCGTTGTCGATGACGGCTTCGGCGAACTTGATCTCGGGACCCTCCAAAAGGGCGCCTCCTTGATGTGTGTTCGGCAGGCCGTGGCGACGGCACTCGATGGTGCGTGCGCGCCGATCGTTCCGGACGCATGTCTGGCCAGCAGTAGAAGCACTCGGGAAACCGTTCCGGCCCGCGAGCCACCACCGATGACCAGCTCCGTGCCCGGCCTGCGCAGTGTTGTGTGTGACGTCCGGGGAATGAGTCCTCGGACACGATGGACTTTACCAGTCCACAGGCTGTCAGCGGCGCGGCTCGCAGGACTCCTGGTGAACATCGGTAGCCTGCCGGCATGCGCCTCACCCCCTCGCGGGGCGTGCTCGTCGCGGCCGCCGTGGTCGTCGGCGCGCTCGTCGCCCCGGCCCTGACCGCTGCCCCCGCGAACGCCACCGAGTACCCCACGTGGCAGGACGTCCAACGCGCCAAGGGCAACGAGACCGCGAAGCGCGCCGAGGTGCAGAAGGTGCAGGCGGCACTGCAGTCGGCGCAGGACGAAGCGGCCGCGAAGTCGCAGGCCGCCCTGGTGGCCTCGTCGAAGGCGGACGCCGCCGAGGCGGAGTTGGCGTCGGCCACCCAGGCCGCCACGAGCCTCCAGGCCCAGGCGCAGCACGCGAGCGAGACGGCGGACCGGGCCCAGCAGCGGGCCGGCCAACTGGCCGCGAACCTGTACCGCGACGGCAGCACGAACCAGATGACGACCCGGATCGCGACCGCGAAGGACCCGGACCAGCTGCTGTACCAGCTCGGCGCCCTCGACCAGCTGTCGGAGACCTGGTCCGGCGTCATGGACGAGGCGTCCGTCGCGGCCGGCACGGCGTCGTCGCTGCACGAGCAGGCCGAGCGGGCCGAGACGGAGCGCGCGACGCGCGCGCAGGCGGCCGAGGAACGCTCGGCCGCGGCGAAGTCGGCGGAACAGGCGGCGGACGCCGCCGTCGAGTCGACGGAGCAGCACAGCGACGAGCTGTACGCACAGCTCGCGTCGCTCAAGGACAGCACCGCGAAGCAGGAGGCCGGGTACGAGCTCGGCCAGCGGGTCGCCGCGCAGAAGGCGGAGCAGCAGCGCAAGCGGGCCGCAGCGGCGGCGGCCGAGGCGGCGGCGAACGCAGCCGCGGCGAACGCCGGCAGCAGCGCCTCCAGCGGCGGTGCCACGAGCGGCGGCACCGGCTCGTCCTACCCGAGCACCGGGGGCGTCGCCGTGGACCCCGCAGCCGCACAGGCCTACGCACGGAGCGCGCTCGGGTCGTACGGGTGGGGCTCCGACCAGTTCTCGTGCCTGGTGTCGCTCTGGACGCAGGAGTCCGGGTGGCGGGCGAACGCCCTGAACGCCTCGAGCGGCGCCTACGGCATCCCGCAGTCGCTGCCGGCCGAGAAGATGGCGGTCGCCGGAGCCGACTGGCGCACCAACGCGAACACGCAGATCGACTGGGGGCTCGCGTACATCAAGAGCGCCTACGGCTCACCCTGCGCGGCGTGGGGCCACGAGATGAGCGTCAACCCCCACTGGTACTGAGCGCCGGGCCGGCCGGGCGCCGGTCTCCGGCCGCTCACCGCTCCACCAGTCTGAGCGCCTGCAGGGGGCACATCGCGACGGCGTCGGCCGCAGCGGCCCGCTCGTGCGGACGGACCGGGACGTCGCGGGTGCCGGCGCCGGAGGCACCGGGGTCGCCCGGGCTGCCGGCGCGGGCACCGGGACCGCCGGCCCGGGCGATCGGGTAGCCCCACTCGTCGCGCTCGAGCCGTTCGGCGAACAGTTCGGTGCAGAGTCCCCGGCCCCGACAGCGCGTCCAGTCGACGTGCAGCGAGACGTCGCCCGCGGCCGCACCCCCGCTCACCGCGCACCCCCGCGCTGCAGCAGGCACCCGCCGCCGAGGTGCGCCTGCACGTCGTCGTGGAACACGTCGAGTGCGCTCCGCACCATCCGCGCCACCCCGTCCGGGTGGTGACACGCCCCTCGACCGTCGACCAGCGCGGCGACCCGACGCACCTCGCCCGCCAGGTCCCCGGCTGCTCGCCCGGAGGCGACGCTCCCGACGCCGGCTCGTCCCGACGCCAGGTCCCCGACGACGTCGGCGATCCGCGGCAGCCCGTTCACGCACGGTCCGCACCGTCCGGCCGACGCTCCGGCGAGCGCCGTCGCCAGCCGTGCCGTCACCGCGATCGGGCAGGTCCGGTCATCGAGCACGGCGAGCACGCCGACCCCGGGCACCGCACCCCACCGAGCCAGCCCCTCGGGGTCGAACGACGCGTCCAGGGCCGCGGCGGGCAGCCACGTCCCGCCCCATCCGCCGACCAGCACGGCGCGTGCGTGCGCCGGATCGGTCACCGGCAGCCGGGAGGCCCGCAGCAGTTCCCCGAGCGGCGCACCCCCGGCGGTCTCCAGCACCACCGCGGTGGTCGGGTCCGTCACGTCGCTCACCGTGACGAGCCGGGTGCCTGGTGCACTCGTGCTGCCGACGCCCCGCGCCCACGCCGCACCGAAGCGCACGACGAGTGCCGCCTGGGCCAGGGTCTCGACGTTCGACACCAGGGTCGGTCGCCCGCTCGGCCCCCGTTCGGCGAGCCGCACCACGCGGTCCTCGGGCAGACCCCGCCCACCGGCGACGGCCGACGCGAGGGCGCTGGCCTCCCCGGAGACGAAGGACGCGTGGGGCAGGACCCGCACGCTGATCGGGACCGGGCCGGCGCCGCGGTCGGCGCGTTCCGCCAAGGCCCGACGGACAGGACCGGCGAGTCGGTCGCTGGTGGCGAGGACGGCCTCGGACGCCCCGATCGCGGCGGCCGCGACGACGATGCCGTCGAGCACCAGGTGCGGTGCGCGCTCGAGCAGGACGGCGTCCTTGCGGCTGGCGGGTTCCCCCTCGGCGCCGTTCGCGACCACGAGGGGCGCACCCCGGCCCCGACGGCGGCCGCGGGCGGTCACTGCGGCGAGCTTCCGGGCGAGCGGGAAACCGGCTCCGCCGCGACCGTCGACGCCGGCGCGTCCGAGTTCGTCGACCACCCACGGGCCGAGTTGCGGCATCGGGCCGAAGGCGTCCTCGTGGTCGATGCGCGCCGGACCGGGTGCGGCCAGGAGCCGTCGGGTGCCCGTGGGCGGGACGACGGTGCGGGGGTGGGTCAGGGTCATCGGACGACCTCCAGCTTCGCGGAACGGAACTCGGTGACACGGGCGGTGCAGCGCCAGACGACGGCGGCGACGACGGCCGCGGTGCAGCCGCCGGCGAGCACGAGGAACCACACGGAGGTGCCGTCGGTCCCCGTGCCGACCGCGTGGGCCAGGGCGATCGGCCACATGGCGTAGGCCGCCCGGTGCACGGCGCGGAAGACCCGCGGGCCGATCGCACGACGGAGCAGTGCGGTGACGACGAGCACGACGAGCAGGTCGACGGCCAGGGTGCCGAGCCCCAGCCAGAACCACCGGTACGCGCCGACGAACGGCACGACCGTGTCGAGCGGGCGGAGCTCGGCCTCGGTGTCGAGCAGCAGCGACCCCACGTGCACCGCGACGAACACGGTGGCGGCGAGGGCGACGTCCCGGTGCACGAGCTGCACGGCGAACCGGGGCAGTCCGGGCAGCGGTCGTCCACCCCTGGTGACGATGCCGAGGAGCACGGTGAGGGTGAGGAGCAGGACGGCGGTGACGCCGGTGCCCCGGCCGACCACCCAGAGCGCGGTGTCCATCAGGCGACCGCCGATCGGTCGTCGTCGGGCCGCTCGTCGGGCTGCTCGTCGGCGTGCTGGTCGTCCGTGCCCTGGTCGTCGGGCCAGCCGCCGAGCCGCACGACCGTGCCGTCGGCGGCGACGAGCCGGGCGGCGCGTCCGCTCCGCCGGAGCCACTCGGCGGCGGTGCGACCGCGCACGACGGCGGCGGTCGTCATCGTGTTGGCGGTGGTGCACGACGGGGCGACGACGGTCACCGTGCGCCAGACCGGCTCGGCGGGCAGACCCCACCGTGGGTCGAGGATGTGGTGCCGGGTGGTGCCCTCCTGCTCCCAGCGGCGCTTCTGCGTGCTCGAGGTCGCGACGGACCACCCCGAGGCGATCCGGACGTGGTCGACCGGGTCACCCTCGAGGTCCTGCACCCGCACCTGCCAGCCGCCGGACGGATCCGGGCCGGCGGTCGCGACGTCGCCGCCGAGCGACACCAGCGCACCGATGCCGAGCCGCGCGGTGATGCTCGCCGCAGCCATGTCGGCGGCAGCGGCCTTCGCCGTGGCACCGAGGTCGAGCGTGACGCCCTCGGGGATGCGCAGGAACGTGCCCGACAGCAGGATGCGCTGCCACGCCGGACGGTCGTCGAGTGCACGCGACAGGGCCTCGGGCGACTGGACCGGCCGGGCGTCGGCGAAGGCAGCGTCGTACCCGAGGGACACCATCCGGCGCCCGAGGGTCGGATCGACGTCGCCGTCGGAGAGCCGCGCTGCGTCGAGCGCCTGGTGCACGAGTGCGGCGAGGAGCGGCGACACCTCGGTGCCACGCACCAGATCGTCGGCGCGTGCGGTGAGTTCGGAGTCGTCGCGGAATCGGCTGCACGCGGCGTCGACGGCGGAGGTGACCCGCCGGACGCAGGACTCCGCGGCGGCGAGGTGCCGACGGTCCCGGTGGTCGAGGACGACCCGGGCGGTCGTGGTCCAGAGGTCCCACTCGGTGGTGGCGCGCACGGTCACGACCCCGTCGTCGTGGTGTCGGAGGTCCCGCCGGTGGTGCCCTGCGAGACGCCGGTGTCCGAGTCGGTCGTGTCCGAGTCCGTCGTACCGGAGTCGGTCGTTCCGGAGTCGGTCGTCGAATCGGTCGCGGGGTCGGTCGGCTGGCTCGACGAGTCGGTGTTCGTGCTCGTGTCGGCGCTGCTGCTGGACTCACTGCTGCTGGAGCTGCTCGTACTCGTGTCACTGCTCGTGCTCGCCTGCTCGTGCCCGAGCCAGAGCCCCGCACCGGTGACCATCGCCACCACGAGCCCGCCCGTGCTGACGAGTGCACTCGTGATCCGTGCGGATCGCCTGCCGCTGCCTCTGGTGTCCATCGGTCCTCCTCGTCGTCATGACGAGGTTCCCGAGGGCACCGATGAGCGAGCCGCGCACCCGCCGCGCACCGACCGTACGAACCCTGTGGTCCGCCTAAGAGCACGCGCCCCCGGCGACGGCGGCGGCGACGAGCCCCCGGGTCAGTGGCCGAGGTCGCCGAGCAGGCTCGCGAAGTCCGGGGTCGCGGGGAGCGCGTCGGCTTCCCGCGGCGCCCGCCTGGAGGCCCGGATCGCCCAGGCCAGGTCGGCTCCGGCCCGGCGGATGCGACCGTCCAGGGCGGCCGCGTCACCGTCGGTCCCCCAGTCGTCGGTCGCGGCGAAGACCCCGGTGGGCACGATCGCTGCGCGCAGGTACGCGAAGACCGGCCGTACGGCGTGGTCGATCGCGAGGGAGTGCCGCGAGGTCCCGCCGGTGGCACCGAGCAGGACGGGCATGTCGGCCATCGAGTCCTTGTCGAGCACGTCCAGGAACGACTTGGCCAGTCCGCTGACGCCGGCGGTGAAGATCGGCGTGACGAACACGACGGCGTCTGCCTCGACCACGGCGGCCATCGCTGCGGAGAGCGCCGGGGCAGCGAAACCGGTGAGCATCGCGTCGGTGATCTCGTGCGCGAGCGGCCGGAGCTCGACGTGCACGACGTGTGCCGGGGTGCCCTCGGCGACGAGCGACGCCACGGCGGCCTCCCCCAGACGGTCGGCGAGCAGGCGGGTGGAGCTGGGCTCGGAGAGCCCGGCGGAGACGACGGCGATGGTGGTCATGATGCTTCCCGACTTTCGATGCGTTTGCATGAACATAGCATCCAACCCGGTTCTGCTCGCAACCATTCCCGTCCCCACGGCCCGCACCTGGAACGAAGAACGCCCCGGTCCTCACGAGGAGGTCCGGGGCGTTCGGTCAAGCGTGTGTCGGTCGACTAGCGACGCAGGCCGAGGCGCTCGATGAGCGTGCGGTAGCGGGCGATGTCGACGTCGGAGAGGTAGCCGAGGAGACGGCGACGCTGACCGACCATGAGGAGCAGGCCACGACGCGAGTGGTGGTCGTGCTTGTGCTCCTTGAGGTGCTCGTTCAGGTCGTTGATACGACGCGTCAGAACGGCGACCTGGACCTCGGGGGATCCGGTGTCGCCCGGGTGGGTCGCGTACTCTTCGATGATCTCCTGCTTGACCTGTGCGTCAAGTGCCATGGTGATCCCCTTCCTGTCCGTTGCGCGGTGCCCGTGCCTGATGCACGAGCGCTCTTTGTCCGCGGCCGTTCGACGGCAACCGCACAAGACTACCAGAGTCCTAGGCGGTCCTGGGGTGCAGACGGCGTCGGCGGCGACGCTCCGGCAGCAAACTGCGGACGAGTCCGACCAGCGTCGCACCGAGCAGTCCACCGAGGCCGTTCGACAGCACGTCGCGCGGGTCCGCGACCCGGTACGGCAGGTAGGTGGCCTGCGCGAACTCGATGCCAGTGGACAGCGCGACCGCGACGAGCGCGCCGAGGATCCACCAGCGCCGGGGCAGCCACAGCGCAGCGAGCATCCCCACGGGCACGAACATCGCGATGTTCGCGAGGAACTCGGTGCGCTCGTACGTGAACCAGGCTCCGTGCGGCAGCTGCTGCACCCAGGCGATCGCGTGCAGCACGAGCGAGTTCTGGGCCGAGGTGAAGACCTGCGGGGTCAGCGTCATCCGCCAGATCACCCAGGCGTAGCCCGCGGTCAGGGCGAGGAGGAGGAGTCGACGGAACATCCGCACAGTGTGCTGCACGGTCCTGCGCGGTCGCTGGAGCGCTCCTGTCAGCCACCGGCACGACGCCTGGGTGATCACGGACCGGCCCTGGTCAGGACTCCCCCGCACCTGTCAGCATGGGTCCGGGCGCGCTCGGCGTCCGCACCCCCCCGACACCGCACGGGCAGATCAGGAGCACCGCAGCATGCCGGAGCACGAGGCACCCAGCACCGGACGCCGTCCCCGCGCGAGCGGCCTGCGGCAGTGGGGGTGGATCGCCGCTGGGGCCGTCGTCGTCGCCGCGGTCGTCACGACGCTCGTCGTCGTCGGCCCGTGGAACGGCGGCCGGCCGGACGGCGAGGGCACCCCGAGCGGGCGTCCCGTCGCCGAGCGGAAGTCCGTGGCCGAGGCGTTCCCGGGCGGGCTCGCGCGCCAGCCGACCGCGGTGAACCAGGCCGGCATCCGCGAGCGCCAGGCCCGAGCCGACGGTGACACCCGGACCGCCGAGCAGATCGCCGTGATCGCGGACCAGCCGATCGCGACCTGGCTGACGAACACCTCGCGGGCCGAGACCCGCTCGACGATCCGGTCGGTGGTCGGCACGGCCGAAGAACGCGGCGCCACCCCCGTGTTCGTCCTCTACAACATCCCGGACCGCGACTGCGGCAGCTACTCGAAGGGCGGCACCGAGGACGACGCCTACCTGCCGTGGGTCCGTTCCGCCGTCCGAGCGATGGCCGGTTCGCACGCCGTCGTGCTCGTCGAACCCGACTCGATCGCCCAGATCCAGAACTGCGAGCGGCTGCGCGACGAACGCCTGCCCCTGCTGCGGAAGGCCGTCGACGCGCTGACCGGCCACGGGCTCACCGTGTACCTGGACGGCGGCAACGAGAACCGTGTGCCGACCGCCACCATGGCGGACTGGCTGCGGCAGGCCGGCGTCGACGAGGTGCAGGGGTTCTTCACGAACGTCTCGAACTTCTACCGCGTCGACCAGGAGCGCGCGTACGCCGACGAGCTCGCCGACGCGATCGGCGGCGACCCGCACTTCGTCATCGACGTCTCCCGCAACGGGCAGGGGTGGCGGGGAACCTGGTGCAACCCCGAGGGCGCCGGCCTCGGCCAGGAGCCGCACGTCACCGGCGGCACCACCCGGCTCGACGCGCTGCTCTGGGTGAAGACACCCGGGCTCAGCGACGGCACCTGCAACGGCGGCCCCGCGGCCGGCCAGTGGTGGGAGTCGTACGCGCTGGCCCTCGTCGAGCACCGCAAGCGCGACTGACGACCGCCGGCCGACAGCCCACGCGGGGCCGTGTCGGTGCCCGGTGGTTGCATGTCCGCATGACCGCGACCGACCGCATCCGCTCCGTCGTCCCGCCCTACCTGCTCCGCGCCGTCGCCGATGCCCAGGCGTTCCCTCGGGCGGCCTCCGCGGCACGCACCGCGCTGGCCTCGCTCGACGCCGTGCAGGCGCCGAAGCACGAGCACCTGGTCGCACCGCGCGGCGTCAGCGGTGCCGTGGACCGCTCCCCGCAGCGGACGATCACCGACGCGCACGGCACCACGACGCTGCCCGGCACCGTCGTCCGTCGCGAGGGCGACGCCGACTCCGGCGACGCCGCGGTCGACGAGGCCTACGCGGGCCTCGGCGCCACGCACGCCTTCTGGCTCCAGGTGTTCGACCGGGTGTCGATCGACGGCGCCGGCCTCCCCCTCGACGCGACCGTGCACTACGGCCAGGAGTACGACAACGCCTACTGGGACGGCAGCCGGATGGTGTTCGGCGACGGTGACGACGAGGTCTTCCGCCGCTTCACCGTCGCGCTCGACGTCATCGGCCACGAGCTCGCGCACGGCGTCACGCAGTACACCGCCGACCTGACCTACCAGGGCCAGTCGGGCGCCCTCAACGAGTCGATCAGCGACGTCTTCGGCTCCCTGGTCGCCCAGTACGCCGCCGGTCAGACGGCGGAGCAGGCGAGCTGGCTCATCGGCGAGGGGCTGTTCACCGACGCCGTGCAGGGCGACGCGCTGCGGTCGATGCGGGCTCCCGGCACCGCGTACGACGACCCGGTGCTCGGGAAGGACCCGCAGCCGGCGACCATGGCCGGCTTCGTCGTCACCACCGACGACGCCGGCGGGGTCCACACGAACTCCGGCATCCCGAACCACGCCTTCTTCCTGGCCGCCACGGCCATCGGCGGCCCCGCGTGGCTGGGCGCCGGCGCCGTGTGGTGGGACGCCCTGACGTCGCCCGAGGTGACCGCCTCGATCGACTTCGCGGGCTTCGCGACCGTCACCGTCGACGCGGCCGGGCGACGATTCGGGGACGGATCCGCCGAGCAGACCGCGGTCCGTCAGGCCTGGCAGCGGGTGGGCGTGCTCGACTGATCGCGCCACCCGGGCGTAGCGTCGAGGGCATGCGCATCGAGGTCCGCCGCTCCGGGGGCTTCGCCGGCACCACACGGCGCTGGCGGGTCGACACCGACACGAGCAGCGACCCCACGGCGTGGTCCGACGTCCTCGACGCGCTGCAGCGCACCCCGGCGCCGACGGCAGCGCCCGTCCCCGACGACTTCAGCTGGACGATCACCGTCGAACGCACCACCGTGACGATCCCGGGTCGCCGCCTCGATGGGCCGTGGGCGGACCTGGTCGCGCGGGTGCGGTCCGAGGGCGACCCGACCTGAGCCGGGAGGCCCGTGGCGGGCGCGCACCGGGCCTCCCGTCCGCCCCGCGGTGACGCCACCGCCCACCGCCGTGCGCAGGAACGGTCGCGTGGGACCGACGGACCCGTCCGTTCCTGCTCACGAAGTGCGCGGGGACGCGACCGTCAGTCGACGTCGACGACCGTCAGACGACGGGTCGGACGCGTCATCGCCACGTACACCGCGGCGGCGGCACGGGCGGCGTCGGCGCCGACGCCGTCCGGGTCGACGAGCAGCACACCGTCGAACTCCAGGCCCTTGGCGTCCGCACCCGTCAGCACCGTGAGCGAGCCGGCGTTCGGCGAGGCGAGGCCCCGGACGTCGGCTTCGGTGCGGGCGAGCCGCTGCCGGATCGTGTCGACCTGGGCCTCGGGGACGATGACGCCGATGGTGCCGGACCCGATCCGCGCACGCTCGGCGTCGGCGACCGCCACGACGGTGTCGAGCAGGTCGGCCCGGGCGACGCGGACGCGCTCGACGGGGTCGCCGTCGCGCACTGCCTCGTTGCGGGTGACCGTGAGGCCCGCGCTGTCGGCGAAGGCCCCGGCCGCCTCGACGATGGATCGCGGGGTGCGGTAGTTGACCGTGAGCTGCTCGATGCGGTGGTCGAGCGGCACCTGCGGGGCACGGCCGCGTCGACGACGCGCGAGCGCCCCGATGACGTCGTCCCAGGTGCGTGCGGCACCCGGCGAGGAACCCTGCGCCATGTCGCCGACGATCGTGAACGAGCGCAGCGGGTTGCGGCGGGCGAGCACGCGCCACTGCATCGGCGAGAGCTCCTGCGCCTCGTCGACGACGATGTGTCCGTAGGTCCACTCGCGGTCGTCGGCGGCACGCTCGGCCGTGGAGCGGGGGTCGCCGCCCTCGGCGAACGAGCCGGCGACCTGCTCGGCGCTGACGATGCCCTCGACACCCATGTTCTCGATGGCCTGTCGGGCGTTCTCGATGTCGCGGTTCCGGCTGGCCTTCGCCGCGCGCTTGGCGGCACCGCCGGTCGGGTCGAACGGGCCGAGCAGTTCGGCGGCCTCGTCGAGCAGGGGGACGTCCTCGACGGTCCAGGCCGTACCGCGCGCACGCTGCAGCAGTGCGCGGCGCTCGGCGGTCCAGTCGGGGGTGAGCGAGGCGAGCCAGTTCGGCCGGGCGTACAGGTCCTCGAGGAACTTCTCGGGCGGCAGCGGCAACCACGCGGTGTTGAGCAGCACGCGGGCGTCGTACGAGCTCCGGATGTCCTCGCGCAGGACCTTCTCGTCGGCCTCGTCCACCGCGGTGCCGCGCTCCCGCAGCTGCTCGGCGAGCAGTCGGGTCATCGCGTCGAGGGCGATCTTGTTGAACGTGACGCGGGCGACGTTGTGCGGCTTGCCGCGGTCCTGCGCACGCTTCATGGCGTCGGCGACGAGCTGCGGCGGGACGACGAGCCGCTCGCCCTCGACGTCGAGCGTGACCGACTCGGTCGGCACGACCTGGCGCGAGCGCACGGCCCGCCGAAGGAGTGCGGCCATCTGCGCGGCACCCTTCACGGCGGCGACGTTGCGGGTGTCGTGGGTCGTCGCGTGCACGGTCGGGTAGAGCGACCCGAGCGACGCCATCACGACACCGGTCTCGCCGAGCGACGGGAGCACCTGCTCGATGTACGTCAGGAACGCCGGGGACGGGCCGACCATGAGCACGCCGGATCCGCGCAGGCGCTCGCGGTACGAGTAGAGCAGGTAGGCGGCCCGGTGCAGCGCCACGGCGGTCTTGCCGGTGCCGGGGCCGCCCTGCACGATGAGCACGCCCTCGAGCGGGGAGCGGATGATGCGGTCCTGCTCGCCCTGGATCGTCGCGACGATGTCGGTCATCCGGCCGGTGCGTTCGGCGGTGACCGCGGCGAGCAGCGCCCCCTCGCCCTGCAGGTGGGTGCGCTCGTCGTCGTAGAGTGAGGCGTCGAAGACCTCGTCCTCGACACCGACCACCCGACGACCCTGCAGGGACAGGTGCCGGCGGGACCGCATGCCCATCGGGTGCGCCGCGGTGGCCTGGTAGAAGGCACTGGCACCGGGGACGCGCCAGTCGAGCAGCAGCGGGCGGTGCTCGGCGTCGCGCAGCCCCACGCGGCCGATGTACCGGAAGGTGTCGTCGGCGTCGTCGGGCTCGGCGACCTCGAGCCGGCCGAAGACCAGACGGTCCCCCACCCGTTCGAGCGTCGCGACGGTGTCCTCGTAGAGCCGCGCGTACGCGTCGCGCTCGCTGCGGCTCTGGTGGTTCCCGCCGACCGCCTGTCGGCGGGTCTCGGCGAGGCGCTGTTCGGCCTCGGCGGTCAGCTCGTCGAGACGACGGAAGAGGCCGTCGACGTAGCCGCGTTCACGGTCGATCTCGGTCGGTTCGGACACACGCAACCCTTCGGGAAGAGGGGGAACCAGTGTACTGCCCACCGGGAGCCCCGCTGTCCCCGAAGGGTCGCGTCCGGGTCACATCTCTTCGTGCGTGTCCGGGTCGCCGTCCCACAGGCGGCCGCGCTCGAGCGCGGAGATCGCCTGCACCTCGTCGTCGGTCAGCTCGAAGCCGAAGACGTCGAGGTTCTCCTTCTGGCGGGCGGCGTCGCCCGACTTCGGCACCGGCACGGCACCGAGCTGGACGTGCCAGCGCAGCACGACCTGGCCGGGGGCCACACCGTGTGCCGCGGCGGCGTCGGCGATCGGCCGCTCGGTGAGCAGTTCCGACCGCTTCGCGAGCGGGCTCCAGCTCTCGGTCACGATGCCGAGCTCCTGGTGCACCTTCCGCAGTTCCGCCTGGGGGAAGTACGGGTGCAGCTCCACCTGGTTGACGGCCGGGGCGACCCCGGTGGCGTCGACGATGCGGCGCAGGTGTTCCGGTGTGAAGTTCGAGACGCCGATCGAGCGGACCTTGCCGCTGTCGCGGAGGTCGACGAACGCCTTCCAGGTGTCGACGAACTTGTCCACCGACGGGTTCGGCCAGTGGATCAGGTACAGGTCGACGTGGTCGAGCCCCAGGTTGCCGAGGGTCTCGTCGATCGAGCGGTGCGCCTCGTCGTAGCCGTGGTGCCGGCCGGGCAGCTTCGACGTGACGACGAGGTCCTCGCGCGCCACCTCGGACTCGCGGACGGCCTTGCCGACGGCGTCCTCGTTGCCGTAGTTCAGCGCCGTGTCGAGCAGCCGGTAGCCGCTCGCGATCGCGGTGCCGACCGCCGCAGCGCCCTCGTCGCCGTTCAGGCCGTAGGTGCCGAGGCCGAGCTCCGGGAAGCGGTGGCCGTCGTTCAGCTCGATCGTCGGGGCACCGACCTGCATCAGCGGACCCCGAGCAGGTCGATCACGAAGATGAGGGTCTTGCCCGACAGGAAGTGGCCACCACCGGCGGGGCCGTAGGCGAGCTCCGGCGGGACGACGAGCTTGCGACGACCGCCGACCTTCATGCCGGGGATGCCCTCCTGCCAGCCGCGCACCAGGGCCGCGAGCGGGAAGTCGATGGGCTCGCCGCGGTTCCAGGAGCTGTCGAACTCCTCGCCGGTCTCGTACTCGACGCCGGCGTAGTGGACCTTGACGGTCGAGCCGGCGGACGCTTCATCGCCGGAACCCTCGACGATGTCGGTGACGACGAGCTCGGTGGGGGCGGGGCCCTCGGGGGCGTCGAACTCGGGCTTGCTGTTCAGGTCAGTCATGCCGATCAGTCAACCAGAGCGCGCACCGGGCACGCGCAACGAGCGTCCAGCCCGCAGAATGGTTCCACCGTGACACCATCGACTCCCGCACCGCCGCGCCGCCGCCTGCTCGCCGACCTCACCCCGCTCCGCCGCTCCCCCGCCTTCGCCCGACTCTGGGCCGGCACCGCGATCGCCGGCATCGGCACCCAGATGACCACCGTCGCCGTCGGTCTCGAGGTCTACGAGATCACCCGCTCGACCTTCGCCGTGGCCCTGGTCGGTGTCATCGCGCTCGTGCCGATGATCGTCGCCGGCCTGTACGGCGGGATGCTCGCGGACGCCTTCGACCGACGCCTCGTCGCGCTCGTCTCGTCGATCGTCGCGTGGGTCGCCGTGGCTCTGATCGCCACGCACGCCTGGCTCGACCTGCACAGCGTCGCACTGCTGTACGTGCTCGCGACGGTGAACGCCGTGGCCGCCACCGTCAGCAACGCTTCCCGCTCGGCCATCGTCCCGCGACTCGTCGGCACCGACCTGCTGCCCGCGGCGAGCGCCCTGGGCGGGATCGCGTCCGGGTTCCAGGTCACCGTCGGTCCGGCGATCGCCGGCGTGCTCATCGCGAGCGTCGGGTTCGCGCCGACCTACACGATCGACGTCGTGCTGTTCACGTTCGCGTTCCTCGGGGTGTTCACACTGCCGCGGATGGCCGCCGACCACGACGCGCTGCGGCCCGGGCTCGGCTCGCTCATCGAGGGTGCGAAGTTCCTGCGGCGGTCGCGCAACATCACGATGACGTTCGTGCTCGACATCATCGCGATGACCTTCGGGCAGCCGCGCGTGCTGTTCCCCGCGATCGGCGCGCTCGTCATCGGCGGTGGGTCGATCACCGTCGGCACCCTGACCGCCGCGTACGCGATCGGGGCGCTGCTGTCGAGCGTGTTCTCCGGGCCGCTCGGGCACGTCCGACGCCAGGGTGAGGCCGTCGGCTGGGCCATCACGGCGTACGGCGGCGCGATCGCGGCGTTCGGCGTGGTCATTGCGCTGGCGCACGTGCTCGGCGGCCGCTCAGGCGAGGCGTTCGGGGTCGAGATCCTGCCGGCACTCGGGCTCGCGGCGCTGTTCCTGGCGATGGCCGGCGGTGCGGACAACGTCAGTTCGGTGTTCCGGAACACGATCCTGCAGGCGGCGTCGCCGGACGGCATGCGCGGTCGGCTGCAGGGCATCTTCATCGTCGTGGTCACGGGCGGCCCGCGGCTCGGTGACCTGTACGCCGGCCTGGTCGTCGCGGCCGGCATCGCGTACCCGCCGGTCATCGGCGGCGTGCTCATCATCGGCCTCGTCGCGCTGCTCCTCCGGATGGTCCCGTCCTTCCGCCGCTACGACGCCCTGCACCCCCACGCCGACTGACGGCGGCGGCGCGAGCGTGCCCGCAAGACACCGGTGTTCGCGCGTGGAACACCCGCGTTCCGCGGTGCGGAGCGTGAACACCGGTGTCTTGCAGGGGATCGCGACGCGACCAAGGGGCGGACGGGAGGCGCGGGGCGGGCCGGCCACGGGCCTCCAGGCCGTCACGTGTCGGGTACCGTACGGGACATGCCGGACAGCGCATCGCGCGACCTCCAGCGGACGGGAGTCCGCGCCGTCGTCCGGCGCACCTACCACTCGGTCATCCGGCACCGCGTCGTCGACGCGGCCGCGTCGCTGACGTTCTTCGCGCTGCTGACGGTGTTCCCGACCGCGCTGGCGGTCGTGTCGGCGCTGTCCATCGTCGACCGCAAGGGGGACAGCCTGACCGACATCGTGGAGGTCCTCGGGTTCATCGTCCGGCCGGAGACCGCCGAGCACCTCGAGGGGCCGCTCCGGCAGCTGCTGACCCTGGACAACCCGTGGCTCGGGTTCACGATCGGTGTCGCGCTGACGCTCTGGTCGCTGTCCGGCTACGCGACGGCCTTCGGACGGGCGATGAACACCGCCTACGAGGTCGAGGAGGGCCGACGGATCTGGAAGTTCCGCAGCATGATGCTCCTCGTCACGCTGCTCGTCATGGTCGGCGGCGCCGTCGCCATCGTCATCCTGCTCGGCACGCCGACGATCTCCGAGGCCGTCATCCGACAGCTCGGGTGGGCGCCGTGGATCGACGACGTGTGGAACGTCGTGAAGTGGCCGGTGCTCGCGGCCGACCTCGTCGTCATGGTGGCGGTGCTCTACTACGCGACGCCGAACGTGAAGACCCCGCAGCTGCGGTGGGTGTCGGCCGGTGCCGCGTTCGCGATCGTGACCTGGGCCATCGCCACGGTGGGGTTCGCGCTCTACGTGGAGACCCTCGGCGGCGGGAACCGCGCCTACGGGTGGCTCGGTGGCGCGATCCTGCTGCTCGTGTACCTGTACATCTCGAACTTCGTGCTCGTGGTCGGCGGAGAGCTCGACTCCGAGGTGATCCGGATGCGGCAGCTGCTCGCCGGCATCGAGGCGGACGAGTCGATCCGGCTGCCGCTGCGGGACGTCACGCGGAACTTCACGCTCGCGCGGTGGCGAGACCAGGACATCGCGGCCGCGCAGCACGTCCGGACCGAGGCCGCGCGGGTGGCCGAGGACGAGGACGCCGAGTCGACCCCGGGCGAGGAGCACCTGCGGGCGATGGCGCAGCAGGTGCGGGTGGGCGAGCGGCCGCTGCCCTGACGGTGTGTGCGCGGGTGCGGGTCGTGCGACCGTGCCGCGTCCGGGCGTGCGCGCGCTTGCCCGGCGTCAGCGCTTTCGTGCCTCGGCGTCCAGCATCTCCTCGGTGATGACCGGGATCGCACCCGTCGCCAGCTCGATGCCCGACAGCCGGGCCGGGCTGAGCACCCGCATGACCTGGTCCTCCTCCATCAGCCCCGCAGCCACCACGAGCGTCGAGATCGGCGTCGAGGTGGTCAGCGCCGTGTGCGCGATCGACGCCGCGGCCGCGTACCCGATGTACGGCGTGAGCGCGGTGACGACGCCGACGTTCGTGTCGACCTGGGCGGCGAGCTTCGCCTCGTTCGCCTCGATGCCGACGACGCAGTGCTCACGCAGGGTCGCGCAGCCACGGGACATCCACTGCAGCGACTGCAGGATCGAGTGGGCGATGATCGGCTCGAAGGCGTTGAGCTGCAGCTGCCCGCTCTCCGCCGCCATCGTCACGGTGGTGTCCGCTCCGGCGACCGCGTAGGCGATCTGGTTCACGACCTCGGGGATCACCGGGTTGACCTTGCCCGGCATGATCGACGAGCCGGCCTGGCGAGCGGGCAGGGTGATCTCACCGAGACCCGCCTGCGGACCGGACGACAGCAGCCGCAGGTCGTTGCAGATCTTCGAGAGCTTCGCGGCGCTGCGCTTCACCGTGCCGGACAGGGTCATGAACGCACCGGCGTCGCTCGTCGCCTCGATGAGGTCGGGGGCGGTGACGACGTCGATGCCGCTCGCCTCCTGCAGCTGCCGGCGGACCTCGTCGCGGTAGAGCGGGTCCGCGGTGATCCCGGTGCCGATCGCCGTCGCGCCGAGGTTCATCTCGGCGAGCAGCGGCATCACCTTGCGGAGCAGGTCTGCATCCTCCTGGATCGTGTGCGAGAACCCGGTGAACTCCTGCCCGAGGGTCATCGGCACGGCGTCCTGCAGCTGCGTCCGGCCCACCTTCAGCACGTCGGCGAAGGCTCGGCCCCGCTCGGCGAACGCCGCGGAGAGCTCCTCGAGCTGCTCGATGAGTCGTCGGACCCCGAAGATCATCGCGATCTTGATGCTCGTCGGGTACGTGTCGTTCGTCGACTGGCTGCGGTTCACGTGGTCGATCGGGTGCAGGTACCCGTAGTCGCCCCGCTCCCGCCCGAGGAGTTCCAGGGCCCGGTTCGCGAGCACCTCGTTCGTGTTCATGTTCGTGCTCGTCCCCGCGCCGCCCTGCACGACATCGACGACGAACTGCTCGCGGAGCGCCCCGTCGCGGACTTCCTGCGCCGCACGATCGATCGCGTCGGCGCGCTCCTCGTCGAGGACGCCGATCGCCCGGTTCGCCCGCGCCGCAGCCTGCTTCACCGTGACGAGCGCCTCGATGAGGTCCGGGTACACGGCGATCGGCACGGAGGTGATCGGGAAGTTCTCGAGCGCCCGCAACGTGTTGATGCCCCAGTACGCGTCGTTCGGGACCTCGCGTGATCCCAGCGAGTCGCTCTCGGTCCGCGTCGTCGTCGTCACAGGTGCCTCCTCGTTGCCGGTCACTCGTCGAGGCTAGTCCCGTCCGTCCGGCCGGTCCGGGAACGCGCCGGGCTTGTGTGACCGGCG
Organism: Curtobacterium poinsettiae; assembly: GCF_025677645.1. Taxonomy (NCBI): domain Bacteria; kingdom Bacillati; phylum Actinomycetota; class Actinomycetes; order Micrococcales; family Microbacteriaceae; genus Curtobacterium; species Curtobacterium flaccumfaciens. The sequence goes on along the minus strand of NZ_CP106879.1, from coordinate 1,714,828 downwards.
GCGTCCCTGCGCGAGCGGGCGAAATGCCACGGCGGCCTCCGCGACGCACGCTGGCATTCCGCCCGCTCGCCCGCGACGGCCCGGAGGCGCGGCGCCAGGCCGCCACGGGCCTCCCGTCGCTTCGTGAGCAGAAGATGTCGGGTCCCAGACCGCGACGCGACATCTTCTGCTCACCAAGCGCGCCGCCCGCGCGAGCGGGCGAAATGGCGCGGTCGTCCCAGCAACGCACGCCGGCATTCCGCCCGCTCGCCCGCGACGGCCCGGAGGCGCGGCGCCAGGCCGCCACGGGCCTCCCGTCGCTTCGTGAGCAGAAGATGTCGGGTCCCGCACCGCGACCCGACATCTTCTGCTCACCGAATGCGCCGCCCGCGCGAGCGGGCGGAATGGCGCGGTCGTCCCAGCAACGCACGCCGGCATTCCGCCCGCTCGCCCACGACGGCCCGGAGGCGCGGCGCCAGGCCGCCACGGGCCTCCCGTCCGCCCCGCGGGCACGCCCGGAACGCGAGCGGGCGAAACGGCGTGGTTCCCGCGCGCGGAGACGCGGGCATTTCGCCCGCTCGCGCAGCGCACGCGGCGCACCCGGCGAAGGCACTTCGTGAGCAGAAGACGCCGGGTCGCGAGGGGCGACCCGGCGTCTGCTGCTCATTCGGTGAACATGCCCGTCAGTGGAACTGCGGGACGATGAGGTAGACGCCGTAGAGCACGACGGCGCCGCACACGACGAAGCACGCGATGGCCGCCGCACGGAGCGCACGTGCGGCCGCCGAGACTCCGGCCGGGTTCGGGAAACCGGCGGTGGCCGGGCCGATCGTGCCGTCGTCCTTCACGGTGAACTTGCCCTCGCGGGTGTCGGCGGCGCTCCAGAGACGGAGGCCGACCGAGTACACGGCGACGACGAAGCACGACGAGACCACGGCGACGAGCGCCACGGTGAGGAACGCGAACCAGTCGATGCCCATCAGCGACGGCCTCCCTTGCGGGCCGCCATGCGACGGAGCGTGCGCTCGCGGCTCAGTTCGGCGCGACGCTGGGCGACCGCGTCGGCACGCTTCTTGCGCTGCATGTCACGCAGCTCCTTGCGGGTCAGGACCGCGTTCGCGGCGACGTCGACCTCGATCGCGGAGGCCTGCTCGTGCGGCTTGCGGAGCGACCACAGGTACAGGCCGAGGATCACGACGGCACCGATCACGGCGTCGAGCACGAGCCCGACCACGCCGAGGCGGGCGATGCCCGAGGCGACCGCACCGACCGCGGCGGCCGCGGGCAGGGTGATGAACCAGGCGATCACGATCTTGCCGGCGGTCGACCACTGGATCTTCGAGCCGCGGCGGCCCAGACCGGCACCGATGATGGAGCCCGAGGACACCTGCGTGGTCGACAGCGCGAAGCCGAGGTGGCTGGAGGCGAGGATCGTCGCGGCGGTCGAGGCCTCGGCGGCGAAGCCCTGCGTCGCACGGATCTCGGTGATGCCCGAGCCGAGCGTGCGGATGATCCGCCAACCGCCCGTGTAGGTACCGAGGGCGATCGCGAGGGCACACGCGACGACGACCCAGAACTGCACGCCCTGGTCCGACGACTGCGCGCCCGAGGCGATGAGGGTCAGCGTGATGACACCCATCGTCTTCTGCGCATCGTTGGTGCCGTGTGCCAGGGACACCATCGAGCTGGTGAAGACCTGCCCGATGCGGAACCCGCCGCGCTCGTTCGGGAACACCGGACGCTTCGTGATCCGGTACGCGATGCGCGTCGACAGGAACGACACGAGCGCGGCGATCACGGGCGAGGCGAACGCCGGGATGATCACCACCGTCAGCAGTGCGACGTAGTTGACCGACTGGAACCCGGCGCCGACGATCGCGGCACCGATCAGCCCGCCGAACAACGCGTGCGACGACGACGACGGCAGCCCGCGGAGCCACGTGATCATGTTCCAGACGACTGCCCCGATCAGGCCCGCGAAGATCATCTCGGGGCTGATGGCGACGCCACCGGGCCCCTCGTTGATCAACCCGTGCGAGATCGACGTCGCCACGGCGGTGCTGAGGAACGCACCGACCAGGTTGAGCACCGCAGCGACGGTGACCGCCACCTTGGGCTTCATGGCGCCGGTCGCGATCGGGGTCGCCATCGCGTTGGCGGTGTCGTGAAAACCGTTTGTGAAGTCGAAGAAGAGGGCCAACGCGATGACCAGGACGACTATGAGTGTGATGTCCACCGCGGGCAAGTGTCCCAGGCGTCGGCCCTTCGAGCAAACCTGATCGGCAACCTGTTGTTCACCGCAGCTTCACACTCGTTCAGCTTCGGAACCATGCCGATGGGAGAATGCACCCATGGACACCGCCGAGCTCCTCATCCTGCTGATCGGATCGCTCGCGGTGACGGGGTTCGCCCGGGCCAAGGGACTCCCCGCTCCACTGCTCGTCACGGCGGTCGCCCTCGCCGCCTCGTTCCTGCCCGGGCTGCCGCCGATGGAGATCGACTCCGAGGTCATCCTCACGGTGATCCTGCCGCCGCTGCTCTACTCGGCGGCCCTCGACGTGTCGTGGCAGAGCTTCCGCGGCTCGATCAAGCAGATCCGACGGCTCGGCATCTTCCTGGTGATCGTCACCGCCCTGGTCGTCGGCGGAGTGGCGTACCTGCTCATCCCGGACATGACGCTGCCGGCGGCGATCCTGCTCGGCGCGATCGTCGCCCCGCCGGACGCGGTGTCCGCCGCCGCGATCGGCCGGAAGCTCGGACTCCCCCGCCGCGTCATGACCGTGCTGTCCGGCGAGAGCCTGATCAACGACGCGGCCTCGCTGACCCTGGTGCGGGTGTTCACGCTCATCATCGCGGGCACGTCGCTGACGATCTGGCAGGACCTCGGCATCTTCGGCCTGGCGATCGGCGTCGGCCTGGCCGTCGGCATCGTGCTCGGCGTCGTCGTGCACTGGATCCGCATGCGCATCAACGATCCCGTGGTCGAGACGATCATGAGCATCCTGCTGCCCTTCGTCGCCTACATCGTCGCCGAGGACCTGTCCGGCTCCGGGGTCATCGCGGTCGTCACGGCCGGCCTGTACATCGGCTACAACTCGCCGAAGGAGGGGTACGCCACCCGCCTGCAGGAGCGCCCGCTCTGGACGAGCATCGACGTCATCCTCGAGGGCTTCGTGTTCGCGCTCATCGGCCTGCAGCTCAACACCGTCGTGCAGGACCTGGTCGAGAGCGAGCGGAGCCTCGGGCAGACGCTCACCGCCGCGGCCGTCGTGCTCGCGGTGGTGATCCTGGTCCGACCGCTGTTCGTCTTCGAGTCCTACGCGCGCAACCGGTTCAACGGGAAGTGGCTCCGGCCCCTGCGGATCAAGCTGTCCCGCGGGCATCCCTCGCTCCGGTGGATACGCGGCTCCGCTGAGCCGAAGCTCAACTGGCGGGAGCTCACCGTCATCTCGTGGACGGGCATGCGCGGCGTGGTGACCCTGGCCGCAGCCGTGTCGGTCGTCGCGAACCCGACGCACATCCCGGCGCAGGACACGATCTTCATCATCGCCTTCTTCGTCACCGTCGGCACCCTGCTGCTGCAGGGACTCACCCTGCCGTTCGTCATCCGCGCGCTCAAGGTGCAGGACCCGGCCGAGGGCGAGGAGGACGTGCGCAGCGAGATGCGGCTCAACCAGCGCACCACGGAAGCCGCGATCGAGCTGCTCGAGAAGCGGCGTCCGGCTTGGGCGAAGCAGTACGGCTCGGAAGCCGTCGACTCGGTGGTCAACCGGCTGAAGGCGCGACTCGAGCGTCAGGCCGAGACGTTCCGTCAGGACGCCGAGGAAGAAGAGGACGAGGGGCGAAACGTCGCACTGCGCCTGCGTGGCTCGCAGATCCAGGACATCCGGCGCGAACTCCTCGACCGCCGCCGCGAGATCGTGCTCGAGGAGCGGGAGAAGGGGAACCTCGACGAGGAGGTCATGCGCCGCGTGCTCGTGACCCTCGACGCCGAAGAACTCGCGATGGACTCGGCGCAGGCGTCGCGCAGTCGCTCCTGAGCACCCCGGGCGTATCCTGGCGCTCCGATCGAGAGCAGGAGCAGAGCGCCGAGTGAGCACGCCGCGGAACGACGTCCCCAGGAACGACGACGGACCGGAGCGCCCCGGTGGTTCCCGACCGACGCCGCCGAAGCCGCGCGGGACCCGTCCCTCGGCACGTGGGACCAAGCCGCGCCGTGGCGGCAAGGTCGCCGGGCACACGCGTTCGGCACCCCGGCGACAGGCGCCGGTGCCGGCGCCCCAGCAGCACGGCGCCTACCGCCGGTGGTACTCGACCCTGCACCCGTCGCTGCAGCTGATCGGCCTGCAGCTCTGGATGCCGCTGTTCTTCATCGTCGGGTTCTGCCTGTGCTACGTCTTCGCGTTCCACGCCCCGCACCCGCACGACGTCCCGATCGCCCTGGTCGGCAGCGATCCGACGTTCGTGCAGGCGGTGCAGCGGGCGTTGCCCGGCGAGTTCGTGTTCCACACGTACGACTCGCTCGCGCAGGCGAAGCGCGACGTGGTGGGTGGCTCGATGGCGGTCGCGTACGACCCCGCTGCGAACGAGTTCTTCACGGCGAGCGCGCACCAGTTCCAGGTCGCGAGCCTCGTCCCGGCCACCCTCACCGCGGTGCTGACCGGCCTGGGCGTCGCGACCCCGAAGGTCACCGAGCTCGCACCCCTGCCTGCCTGGGACGAGTACGGCACCGTGGCGATGTACGTCATGCTCGCGTGGTGCATCGGCGGCTACATGGTCGCAATGTTCATCGGCATCATGGGCGGCCCGCTCCGGCACCGCACCCGGATGACGGTCATCGTGGTCGGCGGCCTCGTCATCTCGCTCATCACGAACACCCTCGCCGGACCGGTGCTCGGCGCCATCCACGGGCACTGGATCCAGCTCGTGCTCATCGCCTGGGGCTGGATCGTGGCGATCGGCCTGGCGGTGAACGGCCTGAGCTACTTCGTCGGCCGGTTCATCGCCGCACCCGCGATGATCTGCTTCGTCTTCCTGTCCATGCCGTCGTCCGGCGGTGCCTACCCGAAGTGGTTCATGCCCGAGCCCTTCGCCTGGCTGAACAACGTCGTCGTCGGCTCGAGCATGGTCGACATGATCAAGCACCAGGTCTACGGCGTCGGCCCCGGCCCGGCCCGCGGCCTGATCACGATGGCGTGCTACGCCACGGCAGGCCTGGTGCTGATGTACTTCGGCAAGAAGTGGTGGGAGCGCCGACGGATCCGAGCGATCGTCACCGGCCGGACCACGATGTTCCAGGACGCCAACACCGCCAACCGCGAGTTCCTCGGCCGGCAGCGCGACGCCGAGCTCGAGCGCCACGGCCTGACCTCCACCGAGACCGGCACCCTGAGCGTGCTGCGGGACGACGACTGGGAGGACGACCGCACCGGCGGGGACGTCTTCACCGGCGGGCGCGACGGCCTCGAGCCGGACGCGACACCGACCGGCCGCATCGCCGTGCAGCGCCCCGCGAACCGGAAGGAACCGCGACCGGCGGCGGCGCAGCACGGCAAGCACGCCGACCGCTGACGCGTATCCTGATCGGATGAACCCGCGCATCACCTGGCACCGCGTCCTCATCACCGTCGTCGTCGTGTTCCTCGTGCTGACGGTCGGTTTCTACGCCGCGAGCGTCCTGCTCGCGCCCGCCGACGGCCGCGGCACCGCCGGGCTGTTCGTCGGGTGGGCGATGTTCTCGATGATCGGCGCGATCGTCGTCGGCGTCATCGACTTCTTCGTGCGACCCCTGGGCGGCCGGAGCGGCGACGCCGACGTCATGGCCGCCGCCGAGGAAGCCCGCACCGGCAGCACCCGCACCCAGCAGCCGCGCTAGCAGCTAGTCGCCCACTCCGACGCCCGTCCCGGTGAACCCGGCGACCGTCGCGTCGTCCTCGGCGAACGTGAACCGCGCGCGGACGCTGCCGCCGGCGAGCACCCCCGGCAGCCAGTAGCGCGCGTCGTCCCACATCGCGTCGTAGGGCACGGCGTCGACGGGGATCCACCGCGGCTCCAGTTCGTCCGAGCCCGACGGGTCCCCATGCCAGCGGCGGCAGACGAAGACGTCCGAGACCTGGGACCAGGACGGTCGGTACGGGAACCGGTAGTCCAACGTGCCACGGGCCTCCAGGTCGACCGCGTCGAGCCGCAGGCCGACCTCTTCACGCACCTCGCGCACGGCGGTCTCGACCGCGGACTCGCCGGGCTCGCGCTTACCGCCGGGGCCGACCAGACGGCCCGCGCCGAGGCCGCGGCGCTTCTCCCCCAGCAGCACTTCCGTGCCGGCCGAACCGTCGCGCAGCAGGTACACGACGACCACCCGGGGATGCTGGGACTTGCTCTCGTCGCGAAGGGTCACGCGTCCAGTGTGACCGATGGAGTGTCGTACGCTCTTCCCATGGCAGGCGTGCTGCGGGGGCACCATGGCTGAGCCCCGCAGGACCGGGCGCAGCCTCGAAGTGCTGCGCGCCGAGGCTGCCGAAGAGATCTCGATGCTCGTCGAGCACCGGAGCCGCCAGGGTGAGGACCCGTGGGAGTTCATGCCGACGCTCCCCACCGTCGACGAACAGGTCGTGCTGATCCTGCGCGCGGACGCCGTCGACCTGGACGAGGCGATCGGCAAGCGGCACGCGCAGTGGTCGAGCCACCCGGCGTCGGGGCAGGGCACCCGGCTGGGCGAGGAGTACCACCGGCTGCGCCGGATCGCGCTGCAGCACCCCGAGCTGACGCCCGCCGTGTGGAAGCTGCTGGGCGCGCTGCCCGAAGCGGGCTGAGCTGCGGTTGGATGGAGGCATGACCGAAACCGTGCTCGCCGTCCTCAACCAGCCCTCCCGCGACGCCGCGCCGCACGACCCCGCGGCCGAGGCCTTCACCTGGGCGAAGCCGCTCGAGGAGCACGTGCAGGTGCAGGACCTCGGCGTCACGCGCGGCGACGGCGTGTTCGAGACGATCACGGTGATCGACGGCCGACCACAGGCCCTCGAGGCGCACCTCGCCCGCTTCGGCCGCTCCGCCGCGATGCTCGACCTGCCCGCCCCCGACCCGGAGGCCTGGCGCCGGGCCATCGAGGCCGTCTGTGCCCGCCTCGACCCGGTGCGCGAGGCCTTCGCCAAGACCGTCCTGACCCGCGGCGTCGAGGGCACCGAGCGCCCGACCGGGTGGGTCTACGCCGCGCCGTCGGGCGACTCCACGGCCGCACGTACCGAGGGCATCTCCGTCGTCGTCCTGGACCGCGGGTACCGGCACGACGTCGAGCGCACCTCGCCGTGGCTGCTGCAGGGCGCGAAGACGCTGTCGTACGGCGTCAACATGGCCGCCCTGCGCGAGGCCGTCCGCCGCGGCGCCGACGACGCCCTGTTCGTCTCGAGCGACGGCTACGTGCTCGAGGGCACGCGCGCCAACCTGATCATGAAGGTCGGCGACCGGCTCGTCACGCCCCGCACCGACATCGGGATCCTGGCCGGCACGACGCAGGCCGACGTGTTCCGCTTCGCTGAGCAGGAGGGCATCGAGACCGCCTACGAACTCGTCACCCTCGCCGACCTGGCGGCGGCGGACGCGCTCTGGCTCGTGTCGAGCGTGCGGCAGGCGGCCCCGATCCGTTCGGTGAACGGCGACGTGCGGCCGATCGACGCCGAGCTCACGACGCGCATCAACGACTTCCTGCTGGCGCGCGAGGTCTGAGCACGCGGCACCCCCGGCGCAACGGCCTGGAGGCCCGGATCGCGACCCGCAGGCACGTCGCGATCCGGGCCTCCCGGCTCTGCACCCGCTACCAGCGCGGGGTGGTGACGCCGGTTCCGTCGGACCACGTGAAGACGGGCTCGCCGTCGATCCAGACGCGCGTCGCGCGGCTGGCCGCATCGAGCGGGTCGCCGTCCCAGAGCACGAGGTCGGCGTCGTACCCCTCGGCCAGGCGACCGACGCGGTCCCCGAACCCGAGGAAATCGGCCGGGTTGACCGTCAGCGCCTCGAGTGCGGTCTGGGCGGGCAGACCCTCCTTCACCGCGGCGGTCGCCTGGTCGACGAGCATGTTGATCGGCACGACCGGCGCGTCCGTCGTGATGGCGACCCGGACCCCTGCCGCCGCGATGGTCGCGAGGTTCGGGATGCCGCGGTCGCGGAGCTCGACCTTCGAGCGGCTGGTGAAGAGCGGGCCGTAGATGACCGGGATGTCCTTCGCGGCCAGCACGTCGGCGATCTTGTGCGCCTCGGTGCCGTGGTTCACGACGAGCCGGTAGCCGAACTCCTCGGACAGTCGGATCGCGGTGGCGATGTCGTCGTGGCGGTGGGTGTGCTGGTCCCAGACGAGTTCGCCGTCGAGCACCCGGACGAGCGTCTCCTTCGTCAGGTCACGGGCGAACGGCTCGTCCTTCGCCGCGGCGGCGTCACGGGCGGCCCGGTAGTTCTGCGCCTCGACGAAGGCGTCGCGGATGATCTTCGCGACACCGAGCCGGGTCGAGGGCGTCTGGCCCTTGCCCCCGTAGACGCGCTTCGGGTTCTCGCCGAGGGCGCTCTTCACGCTCACCGAGTCGGAGATGAGCTGCTCGTCGATCGTGCGGCCGCCCCACGTCTTGATGGCGACGCTCTGACCGCCGATGGGGTTGCCGGAGCCGGGCTTGACGACGATGCTCGTGATCCCGCCGGAGAGTGCGTCCCGGAAGCCCTCGTCGTCGATGTCGATCGCGTCGATCGCCCGGACGCCGGCCATGTTCGGCGCGGTCATCTCGTTCGTGTCGTTGCCGGCCTCACCGTTGGCCTCCTCGTGGATGCCGACGTGGCCGTGCGCCTCGACGAACCCGGGCACGAGCCACGAACCGGTGGCGTCGATGACCGCCATGCCGTCGGGCGGGGTGACGTCCGGACCGATCGCGGTGATCCGGCCGTCCTCGACGACGACCGCGCCGCCGTCGAAGGCGGGAGCGGAGACGGGGACGACGTGGGCACCGGTGATCGCGAAGGAGTTGCTCATGGCACCAACGGTACGCGCGGGCGCGGGCGCGGGCGCGGGCGCGGGGGCGGAGCGGGGCACGGCGAGCGGGCGAGCGGGCGAGCGGGCGAAATACCGATTCCTGGCGTCGAGCGTCGGGGCGGCCCTACCGTCGCGGGATGGCACACCGGAGCGACACCTGGCCCACGCACGAGCGCAGCGAGCGACCGTGGCGGAGTGCCGTCCGCGGGTGCCGAGACGACCGGCTCGTGACCACCGTGCAGGTGTCGCTGCCCCCGTCCATCGCGAGGGCTCGGTGGACACCCGACGACGACACCGTCGCACTGCTCGACCGGAGCGCCACGGCCCTGCGCGCCCTCGACGTCCACCACGGCTCCCGGCTCGCGCCGCTCGGGTCGGTGCTCGGCCGGACCGAAGCCGTGGCGTCGTCGCGGATCGAGGACGAGTCAGCGACGATCGACGACCTGGCACGGGCCCTCGTCGGCATCCGGGCGAACGTGGGCGCCACCGCGGTCGTCCGGGCCGGCGGCGCCGTCGAGCACCTGGTGTCCGGAGCCGACTCGGGCACCGTCACCGAGGCGTCCCTGCTCGAGGCACACCGCCTGCTGATGCGCGACGACCCGGTGGACGGACGGTACGCCGGCAGGTACCGCGCCGTGCAGAACTGGATCGGCGGCGGCGCCACACCCCGCGACGCAGTGTACGTGCCACCGCCGCCCGAGCTCGTGGCACCGCTGATGGCCGACCTGATCGCGTTCGTGCACCGCGTGGACCTGCACCCGATCGCACAGGCCGCGATCGCCCACGCGCAGTTCGAGTCGATCCACCCGTTCACCGACGGCAACGGTCGGATCGGGCGGGCGCTGATCGGTGCCGTGCTGCGGCGACGTGGGGTGACGACCAGGGTCACGGCACCGGTGGCCACCGCGCTCGCTGCGGGCCGGCGGCGGTACTTCCGACACCTGGAGCAGTACCGCGACGGCAGGGTCACCGGGTTCGTGGTCGACCTGGCCCTCGCGATCGGGACGGTGTGCGACGAGGCGACGCTGAGCGCCCTGCTGCTCGCCGAGCACGACGCCGACCGGTCCGGAGGCCCCTGCGCCTCGGGCCCGCACGCCGTCGTCGGCCGTGCGCTCGCCGACGACCCCGTCCTGACCGAAACGCACCTGGACACCCTGCTCACCGCTGACGAGGTCGAGCGCGTGACCCACGACCTGGTGTCGGCGGGAGTGCTCCGTCCGGTCACCGGTCGTCGCCGTGACCGCGCGTGGGTGGCACCCGCCGTGGTCGACGAGCTCGAGGCGTTCGAGCACACGGCGGCCTGACCGGGGGTGCGGGCGAATAGGGTGGGACGGTGAGCAACGAGCACACCGCATCCACCCCGCCCAGCGCCGCCAAGCGGCCCGTGACACGGACCCACCACGGCATCGACTTCGTCGACGACTACGAGTGGCTGCGGGACAAGGAATCCCCCGACACCCTGGCGTACCTCGAAGCCGAGAACGCCCACACCGAAGCCGCCACCGCGCACCTCGCGCCGCTGCGGGACCGCATCTTCGCCGAGGTGAAGAGCCGCGTGCAGGAGACCGACCTCTCGGTGCCGGTCCGCATGGGCGACTGGTGGTACTTCACCCGCACCGCCGAGGGCAGCCAGTACGGTGTGCACTGCCGCGTGCCCGTCGCCGGCCCCGACGACTGGACACCGCCCGCCGTCGTCGAGGGCGAGTCGACGCTCCCCGGCGAGCAGGTGGTCCTCGACGGCAACGCCCTGGCCGACGGCCACGAGTTCTTCTCCCTCGGCACCTACGACATCAGCGACGACGGCACCCGCCTGGTCTACGGCATCGACGTCGAGGGTGACGAGCGGTACACCCTGCACGTGCGCGACCTGGCCACGGGCACCGACCTCGGCGACGCCATCCCGAACACCGGGGCCGGCGCCACCTTCGACCCGGCCGGACGCTACGTGTTCTACCCCACGGTCGACGAGTCCTGGCGTCCGGACAAGATCTGGCGGCACGCGGTCGGCACCGCGGCATCGGACGACGTCCTGGTGTTCGAGGAGCCCGACGACCGCTACTGGGTCGGTGTCGGTGTCACCCGCTCCTCGCAGTACATCGTCATCGAGCTCGGCTCCAAGATCACGTCCGAGGCGCACGTCCTCGACGCCGCCGACCCGACCGGTGAGTTCCAGGTCGTCTGGCCCCGCCGCGAGGGCGTCGAGTACGAGATCGAGCACGCCATCGTCGGCGGCAGCGACCGGTTCCTGGTGCTGCACAACGACGGCGCCGAGAACTTCGAGCTCGTCGACGTCCCCGCCGACGACCCGACGTCCGAGCGTGACCGCCGCGTCGTCGTGGCGCACCACACCGAGCGCCGCATCGAGTCGGTCGACGCCTTCGCCGGACACCTCGCACTGGAGTACCGCTCCGAAGCGCTCCCCCGCGTCGCGATCATCCCGATCGACGGCGACGGCTACGGCGATGCACACGAGGTCCCCTTCGACGAAGCACTGTTCTCGGCGGGTCTCGGCGGCAACCCGGAGTGGGAGCAGCCGACGCTCCGCATCGGGTACACGTCGTTCGTGACCCCCTCCGAGGTCAGCGACCTCGACCTGGCCACCGGCGAGGTCACCGTCCTGAAGCGCCAGCCCGTACTCGGCGGCTACGACCCGGCCGACTACGTGCAGGAACGCGACTGGGCGACCGCGTCGGACGGCACCCGCGTGCCGATCTCGCTCGTCTGGCGTCGTGACGCCGTCGAGGACGGCTCCCCGGCACCGCTGCACCTGTACGGCTACGGCTCGTACGAGCACTCGATCGACCCCGGCTTCAGCGTCATGCGCCTGTCGATGCTCGACCGCGGTGTCGTCTTCGCCGTCGCGCACGTCCGTGGTGGCGGTGAGCTCGGCCGGCACTGGTACGAGAACGGCAAGACGCTGACGAAGAAGAACACCTTCACCGACTTCGTCGCGGTCGCCGAGCACCTGATCGAGTCCGGCCGGACGAGTGCCGACCGGCTCGTGGCCGAGGGTGGCAGCGCAGGCGGGCTCCTGATGGGTGCGGTCGCGAACCTCGCACCCGAGCGGTTCGCCGGCATCCTGGCCGCCGTGCCGTTCGTCGACGCGCTGACGAGCATCCTCGACCCGGACCTGCCCCTCACCGTCATCGAGTGGGACGAGTGGGGCGACCCGCTGCACGATGCCGAGGTCTACCGCTACATGAGCGAGTACACCCCGTACGAGAACGTCCGCAACGACGTGCAGTACCCGCAGATCCTCGCCGTGACGTCGATCAACGACACCCGCGTGCTCTACGTCGAGCCCGCGAAGTGGACCGCGAAGCTCCGCGAAGTCGGCGCTCCGGTACTGCTGAAGACCGAGATGTCCGCCGGCCACGGTGGTGTCAGCGGCCGCTACGCGTCCTGGAAGGAGCGGGCGTTCGAACTCGCCTGGCTGCTCGACGTGCTCGGGCTCGCCGACGAGTCGCCCGCCGCCGCGACCGCCGACCCGATCGCCGCGGGCTGAGCCGCACCGCGCAGTTGGTGAGCAGAAGAGGTCGGGTCCGAACGTCGGACCCGACCTCTTCTGCTCACCAAGCGAACCAAGCGCACCAAGCGCACGCAGCGCGCTCACACGCGGTTGAGCGCGTGCACCGCCTCGTCGTAGGACTCCTCGGCCAGGCGCACCCGGTCCCCCGCGAGCACCCCGTACCCGAACGTGCCCTCACCCCCGCGCTCCGCGATCGCCGCGTTCGCCCGGAGGATGTCGAGGGCGTGCAGGGACCGCACCCGCTCGGTCAGTACGTCGGCTGCGGTACCGATCCGCTTCCACAGCGCGTGCGGGAACGCGTCGTCGCCGAGCACGTCCATCGCCATCCGGGCGCGCATCGTCTCCTGCCACGCGGCTTCGGTGGTGGTGCGGTCGGCGGCCTCGCGCTCGGCGGCGGTGTCCGAGGTGTCGTCGGCGACGGCGGCCCGGACGAGCTCGCGCACGCGCGGCTTCACGTCGGCGCCGACGTCCTGCGCGACCTGTTTCGGTGCGCGGAGCGACCACGCCGTCGGCGCCGGGCGCTCGGCCGCGTCGTCGAGGGCGTCGAGCAGTTCGAGGAACGGCTCGCCGTGCAGGAACGCGACGACGTCCCGCACCGCCTGGTCGCGACGTTCCCGGGTCGACGCGAGGATGCGCTCACGGGTCATCGCGTCGACCAGGTCGTCCTGCGCCGGCGACGACGCCCGCGGCAGCCGGTCGATCAGGTACTCGGCCAGCGCCGCACGCGCGGTGACGCCCGCCAGGCCGTCCGCCGCCTCGGCGGCACGGTCGACGGCATCGCCGTCGGGGAACGCCGGGCGGTAGGCACCCAGGATCGCGGCGATCTCGAGGGTGGTGTCGGCCGTCTGCCGGAGGTCGGCCGTGTCACCGGAGCGGAGCCGGGCCTCCTGGCCGAGCAGCGCGACGCGCAGCTTGCGCACCCGCTTCGCCAGGATGCGTGCGGTCGTGCCCTTGGCCGGCTTCTCCTCGGTCTGGAGGCGCGGTGCCGGTGCTCCTGCCAGCCCACGTGCCAGCTTGGACGCGACGGCGGCGGGGCCGGCGCCGACGGCCGCGAAGCGCCCGTCAAGGGCCGCGAACAGCTCGTGGGCGATCTGCGGGTCGACGCCGTCGACGGTCTCGACCTCGACCTCGCGCCAGGTCCGCGGGGTCTCCGGAGCATCGTCGTCGAGGCGCTGGGCGGTGACCTGGTCGTCGGCGAGCTCGGCGATCTGGTCGCCGTCCTCGTCGAGCAGTCGGGTGACGGTGCGGGTGGTGGTGATCCGGACGACGGGGCGCAGCCCGCGGCCGCGACGCTCCGTGAAGAGCGCGGCGAGGACCTCGTCGGGCACCGTGTCGGCGTCGTCGGTCAGGGGGAACTGCTGCTCGTGGCGGACCGTGTCCGACTCGGAGCGCTTGATGTGCCAGCCTGCGTCGGGGCCACCCGTGCGGCGACGCACGGTCACCCGCGCGGCCACCAGGTCGTACCGCTCGGTGTCCCAGTAGGTCGCGTCCAGTCCGAACGGCTCCTGGTGCTCGGTGCGGAGGATGCCGCCCGCGCCGACGAGGTCGGGGAGGGCACCGCCCTCTGGCAGGTCGTAGGTGCGCTCGATCTCGAGGTGCGTGTGGCTCACACGCTCTTGTCTACCAGGCACTGCGGGGTTTCCCCGCACCCGGGGTTAGCCTGCAGGGATGAGCGACACGATCACCCGCGAGCAGTTCACGCCCGAAGCCGGCGGCGTCCGATGTTCACCACCACGTGGTGCGGCTACTGCGCTCGGCTGAAGAACCAGATGGCGAAGGCCGGGGTGCCCTTCACCGAGGTCGACATCGAGCAGACCCCTGGCACGGCCGAGCTCGTCGCCGAGGTCAACGGCGGCAACCAGACCGTGCCGACGCTGGTGTTCCCCGACGGCTCGACGGCGACCAACCCGTCTCTGGCCGAGGTGCAGTCCCGCATCTGAGCAGGTGCTCCTCGCAAGACACCGGTGTTCACGCTCCGAACACACGCATGACGCGGTTCAGAGTGCGAACACCGGTGCTTTGCTGTCCGGGCAGCGCCGGACGCGCCCGCGCTAGCCGCCGAGCGCCTCGGTCAGCAGCGCGGCCATCGCGTCGAGCTGGATGTCACCGGAGTCGACGACCTCTTCGTCCGAGCCGTCGAGCGCGCGGGCGGCCAGGGACGCCTTCGAGTCGATGAGCTCGGCGATCTTGGTGTCGATCGTCTGCGCGGCGATGATGCGCCACGCGGTGACGGGCTCCTCCTGCCCGATGCGGTGCACGCGGTCGATCGCCTGGGTCTGCTCGGCGCTCGTCCACGACAGCTCGGCGAGCACGACGTTCGACGACACCTGCAGGTTCAGACCGACACCGGCCGCGGTCAGCGAGCAGACGATGACCGCGACGTCGGGATCGTTCACGAACGAGTCGATCTCGGCCGTGCGCTGCGTCGGGGTCTGGTCGCCGCGGATCGTGGCGGTGCGCAGGCCACGACGGGCGAACACCTCTTCCGCCTGGTCCATCACGTCGAGGTGCTTCGCGAAGAACACGACCTTGCCGACGTTCGAGGCGAGCTGTGCCGCGTAGTCGGCCGCGAGCTGGGCCTTGGCCCGGCCGATGCGGCGGACCATCGAGAACACGTTCTCGCCGGTCGACGAGGCGTCCTGGTCCTCGAGCTCCCAGCGCGCGACCTGGCGGACCAGCTTGTGGTCGATGCCGACGACCGGGTCCTGCCCGGTGCGGGCGTCGAGCGCCTGGTGGTAGCGACGGACGAGCTTCGCCGTGAGCTCGCGCTCGGCGTCGCGGATGGAGCGACCCTCGTCACCGTCGAGCTCGACGGGGATGTCGGCGATCCGGCGGGCGGGGATGTCGGCGGCGACGTCGACCTTGCGGCGTCGGACGATGCCCTGGTCGATGACGGCACGGCGGGCCTCGACGAAGAACCCGGGGTCGGCCGGCGTCAGGCCGATCTCCTCGAGCTCGTTCATGAGCTTCGCGCGCGGCTTCTTGTCGTCGATCCAGCCGAGGTACTCCCAGATGGTGCGGAAGTCCTCGACCGAGTTGATCAGCGGGGTACCGGTCAGCGCCATGAGCAGCGGTGCGGCGGTGCGCTGCCGGATGCGCTCGGCGATCTGCAGCACGAACCGGGCGCGCTGGGAGTCCTTGTTCTTGATGAAGTGCGCCTCGTCGACGACCATCCCCTTGAACCCGAAGTTGCCGAGCCACCCGGCGTGCCGGTCGAGGATCTCGTAGTTCACGATGACGATGTCGGCGAACCCGTCGAGGTCGTTGCCGTCACCGTGGATCACCGTGGCGCGGTGGTTCGGCACCCAGCGTTCGGCCTCACGCGCCCAGTTCGTCTTGACGACGTTCGGCACGACGACGAGCAACGGGAACGCGTTCGCGGCATCGGCGGCGAGCAGCGACTGTGCGGTCTTGCCGAGACCGGGCTCGTCGGCGAGCAGGAACGTGCGGTGCCCCTGCGCCGCGGCGGCGACGAGCTCCGCCTGGTGCTTCATGAGCGTGGTGCCCGAGCGCGAGTGCAGCGTCGTGGGCTCCGGCAGCGGCATCGTCGCCGCTCCCCCGCCCGCGCCGTACTCGAACGACTTGAACAGCGGCCCGAACAGTTCCCAGTTCGCCAGGCGACGCGGGTGGGCGACGGGCTGGTCGGCGAGGGCGAAGTCCGGCGGCATGAACGGGTTCGCCAGCTGGCGCTGCACGACCGCCTGCGGCACGACGGCCCGCACCGGGGTCTCGACCACCGCGGCCGGCTCGGAGGCGATGACGAGGTCCTCCGGCTGCAGTTCCATGCCGCCGGCGATCATCATGTCGCGCTTGACCGCACGAGTCGCCTCGGACACCTGCACCTCTTCGGCGAGGAGCTGGATGACGCTGGTGTCGCGCGCCGCCGTCTTCGCCAGGATCGTGGCCACGCCGTCGAGCCGCTTGAGCTGCTCGGCGCGCTGCGCGTCGGTGAGCTCCGTGTCGGCCTTCACCCGCGCGCGCTCTTCGCGCATGAGCAGGGCGACGGCCTGGAACTTCGACCGGTTCGATGCCTTGAGCGGTCCGCGCTGTGCCGCGGCCTCGACCTCGCGCACAGCGCGGGCGAGGACGGGGATGACGCCGTCGTTGTCCAGCGGCCTGGTGCGACGTGACGCGGTCCGCGTCCCGCCAGCAGCACGCCGGGTGCCTGATCGAGCCAACGCTCCTCCTGTTCCGCCCACACGTCGGGGCGATCCGCCCGTGGGGCGGGAAGTCCTGCACCGGCGCCTGGCGCGGCTCCGGTTCGGCTGCGGGCCACCGTGGCCCACCGCATCGCCGGTCCCCGCTTCGGGACGTCCGGTGGACTCCCGCGAGCCGTTCCACACGGGCACCTGCCGGGAGCAGGTTCGGACGGTCCGCGCCGGGATCCGGCGTCGTCACACGCACGTGATGCCCCCTCGGGGCGGTCACGGCCCGATCCCCGCGTCGATCAAGTGATCGACGGCCGCGTCCGGAATCGACGCGGCACGCGGGAACGCGGTGCGTGCGCGCTCAGTTTACTCCCGGACCACCGACAGAGGCGACCGGCGCGTTGCCCGCGCGCGTCGCGACGGCGGACGGGAGGCCCGTGGCGGGCCGGACCCGCGCCTCCAGTCCGTCCTTCGGTCGCGTCTCAGACCTGCGGTGCGGACCGCGGGCGGGTCGAACCACCGGTCGGGAGGCTCGGGGCCGCGTCCGCCAGGGCGGCCTGCGTCGCGGCGAGGAGCTGCTGGGCGGTCTGGATCCCGTTGGCGGAGCCGGTGGTCGCCTGGCCGCCGGCGTGGGCGAGCAGCTGGGCGCCGATGGCGGGTCCGATGCGGTCGGCCTCGCGCGGGTTGCGCGCGACCCAGTCGCGGGCGATCGCGTCGGCGAGGCGCTCGGCGGCGGCACCGCGCTCGGCATCCCCGCGGGACCGGTGCCAGAGCCCAGTGACGACGAGGTGGGCGACGACGGCGCCGACGTCACGGACCGGGAAGCCCCAACCCGCGGTGTCGATGTCGAGCAGCCCGGAGATGCGCCACGGCTCGTCCTCGTCGACGAAGACCTGCTCCAGGTGCAGGTCGCCGTGCACGACCTGCTTGGTCGAGCTCGACCAGCCGATGGAGCGGCGACCGATGGCGTCGTACAGGCGGTCGATCTCCTCGGCGTCGCGCGGCAGGGCGGCGATGAGCGTGCGACGGTGCCAGTCCGCGTGGTCCATCGCGTCGGCGCGGGCCTGCTGGGTCATCGGGACGCTGGCGACCCGGCCGCTCAGCGCGGCGAGCGACGCCACGAAGCGGGGGTCGTCGGCGATGTCGAGGATGCGGCTGCCGGCGGGCACGCCGCGGATGCGCTCGAGCACGAGCAGGCCGTCGCCTCGACTGGACAGCACACGCGGCACCGGCAGACCGGCCGCGACGAACTGCTCGTGCGACTGCACGATCGGTGCGACGCGGTGCGGACGGACGATCTTCAGGAACAGCGTGCGCTCCGGGGCGTCGACGCGCACGACCGCGCGCTTGCCGGGCCGGTACGCCGCCACGGTGAGCACGGGGTCGGTGACGGGCATGCCGAGCGTGGTCAGCAGCTCGGCGACGGCATCGCGGTAGGTGACCTGCGGCAGCACCGGCAGGCCGGGGTCGTTCGGGTACGCCCACACCGACACCGGCTCGCCCGTCGCCGGGTCGGTGACGATCGCGCTGTTCTGGTCGTGGGTGCCGCCGGTGTCGACGTAGGTCAGCACCGTGGCGCGCTGGCCGTTGCGGTCCACCGTGTCGACCTCGTAGCCGTACAGATACCCGTTGCCCGAGGGCTCGACGGAGTGCGCCCGCGCGGCCACCACCGAGGTCCCGGAGCCGGCGAAGGCCTGCGGGATGACGCGCTCATGGTTGGGCCACACGACATCAGTCAACCGTGTCGCGCGGGTTTCGTCGCGTTCGTGCACGGCTCGGCGCGGGGCCGGTGGCTACCGTGGTCGGTGTGAACCCGGTCGCGCGCCTCCGCAGCTCCAGTCGCACGCCGTTCCTGCAGGTCGTGAAGACCGCCGTCGCGGTGGTCGCCGCCGTGCTCCTCTGCCGCCTGGTCATCCAGGGGCCGTTCCCCACCTTCGCGGCGATCGCTGCCCTGCTCGTGGTGCAGCCGAGCATCAACCAGTCGTTCGTGAAGGGGCTCGAGCGGAGCGCCGGCGTCGTGATCGGCGTCGTGCTGGCCACCGGGTTCCACCTGCTGCTCGGCGACGGCGTGTTCGTCGTGCTGCTCGTCATCGTGCTCGCGATCCTCATCGCCTGGGCGCTCCGGCTCACCCCGACCTCGGCCACCCAGGTGGGGATCAGCGGGATGCTCGTGCTCACCGCCGGGGTCGTGACGCCGAACTACTCCGCCGACCGGATCCTCGAGACCGTGATCGGTGCGGTCGTCGCCCTGGTCGTGAACGCGCTCATCGTGCCGCCCGTGCTGCTCGAACCGGCGCACCTCGCCGTCGCCCGGCTCGCCCGCGACACCGCGGTGGCGTTCGAGCGGATCGCGATCGGCCTGACCGAAGGGTGGGACCGCGAGCGATGGGACGAGGCGCTCGTCGCCGCCCGTGCACTGCGGCAGCAGCACGCCAAGGCCGAGGCGTCCCTGGGGTCGGCGCGCGAGTCCCTGACCATGAACCCGCGCGGCGGCCGGCACCGGACGATCCTCGACCGCGACGTGGTGACCACCGACCACCTGCGCGTCCTGGTGACCCGTGTCACCGGGATGACCCGGGCGATCCGCGACAACACCGCACCGGACCTGCGCGACGACCCGGTGGTGCACGGCATCGCGACCGAGGTGGCACGGATCGGTGCGGACGTCCGGACCCTCGGTGCGCGGGTCGAGTCGACTCGGCTCGACCCGGTGGCCGGGGTCGGCCGGGTGGACGCCGTCGCCTTCGGATCGGACGCCGAGCCGTGGGCGGAGGCCTCGGAGCCGGCGCTCACCGCGCCGCTCGAGGTGGTGCGGCCGAACTCCCGGCACTGGGTGCTCATCGGCGCGCTGCTCGAGGACATCCGACGGGTGCGTGGCGAGCTGCTCGGCGAGGACGACTAGTCAGGCCGCTCCAGCGCGCTGCGCAGGCCGCTCGGTCCGCGTCAGCGCGCTGCGCAGGCCGCTCGGTCCGCTCCAGCGCGCTGCGCAGGCCGCTCGGTCCGCTCCAGCGCGCTGCGCAGGCCGCTCGGTCCACGTCAGCGCGCTGCGCAGGCCGCTCGGTCCGCTTCAGCGCGCTGCGCAGGCCGCTCGGTCCGCTTCAGCGCGCTGCGCAGGCCGCTTCCGACGCTGTCCGGACGACGTCCGACCAGATCACCGCGGTCGGCACGACGTCGGTCGCGGTCGCACCCGGGATGCCGGCGTCGGCGTACCGGCTGATCTCGGCGACGACGGCCTCGGTGCCGACCTCGCGTGCAGCACGGCTCGCCACGTCCGGCACGGCCGTCCGCAGTTCCGCGACCACGCGGTCGCGCGGTGCGTCCTCCAGCTGCGCGAGCGCGCCGATGCCCTTCCACGCGGCGTCCAGTTCGGCGCGGAGGCGCACGATGGCCGGGTGGTCGATCGAGTCGTTCATGATCCCCCAGTGCGGGCGGCGCATCGGGTCGCGCTGTCCGCTGCCGGAGCCTAGCAACGAAGCAAGCGGCACTCACGTCCCTAGAACGTGGGACAGACCGTTCTGCCTCGTCCTGTGACGAGATTCAGCGAGTCGGGCCCGGAGAACGGCCCTCCGCGGCGGTTCGATGCCACGATGGGTCCGAGGAGGTCCACTATGCGGCTGTTGGTGGTCGAGGACGACGACGAGATGCGTGCCCTGATGGAACGCGGACTCGCGGCTGAGGGGTACCGGGTCACGGCGGTCGAGAACGGTGTCGAGGCGCTCATCGCCCTCGGCGAGCAGGCGTTCGACCTGGCGGTCGTGGACGTGATGATGCCCGGGATGTCCGGCTTCGAGCTCGCCCGGCGGATCCGTGAGCGCGAGGACCCCGTGCGGATCCTGCTCGTGACCGCGCGTGATGCCGTCGACGACCGCGTGTTCGGGCTCGACGCGGGCGCGGACGACTACCTCACCAAGCCCTTCGCCTTCGCCGAGCTCACCGCCCGGCTGCGTGCGCTCGGCCGTCGCGAGTCCGCCGGGGCGCCCCGCACGATCGAGGTCGGGGACGTCTCCATCGACTCCGAGGCCCGCCGGATCTCGATCAAGGGACAGCGCGTCGCCGTGAGCCCCACCGAGTTCGCCCTGCTCCGCCTGCTCGCCCGCTCCGCCGGCAGTGTCGTCGACCGCCCGAAGATACTCGAAGAGGTCTGGGACGGTTCGCAGCACGTCGACCCGAACGTGGTCGAGCAGTACATCTCGTACCTCCGCAAGAAGCTCACCGCGCACGAGGCAACCGTCGCCATCGCCACGGTCCGCGGTCGCGGGTACCGCCTGGATCTGCTCGGGGCGTGAACGGGGCCGATGCCCCACGATCGGACCGCCGACGCGGCGGTCCGATCCGGCCGCTGCGTCGGCTGTCGCTGCGCGCCCGGATCACGATCGGCTCGACGGCGATCGCCGCGATCGTCATCCTGCTGCTCGTCCTGGTGATGCGCTTCCAGGTGGTGAGCGTCGTCGCGAGCGCGACCCGCACCCTGCTCGACGCCGATGCCGACCCGTACGTCGCCACGCTCGAGGTCGACAGCGACCCCGACCTCTCGCCGCCGGGCAACGCGCAGCTCGTCGCCGTCGTGTCCCCGTCCGGCGAGATCGTGCTGTCGACGATGCCCGATCGTGTCGAGCAGGCGCTCGGCAGTCTGCGGTCTACCCCGGCCGGCACCTCGATCATCACGGCATCCGGCTCGGCGTACCGCGTCGTGGTGGAGCACCCCGTCAACGAGGCCGGCCGCTGGACCGTCGTCGCCGCCCGCAACTCGCAGGCCGAGGCCATCGTCGTCGACGACCTCACGACGACCCTGTCGCTGACCGGCCTGGCCATCCTGCTCGCCTTCGGTGTCGCGTCCTGGGTGCTCGCGACCACCGCGCTGCGCCCGGTGAACCGGATGCGCCGCGAGGCTGAACGGCTCTCCGTCGCCCCGGAGCGTGCCGAACTGCCGGTGGGCCCCGCCCAGGACGAGCTGGCGTCCCTGGCGACCACGCTCAACGCCTTCCTCGCGCGGACCCGGCAGGCGACCGAGCGTGAACGCCAGATGGTGTCGGACGCCAGCCACGAGCT
Source organism: Curtobacterium poinsettiae (assembly GCF_025677645.1). Taxonomy (NCBI): domain Bacteria; kingdom Bacillati; phylum Actinomycetota; class Actinomycetes; order Micrococcales; family Microbacteriaceae; genus Curtobacterium; species Curtobacterium flaccumfaciens. The sequence continues at coordinate 1,693,113 of NZ_CP106879.1, read as the reverse complement.
CCGGACGCCCCTGGCGATCCTGACGACCCAGCTCGACCTCGCCTCGCTCGACGGCAACGACGCCGCCGCCCTCGCCGCCCACATCGAACGCGCGAAGCACAGCGTCGCGCGGTTGTCTCGGCTGGCGAACGACCTGCTCGCCCTGTCACGGATCGAGGAGTCGGAGCGCCGCGAACAGGACGGCGACCGGCGCCCCGAGACCGCGTGGTCGGACCTCGGCGACGAGGTGATGGCCGCGGTCGACCGCGTCCGGCTCATCGCGTCGGCGAAGGACGTCACCGTCGACTTCGACCTCGAGCCGCCCGTCGCCGTCGGCGGTTCCGGCCCGGGCATCGGTGGCGGCACCGTCGAACCGCGGTACCGGATCGACACGGGCGGGATGGCCCAGCTCGTCACGAACATCGCGGGCAACGCCGTGGCCGCGCTCCCCCGCGGCGGCGGCATCTTCGTGTCCTGGCGGAGCACCGGCGGCGAGGGCGTGCTGCAGATCACCGACGACGGCCCCGGCGTGCCCGAGTCCTTCATCCCGGTGGCGTTCGACCGCTTCACCCGTCCGGACGAGGCCCGGACGTCCCGCCCGAACCCGGACCCGTCGACCGGTGCCGGCGCCCTGCCCGGCGGCTCGGGGCTGGGACTCGCGATCGTGCGTGCGGTGGCGGAACGGGCGGGAGGCACGGCGTCGCTCCGCAACGTGCCCGCCGGTGGACTCGAGGTCACGATCAGCCTGCCCGAGGTGCGCTGAGCACGACCGCCCACACGCACGACCGCTCGCCCGCGCACGACCGCTCACTGGAAGTCCCGCGAGCGGGTGCGGACGGACAGCGACAGGTGCTCGATGCGGTCCGCCACCAGGTTGACCACCCCGTCGGGCGAGCGCTCGAGGATGCCCCGGACGATCACCGCCGGGGACTCCCGCGCCACCCGGCGGAAGCGTCCCCAGACCCCGACGCTGCAGATGACGTTGACCAGCCCGGTCTCGTCCTCGACGTTCAGGAACGTGATGCCGGAGGCCGTCGCCGGACGCTGCCGGTGCGTCACGATCCCGCCGACCTCGACCCGTCGTCCGGTCTCGGCGGTCGCGGTGTCCTGCACGCTGAGCACCCGGCGGGCGGCGAGGCGGTCGCGCACGTGCCGGACGGGGTGGTCGTCGGTCGTCATGCCCGTCGACCACATGTCGGCGATGAGCACGTCCCCGCTCGTCATCTGCCCGAACAGCGGCGGCTGCACGAACACCTGCGTGTCCGGCAACTGGTCCGGACGCTCGGCGGCCGCCTGGGCAGCCGACCACATCGCACCGCGGCGGTCGATGTCGAAGGGGGCGAAGGCGTCGGCCGCGGCGAGGGCCTCGAGCTGCGGCGTGGTGAGTCCGACCCGCCGGGCCAGGTCCGACATGTCGTGGAAGGGGCCGTTCGCGTCCCGCTCCGCGACGATCTTCTCGGCGCTCTTCCGGCTGAGCGACGCGACCTCGGCGAGCCCGAGCCGCACGGCGAAGGCACCGTCGCGCCGGTGGCTCGCGGTGTCGTCGGGGAGCGCCTTGTCGAAGGGCAGCACCGGGGGCTGCTCGGTGGCCAGGCACGCGTCGTCACCGGCCGGAGCGTCCCCGTCCGGCAGCGGTTCGAGTGTGGCGTCGACACCGGACCGCAGGATGTCCGGTCGCAGCACGCGGACGCCGTGCCGTCGGGCGTCGGCGACCAGGGTCTGCGGTGAGTAGAACCCCATCGGCTGCGCCCGGAGCAGCGCCGCCAGGAACGCCCCGGGGTAGTGCAGCCGCATCCACGCGCTCGCGTAGACGATGAGGGCGAAGCTGATCGAGTGGCTCTCCGCGAAGCCGAAGTTCGCGAAGGCCTGGATCTTCGCGTAGATCGCGTCGGCGTCCGCGCCGTGGATGCCGTTGTCCGCCATCCCCGTGTAGAGCTTGTCGCGCAGCCGGTCGATCTTCTCGTGCCCGCGCTTGGACCCCATCGCCCGTCGCAGCAGGTCGGCGTCGTCACCGGAGCAGTTGCCGACCGCGATCGCCATCTGCATGAGCTGTTCCTGGAACAGCGGGACCCCGAGGGTGCGTTCGAGCACGGGTTCGAGCGCCGGGTGCATGTACGTGATCGGTTCCTCACCCGTGCGCCGGCGGATGTACGGGTGCACCGCGCCGCCCTGGATGGGCCCGGGTCGGACGAGTGCGACCTCGATCACCAGGTCGTAGAACCGCCGCGGGAGCAGTCGGGGCAGGGTGCCCATCTGCGCGCGGGACTCCACCTGGAACACCCCGATCGTGTCCGCGCGGCAGAGCTGGTCGTAGACCCCCTGTTCCTCCTTCGGGATGGAGTGCATCTCCCAGCGCTCCCCACAGTGCTCTGCCGCCAGGTCGAACGAGTACTGCAGGGCAGCGAGCATGCCGAGGCCGAGCATGTCGAACTTCACGAGCCCCATGTAGGCGCAGTCGTCCTTGTCCCACTGCAGCACGGTGCGGCCGTCCATCCGGGCGTGCTCGATCGGCACGACCTCGCCCACCGGGCGGTCGGTCAGCACCATGCCGCCGGAGTGGATGCCGAGGTGCCGCGGGAACCCGAGGACGTCGCTCGCGAGTCCGACGACCGCCGGTGGGATGTCGTGGTCCTGGCTCTCGGTCACCGAGCCCCACCGCTCGACCTGCTTCGACCAGGCGTCCTGTTGCCCGGGGCTGTGGCCGAGCGCCTTCGCCATGTCACGCACCGCACCCTTGGGGCGGTAGGTGATGACGTTCGCGACCTGGGCGGCGTTGTGCCGGCCGTACTTGGCGTACACGTACTGGATCACCTCTTCGCGGCGGTCCGAGTCGAAGTCGACGTCGATGTCGGGTTCCTCGTCGCGCATCGCCGACAGGAACCGCTCGAACGGCAGCCCGTACCGGATCGAGTCCACCGCGGTGATCTCGAGCAGGTAGCAGACCGCCGAGTTCGCCGCCGAGCCCCGCCCCTGGCAGAGGATGCCCCGACCGCGGGCGTACTGCACCATGTCGCGCACGATCAGGAAGTACCCCGGGAAGTTCTTCTCCTCGATCACGGACAGCTCACGCTCGATGCGCTCCCGCTTGCGGGGGTCGACGCCGTCGGCACTGCCGGGGTAGAACCGCCGGGCACCCGTCCACGTCAGCTCGCGGAGCCACGACATCGCGGTGTGTCCGTCCGGGACGTCGAGGTCGGGCAGCCCGGGCTGCACGGTCTTCAGCCGGAACCCGAGCTCGTCGGCGAGCTCCACGGTCCGCTCGATCGCGCCGGGGTAGCGCCCGAACCGTCTGGCCATCTCGGCACCGGAGCGCAGGTGGGCGGTGTCCGCGGCCGGCAGCCAGCCGTCGATCTCGTCGAGGCTGCGGCGGGCGCGCACCGCCGCCAGCGCGGTCGCCACCGGGAACCGGTCGGGGGTGGCGTAGTGCACGTTGCCGGTGGCGACCAGGGGCAGCGCGTGCTTCGCGGCGAGGGCGGCCAGGGCGTCGTTGCGGGCGCTGTCGAGCGGGTCGCCGTGGTCGAGCAGCTCCACGACGACGTTGCGGCTGCCGAACCGGTCGAGCAGCACCCGGAGCGCGGTCTCGGCGGCGGACTCGCCACCCTGCTCGAGGGCTTGCCGTACGGAGCCCTTCCGGCACCCGGTCAGGACCCGCCAGTGCCCGTCCGCCCGCGCGGCGAGGTCGTCGAGGTCGTACTGCGGGCTGCCCTTCTCGGACCCGGCGGCCAGGTGCGCGCTCGTCACCGCGCCGGCGAGCCGGTGGTAGCCGTCCTGGCCGTCGGCGAGCAGGAGCAGGTGCGAACCCTCGGGGTCGGGCACACCGTTCTGCGGTTCGGTCAGCCCCAGGGACAGTTCGGTGCCGAAGACGGTGCCGACCTGCGGGTACGACTCGGCGACCTCGGCCATCCGGGCGGCCCCGTAGAAGCCGTCGTGGTCGGTGAGCGCGAGGGCGTGCAGTCGGAGCCGAGCAGCTTCTTCGAACAGGTGCTCGGGCTGACTGGCGCCGTCGAGGAAGCTGAAGGCCGAGTGCGCGTGCAGTTCGGCGTACGCCACCACGGGCCCGCCGTCGGTGTCGAGCGGTGACGGGACGTACGGCTCGCGCTTCCGCGACCACGCCGGGCTGTCGCCGCCGTCGCCGTCGTGCGCCGTGCCCGGGCTCCGCTTGTCGGACAGCGCGCGCTCGAACTGCGACCACGGGATGGGTGGGTTGCTGTAGCCCATCAGGTCACGCTCCTGTCGGTGGTCGGGGTCACGTCGCGATCGCCTCGGCCCACCAGCGGTGGTCCGCCAGCACCAGGTACCAGGCACGCCCCTCGGCGTCGACGAGCTGCAGCCGGTGCAGACGTCGGCCGCCGGACTCCCACCACCGGACGACGAGCGGCCACGGACCCGCCCAGGCCGTCACGGCCGAGAAGCCGCCGCCCCGGTCGCCCTCGGCACGGAACCGTTCGGGTGCTCCGGACAGCACGCCACGCTCGTCGACGTCGACGATCGCACCACCGACGGCGACGACGTCGACCGGTCGGGGGCGCTCGAGCACGGTGGCGGGGGCGGGCCGGGCAGCTTGCCGGGCCACGGGCGGTCGCGGACGGTCGCCAGGGCTCGCTCACCACCGGCGGGTGCGTCGCCCCACGGCACGAGCACCACGCGCTCGGACAGGGTGCGGCCCCCACCGATGCGCGGACTCACCACACCGTCGTGGCCGACCATGCCCTGGATCCGCGCGAGGCCGTGGTGCACGCGCTCGTCCGGGCCGGAGCCCCACAGCCCGCGTTCGTGGTTCGCCATGTCGTCGACGGCGACCGGCTCGAGCACGACCGAGGTGACCGGCGCCTCGAGCCCGCTGGGGTCCACCCCACCGGCGAGCTGCCACCGCACCCGGTCGACCACGTCGGCGGCGTCGAACCAGCGCGGGTGCGCCCAGGTCCGTTCGAGCAGGATGTCGCGCTCGTCGACGATCCCCACTCGGATGGTCGTCGCCACGAGCCCCGCGGCCCGGAGTCGCTCGGCGAAGTCGTCGGCGGATCGCCGGAACGCGAACGCGATCTGGTCGGCACGGTCCAGCGGGGGTTCGAACGACGCCTCGACCCGGAGTTCCGGCGGGATCTCCCGCGCCGCGATCTCGCGGGGGTCACGGCCCCCGGCCAACCGGTGCAGGAACGCCCCGGCCACGCCGAAGCGGTCTCGCACCTGTTCGTCGCCGAGTGCCGCGAAGTCGCCGAGCGTGGTGATGCCGAGCCGGTCGAGCACCGTCGTGAGGTCGGGGTCGCCGAGCACGCCGAGCGGCAGGTGTGCGAGGAAGTCCGCCGATCCCCCGACGGGCACGAGCCGCACCCGCTCGCCGGGACGCACCGGACGGGCCCGGGCGGCCTGGTCCGCCGCGAACGGGGTGTCGGCCACCCCGGCCCGCACCGCGGGGGCGCCGTGGTCGGCCGCGATGCCGGCAAGGGTCGCCGCCGCCGCGCGCTCCCCGCCGTAGTACCGGGCCGGCCCGCGGGCGCGGAGCGCGAGGGTGCCCGGCCGCAGGACCTCGACCCCGGGGACCGCCGCCTCGACCGCACGGATGACGGGCTCGAACGCGCGGTGGTCGAGGGCGTCGTCGTAGGGCTGCACGAGGAGGTCGGGGCACCGCGCCTGCGCCTCACGCACGCGGAGCCCCCGCACGACACCCTGCTCACGCGCGGACGCGGAGCTCGCGAACACGAGTCCCTTGGCGGTCAGGGCGAGGGGCTGCTCCGGCGGGGTGCCACCGGCCCGAGCCGCCGCGATGACCGGCCAGTCCGGGCACCAGAGCACGATCGTCCGGGTCGGGGGTGGTTCGGGCAGCGCCGCTCCCCGCGTGATCGCGTCGGTCCGGACGCGCCCGGAGGCGATCACGACGCCACCGCCACGGGCCGCAGCACGCGGGTGTCCCCGGAGCCCACCGTCGGCACCGGTGTGGCGGCCCGGACCGCTCCGTCGGCCGCTGGCAGGAGCAGCTCGGCGGTCGCCGGACGCACCGCGCCGGCACGCCCGGTCGCGGTCACGGTGGCCCGGCGCTCCGTCAGGTGGCCGTGGCCCTGACCGATGCCGCTCCACGTCGAGGACGTGACCCGCAGCGTGACGTCCGCCCCGGGCCAGGAGCCGAGCGCGACGAGTGCGCCACCACGCTGTCGCAGCCGGGCCGACAGCCGTGCCACGTCGCCCGGCACGACCCGGCCGAGCGGTCGGGTGAGGACGATCTGGGCGACGTCGGCCATCGCCGCCGTCACGGCGAGCCACTGGTCACCGGGATCGGGGACGAGCACGAGCCGTTCGAGGTCGATCCCGGCGGCGGCGGCGGCTTCGATCCCGAAGGACGGCACCCCGACGACCGCACACCACGCTCCGGCCGCCGAGGCCGCCTGCAGCATCGTGATCGCGAGCAGCACCGACTCGGGGACCGCGTACGTGCCACCGACCCGGATCGCGCCGCCGGGCAGCAGGGGCTCGAGCGCCGGGGCCGTGGGGAGCCCGGCGGTGTCGACCCGGGTGGACTCCATGTCGGCCACCCGGGACCGCAGGGACGTGATGCGGTCGAGCGCGGCCCGGGCATCGCTCAGGTGGTCCGTCCCCCGGCGCGCACCACCACTGCCCGCACCGCTGCCGCCGCGTGCGGCACCGCTCCGCCCGCCCCGGTCCGGGGTGGGCGACCGGAGTGCCGCCGCCGTCTGCATGCCCTCATATTCGAACATGTGTTCGATGATGTCAATCGCGTCCGACATCCGTGGACAGTCATGATCGAACACGTGTTCGGATCGGGCTTCAGCTCACCAGCTGGCGACCGCCCCGACCCCGTCGAGCACCGACCGCGTCTTGGTCTCGACCTCGTCCGCCTCGTCCGCGGGCACCGACGACCAGGTCACCGCTCCCCCGGCTCCGAGGGTCCGGGAGCGCACCGTCCCCGATTCGTCGAGCACGGTCACGAGGCTACGGATCGCCACCGACAGGTCGACCGCCCCGCTCGCCGAGAAGTACCCGATCGCCCCCGAGTACACCCCGCGCGGCGCCCCCTCGAGCCGGTCCGCGATCGCCGTGGCACTGCTCTTCGGCGCCCCGGTCATCGATCCCGGCGGGAACGCCGCGTGCACCACGTCGGCCCGCGACGTCCCCGGCGGCAGCACCGCCCCGATCGTCGAGACCAGCTGGTGCACGCTGGCGTACGTCTCGACGGCGCACAGCCGCTCGACGTGCACCGACCCGGGCACCGCGGTCCGCAGCAGGTCGTTCCGCAGCAGGTCGACGATCATCACGTTCTCGGCACGGTCCTTCGGACTCGCCGCCAGGTCGTCCCGCGCGGCCGCGTCCGCCGAAGCGTCGGCGAGCCGCCGCCGCGTGCCCTTGATCGGCTCCGCGAGCACCGCTCCGGCCGCGTCGATCCGCAGGAACCGCTCCGGTGACCGGCTCGCCACGCGCAGCGGGCCGAGCCGCAGGAACGCGCCGAACGGCACCGGGTCGGACGCCCGCATCCGCAGGTACTCGCCCAGGTGCGGGTCCGTACCGGGGCCGCCACGGGCCTCCAGGCCGACCGCGAAGGCGGTGGTGAGGCAGACCTGGAACGCGTTCCCCTCGCGGATCTCCGCGCGGCACACGTCGACCGCGCGCTCGTAGGCGGCGCGCGTCACGCGTCCGGTCGCCGCGGACACCCCGGCCGGGAGGCCCGTGGCCGCGTCGGCGACACCGACCGACGTCGCGGGGGTGGTCGCCTCCTCGAGCCACGCGCGGTTGTGCGCACTGGCCGCCGGTTCCGCGTCGGCGACGAGCGCGAGCGCCCAGGCGCCACCGGTGTGGTCGACGACGACGGCTCGGTCGACGAACCGCAGGTCGGCGTCGGCGTGCCCGTCGGCGGTGCGGTCCGGGCCGCCGGATTCGCGGCCGAGCTCGTAGCCGAGGAACCCGACCCAGCCCAGCGCGAACCCGCACCCGACGACCGGCTCGGGCAGGCGGGGCGTGCGTCGGAGCAGGTCCGCCAGCACCGTGAAGGCCGGACGCTCCTCGGATCGGGCAGGCCCGAACCACTCCTCGGCGGGCGCGGCGACCGTCAGGTGCGCACGACGGTCCTGGTGCCGGAACCGGGCGGCGAACGGTCCGTCCGTCCACGCCAGCACGGACCAGCGCGCCCGGGGCCGAGCCGTGGCGGGAGCACCGTCCGGCAGGCCGGAGTCGAGCCAGACCAGGTCCCCGGCGACCTGCGCCGCCAGGGCCGCGAGGTCGGGGACCGGGTCGAGCCGGCGGGCCTCGACGCGGACGCCGGGGTCGGGGGTGCTCAGATCGCGGCGATCGTCCATGCGGCGGCGTGCGAGGCACCGGACGCGAGCACCACGAGGCCGCGCTCCTCGCCGTCGTTGAAGGCGTCCGGGGCGCACGTCATCGGCTCGACGGCGAGACCGGCGCGGTGGTACTCGGGGACGACGTGGTCGGCGGTGTGCACCTGGACCCAGCCGCACTCCGTCCCGAAGGTCGCACGGACCCCGTGACCGTCCGCCGCCGTGACCGCGATGGTGGCGAGGCCGGCGGCGTCGCGCTCGAAGCCGGTGAAGGCGTGGTCGATGAACCGGTCGCCGATCAGCGTGGGCGTGCGCAGGTCGAACTCGTCGTGGACGGGGACCAGGTCGGTCGGGACGAGCCGGTCCGACGTCACCTCGAGCACCTGGGCGGCGGGGAGCGTCAGGGTCCAGTCGTCGACGGTGCCGGCACCCGCGACGAGGTACGGGTGCGGGCCGGTCCCCCACGGTGCGTCCTCGGCCCCGGTGTTCGTCCCGGTGATCGTGGTGTGCAGCCCCTCGGCGTCGAGCCGGTACTCCACGGTGACCTCGACGCGGTACGGGTAGCCCTGCTGCGCCTGGACGGTCGTGACGAGCACGACGCGGTCGTCCGCCTGCTCCTGCACGCGGAAGTCCGTCCACGCGACGAGTCCGTGCAGGGCGTGGTGCCGGGCGGGCTCGGTGAGCGCCAGCTCGTGGTCGACGCCGCCGAACGAGTACTCGCCGTCGACGATCCGGTTCGGCCACGGGGCCAGGACGGCACCGCGGAAGACCGGGCGGACCACGTCGGCGTCGAACGGGACGACCAGGTCTCGGCCCTCGTACCGCAGGGTCCGCAGCGTCGCTCCGACGGTGGCGATGTCGGCCGAGTACCCGGCGGAGGCGATCGTCAGCGGGGACCCGGACAGCGGCGCGTCGTTGCTCATGCGCTCAGCGTATCGGGCCACCGAGCGCTGTCGGACGCACGAGAGGCACTGTCGGACGCACGAGAAGACCCCCGCCGTTCCGAAGAACGACGGGGGTTGAGGGTGGATCTGAGGGGACTCGAACCCCTGACCCCCTGCATGCCATGCAGGTGCGCTACCAGCTGCGCCACAGACCCAGATCGTGTTGCTCTCGCACCAACCGGTTCCCCGGAGGCACCATAGAAGCGTACACCATGCGAACGCCGGGCAACGAAATCGAAGCCGTCACCCGGGCGCGTCGCTGATCAGGCGGTGTGGTCCACCGGGAGCTCGAGTGGGATCGTCGGGCAGTCGGCCCAGAGACGCTCGAGCGAGTAGTACTGGCGGTCTTCGTCGTGGAAGACGTGCACGATGATCTCGCCGAAGTCGATGAGGACCCAGCGGCCCTCGGTACGGCCTTCGCGACGGAGCGTCTTGGCACCGAGCTCGAGGAGGCGTTCCTCGACGGCATCGGCGATGGACTGCACGTTGCGCTCGTTCCGACCGGTTGCGAGCAGGAACACGTCCGTGAGCTGCAACGGCCCGGTCACGTCGAGAGCGACGAGGTCCTCGGCCTGCTTGGCGTCGGCCGCGAGTGCTGCGGCCTGCACGAGTTCCAGTGCGCGAGTGGAGGCGGTCACGGATTCCTTCCGGTCGTCGAACCGACGGACAGCCGGTTCGCTTGATGGGTCACGATCATAAGCCACCCCGCCGACAGCGGCCAGGCCAGGGTCGGCGGGGTGGTGGAGAACGGACGTCGAGGACGGCAGCGGTCAGCCGCCGAACGCGTGGGTGGTGAGCAGTGCGGTGATGATGACACCGGCCGCAGCCAGCCCGACCGCGCCGACCGTCACACCGAGGATCAGCGGCGTGCGCGACTCCTTCGGCTTGGCGGCCGCGAGCACGACCTGACGAGTCGAGGTGTGACTGGACACCGCACGGCTGGCCCGGACCGGGCTGGCATCCGTCTCGGGTTGCTCGTCCTGCTGCTCGAGCAGGCGGTCGACCTCGGCGCCGTCGATCGGCCGGTGCGATCCGGTCGACGACAACGATGCCGGCAGGTCGATCGACCCGGTCAGGATCACCTCGCCCGTCGCGTTGAGGGCGCCGGTGGGGTCGGCCAGGGCCGAGTTCGGCAGGATGATCGCGTTCGTGTTCGTCACCGCGACGCGGCGGGTGCCGGTCTCGGCGTCGTGCACCTCGGAGTCGTTCGAGTCGTGCGCCTGCTGCGACCAGTGGCCGGCGGGCGGCGCGAAGGCCGTGGTCACCGGCTTCGGCTCGGTCGGACGCTGGAACGCGGCGGGGACCTTCGGGGCCTCGGTCGCGGGCTCGGGCAGCGGCACCTCGTTGGTGTCGTCGTCCTCGGCGTCGAGCGAGAGCGGGAACACCGCGGGGGTCGCTGCGGCGGCGTCGGTCGGGATCGGTACCGACGTGACGGGGGGCTGTGACCCGGCAGCGGGAGCGGGGACGTCGTCGGCCGAGCGGGCCGGAGCGTTCTCGGACGACTCGTCCGCCGTGGCGACGTCGGTCGTCTCGTCCGCAGGCGTGTCGGTCACCGGCACATCGGACTCGGGGACGTCGGTCGCCGACGCGTCGGACTCGGGGACGTCGGCGGGCGGCGACCACGTCGACCGGTGGCGGCGGGGCTCCTCGGCGTGCGCGGCGGCCTCGTCGAGGGGCTCGAGCGCGTCCGGGGACCCGTCGGCCTCGGTGGCCTGGGCGACCGCGGCCTGGTCGAGGACCGTCGGGGCAGCCGGCTGCTCGTCGTGCTCGGCCTCGGCGTCCGGAGCGCTCTGCGGCGCCGCGGCGGGGTCGATCGTGTCCACCGACCCGAGGACGTCCTCGACGGTGCGGTCGGACGACTGGGGCGTGGGGTCCTGCAGCGGGACCGGCAGGACCGCCTGGCGCTCGGCGGCACGGAGCTGCCGGATCTGTCGACGGGTGAGTCCACCGCTGCCGGGGACGATCTCGGTCGCGGAGGCCGGCGGGAACGGTGACACACCGGCCGCGGGCGCCGACGCCGGGGCGGACCCCGGCGCGACCTGGGCAGATGCCGACACGGACGACTGGGCGGGGCCACCGGGGGCCGGGGCGACGTGCGACCCGGGGCGGCGACGGGACTCGGGGGTCTCGGCGGCGGGTGCGGCGACGGTCGGGGGCGGCGTCGCGGGCTGCGAACCGGCCGCGGCGGCACGCTCCCGCTCGCGCGCCTGGCGCCGCGACAGGGGCGGCTGCGCGTCGGACGAACTCATGCAACGCTCCGATACAGATGGTGCTTGGAGATGTACTGGACGACGCCGTCGGGAACCAAGTACCAGACGGGGAACCCCCGTCGAACCCGGTCACGGCAATCCGTCGAGGATATGGCCAGTGCAGGGACTTCGAGCAAGCTTACGTCCCGCTCGGGCAATCCGGTGATGCTCAAGGCGTGTCCCGGACGCGTCACGGCCACGAAGTGCGCGAGGTCCCAGAGACCATCATGGTCTTTCCAGTCGACGATCTGCTGAACGGCGTCTGCGCCCGAGATGAAGACGAGCTGGGCATCCGGCCGCTGTTCGTGCAGGTCGCGCAGGGTGTCGACGGTGTACGTCGGCCCCGGGCGGTCGATGTCCACGCGGCTGACGGTGAACATCGGGTTCGACGCGGTGGCGATCACGGTCATCAGGTACCGGTGCTCGGCGTCGGTGACGTCGGACTTCATGTACGGCTGTCCGGTGGGGACGAAGACGACCTCGTCGAGGTCGAACGCCCGCGCCACCTCGGACGCCGCGACCAGGTGCCCGTGGTGGATGGGGTCGAACGTGCCACCCATCACGCCGATGCGTGGCCGTCCGGTGGTCTCGAGCATCGAGTGGTCGGTCAGATCTTGGTGTGACCGAACTCGTCGACACCCGTCTCGTGGTGGCGGGTGGCCTCGAACTTCTGGGAGTGGCGGTAGGCCACGTCGCGGAAGCTCCAGGTCACGAAGCCGAGGAAGATGAAGAAGAGGGCACCGACCATCGGGAACACGAACGCGGGCGCCCCGGAGGCGTGCTCAGCAGCTTCTGCGAGGAGGGTCATCGTTCGTGCTCCGTTCGGTCGGGGAAAGACGCCGTTCAGTCTAGCCGCGGATCTGCCCGGACCCGCGCACGATCCACTTCGTGCTCGTGAGCTCCGGCAGGCCCATCGGACCGCGCGCGTGCAGCTTCTGCGTGGAGATGCCGACCTCGGCCCCGAACCCGAACTCGCCGCCGTCCGTGAACCGGGTCGAGGCGTTCACCATCACGACCGCGGAGTCGACGGTCGCCAGGAACCGCTCGGCGGTGTCGACGTCGTTCGTGACGATCGACTCCGTGTGGTGGGTCGACCACCGGGCGATGTGCGCCATGGCCGCGTCGACGTCGGGCACGACGCGGATCGACAGGTCGAGGTCCATCGACTCGGTGGCCCAGTCGTCGTCGGTGGCGCGGAGCACCCCGGGCACGATCGCCCGCGTGGCGTCGTCGCCGCGCAGCGTGACGCCGGACGCCCGCAGCCGGTCGGCCAGCAGCGGCAGGAGCCGTTCGGCCGCGGCCTCGTGCACCAGGAGGGTCTCGAGGGCGTTGCACACGCTCGGCCGCTGCACCTTGCTGTTCAGGACGATGTCGACCGCACGCTGCTCGGGCGCGGACGCGTCGAGGAACACGTGCACGACGCCCGCACCGGTCTCGATGACGGGCACCTGCGACTCGGTGACGACGGTCTGGATGAGCGCGGCGCTCCCCCGCGGGATGAGCACGTCGACCAGGCCGCGTGCGCGCATGAGCTCGGTGGCACCGGCGCGGCCGAACTCGTCGATGGTCTGCACCAGGTCGCGGGGCAGCCCGACCGACTCGACCGCGTCCTGGATCCGGGCGACGAGCACGGCGTTCGTGTGCTGGGCCGCCGACCCGCCGCGGAGCACGACGGCGTTGCCCGACTTGAGCGCGAGCGAAGCGATGTCGACGGTGACGTTCGGGCGTGCCTCGTAGATGGCCCCGACGACACCGAACGGTACGCGCACCTGGGTGAGCTGGAGTCCGTTCGGCAGCTGCGACCCGCGCACGTGCTCGCCCACGGGGTCGGTGAGCCCGACGACGTGCTCGACCGCGGCGGCGAGGGCCTCGATCCGGACGGGGTCGAGTCGCAACCGGTCGAGCAGCCCGGAGGAGAGCCCGCCGTCCTCGCTGGCGACGAGGTCGTCGTGGTTCGCGGCGACGATCTCGTCGGTCGCGGCACGCACCGCCGAGGCGATCGCCCCGAGGGCCGCGTCCTTGACGGCGGTCGTCGCCGTGGCGAGCGCCGACGAGGCGGCCCGTGCCGCCACGAGCTTGTCGGTCAGGGTCGGGGCGGGCGCGATCGACGACATGGACCGATTGTAGGTCCGCCCATCGGTTCGTGACGGGCGTTCCGGACACGCACCGTGCCTCCGGGCCCGGTCCGCCCCACCGACCGGTCACGACACGTCGTGCCCCTCCGCCGAGCGGTCACAGACCGTCGCTCCGCGCCGACCGCACCGACGGTTCCCGACCACACGACCGCGTCCCGACGGGGAGTCGTGACCGCCTGGAGGCCCGCCACCGGTCCCGGGACATGCACCGGGCCTCCAGGCGGTCGCGTCCACACCGCCGACCGGTCGCGACACGTCGTCCCGCGCCACGCGAGCGGTCGCAGACCGTCGCTCCGCGACGCCCGTGCCGACGGTCGCCGACCACTCGGCGCCGTCCCGACGGCGAGTCCTGACCGCTCCGGGCGTGGTCCGGGCTGCGTCAGCGACGCGGTGCGGCGTGGAACCAGGTGCCGAGGTGTTCGCCCGCCAGCGCGCGGTCGACCAGCGCCGTGTCGGTCACGAGCACCGCGGTGCCCGCCTCGGCCGCGAGCCGCGCGGCGGCGACCTTGGTCCCCGCCCCCCCGGTGCCGACGCCGGCGGTACCGATCGAGCCGAACGTGACCCCGGCCAGCTCGTCGCCGAACGGCACCTCGTCGATGCGGGTCGCGCCGGGCTGCTCCGGGGGTGCCGTGTAGAGCGCCTCGACGTCGGAGAGCAGCACCAGGGCATCGGCCTCGAGCAACCGGGCCACCAGGGCCGCGAGCCGGTCGTTGTCGCCGAAACGGATCTCGTGCGTGGCGACCGTGTCGTTCTCGTTCACGATCGGGAGCACGCGCAGGGCGAGCAACCGGTCGATGGCGCGCTGGGCGTTCACCCGGTGCGTGGGGTTCTGCAGGTCGCCGGCGGTGAGCAGGATCTGCGCCGCGACGACACCGTGCCGGTCGAGTTCCTTCTGGTAGCGGAACATCAGGACGTTCTGCCCGGTCGCAGCCGCCGCCTGCTGCGTGGCGAGGTCGTCCGGCCGGCCCTCGAGCCCGAGGAACGGGAACCCGGTCGCGATCGCACCGGACGACACGAGCACGACCTCGGTCCCGCGGCCGTAGGCAGCGGCCAGGGCGTCCACCAGGGGGCCGATCTGGCCGGCGGCGTCACCGCTGACCGAGGACGAGCCGACCTTGACCACGATCCGCCGCGCACGCGGGATGTCCTCGCGCCGGGTGACGGGTCCGAGGTCGGTGCGGGCGGTCGTGTCGGTCATGCCGCGGTCAGTCCTTCTGGTCGCTGGTCTCGACCTGGTCGCTCGTGCCGAGCTGGTCGCTGGTCACCACGTCGTCGTCCACCCAGAGCCCGGAGACGCGCTCCTGCTCGAGCTCGGCACGGGCGGCCGCCTTGGCGTCCATCCGCTCGAAGTACTCCTCGCGCCGCTCGTTGCGGGTCGGGCGCGAGGTCGCACCGATACGGGCGTCGGTCCCACGGGCGCTCGTGATGAGCTCCGCGGTCGACGTGAGCGTGGGCTCCCAGTCGAACACCATGCCGCCGTCGCCACCGATGACGACGGTCGAGCCGGCGACGGCTCCGGCCTTGAACAGGCCGTCCTCGACGCCGAGCTTCGCGAGCCGGTCGGCCAGGTAGCCGATCGCCTCTTCGTTGGTGAAGTCGGTCTGCTGGACCCAACGCTCCGGCTTGGCGCCGCGGACGCGGTAGAAGCGGTGCTCCTCGCCGCCCTCGGCGCGCACGGTGAACGGCTTCTCGTTGACCGATCGGGGGCGGAGCACGATGCGCTCCGGCACGGGCTCGGCCGCACGGGCGGCGCGGGCCTGCTCGACGATGTCGGCCAGGGCGAACGTCAGCTCACGGAGCCCCTTGCGGGACGCCGTGGAGATCGGGAAGACGCGGTAGCCGCGGCCCTCGAGCTCCGCGGTGACGAACTCGGCGAGCTCCTGCGCCTCGGGCACGTCGATCTTGTTCAGGGCGATGAGCTGCGGGCGCTCGAGCAGCGGCACCTGGCCCTCGGGGACCGGGTAGCGCTCGAGTTCGCCGAGGATCACGTCGAGGTCGCTGATCGGGTCGCGGCCCGGATCGAGCGTGGCGCAGTCGATGACGTGCAGCAGCGCTTCGCACCTCTCGACGTGGCGCAGGAACTCGAGGCCCAGACCCTTGCCCTCGGACGCACCCTCGATCAGACCGGGGACGTCGGCGACGGTGAACCGGGTGTCACCGGACTCGACCACGCCGAGGTTCGGAGTGAGGGTCGTGAACGGGTAGTCCGCGATCTTCGGCTTCGCGGCGGAGACGGCCGCGATCAGCGAGGACTTGCCGGCGCTCGGGAACCCGACGAGGGCCACGTCGGCGATGGTCTTCAGCTCGAGGCTGATGTCCCCCGCCCAGCCCTCGGTGCCGAGCAGCGCGAAGCCGGGGGCCTTGCGCTTCGTGGTCGAGAGCGCCGCGTTGCCGAGGCCGCCCTGTCCACCGGGGGCCACGACGACGCGCATGCCGGGCTCGGTGAGGTCGGCGATGACCTCGCCGGACTCGTCGTACACCACGGTGCCGACGGGCATCGGGAGCTCGAGGACCTCGCCGCTGACACCGCTGCGGTGGTCACCCATGCCGGGCTGCCCGTTCTTCGACGAGCGGTGCGGGGAACGGTGGTAGCCGAGGAGTGTCGTCACCTGCGGGTCGGCCACGAGCACGATGTCGCCGCCGTCACCGCCGTTGCCGCCGTCGGGCCCGGCGAGGGGCTTGAACTTCTCACGGCGGACCGACACGCAGCCGTTGCCGCCGTGCCCCGCGCTGAGGTGCAGGGTCACGCGGTCGACGAAGGTCGCCATGGGTCCACTCCAGGTGTTTCGTTGTGCCGACGGGATCGTCGGCGGGAAAAGCGAAGGAGGGGCGGGCACTCGGCCCGCCCCTCCAGCTGCAGTCGTTCGAACGACTACGCGTTGACGATGTTGATGACCTTGCGGCCACCCTTGGTGCCGAACTCGACCGAACCGGACGAGAGGGCGAACAGCGTGTCGTCGCCACCGCGGCCGACGTTGGCGCCCGGGTGGAAGTGCGTGCCGCGCTGGCGCACGATGATCTCGCCGGCGTTGACGACCTCGCCACCGAAGCGCTTCACGCCGAGGCGCTGTGCGTTCGAGTCACGACCGTTGCGAGTGGAACTCGCACCCTTCTTGTGTGCCATGAGTTGACTCCCTTACGCGATCTTGGTGATCTTGACGCGGGTCAGCTCAGCGCGGAAACCCTGGCGCTTCTTGTACCCGGTCTTGTTCTTGAACTTCTGGATGATGACCTTGGGACCACGGAGGTCGTCGAGCACCTCGGCGGTGACGGTCACGTTCGCGAGCTCGGAAGCCGCCGACGTGATCTTGTCACCGTCCACGAGGAGCACGGGGGCGAGGTCGATGTTGCCCTTGTCGTCCGCCTTGGCACGGTCGATGGTCAGGATGGTGCCGACCTCGACCTTCTCCTGACGGCCGCCGGCGCGCACTACTGCGTAAACCACGTGGAAATCCTTACGTAACTCTGCTTGAGGGAAGTCTCGGGTGCCCACTTCTGCACGAGCGGCTCCCGGAAGGCCGGGCCCGATCGGCGACGCAGGCAGAACGGCCCGCTGACACCAGGGACCGAGAATACTCGATCACCCTGGGTCCGGTCAAACGGCGACACCCGTACGATTGCACGGTGACCGTGTTGATCGACCCACCGACGTGGCCCGCCCACGACACACTGTGGTCGCACCTCGTCAGTGATGAATCCTACGCGGAACTCCACGCGTTCGCCGCGCGGGCCGGTGTGCCGCGGCGTGCGTTCGACCACGACCACTACGACGTCCCGCTCGCGCGGTACGACGAACTCGTGGCCGCCGGTGCCTCGGCCGTGACCGGTCGCGAGCTCGTGCTGCGGTTGATCCGCAGTGGGCTGCGCGTGGCGCAGCGGGACAAGCGCAGCATCTGACCGCGCGTCCGGGCGCCCGGGAGGCGCGGCGTGCGTCCGCCCCGCCCGGCGCCGCACACGGTGCACCGCCGGCTCGCAGGGCCGCGCGAACGGTGCGAGGTTCCGGGTTCGGTGCGACGCGGAGACCGGCGCACCGAGTACGGAACCCCGCACGGCTCGAAGGGGGCGGCGGTGACGCGGCGGGGCGTCGCACCGTGCGAGGGGCCGCGAACGGGCTCAGCGGGGCGCTGGACCGCCCCAGGGGTTCGCCGGAGGCTGCTGCTGGTCTGGGCGCGGCCCGGCGCCGTACTGCCCGCCGTACTGGCCGTGGGGGTCGGGCTGCACACGCCCCTGCCCGTACGGTGCCGGCGGCTGCTGCTGCGGCTGCGGCTGCTGGATCGTCGAGGGCGGGACCGCGTCCGCGGGTCGGACGGTGCCCGGCATCCCCGGAGTCGTCGACGAGCCACGTCCGCGGCGCGGCCGACCGAGCCAGAGCCAGGCCGCCGTCGCGGTCGCCAGGAGCATCACGGTGAACGGCAGACCGTTCTGCAGCGGCCGCGTGAGCACGTCGATGACGAGCTGGGAACCGCCGGCGGTGGCCGCTCCGAACGAGCCGGTGAAGACCCCGACGAGCATCAGGGCCACCGTGCCCGCGGCGCCGGCGAGGACCACGCGGAGCAGGAGCCTCGGCAGCGGGCTGCGGCGGTCGATCGGCGTCAGGAACGCCATGGCCAGGAACGCGCCCACGTAGTACGGGAACGGTGCCACGAAGACCCCGGTCGTGAAGCTGCCGAGCAGACTCGTGCCGGCACCGTAGTGCCGGAACGGACTGACCACGAGCGAGGTGCCGAGCAGACCGAAGAGCCCGGACACGAACTCGACGAGCACCAGGGCCACCACGGCGATGAGCGCACCGGCCGTGTTGGTCACCGAGGCGCCGGGCGCGAAGGCCCGGCGCGGGTCGGCCGGGGCACGGGGCGGCCGCGGCGGGGCGTACGGCGCACCGGCACCGGGCTGACGGCCGTACTGCGGCACACCGCCCTGCTGCGGCGGCACCGGGCCGCCGGGCTGCTGGGCACCCGGGCCGGGCGGTGCGGGCTGGGACCAGCCCGCACCGTAGTACCCACGCTGCTGCTGCGGGTCGCCCGGGTTCGTCACGTCAGTTCCCCAGGATCACTGCGCCGTCGGAGCCGTCGGCGTCGTCGGTCGGCTCCTCCGTCGGCGTGGCGGGAGCGCTGATGCTCGGCGACGAGACCCGGCGGGAGCGCGAGCGCCCCTGTCCGGGCTGCTTCGGCTCCGGGAGCGCCTGGAGGACCGAGTCGAGCAGGGACTCGGCATCCGGGGCGACCGCGCGGGGCTCGCGCTTGGGCGCCGCGGCGATCGGGATGTCCAGGATCGCCACGGTGTTGTCGGTCGGCGTCACGGTGGCGCTCGAGCTCACGCGACGGCGGGCCGGGGCCTTCGCCTTCGGTGCGGCCGCGGGCTCGGTGACGGCCGGAGCAGCACCCTTCGGCGCGCGCACCTCGGGCTCGACGATCACGGCGGGCTCGGCGGTGACCGGCGACTCCGGCGCATCGGACTGCTCGGCGGCAGGTGTCTGCGCCGCATCGGTGACTCGGGCGTCGGCAGCGGCCTGCTGGTCGCCGCTCTGCTGGTCTCCGCTCTGCTGGTCAGCCCCGCGGCCGCCACGGCCACGGCGACGGCGCTTCGAACCGGTCGGCTGCTCGCCACCCGTGCCGTCCGTTCCGGTCGACGCGTCGGCCGACGACGGCGCCGTGGCCTCCGTCGCGGTCGTCGCGGCGGCTGCCGCCTCCTGCTCGTCGTGCGACAGGGTCGAGGCGGCGATCCGCGACAGCGCGTTCTTCACGTCGTCGGTGATCTGGTGCGCCTGGCTGGTCGCGCCGTTCGACGACCCCGACGACCCCGAGTTGCCGTTGCCGTTGCCGCCGGACCGGCCGTTCTCGTTGCCGTTCCCGCCACGGCCCTTGCGACGACCCTTGCTCGGGCCCGGGTCGGCGTTGTTGTCGTTGATCTTGGCGTTGACCTCGTCGAGGGACTCGCGCAGACCGACACCGATCTTCTTGCGGGTCATCTGCACGAGGCCGAGCGAGGTGATCTCGGCGACCTGGTGCTTCGTGCGGTCACGGCTCAGGCACTCCACCAGACGGCGGAGCACGAGGTCGCGGTTCTCCTCGAGCACCATGTCGATGAAGTCGACGACGATGATGCCGCCGATGTCCCGCAGGCGGAGCTGCCGGACGATCTCCTCGGCGGCCTCGAGGTTGTTCTTCGTGACGGTCTCCTCGAGGTTGCCGCCGGAGCCGACGAACTTGCCCGTGTTGACGTCGACGACCGTCATGGCCTCGGTCCGGTCGATGACGAGCGAACCACCGGAGGGCAGCCAGACCTTGCGGTCGAGCGCCTTGTCGATCTGCTCGTTGAGGCGGAACTCCTCGAAGGAGTCGGGGCCCTCGTACCGGACGACGCGGTCCTTGAGGTCCGGGGCGACGGCCGACAGGTACTCGTCGATGGTGCCGCCGGCGGCCTCGCCGTCGATGATCAGCTTCGTGAAGTCCTCGTTGAAGACGTCGCGGACGATCTTGATGAGCAGGTCGGGCTCGGAGTGCAGCATCACCGGGGCGTGACCACCGGCGACCTTCTTCTGGATGGCCTCCCACTGGCTGGTCAGGCGCTGCACGTCGCGGGTGAGCTGCTCCTCGGTCGCGCCCTCGGCAGCCGTGCGCACGATGACGCCCGCGTGCTCCGGCAGGACCTCCTTCAGGATCTTCTTCAGTCGGGCACGCTCGGTGTCCGGCAGCTTGCGCGAGATCCCGTTCATCGAGCCGTTCGGCACGTAGACCAGGTAGCGGCCCGGCAGGGAGATCTGGCTGGTGAGGCGGGCGCCCTTGTGGCCGACCGGATCCTTCGTGACCTGCACGAGAACCTTGTCGCCCGGCTTGAGCGCTGCTTCGATGCGGCGACCGTGGTTGCCGGTCTCGACGGAGTTCCAGTCGACCTCACCGGCGTAGAGCACGGCGTTCCGGCCACGACCGATGTCGACGAACGCGGCCTCCATCGAGGGCAGGACGTTCTGCACCTTGCCGAGGTAGACGTTGCCGATGAGCGACACGTTCTCGGACTTGGTGATGTAGTGCTCGGCGAGGATGCCGTCCTCGAGCACGCCGATCTCGATCGTCGACGAGCTGGAGCGGACGATCATCTGGCGGTCGACGCTCTCGCGGCGGGCGAGGAACTCGTCCTCGCTGACGACCTGGCGGCGGCGTCCGGCGTCGCGGCCGTCACGGCGGCGCTGCTTCTTCGCCTCGAGCCGGGTCGAGCCCTTGATGCGCTGCGGCTCGGTGATGAGCTCCGGCTCGCGGCGGCGCGGCTCCTGGTGGTCGCGCGGCTCGCGGGCCTCGCGGTCGGCGCTCGAACCACGGCGACGCGAGCGACGGCGCGAGCCGCCCTGGTCGTCGCGGTCGTCGCGATCGAAACGGTCCTCGCGGTCGTAGCGGTCGTCCTCGTCACGGTCACGGTCACGGTCACGGTCGAACCGGGGCGCGCGCTGCGGCAGCTCCGGCAGCACCGGCGCGTGGAAGATCAGGCTGAGCGTGCTCGTGGCCTTCGGCACGAACGGCTCGTCGGCGGGCGCGGCGTCGTCGCTCGCCTCGGCCGTCGGTGCGGCGTCGGCCGGACGGGAGGCGCGGCCCGCGTCCGCCCCGTCGGTCGCGCTGCCCGACCGGTCGCCCGTCACGACCGGCAGGTCACCGGTCAGCGTGCTCACGTCATGCGGCTCGGCACCGCTGTCGGCGACGGCTTCGACCGCGACGGAGACCGCCTCGGTGTCGGTCGGCTCGACGGGCGACGCCGGCGAGGCCGGGGAGTCGGGCGAGTCCGGCGATCCGGGAGAGTCCGGCGAACCGGCCGACGCGACGCTGGCCGCGGGACGGGCGTCAGCGCCGCCCGTCAGCGCGAGGGTCTCGTCGGCGTGGGGTGCCTGCTCGGCGCCCCCACGGGCCTCCTGGCCGGAGGACCGAGCGCGGCGGCCGCCGAACAGGCGGCTCCGGCGCTTCGGCGCGTTCTCGTCGTTGGTCGTGTTGTCGTTGTTCTGCTCCACCATGGACTGGTGCACTCCTCGGCCCCACTCGCACCCCTTCGGGTGGCGGGAATTCTGTGTCGTGGCGGGCGGCGTCGACGCCCCCGCGCTCGCTGTCTCGTGATCGGTCCGCGTCAACTTCTCGTTGCGTCCGCGCCCGTTCCGGTCCGGGCACCCGGCCCGGTCCGGCTCGGCGTCGGAGTGACGCTGCCCGACCACAGTGCGCTCTCACCGCACCGGATCGTCCGGGTTCGGCCCGGTGGGGCGTCACTCGGAAAGCTCTCTTCGGTGTGCGGTTGGCCGCACGACCTCCAGGCATTATCGCATGCCGCACCCGGAAAGCACCGGAACCCGCATGCGATGATGACCGCGTGACCGCGTCCGCACCTGCCCCCCGTCGTCCGATCGCGATGGCGGTCTTCCTGCTCGTCACCGGGATCGTCGGCCTGTTCGGCTCGTTCCGGCTCGTCCTCGACGAGTTCACGAAGTACGAGAACCCGAAGGCCGTCCTCAGCTGTGACGTGAACCCGTTCATCAACTGCTCCGACGTGATGGCCAGCTGGCAGGGGCACCTGTTCGGCTTCCCGAACCCGCTGCTCGGCGTCATGGGGTTCGTCGCCCCGATCGCCGTCGCGGTGCTGCTGCTCGCCGGGTTCCGGAACGGTTCGCGCTGGTTCTGGATCACGTTCAACACCGGTGTCTTCCTGGCGTGGGTGTTCGTGACCTGGCTGTTCACGCAGACCGTCTTCGTCATCGGCGCCCTGTGCCCGTGGTGCATGCTCGTGTGGTCGATGACCATCCCGATGTTCTGGGTGTTCACGATCTGGAACATGGCGCAGGGTCGCTTCGGCGCCGGGGCGCAGCGCGTCGGGCGATCGCTCCTGCCCTTCAGCTGGGCGTTCGCCCTGGCGAACTACCTGGTCATCATCGTCACGATCATCATCAAGTTCCCCGCGGTCCTCACCAGCTTCTGAGCCGTCCCCGCTGCCCCTACGCTCGGGATCGATGAGCGAGATCGAGAGCAGCAGCGCGCGCCGGCTGGCCGCGCGGGAACGCGCAAGAGCGGCACGGGCGGCGGAGCAGTCGCGCCGACGCCGCCGTCGCACACTCGGCATCAGCGGGATCATCGTCGGCGGCCTCGCGGTGGTCGCGGTGGTCGTCCTGGTGATCGCGAACTCCGTGCAGCCCGCTGGGCCGGGTCCGCGGAACGCGGCGAGCGACGGCGTCCTGCTCACCGGGGTGCACGGCAGGATCGTGCCCGTCGAGACGAGGGCGGTGCCCGACGGCGGGACGCCGACGCCCACCGAGCAGGACGGCTCGAAGACCGCGATCACGATCTACGCGGACTACATGTGCCCGTACTGCAACCAGTTCGAGACGGCCCAGATGCCCCGGATCCGGCAGTGGGTCGAGGACGGCACCGCGACCCTCGAGCTGCACCCGCTCGGGCTGCTCGACCGCGTGTCGCTCGGATCGCGGTACTCGACCCGCTCCGCCGCGGCTGCCGCGTGCGTCGCGGACCACGACCCGGACGCGTTCCTGGCGTTCAACACCTCGCTCTACGATCACCAGCCGTCGGAGAGCACGCGCGGACTCACGAACGACGAGCTGGCGTCCCTGGCGCGCGAAGCCGGAGCGACGGACCCGGCCGTGCCACCGTGCATCACCGGGCAGGACTTCGCCGGGTGGGTCGCCGACGCCACGAACCGGGCGATGAACGACCCGGTGCCGAACTCGTCGCTCGACGGGATCACGAGCACGCCGACGATCATCGTCGACGGCGAGCAGTACAACGCGGACGGCGCGACGTTGCTCGCCGACGTCGACGCGTTCGCGGCGTTCGTCCGGGAGCACAGCCGGGCGTCCTAGCCTTCTCCGCTCACGACGAACGGCCCCCGCTCCCGGATGGGAGCGAGGGCCGTCGGTCGTTCGGAGAGTGCTACTTCACCGCGGCGTCGATCGCGGTGATGACGGTGCTCAGGTCGTCCAGGCGCTTGCCGTCGACGACGATCGTCGGCGTGCCGAAGCCCTGCGCGCCCGCGAGCGCCTCGTTCGTGGTGACGGCCTGCGTGGACTTCGTCACCCAGCCCTTGAACTGCTCGGTGGACAGGCACTCGGACAGGTCCGAACCGGTCGCGCCGCCTGCCTTGACGAGCTTCGCGATCTCGGAGTTGGTCAGGCCCTTGGTGCCCTCCGCCGGCTGGTTCTCGAAGAACTGCGTCTGCACGTCGAGGAACTTGTCCGGCGCGTAGTTCGCCACGCACATGGCGGCGTTCGCGGCACGGCTGGCGTAGCGGGAGCCCGCGTAGCTGCGGTCGAGGATCGACACCGGCTGGATCGCCAGGGTCGCGTCGCCCGACTTCACCTTGTCGAGGATCTGGTCGGAGTAGGCCGCCTCGAACTGCTTGCAGACCGGGCAGGCCCAGTCGACGTACTCGGTGACCGTCACGGCGCCGTCGCTGTTCGCCGTCGGGACCGGCGAGGCCGAGCCCGTCGCGGAGACGGCCGGCGTCGTCACCGGGGTGACCTCGCCGTCCTGGCCGGTGAACTGGATCGCACCGGTGGCCATGTTCTTCGGCCCCGCTGCGGACACCACGGGCGCGTTGTTCACGTTCACCACGACGATCGCGATGATCGCGGCGATCGCCACGATCCCCAGGCCGATGCCGCCCTGCAGGAACCACTTGTTGCGGCGCTTGCGACGCTTCTCGGCGTCGGCGCGCTGCCGTGCGACCTCTCGAGCGTGCTGACGACGCTCGTTCTTGGTGGGTCGGTCGTTGTTCGTCACGTCGTCCCCGTCGTTCAGGCGAACCAGAGCGCGAGCTCGCGCGCGGCCGACTCGGGGCTGTCCGAACCGTGGACCAGGTTCTGCTGCACCTTGAGGCCCCAGTCGCGACCGAGGTCACCACGGATGGTGCCGGGTGCGGCCGAGGTCGGGTCGGTGGTGCCGGCGAGCGAGCGGAAGCCCGCGATCGCACCGTTGCCCGCGACGCGCACGGCGACGACGGGACCGGACTGCATGAACTCGACGAGCGGCTCGAAGAACGGCTTGCCCTGGTGCTCCTCGTAGTGCGCGTCGAGCAGGTCGCGCGGCGCGGTGAGCATCTTCAGGTCGACGAGCTCGTAGCCCTTCGCCTCGATCCGGCGGAGGATCTCACCGGTCAGCTGGCGGGCGACGCCGTCGGGCTTGACGAGGACGAGGGTCTCTTCGAAGTCGGACACGCAGTACTCCCTGTGTTCGGGGTCGAATGTGGTGGTCAGTCCTCGCCCATGGCCGCTCGGCGCGCGGCGTTCTGACGGTCCAGTTGACCGCCCTTGACGAAGCAGAACACCCACAGCGCCAGGAACACCACGGCGACCGCGAACATGAACGGTTCGATGAACCCGGTGGCGAGGATGGCCGCCTGCAGCAGCCACCCGAACCATACACCGGCTCGGTTGCCCGTCAGACGTGAGGCAGCTGCGAGGACGATGATCGCGCCGATGCCGCCGCCGAAGGCCGCGGCGGGCGGCAGCGTGCCCTTGCCGAAGACGACGAGCATGGGGAAGAAGAACATGATCGCCTCGAGCACCAGCGTGATCGAGAGCAGGCTCTCCTGCGCCCCGCGTTCGCGGCGCGGCTTGCGGGTGCGCGGTGCACGGCCCGGACGGGAGGCACCTGGTGCGTCCGTCACTTCGCCTCGCCTTCGCGGTGCACGAGGTCCATGACCGCACCCACCATCACGATGGAGCCCGCGACGAGCACGAGGGCGTCCTCGGCGTCCGCCTCGTCGGCCAGGCTGCGCGCTTCCTGCAGTGCGGACGCCAGGGACGGCTCGACGACGACGCGGTCCTCGCCGACCTCGTCGACGACGACCCGGGCGAACTCGTCCGCGTCGAGCGCACGCTCCCCCGGCGGCTGCGTCACGACGAACGTGGCGACGGTGTCCTTGAGCGCGCGGACGAACCCTCGGGCGTCCTTGTCACCGAGGATCCCGACGACGCCGACGACGTGCTCGGACGGGAACGCCACCGGAAGGGCCTCGGCCAGGGCCTTCGCCCCGTGCGGGTTGTGCGCGGCGTCGACGACGACGGTCGGGTCGGTCGCGATGGGCTGCAGGCGACCGGGGCTGGTCGTGCCGGCGATGCCCTCGGACAGGACGTCCTCGTCGAGGGCCTGGGCCCCGCGACCGAGGAACGACTCGACCGCCGCGATCGCCACGGCGGCGTTGTCGGCCTGGTGCCGGCCGAACAGCGGCAGGAACAGGTCGTCGTAGCGGCCGGCGATGCCCTGCACGGTGACGAGCTGTCCGCCCACGGCCGGGGTGACGTCGACGACGCTGAAGCCCGTGCCCTCGACGGCCAGGGTGGACTCGGTGAGCTCGGCGGCACGCTCGAGTTCGGCGAGGGCCTCGGGGACCTGGCGGCTCGACACCACGGCGGACGACGGCTTGACGATGCCCGACTTGGTGCGGGCGATCTCGGCCACCGTGGCACCGAGCTGCTTCGCGTGGTCGATGGCGATCGGCGTGAACACCGACACCTGGCTCTGCACGACGTTGGTGGAGTCCCACTCGCCGCCCATGCCGACCTCGATCACGGCGACGTCCACCGGCGCCTCGGCGAAGCACGCCAGGGCGAGCACCGTGAGCGCCTCGAAGAAGGTCAGCGGGAGTTCGCCCTTGTCGGCGAGCTCGCGGTCGGTGATCTCGAGCACCGGGGCGATGTCGTCCCAGTTCTCGACGAACCGGTCCGCCGCGATCGGCTGGCCGTCGACCACGATGCGCTCCCGGATCGACACCAGGTGCGGGCTCGTCATCAGCCCGGTGCGCAGACCGTGGGCCCGGACGATGCTCTCGATGGTGCGCGCGGTCGACGTCTTGCCGTTCGTCCCCGTGATGTGGATCACCGGGTACGCCAGGTGCGGGTCGCCGAGCAGCTCGACGGCACGGCGGGTGGCGGTCAGTCGGCGCTCCGGGGCCTGTTCGCCGATGCGGGCGTACAGGGCGGCCTCGACGCGGCGGACCTCGTCGTCGTCGCCACCGTAGGGCACGGCGTCGGTCGGAGCGTCGCCGGAGGGGCCGACCGGGATCCGGATGCCGTCCTCGTCGCGTCCATCGAACTCGTCGTGTCCGACGAACTCCTCGTTCGCCTCGTGGTCGTCGTACTGGCCGTCGTCACTCATGCGCGTGCTACCTCCACGGATACCTTCGCACCGTCACCGACGTCGGTGGTGGTGTCGTCCGCCCCGAGGGGCACGATCTCGACGCTCGTCGCCAGGGTCTCCCCGGCGATGAGTTCCTGGTGCGCGCGGACCGCGCCTTCGGCCGTGTCGTCCACCCGGAGGGTCAGGGCGATGCGGTCGCTGACGTCGAGGTCGGCGTCGCGGCGCGCCTGCTGGACGGCGCGGACGACGTCACGGGCGAGCCCCTCGGCCTCGAGCTCGGGCGTGGTCACGGTGTCGAGGACCACGAAACCGCCCTCATCGAGGAACGCCACGGCCACCGAGGCGTCGGCCACGGTGAGGTCGAGCGAGTACTCGCCCTCGATCAGGTCGACGCCACCGACGGTCACGCCGGACTCGGTCGCGGTCCAGTCGCCCTTCTTGGCGGCCGGGATCACCTGCTGCACCTGCTTGCCGATGCGGGGGCCGGCGACGCGGGCGTTCACGGTGAGCTTCCGCTCGATGCCGTACTGCGCCAGCGATTCCTCGGCCTGGGCCTCGAGCACCACGCGCTTGACGTTGAGCTCGTCGCGCAGGATGTCGGCGAACGGTTCGACCGCGGCCGGGTCCGGTACCACCAGGGTCAGCGTGGCGAGGGGCAGGCGGACGCGCTTGCCGGTGGCCTTGCGGAGCGCCAGCCCCTTCGAGGCGACGTCGCGCACGCGGTCCATCGCGTCGACGAGAGCGTCGTCGGCGGGGAACTCGTCGGGGTCCGGGAAGTCCGTCAGGTGGACGCTGCGCCCGCCGGTCAGGCCCTTCCAGATCTCCTCGGTGACGAGCGGCGCGAGCGGTGCGGCGACCCGGGTCAGGGTCTCGAGCACGGTGTACAGCGTGTCGAACGCCGCACGGGTCTCGGCTCCGGCGTCCGCGTCGGCCCCGGTCCAGAACTTGTCACGCGAGCGGCGGACGTACCAGTTCGTGAGCACGTCGGCGAAGTCGCGGACGGCCTGGGCCGCGAGCGGGGTGTCGAGCGCGTCGAGGTGCGTCCGGACGTCGGTGACGAGGACCCGGGTCTTCGCGAGCAGGTACCGGTCGAGCACGTCGGTCGAGTCGGTCCGGCGCTGGGCCCGGTACCCGTCGGGACCCGAGGCGTTCGCGTACAGGGTGAAGAAGTAGTACGTCGACCACAGCGGCAGCATGAACTCGCGGACGCCCTGGCGGATGCCCTCTTCGGTGACGACGAGGTTGCCGCCGCGGATCACCGACGAGGACATCAGGAACCAGCGCATGGCGTCGGCACCGTCGCGGTCGAAGACCTCGGAGACGTCCGGGTAGTTCCGGAGCGACTTCGACATCTTCTGGCCGTCCGAGCCGAGGACGATGCCGTGGCTGATGACGTTCTGGAACGCCGGCCGGTCGAACAGCGCGGTGGAGAGCACGTGCATGACGTAGAACCAGCCGCGTGTCTGCCCGATGTACTCGACGATGAAGTCGGCCGGGCTGTGCGACTCGAACCACGCAGCGTTCTCGAACGGGTAGTGCACCTGGGCGTAGGGCATCGAGCCGGAGTCGAACCACACGTCGAACACGTCGGTGATCCGGCGCATCGTCGACCCGCCCGTGGGATCGTCGGGGTTCGGCCGCGTCAGGTCGTCGATGAACGGCCGGTGCAGGTCCACTTCGCCCTCGGCGTTCACCGGCAGGCGACCGAAGTCGCGCTCGATGTCGGCGAGCGAGCCGTACACGTCGGTGCGCGGGTACTCGGGGTCGTCGGACTGCCACACCGGGATCGGCGTGCCGAAGTAGCGGTTGCGCGAGACCGACCAGTCGATGGCGTTGCCGACCCACTTGCCGAACTGGCCGTCCTTGACGTTGTCCGGCACCCAGTTGATGTCCTGGTTGAGCTGGCCCATGCGGTCGCGGAGCTCGGTGACCCGGACGAACCACGACGACACGGCCTTGTAGATGAGGGGCTTCCGGCACCGCCAGCAGTGCGGGTAGCTGTGCTCGTAGGACGCCTGGCGGAGCAGCCGCCCGGCGTCGCGGACGGCCTTGGTCAGCGGCTTGTTCGCGTCCGACCAGAGCATGCCGGCGACCTCGCCGAACTGCGACGTGAAGACGCCACCCTCGTCGAGGGACAGCACGACGGGGATGCCGGCTGCGGCGCAGACCTCCTGGTCGTCGGCACCGTAGGCCGGAGCCTGGTGCACGACGCCGGTGCCCTCACCGGTCTCGACGTACTCGGCGACCAGGACGCGCCACGCGTTCTCGTAGCCTTCCTGGTCGGCCAGGAAGTCGAACAGGCGCTCGTACTCGACGCCGTCGAGCTCGGCGCCCGTGAGCGTGCGCGCGACGGCGGCGAGCGCCTCGTCACCCGAGGCGTAGCCGAGCTCCTTCGCGTGCGCGGCCACGGTGTCGGACGCGAGGAGGTACGAGGCGGAACCCGCTTCGCCACCGTCGGCCGCGCCTCCAGGCCCTGCCGGGACGACCGCGTACGCGATGTCCGGGCCGACCGCGAGGGCGGCGTTCGTCGGGAGGGTCCAGGGGGTCGTCGTCCAGGCGAGCGCACGCACACCGGTCAGGTCGAGCGCGGAAGCGCGGTCGCCGTGCAGCGGGAACGAGACGGTGACCGACTGGTCCTGGCGCATCTTGTAGACGTCGTCGTCCATGCGGAGCTCGTGGTTGGACAGCGGCGTCTGGTCGTTCCAGCAGTACGGCAGGACCCGGAAGC
This sequence comes from Curtobacterium poinsettiae, assembly GCF_025677645.1. NCBI lineage: Bacteria > Bacillati > Actinomycetota > Actinomycetes > Micrococcales > Microbacteriaceae > Curtobacterium > Curtobacterium flaccumfaciens. The sequence goes on along the minus strand of NZ_CP106879.1, from coordinate 1,663,678 downwards.
CCTCGTACGCCAGGCCCTTGTCCCAGAGCTGCTTCCACGCCCAGAGCACACTCTCCATGAAGGTGACGTCGAGGGTCTTGTAGTCGTCCTCGAAGTCGACCCAGCGCGCCTGACGGGTGACGTACTCCTGCCACTCGTCGGTGTACTGCAGCACGGACTTCTTCGCAGCGGCGTTGAAGACGTCGATGCCCATGGCGTCGATCTCGTGCTTCTCGGTGATGCCGAGCTGGCGCATCGCCTCGAGCTCGGCGGGCAGGCCGTGGGTGTCCCAGCCGAAGCGGCGGTGCACCTGCTTGCCGCGCATGGTCTGGTAGCGCGGGAAGACGTCCTTGGCGTACCCGGTCAGCAGGTGCCCGTAGTGCGGCAGGCCGTTGGCGAAGGGCGGACCGTCGTAGAAGGTCCACTCCGGGCAGCCCTGCCGCGCGTCGATCGACGCCTGGAACGTGTCGTCGCGCTTCCAGAAGGCGAGGATGCCCCGCTCGACGGCGGGGAAGCTCGGCGAGGGGACGACGCCATCGGCATCGGCGTTCAACGGGTACGGCACCGGGACTCCTTGTGGGTTCGCTCGATCTCCACGAGGACGAAAGCAGGTTCCGCGGTACCACCTCGTTTGCCGCCCAACGTGCGCTGTGCGACCACTCTGTGTCGGGGTGGTGACGGTCCCGAACCCGCCCGGTTCTACTGACGGAGGCGCTGGTGCGCTCCGCGTTCTTCCGGAAGCTCCCCGGTGATGGCCGGATCGATGCTCTTGGAACACGACTTTACCGGACGGGAGCATGCTTGAGTGATGCCCGCAGAAGAACGCCCCGAGTCACTCGTCACCGTCCTGATCGCGTTCGGGGCGAACCTGCTCGTCGCGATCGCGAAGACGATCGCCTCGCTCGTCTCGGGGTCCGCCTCGATGGTGGCCGAGGCGGCGCACTCCTGGGCGGACACCGGCAACGAGGTGTTCCTGCTCGTCGCCGAACGACGGGGCGGCAAGGAGCGGGACACCGCGCACCCGCTCGGGTACGGGCGCGAGACCTACATCTGGTCGATGTTCGCCGCGTTCGGCCTGTTCACGGCCGGAGCGATCGTCTCGATCTCCCACGGCATCTCGGAGTTCGGGGACACCGGGCCGGCCGAGGACGTCGTGCTCAACTACGTCGTGCTCGGGGTCGCGTTCCTGCTCGAGGGCACGAGCTTCCTGCAGGCCTACCGGCAGGCGCACGGTGCCGCGACGAAGCGCAAGGTCCCGGTGCTGCGGCACGTGCTGCAGTCGTCGAACCCGACGCTCCGTGCGGTGTTCGCCGAGGACGCGGCGGCGCTGATCGGCCTGGTCGTGGCGTTCCTCGGGGTGTTCCTGCACCAGGTCACCGGGTTGGCGGTGTTCGACGCGCTCGGGTCCATCGCGATCGGCGTGCTGCTCGGGGTCGTCGCGATCGTCCTGATCGACCGCAACCGCCGGTTCCTGCTCGGCGAGAGCACGTCCCCCGAGCTCGAGAACGCGGTGCTCGTCGAGCTGCTCGGCCGGTCGCAGGTCGAGCGGGTCACCTACCTGCACCTGGAGTTCGTGGGGCCGTCGCGGGTGTACCTGGTCGCTGCCGTCGACCTGACCGGCAACGAGACCGAGGAGCACGTGGCGGTGCGGTTGCGTGACGTGGAGAAGTCGCTCGAGGACAGCCCGTACATCGAGGAGGCCGTCCTCACCCTGAGCTACCCGGGCGACGAGTCGCTGGTGCCGACCGACGGCGACGTGCCCGAGGTCGTCCGGGACGGCACCGTGGAGGACGTGGCGTCCGGCGGTGCAGGGACCCTGCGCACGGAGTGAGCGTGCGGGGATCCCGCGCACCGCGTGAGCGTCAGCGGGCGTCGAGGCCCGCGACCACCGGGGTGAGCGCCGCCGCGACGTACTCGACGAGCGCACGCCGGCCGACGCCGTCGGTGACCCACACCCCGAACGCCGCGGCGGCGGCACCGAGCATCGCGCCGGACACCGTCTGCGGCCAGAGCGCGCGCGGCTGCTCCCCCGTGCGGCCCGCGACGAAGGCGGCGACGGCCTCGTGCTGCGCCGTCACCCGGACCGCGACGCCCGCCACCAGCTCGGGCCCGATGCCCATCACCTCGGCCTGCGCGACGGCCCACGGCACCCGCTCGGGGTCGTGCGCACGAGCGGCGGCGAGGAGCGCCTGCTCGACCGCCCGGACTGCGCTCGGCTCGGTCGACGCGGCGAGGTACCCGGGCAGCCCGGCGACGGCGGCGTCGAGTTCGAGCCACATCACGTCGGCCTTCGCCGGGAAGTAGTTGAAGAACGTCGCGCGGCTGACCCCGGCGCGGGCAGCGATCTGGTCGACCGTGGTGCGTCCGTACCCCTGCTCGAGGAAGAGCTCGGCGGCGGCGTCCGCGAGCACCTCGGCGCTCGAGCGTCGGGGTCTGCCACCGCGGCGGATCGGTTCGTCCATGGGCCCCAGTTAACCGCTAGACTCGTTCCGCCATGATCTTGGACTCAGTACAGAAAACCCTCGCCGCAGCCGCGGGCGCCTCGGCGGTCCTGCTCGTCCTGGCGGCCTGCAGCGGACCGGGCACGAGCACCGGGAGCAGCACCCCGGTCGCGGGCGGCACGCTCACCTACGCCTCCGGCGACGCCGAACCGACCTGCCTCGACCCGCACGTCGGCGGCAACTACCCGCAGGCGCTCCTGGCGACGCAGTACATCGAGGAGCTCGTCGGCCTCGAGGACGGCAAGCCCGCGCCGGAACTCGCGACGAAGTGGACCACGAGCGACGACGGGAAGACCCTGACGTTCACCCTGCGTGACGACGTCTCCTTCACCGACGGCACCCCGTTCGACGCAGCCGCGGTCGTGGCGAACATCGAGCACGTGCAGGACCCGGCCACCGCTTCGAGCACCGGCTACCTGGCGCTGCAGTCCATCACGAAGGCGACCGCCACCGACGAGCACACCGTCACGCTGACACTGAGTCGGCCGGACAGCGCGCTGCTCGAGTCCTTCTCGCAGCCCTGGGTGGGCATGGAGTCCCCGAAGGCGCTCGAGCGCGAGCAGGCGACGAACTGCGAGTCCCCCGTCGGCACCGGCCCCTTCGAGGTCACCGGCTGGAAGCACGGCGACCGCGTCACGCTGACGAAGAACACCGGGTACTGGGGGAAGACGAAGCCGCGCCTGTCCGGCATCACGTGGCGGTTCCTGCCGGACTCGACCTCGCGCTACGCCGCGCTGCAGTCCGGCCAGGTCGACGTGATCGACAACGCCCAGCCCGACCAGCTCGAGGCCGCGTCGGCGAAGGGCGCGATCCGCGACCTCGACGCGCCGCGCCCCGGCGCCTCGAACCGGCTCGAGCTGAACTCCGGCCACGGGGTGTTCCGCGACGAGGCGGTGCGCCAGGCCTTCATCGCCGGTGCCGAGATCGACCCCGGCCTGCAGTCGCTCTTCCTGGGTACCGCGGAGCGCTCGTACTCGGTGCTGTCGAGCGCCGAGCCGCTCGCGTACTCCGAGAAGAGCCGGTTCACCTACTCCCCCACCAAGGCGAAGCAGCTCCTGGACGACGCCGGGTGGAAGGTCGGGTCCGACGGCATCCGCGAGAAGGACGGCAAGCAGCTCACCGTGACCTTCCCCGTCTCGACGAACCAGTCGGTGCCGGCCGAGCGCAGCCTGTTCCAGCAGATCCAGGCGTCCGAGAAGGCCGTCGGGTTCAAGGTGGTGCTCGACGAACTCGACCTCTCCAGCTGGTACGCCGCACTGGCCGCGAACGAGTACGACGTCGTGAGCGCCCCGTACACGAAGGTGGGCCCCGACGTCCTGCGCATCCTGTACGACAGCGCGAGCATCGAACCGGCACCGTCCGGCTACTTCGCGAACCTGGCCCAGCTCGACGACCCCGCCGTCGACCGGCTGCTCGAACAGGCCGCCCGCACCTCGGACGCCGACGAGCGCGCCGACCTGTACGAGCAGGCGCAGAAAGCGATCCTGGCGAGCGACACCGTGCTCCCCCTGTACGACCAGCAGAACCACTTCCTGGTGCGCTCAGCCGTGCACGGCATCCGGACGACCCCGGTCTCGACGCCCTGGTTCGGCACCGCCTGGATCGACCGCTGACCCGGATGCGGTGGGTCTGGTGGGCCGTCCGGCGGCTCGCCGGAGGGATCGGCGTGCTCTGGGCCGTCGCGACGATCGTCTTCGTCGCGATCCGGCTCATCCCCGGTGACCCGGCGCTCGCGATCCTCGGCGGACCGGGGTCGCAGGCCTCGGCCGAGGCCGTCGCCCAGGTGCGGCACGAGTACGGCCTCGACCAGCCCGTCCTGGTGCAGTACGCGGTGTTCCTCGGACGCCTGGCGACCGGGCAGCTCGGCGACTCGTACGCGTTCCGCACCCCGGTCGCGACGCTCCTCGCCCAGCAGCTTCCCGTCACCCTGACGCTCGCGGTCGCCGGCCTCGTCGTCGCCTGGGTGCTGGCGATCATCGCCGCGTGGGCCTCGACGCAGCGCGGCCGGATCGCCGCCGGGCTCACCGGCGCACTGAGCGTCACCGCGAGCGTGATGCCGCACTTCTGGCTCGGCAGCGTGCTCATCGTCGTGTTCGCCACGTCCCTGGGGTGGGTGCCGGCGGTCAGTGACGGCACCGCGCGCGGCTGGGTGCTGCCGGTGCTGACCGTGGCCGTACCGGTCGCCGGATACCTGGCTGAGACCGTGCGCGACGGCGTGGTCGACGCGCAGCGCTCCGCCTTCGCCCTCGCCGCCCGGGGCCGGGGCGAGACCCGCCTCGGACTGTTCGGACGGCACCTGCTCCGGCACGCCGCCCTGCCCGGGATCGCGCTGTCCGCGTGGGCCTTCGGGTCGCTCGTCTCCGGGGCCGTGGTCGTCGAGTCCGTGTTCGCCCTGCCCGGCATCGGCCGCGCCCTGGTGACCGCCGTCACCCAACGGGACATGCCGCTCGTCGCCGGCATCGCGATGGTGTCGGGGGCCGCGTACGTCGTCGTGCTGGCCGTGGCCGACCTCGTCGAGCGGGTCGTCGACCCGCGCAGCACCGCCCGGAACGCGACCTCCCGCCCTGGCGGTGCACGACGCCGTGGAACCAGCCGTCCGGCGGGCGCGCGGTGAGCGGGATCGCCGACCCGGGCCTCCAGACCGGAGCACCCGGCCACCAGACCGCCGCCGGCACCGAGCGCGTCCGTGGGGGGACGCTCGGCGCCGGCGGCATTTCCGCGGGGGTGGTCGTCCTGGTCGCCGTCGTGGCGGCGGCCTGGCCCGCCCTGCTCGGCGGCGGTGACCCGCTCGCGGTGCACCCCGCGGATGCCCTGGCCGCACCGAGCGGCGCGCACCCGTTCGGCACCGACGAGTCCGGCCGCGACGTCCTGGCACGGGTGGTCGCGGGCACCCGCGCATCGCTCGTCGTCGGCGTCGCCGCGACCCTGATCGGCGGCGGCGTGGGCGTCCTGCTCGGCGTCGTCGCCGGGCTCGGAGCCGGGGCCGGGCGGCTCGGACGCCTGCTCGACGCCGTCATCGGCCGCGTCACCGAGGTCGCGTTCGCCCTGCCGCTGCTGCTCGTCGCCCTGGTCGTCATCGCCGTGACCGGCCCGGGTCCGGTGCCGGCGGTGCTCGCGGTCGGGTTCGCGACAGCTCCCGGGTACGCCCGGATCGTGCGCGGCCTGGTCCGGGCCGCCCGGAGCTCGCAGGTGGTCGAGACGGCGGTGCTGCTCGGCCGCTCACCCGTCCGCACCGTGGTCCGGCACGTGCTGCCGACGGCGCTCTGGCCCGTCGTCGCCGTCGCCACGCTCGGGGTCGGGCAGGCGGTCGTGTGGGCCTCGGCGCTGAGCTACCTCGGCGTCGGCACGCCCCCGCCCGCACCGGAGTGGGGCGCGATGCTCGCCGACGGCCGCACCTACCTGCAGACCGCACCGTGGATGAGCACCTTCCCCGGGCTCGCGATCGTTGTGCTCGCTACCGCCGTCACCGTGCTCGGCCGAGCGATCCGACGGACCGGGGCCGCGCGGTGAGCGGCGTCCTCGACGTCCGCGGGCTCACCGTCACCATCGGCGGCACCCCGATCGTGCACGGTGTCGACCTGCGCGTCGACGCCGGCGAGTGCGTCGCCCTGGTGGGGGCGTCCGGCTCCGGCAAGACCGTCACCGCCCGCGCCGTGCTCGGCCTGTCCGCGCCCGGCGCCGCCGTGCACGCCGACGTGTTCTCGGTCGACGGCGTCGACGTCGGTGGGTACACGGACCGGCGGTGGCGACGGCTGCGGGGCTCGCGGGTCGGCTACGTCGGCCAGGAGGCCCTGGGCGCGTTGGACCCGCTGCGCCCCGTCGGGCGCGAGGTCGCCGACAGCCTCCGCCTGCACACCGAGATGCGTGCGGCCGAGCGCGTGGACGCCGTGCGCGATGCCCTGGCCGCGGTGGGCCTCGACCCGGACATCGCGACCGACGGCCGGCTCGCCGGGACCCTGTCGGGCGGGATGCGACAGCGGGCCCTCATCGCCGCGGCCACCGTCGGGTCCCCCGCGCTGCTCGTCGCCGACGAACCGACGACGGCGCTCGACGCCGGGGTCGCGGTCACCGTGATGGAACAGCTGCGAGCGGCGCAGACGCGGGGCGCCGGGCTGCTCGTCATCACGCACGACCTGGGGCTCGTCGCAGGGTGGGCCGACCGGGTCGCCGTCGTGCACGAGGGCCGGATCGTCGAGCAGGGTGCGGTCGCCGAGGTCTTCGCGGCGCCCGTGCACCCCGCGACCCGGGCGCTGGTGCGTGCGGCCGGTGCTGCGGCGGCGCCCGCTGTGGTTCGGTGCGAGGTTCCGGATGCCGTGCGAGGCGTCGAGGCTCGCACGGCATCCGGAACCTCGCACGGTTCGGAGCCGACCTCGCACGGTGCGAGGGACGTGCTCTCGGCGCAGGGCCTCTCGCGGGGGTACGGCGGGGTGCTCGCGGTCGACGACGTGTCGTTCGCGCTCGAGCGCGGCCGGGTGCTCGGGGTGATCGGTGCCTCGGGCTCGGGCAAGACGACGCTCGCACGGATGCTCCTCGGGCTCGAGACACCCGACGCCGGCACGGTCACGCTCGACGACGAACCCTGGGTCCCGCTGCCCGAGCGCGAGCGACGCCCCCGACGGCACCGGGTCGCGGCCGTCGTGCAGGACCCCGGGGCGACGTTCGATGAACGGTGGAACGTGGAGCGGGTCCTCGCCGACGCGTTCTCACGCGGTGAGGAACGGCGGGCGCGCGGTGCGCTCGGCGAACGGGTCGACGCGGCACTGCGGCAGGTCGACCTCGACCCCGTGCTGCGGTCCCGCTCCCCCCGCACCCTGTCCGGTGGGCAACGGCAGCGGCTCGCGATCGCCCGCGCGCTGGCGACCGAGCCCGAGGTGATCGTGCTCGACGAACCGGTGACCGCCCTCGACGCGACGGTGCAGGACGCCGTGCTGCGGCTGCTCGAACGGCTCCGCGACGAGACCGGGGTGGCGATGGTGTTCGTGTCGCACGACCTGCGAGCGGTCCGGCGGATGGCGGACGACGTCCTCGTGGTGCACCGCGGCGCGGTCGTCGAGCAGGGCCCGGCCGCCGAGGTCTTCGCGCGCCCGGCGCACCCGGTGACGGCGCGGCTGCTGCACGCCGCGGAGCGGCTGGCGGCGGGCCCCGCCGCCGACCTCGTGGGCTGAGCACCAGTCCACGCTCACGCGTGCCCGTGGACTGTCGCTGGGCGCGTGACGTCACCGACGGCCCCGGAACGGCCAGGAGGCCCGGCGCGCGTCCGTGACGGACGTGCACCGGGCCTCCTGGCCGGGTTGCCGCGAGGCGGCCCCGTGGTCACGAGCCGGCGGGTTCCTTCTTCTCGCCGCCCGACGCTGCGTCGGCCGAGATGATCGGGATCTCGCTCGTCGAGAACTCCTTCGCCCAGTCGGACTGCGCGAGCTCCGACGTCGGGTCGTTGTAGTCCTCGATGACGCCCGCGACCTCGTCCTCGGAGCCGACCGTCGGGCCGGACCCCATGAGCGGGCTGGCGGCGGTCTCCTTGGTGAAGTACACCGCGACCAGACCGATCACGGCTGCGAGCATCAGGTAGAACGCGGGGATGTCCTCGGCCCAGCCGTACCCGGCGTCCTTCGCGGCGTTGATGAGCGCCGAGGTCGCGAGCGGGGTGGTCCCGCCGAAGAGCGACACCGACACGTTGAACGCGATCGCCAGGGCGCCGTAGCGGATGATCGTCGGGAACAGCGCGGGGAGCGTCGACGGCATGGTCGAGGTGAACGTGACCAGCACGACGCCGAGGATCAGCAGGCCGGCGAAGACGCCGACCCCGGTACCGGTCTGGACCAGCTTGAGGGCCGGCCAGGACAGCAGGATGAAACCGATGCAGCCGGCGGCGAGCACCGGGCGGCGCCCGAACTTGTCGGAGAGTCGGCCGCCGAAGGTGATGACGACCATCATGAGCAGCATGACGATGACGATGAGGATCAGGCCGAACGTGGCGTTCTGGCCGAGGTTCTGCTCGAGGTAGGTCGGCATGTACGACAGCAGCATGTAGTCGGTCACGTTGAAGACCAGGACCAGGCCGATGCAGATGATGAGCGAGCGCCAGTTCTCGGCGAAGAGCTTGAGGAACGGGGTCTTCTGGCCCTCGCGCTCGGCTGCCTGCTCCTGCTGCTTCTGGAACGCCGGGGTCTCCTCGAGCTTCAGCCGCAGGTAGAGGCCGATCAGGCCGAGGGGGCCCGCGATGATGAACGGGATGCGCCAGCCCCAGCTGAGCAGGGCGTCCTCGGACAGGCCGAACTGCAGGCCGGTGACGATCGAGGCGCCGAGCACGTACCCGGCGAGGGTGCCGAACTCGAGCCACGAGCCCATGAAGCCACGGCGCTTGTCGGGCGAGTACTCGGCGATGAAGGTCGCGGCGCCGCCGTACTCACCACCGGTCGAGAAGCCCTGCACGAAGCGGGCGACCAGCAGCAGGACCGGTGCCCAGAAGCCGATCGTGTCGTACGACGGGATCAGGCCGATCATGAGCGTGCCCGCGGCCATCAGGATCATCGTCAGCGCGAGGACCTTCTGTCGGCCGATCTTGTCGCCGATCGGCCCGAACACGGCTCCGCCGATCGGACGCACGATGAACGCGGCGGCGAAGAAGCCGAACGTGGCGACGATGTTCGCGGCCGGGTCGCCCTGCGGCAGGAACACCTGCGAGATGGTGACGGTCAGGTACGCGAAGATGCCGAAGTCGAACCACTCCATGGCGTTGCCGAGCGCGGCAGCCGCGACGGCACGCTTGAGCAGCGACTCCTCGACGACGGTGACGTCGTCCTTCGTGAGATCGCGACGAGCGCGCTTCGCAGCGCCCTTCGTGCGCAACGGCCGATCGCCGTGCGGGTGGGGTGCGTCGTTCGGTGCCAAGTCGTTCCTCCGGGGTGCGGTGCTTCCTTCGGGCGTCCGGCGGACGGCGACGTTGCAGCTCCTGCGAACCCTGCGTTCGCCGGACAAACTCCGACAGACTAGCAGGCTCTTGGCGTGTCCGACAGGTCGGTGTGGTAGCCGGCACCCGGCCGGCAGCCGCGGACGCCCCGTGGCCGGCTCCCGACGTGTACGCGGCCGCTACGATTGGGGCACCGCGCGTCAGGCGCGCAACACTCAGGCACCTCATCACGGACTCGGTGCCGCACACACGGACGGAAGGCGCACCATGACCAAACCCATGCCCGAGAAGCCGAGCGTCGACGGACTGGAGCAGGTCTGGGGGCCCGTCTGGGAGCAGGACGGCACGTACCGCTTCGACCGCGACGCCGCCGGTCACCGCGACGCCGTCTGGTCGATCGACACCCCGCCGCCCACCGCCTCCGGCTCGCTGCACATCGGCCACGTGTTCTCGTACACGCACACCGACCTCAAGGCCCGGTTCGAGCGCATGCGCGGCAAGCACGTCTTCTACCCGATGGGCTGGGACGACAACGGCCTGCCCACCGAGCGCCGCGTGCAGAACTACTACGGCGTCCGCTGCGACCCGACCCTGCCGTACGACCCCGAGTTCACGCCGCCGTTCGAGGGCGGCGACGGCAAGTCCTCGAAGGCCGCCGACCAGCTGCCGGTGTCGCGTCGCAACTTCATCGAGCTGTGCGAGCGCCTGACCGTGCAGGACGAACAGCAGTTCGAGGAGCTCTTCCGCACGCTCGGCCTGTCGGTCGACTGGACCCAGTCGTACCGCACCATCGACGACACCTCGCGGGCCAGCGCCCAGCGCGCGTTCCTGCGCAACCTGGAGCGCGGCGAGGCCTACCAGGCCGACGCCCCGACCCTGTGGGACGTCACGTTCCGCACCGCGGTCGCGCAGGCCGAGCTCGAGGACAAGGAGATGCCCGGCGCGTACCACGGCATCGCCTTCCACCGCACCGACGGCGGCGACCACGTCGTCATCCAGACCACCCGCCCGGAACTCCTGCCCGCCTGTGTCGCCCTGGTGGCCCACCCGGACGACGAGCGGTTCCAGGACCTCTTCGGCACCACGGTCCGCTCCCCCCTGTTCGACGTCGAGGTCCCGGTGCTCGCACACCACCTGGCGCAGAAGGACAAGGGCGCCGGCATCGCGATGGTCTGCACCTTCGGTGACACCACCGACGTCGTGTGGTGGCGCGAGCTGCAGCTGCCGAACCGCGCGATCATCGGCTTCGACGGCCGCGTGCGTTCGGAGGAGCCCGCCTGGATCGAGTCCGCGACGGGCCAGGAGCTCTACGCCGAGATGGCCGGCAAGACCGTGTTCTCGGCCAAGAAGGTCGTCGTCGACGCGCTGACCGAGTCCGGCGAGCTGATCGGTGACGTCAAGACCATCCAGCACCCGGTGAAGTTCTTCGAGAAGGGCGACAAGCCCCTCGAGATCGTGTCGACCCGCCAGTGGTACGTCGTCAACGGTGCGCGCGACGAGCAGCTGAAGAGCACGCTCCGCCAGCGCGGCGAGGAGATCGCGTTCCACCCGGACTTCATGCGCGTCCGCTACGACAACTGGGTCGGCGGCCTGTCCGGTGACTGGCTCATCTCGCGCCAGCGCTTCTTCGGCGTGCCGCTGCCCGTCTGGTACCCGCTCGACGCCGACGGCAACCCGGTGTTCGACCAGCCGATCGTGCCGACCGAGGCGCAGCTGCCCGTCGACCCGGCCTCCGAGCCGGCCCCCGGCTTCACCGAGGACCAGCGCGGCGTGCCCGGCGGGTTCCAGGGCGAACTCGACGTCATGGACACCTGGGCGACCTCGTCGCTGACCCCGCAGCTCGCGGGCAAGTGGGAGACCGACCCGGCGCTCTACGACCTGGTGTACCCGTACGACGTCCGCCCCCAGGCCCAGGACATCATCCGCACGTGGCTGTTCACGACCGTGCTCCGCAGCCAGCTCGAGGCGGACTTGGTGCCGTGGAAGCACGCCTCGATCTCCGGCTTCATCGTCGACCCCGACCGCAAGAAGATGTCGAAGTCGAAGGGCAACGTCGTCACGCCGCTGTCCATCCTCGAGCAGCACGGCGCCGACGCGGTCCGATACTGGGCGGCCTCGTCCAAGCTCGGCACCGACGCGGCGTTCGACCCACAGAACCCGAAGCAGATCAAGGTCGGCCGTCGACTGGCGATCAAGGTGCTCAACGCGGCGAAGTTCGTCTACGGCTTCCCGCTGCCCGAGGGTGCCACGAGCGTGACCGAGGCCCTCGACGTCGACATGCTCGCGGAGCTCGGCGCGGTCGTCGAGCAGGCCACCGCGGCGTTCGACGGCTTCGACCACGCCCGTGCCCTCGAGATCACCGAGCGCTTCTTCTGGACGTTCTGCGACGACTACCTCGAGCTCGTGAAGGAGCGCGCCTACGGCACCGCTTCCGACGCGACGCACGAGACGCAGGCGAGCGCGGTCCTGGCGCTGCGCGGCGCGATCGACGTGCTGCTCCGACTGCTGGCACCGTTCCTCCCGTACGCGACGGAAGAGGTCTGGGCCTGGACCCACGACACCAGCGTGCACCGGGCCTCCTGGCCGACCGCGACCGACCTGCCGACCGACGCGGCCCCCACGGGGCTGCTCGCGGCCGTCGGGCAGGCGCTGATCGGGATCCGCGGTGCGAAGACGGCGGCGAAGGCGTCCCAGAAGACGCCCGTGACGCGTGCGGTCGTCGCTGCGCCCGCCGAGACGCGTGCGCTCATCGAGCGCGCGGCGGTCGACCTGGCGGCCGTCGGCCGCATCGAGAACCTGTCGTTCGTCGACGGCGACGAGCTCGCCGTCACCGAGATCGAGCTCGCGGAGCAGCCCGCGTCGTAGGCTCGGGCTGGGCGCTCGCCCGCGGGCGCTCGCCCGCAGGCGCATGGTGAGCAGAAGAGGTCGGGTCCGTCAGGCGGACTCGACCTCTTCTGCTCACGAAGGACGGACAGGAGGCACGGATGCAGTTGGGCACACGCTGGAACGTGGGTGGGGAACCGCCTGCGCGACTGCCGGAGACGATGGTCGTCGCCGTGCGCGGGGTCGAGGACGAGCTCGCGGCGGAGTCCGTCGACACGGCGACGTGGGGTTGGACCCTGACGTTCCTCGAGGGGAAGCCGATCGTCGAACTCGACGACGGCACCTCGATCCACCTCGACGCACTCGGCCACGCCCAGGTCACGAACCCCGACGACGCGGGCGAGGAGGACTAGCGCGCGCTGCGCGCGGCGCGCGCGGAGCGGTGCGCGGTGCGATGCGCTTGGAGTGCAGGAATGGTCGGGTCCCCGGTGGGGACCCGACCATTCCTGCTCACCATGCGGGCGTCCCCGCCGGGGAGCGTCCGCGTGATCGCCGAGGGATCAGGACTCGGCGAGCCAGGTGCGCAGGACCTCGTTCACCTCTGCGGTGTGCGTGGTGAGCAGGCCGTGCGGGGCGCCCTCGATCTCGACGTACTCCGCCGCGGGCAGTGCCTGGGTGAAACGTCGGCCGGTGGCGTCGATGGGCAGGATGTTGTCCGACGTGCCGTGCACGATCAGGGCGGGCACGGTCACCTTCGGGATGTCCTGGCGGAAGTCGGTCGGCCAGGTCAGGGGTGCGGCCGCGGACGCGATCGAGCCGGAGCCGGCCGCGACGTTCCAGGCGTTGCGGACCTGCTCCTCGGAGATGCGGCTGCCGAGGTTCTCCGAGAGGTTGAAGAAGTCCTGGTAGAAGTTCGTGAAGTACGCGTAGCGGTCCTTCGCCACGTCGGCGGCGATGCCCTCGAAGAACGACATCGGGCCGGCGCCGTCGGGGTTGTCGTCGGTGATGGCGAGGAAGGGCTCGAGCGAGGCCAGGAACGCGACCTTCGCGATCCGGTCCTCACCGTGGCGGCCGATGTAGCGGGCGATCTCGCCGGTGCCCATCGAGAAGCCGACGAGGATCACGTCGCGCAGGTCGAGGGTCTCGAGGACCGTGTGCAGGTCGTCGGCGAAGGTGTCGTAGTCGTAGCCGGTGGACGGCTGCGAGGACTGGCCGAAGCCACGGCGGTCGTACGTGATGACGCGGTAGCCGGCTTCGAGGAGCATCGGGATCTGCCCCTCCCACGAGTTGCCGTCGAGGGGGAAGCCGTGGATCAGCACGATCGGCTGCCCCTGGCCCTTGTCCTCGTAGTGGAGTTCGATGTCGACGCTGTTCTCGGTTCCGACGGTGATGGCACCCATGATCGTTCCTTCCCTGAGTATCGCGGAGAACGATCGTTCTCCGTCGATGTGGACTACAGTAGAGAACGCCCGTTCCCAGCGCAACTCGAGAACGGTGAACACTCAGGGAACGGGGTACACACATGGCCACCAGCACCGTCGAGCCGGACGTCCGAGCACACATCGTCGAGGTCGCGGACCAGCTGTTCTACACGCGCGGGATCCAGTCCGTCGGGATGGACGAGATCCGCACGGGCGCGGGGGTCTCCCTCAAGAAGCTGTACGCGGCGTTCCCGGGCAAGGAGCAGCTCATCGCCGCGGTGCTCGCCGGTCGCCACGACATGTGGGAGCAGGGTGTGCACGGCGCGGTCGAGGCTGCGGCCAGCCCGCGCGACAAGCTCCTGGCGGTCTACGACTTCCTCGAGTCGTGGTTCGGCGACGACACGTTCCGCGGCTGCGGGTTCATCAACGCGTTCGGCGAGCTCGGCGCGACCTCGCCTGCGGTCGCCGAGATCGCGCGCGAGCACAAGGACTCGTTCCAGCAGTTCGTGCAGCGGCTCACCGCCGAGGTCGTCGCCGACCCCGAGCACGCCGAGGAACTCGCCGCGCAGCTCGCACTGCTCGCCGAGGGCGCGCAGACCACCGCGGCCATCGCCGGCACCACGGCGCCTGCCGCGCACGCGCGCCGTGCTGCGGTGACCCTGATCGACGCAGCGATGCGCTGACACGCGACCGACGACGGACTGGAGGCCGGTGGCGGCGCCGCCACGGGCCTCCAGTCCGCTCGCTGGTCACGCCGGGCGCAGGTGCGCTCGCCGGGCCGTTCCGGGCGTACCGGGTCGTTCCGGGCGTACCGGGTCGTTCCGGGCGTACCGGGTCGGTTCTTCCGACCAGGGACGCCCGATCCCGCTTCCCAGTCCGGGCGCCATGGGAAGGAACGGACTCCAGCACCCGTGCATAGGGTGGGCAGATGGCAACCCCGTTCGACGTCCCGAGCACCCTCCCCTACGCCCTGCCGCCCTTCGGCGACGTGCGACTCGAGCACTACCGACCGGCGTTCGAGGCCGGCATGGCCGAGCAGCGCGCCGAGGTCGAGGCCATCGCCACCGATCCACACGCCCCGACGGTCGAGAACACCCTGGTCGCACTCGAGCGGTCCGGGCAGCTGCTCACCCGCGTCAGCCACGTGTTCTTCACGCTGTCGTCGGCCGACTCCAGCCCGGAGCTGCAGGACCTCGAGGCCGAGGTCTCCCCGCTCCTCGCCGCGCACCGCGACGCGATCACGCTCGACTCCCGCCTGTACGCCCGCGTGCAGGAGGTGCTCGACGGCGCCGAGGCCGCCGGACTGACCGGTGAGGCGCTGCGGCTGGTCGAGCGGACCCACGCCGAGATGACCCTGGCCGGCGCCGGTCTCGACGACGGGGGCAAGGCGCGTCTGACGGCGATCAACCAGGAGCTCTCGACCCGCACGACGACCTTCGAGCGGAACCTGCTCGAGGACACCAACGACTCCGCCGTGCACGTGACCAGCGAGGACGAACTCGAGGGGCTCGACGACGGGGCGAAGTCCGCCGCCGCCGCCGCTGCCGCCGACCGGGGCCTCGACGGCTGGCTCATCACGCTGCCGCTCTACACCGGACACCCGTGGCTGTCCTCGCTGGCGAACCGTGCCCTGCGCGAGCGGATCATGCGCGCCTCGCTCGCCCGCGGTCGTCGCGGCAACGAGCACGACAACCGCGAGGTGCTGCTCCGCATCGTCCGGCTCCGGGCCGAGCGGGCCGAGCTGCTCGGGTTCCCGAACCACGCGGCCGTGGTCACCGCCGACGAGACGGCGAAGACCCCCGAGGCCGTCGACGGACTGCTGTCCTCGCTCGTCGGCGCCGCCGCACGGAACGCCGACGACGAACGCGCGGTCCGGTCGCGCACGGTCGGGTTCGACATCGAGTCGTGGGACTGGGCGTACGCCACCGAGATCCTGCGCGGCGAGCAGTTCGCCGCGGACAGCACCGCGCTCCGCCCGTACTTCGAGGCCGACCGGGTCCTGCACGACGGGGTCTTCCACGCCGCCGGCGCCCTGTACGGCCTGACCTTCACCGAGCGCCCGGACCTGCACGGCTACAACGACGAGGTCCGGGTCTTCGAGGTCACCGGTGACGACGGCGAGCCCGTCGGGTTGTACCTGCTCGACCTCTACACGCGCGACGGCAAGCGCGGCGGCGCGTGGATGAACCCGGTCGTCGAGCAGTCCGAGCTGCTCGGCACCCTGCCCGTCGTGGTCAACAACCTCAACGTCGCGAAGCCCGCTGCCGGCTCCCCCACCCTGCTCATCCAGGACGAGGTCGAGACGCTCTTCCACGAGTTCGGGCACGCCCTGCAGGGCCTCATCGCCCGCACCACCTACCCGCGGTTCTCGGGCACGAACGTCGAGCGCGACTTCGTCGAGTTCCCGAGCCAGGTGAACGAGATGTGGCTGTCGTGGCCGTCCGTGCTGGCGAACTACGCGAAGCACCACGAGACCGGGGCGCCCCTGCCGCCCGAGCTCGTCCTGGGGCTCAGCGAGTCCGAGGGGTTCAACGAGGGCTTCGGTACGACCGAGTACCTCGCCGCAGCGCTGCTCGACCAGGCGTGGCACCGGCTGTCGGCTGCCGAGGCGGCCGCGGTGACGTCCGTCGAGGACTTCGAACGAGACGCCCTCACAGCCGCCGGCATCGCCGTCGAGGCCGTGCCGCCGCGGTACTCGTCGACGTACTTCGCGCACACGTTCTCGGGCGGGTACGACGCCGGGTACTACGGGTACATCTGGTCCGAGGTGCTCGACGCCGACACGGTGGAGTGGTTCCGCGACAACGGCGGGCTGGACCGTGCGGCCGGCAAGCGGTTCGCTGAGCGTCTGCTCGGGGTCGGCGGGGCGAAGGACCCGCTCGAGGCGTACCGGGACTTCCGCGGCCGTGATGCCGAGGTCGGTCCGCTGCTGCGGCGCCGCGGGCTGGAGTAGCCGGCCCCTCGGCGGGACACGACCAGAACGACAGGACACCTCGAGATCTCGAGGTGTTCTGTCGTTCTGGTCGTGTCCGTCGTGGACGGCGAAGGGGCGGCGCGCTACGCCGACTTCTCGACGCGCTTGGCCCGGGGTCGCGGCACGATCGTCGGCGCGGCGTTCTCGAGCACGGACTCGCGGGTGATCACCACGCGGGCGACGTCGTCGTCGGACGGGACGTCGAACATCACCGGGCCGAGGACCTCTTCGAGGATCGCCCGGAGGCCACGGGCACCCGTCTGGCGCAGCACCGCGAGGTCCGCGATGGCCTCGAGCGCACCCTGGTCGAACTCGAGCTCGACGCCGTCGATCTGGAACATCCGCTGGTACTGCTTGACGAGCGCGTTCTTCGGCTCGGTCAGGATCTGCATGAGCGCCGCCTGGTCGAGCTGCGACACCGTGGTGACGACGGGCAGACGACCGATGAACTCGGGGATCAGACCGAACTTGTGCAGGTCTTCCGGCAGCACCTCGGAGTACAGGTCCTGGTGGTCGGTGGCGCTGTGCAGGGGTGCCCCGAAGCCGATCCCGCGCTTGCCGACGCGTGAGGACACGATGTCCTCGAGCCCGGCGAACGCACCCGCCACGATGAACAGCACGTTCGTCGTGTCGATCTGGATGAACTCCTGGTGCGGGTGCTTGCGGCCGCCCTGCGGCGGGACCGAGGCGACCGTGCCCTCGAGGATCTTGAGCAGCGCCTGCTGCACGCCCTCGCCCGAGACGTCGCGGGTGATCGACGGGTTCTCGGCCTTGCGCGCGATCTTGTCGACCTCGTCGATGTAGATGATGCCGGTCTCGGCGCGCTTCACGTCGTAGTCGGCGGCCTGGATGAGCTTGAGGAGGATGTTCTCGACGTCCTCGCCGACGTAGCCGGCCTCGGTCAGGGCGGTGGCGTCTGCGACAGCGAACGGCACGTTGAGGCGCTTGGCGAGGGTCTGCGCCAGGTACGTCTTGCCGCAGCCGGTCGGGCCGATGAGCAGGATGTTCGACTTGGCGATCTCGATGTCGTCGCGGTCTTCGGCGGCGGTGATCTGGCCCTGGGCGCGGACGCGCTTGTAGTGGTTGTAGACGGCCACGGCGAGGGCGCGCTTCGCCGGGTCCTGCCCGATGACGTACTCCTGCAGGAAGTCGAAGATCTCCCGCGGCTTGGGCAGTTCGAAGTCCCCGCTCGCGGTGTCCTCGCCAGCCTCGGCCAGACGTTCCTCGATGATCTCGTTGCAGAGCTCGACGCACTCGTCGCAGATGTAGACGCCCGGTCCGGCGATGAGCTGCTGGACCTGCTTCTGGCTCTTGCCGCAGAACGAGCACTTGAGGAGATCGCCGCTCTCTCCGATGCGTGCCATTCCCGTGCCTCCCTGATTGGACATGCCGGCCGCGCTGTCGCACCACCGCTGGTGCACCGCTGCTGGTGGGCACCTCGTCGTGGACACGAGCCTAACCGCAACCGGTGACACCGACCGCGATGCCCCTCCGGGATCCGCCCGCGCGTTCGCCCAGGGCGTGCGAGCCTGCTACGGTGATCCGGACTTCTCTACATCTTGTAGAACAGCAGTGCAGGACCACCCCGGAAGGAACCCCATGCAGAAGCGTCTCGCCGCCGGCGGCGCCGTCACCCTCGGTGTCGCAGCCGTCATCGTCCTCGGCAGCGCCACGGCGGCCAGCGCGCACGTGTCCGCCACGGCCACGTCGACCGCAGCGAACTCGTACACCACGGCGACCTTCTCGGTCCCGCACGGCTGCGACGGCTCCCCCACGACGAAGATCGAGTTCCAGGTGCCGGAGTCCGTCATCGAGGTCACGCCCACCGTGAACCCGAACTGGAAGATCACGAAGGCGACCGAGCCCTACACCGACCCGTCCGCCGCCGACGACGAACACGAGGCCGCCGCCGAGCGGGTCACCAGCGTCACGTACACCGCGAAGACCCCCCTGCCCGCCGACGAGCGCGACACCTTCGCCCTCTCGTTCTCGCTACCGGACGGCAAGGCCGGTGACCTCGTCGAGTTCCCCGCGATCCAGACCTGCGAGAAGGGCAGCGTCGAGTGGAACCAGGAGCAGCAGGCCGGCGAAGCCGAGCCCGAGCACCCGGCACCCTCGATCACGCTGACCGCCGCCGAGGCGACGGACGACGACGGTGACCCGATCGCCGCGACCCCGACGGCCGAGGCCGCCGGCACGGCCACCTCGAGCGACCCCGACCTGGTCGGTCGGTTCCTCGGCCTCGGCGGCCTGGTGCTCGGCGCCGTCGCCCTGGTCGTCGCCGTCGCCGGCACGCGTCGTCGCAGCTCCGCCAAGTGACGCAGCCTGGTTCGCGTCGGTCCCGGCCGCGGTCCTCTGCCCGGAGGCTCGTGGCCGGGACCGCCGCGGCCGTCGCGATCGCCGGTGGTGCGGTCCTCGGGCTCGCAGGCCCCGCCAGCGCGCACAACTACCTGATCTCGTCGGACCCGGAGGTCGGCGGCACCCTGACCGAGCTACCGGAGACGTTCGACATCACGACGAACGACAAGCTGCTCGACATCGGTGACTCGGGGTCGGGTTTCGCGTTCCGCATCGTCGGCCCCGACGGCAAGTACTACGAGGACGGCTGCGTCGACGTCGAGGGCCCGTCGATGACCACGGCCGCCGCACTCGGCGACTCGGGCAAGTACACCGTCGAGTGGCAGATCGTCTCCGCCGACGGGCACACCGTGTCCGACGAGTACCCCTTCACGTGGAAGGCACCGTCGGGCTTCACGCCGGCCACGGGCGCGGTGAAGCCCCCGACCTGCGCCGCCACGGGTGACGACGACGCCGGTGCGGACACCACCACCGGCACGGCCTCGGGGTCGAGCGACTCGGCCGCGTCGGACGCGATCTGGATCGGCGCCGGTGGCGTCGTGCTGGTCGGCGTCGTCGTCGCGGTGCTGCTGCTCCTGCGCCGCAAGCCGGCCCCCGAGTCCGACGACACCGACGACACCGACGACTGACCACCGCGCAACGACGAAGGCCCCGCACCGTTCGGTGCGGGGCCTTCGTCGTTCCTGCTGGTGCTACTTGACGAGCGCCGGCAGGTTCTTGCGGCTGGTGAGGACCTGGTCGATCAGGCCGTACTCCACGGCTTCCTGCGCGGACATGATCTTGTCGCGCTCGATGTCGTGGTTGATCTCATCCGGCGTCTTGTTGGAGTGCTTCGACAGCGTCTCCTCGAGCCAGGTGCGCATGCGGAGGATCTCCGCCGCCTGGATCTCGATGTCGGACGCCTGACCGCCACCCTGCTGGGTCGCGGGCTGGTGGATCAGCACACGGGCGTTCGGCAGTGCGAGGCGCTTGCCGGGCGTACCACCGGCGAGGAGCACCGACGCGGCCGAGGCAGCCTGGCCGAGGCAGACCGTCTGGATCTGCGGACGGATGTACTGCATCGTGTCGTAGATCGCCGTCATCGCGGTGAACGAGCCACCGGGCGAGTTGATGTACATCACGATGTCGCGGTCGGGGTCCATCGACTCGAGCACGAGCAGCTGGGCCATGACGTCGTCAGCCGACGCGTCGTCGACCTGCACGCCGAGGAACACGATGCGGTCCTCGAACAGCTTGGCGTACGGGTCCTGGCGCTTGTAGCCGTAGGCCGTGCGCTCTTCGAAGCTCGGCAGGATGTACCGATTGGACGGAGCCGGGACGTTCTGCGCGCCACCGAGCATGGGGAGATGCATTCTCGTTTCCTTTTCTTCGGTGGTGATCAGGACTGGGCGTCGGGCTCGGCTGCGCTGGTGGGCGTCTCGCCGTCGCCGACGGTGCCACCACCGCCGATGACCTCGGCGCTCGAAGCGCGGAGGTGGTCGACGAAGCCGTACTCGAGCGCTTCCTGCGCCGTGAACCAGTTGTCGCGGTCGTTGTCCTTGAGGATCTGCTCGATCGACTTGCCGGTCTGCTCGGCCGTGAGCTCCGCCATGCGCTGCTTCATGTCGAGGATGACCTTGGCCTGCGTCTGGATGTCGGCCGCGGTGCCGCCGAAGCCACCGGACGGCTGGTGGAGCAGCACGCGCGCGTTCGGCGTGATGTAGCGCTTGCCGGGCGTGCCGGAGGACAGCAGGAACTGTCCCATCGACGCGGCGAGGCCGATGCCCACGGTGACGATGTCGTTCGGGACGAACTGCATCGTGTCGTAGATCGCCATGCCGGCGGTGATCGAACCACCGGGCGAGTTGATGTAGAGGTAGATGTCCTTCTCAGGGTCCTCGGCGGCGAGCAGCAGCAGCTTGGCTGCGATCTCGTTCGAGTTGTCGTCGCGGACCTCGGAGCCGAGCCACACGATCCGGTCTCTCAGAAGGCGGTCAAAAACACTGGGGTTCAGTGTTGCTTCGGCCATGGAAAAGCTCCCGTTCAGTTGTCGCTTGTTGTCGAACTTATCGGGTGCAACGCACCAGTTCTCGTCTGTTCGCTGTCGGCAATGCGAAGGTGCGGAAACAACGGACGGGAGGCACGGTGCCAGCTGGCACCGTGCCTCCCGTCCTTCGTGCTGGTGGCGTCGAGATCGTTACTCGGCGTCGCCTGCCGGCTCCTGCGCGACGCCCGCCGTGAAGGCGGACAGGTCGACGGCGTCGCCGTTGGTGTCCTTGACGGTCACCTTGGACAGGACGGTCGCGACCGCCTTCGAACGGGCGACCTCGCCGACCATGCCGGGGATCTGGCCGTTCTGGTCGATGACCTTGATGAACTCGGCCGGCTCCATGCCGTACTGCGCGGCGGCCTGGATGAGGTACTGGGTCAGTTCCTCCTGCGAGACCTGGATCTCTTCCTTCTCGGCGATCGCGTCGAGGAGGATCTGCGAGCGGAAGGCGGTCTCGCTGGACTCGGAGACCTCCTTGCGGTGCTCCTCGTCCTCGAGGCGGTTCTCCTGCTCGAGGTGACGGTGCACCTCGTCGGCGATGAGCTGCTCCGAGATCGGGATGTTGACGTCCTCGGTGAGCTTCTCGACGAGCTTGTCGCGAGCCGCGGCACCCTGACCGAAGGTCTTGGACTTCGCGATCTGCTCCTTGAGGTCCGCCTTGAGCTCGTCGATGGTGTCGAACTGGCTGGCGATCTGGGCGAACTCGTCGTCGGCCTCGGGGAGCTCGCGCTCCTTGACGGCGGTGACGGTGACGGCGATCTGGGCGGTCTCGCCCTCGCGGTCGCCGCCGACGAGCTTCGACTCGAAGGTCGTCGACTCACCGGCGGTCAGGGACTCGAGCGCCTCGTCGATGCCCTCGAGCAGGTCGCCGGAGCCGATCTCGTAGGAGACGCCGGTGGCCGAGTCGACCTCGTCGTCACCGATGGTGGCGGTGAGGTCGATCTGCGCGAAATCGCCGGTCTTCGCCGGACGGTCGACCGTCACGAGCGTGCCGAAGCGGGTGCGGAGGTTCTGCAGTTCCTCTTCGATCTCGTCGTCCGACACCTCGACGGCGTCGACGGTGAGCTCGTACGAGGAGTAGTCCGGCAGGTCGAACTCGGGGCGGACGTCGACCTCGAAGGTGAGGACGAGGTCACCGGTGAAGTCCGCGACGTTCGGCAGCTCGGCGACGTCGGCCTCGGCGCGACCGAGGATGCGCAGCTCCTGCTCTTCGACCGCCTGGCGGTAGAAGTTGTCGATGGCGTCACCGACGGCGTGGTTCAGGACCTCGCCGCGGCCGACGCGCTGGTCGACGATCGCCGGCGGGACCTTGCCCTTGCGGAAGCCGGGGATGTTGATCTGCTCGGCGATGTGCTTGTAGGCGTGGTCGATGCTCGGCTTGAGATCGTCCGGCGTCACGTTCACGGTGAGCTTGACGCGGGTGTCGCTCACCTTGTCGACGGTGCTGGTGGCCAAGGGATGTTCTCCTGTTGGTTGACGTTCGTGTGGTCGGTGGTGCTCGAAGGACCTGGTCGGGGCGACAGGATTTGAACCTGCGACCTCCCGCTCCCAAAGCGGGCGCTCTACCAAGCTGAGCTACGCCCCGTTGGTCTGTGCCAGGGATCGGCCGCGCACGCGCAGGGCGCATGCGACCCCGGTGAGTCTAGCGGTCCGACGGCGCGCTGTTCCCGGGGGTTGCTCAGTCGTCCTCCGCGGCGCGTCGCAGACCCCGCCGCCACCGGATCCCGACGGCCACCTGGACCCCGAGGGCGGCCACCGCGAGCAGCAGCCCGACGACGATCCGCCAGACGTGCAGCAGTGCGTGCGCGGGCTGCGACTGCGGATCGCCGAACAGGTCGGGACGCAGGGACAGGACCGCGGCGGCGAGGACCACCAGCACGTACGAGACCACCCGGGACCAGCGGATGGTGCGCTCGGCACCGGCGTCCGGCTTCGGGATCACGCGCGTCGGCATGTCGGTGCTCGTTCGTCCGCTACGATGGTCGGGCTGCGCCTGGTGCGCAGGCGCGGGGATGTAGCTCAATGGTAGAGCCCCAGTCTTCCAAACTGGCCACGCGGGTTCGATTCCCGTCATCCCCTCTCTTCTTCCTCCTGCCCCGCGCTTCGTCGGCTGATGCACGGTTGCACGCTGGGTGCGAGGTTGTTCCGGCGCACCGAGCGGTCAAACCCGCACGGAGCGAACACGCGCGCACCGTGCGTGGTCAGGGGCCGGCGAACTCGAGGGTGATCTCCGGGGAGTCGCCGAGTTCCACCCGGGCACGCTTCCGCTCCGCCGCACGCAACGGCACGAGGTACCCACCGTCCTTCGGGAACAGCGACGTCGTCCACGTCACCGAGCCGATCGTCACCCGCGCAGGGATCACACCCCACCCGTAGGTGAGCACCGGCGCGAGGTCCGCGATGACCTCGGCAGCGTCCGGCGGCACGACGGCGAAGAAGAACGGTGACGGGCCGCGCCACTCGATCACCTCGCCGCGGAACTCGAGCTCCATGCGGCGATCGTACGGCCGCGCACCTCGCACGGTGCGAGGTCCGCCGAACTCCGTGCGAGGTTCCGCACTCGGTGCGATGGCCGCGTGCTCGCACCGAGTGCGCAACCTCGCACCAGGGCGAACCCTGGGTCCCCAACCTCGCACCACGCCAAGCGCCGAACGCGGGGTCCCTCGCACCAGGCCGCGGGAGCCCGACCAGCGGGACCCGGACGACGGACGCGCCCCGCGCCTCCAGGCCGGAGCCGGGGAGCACGGGGCGCGCGCCGCTGTCAGGACGGACGCGTCAGCGGTACGACGCGGCCTGTCCGTACAGCACCTTCGTGAACGACGAGACGTAGGCGGACTCGTCGCCTCCCGGCAGGTTGTACGTCATGAACACGCCGTACCCGTCGGCCTTCGTGCGCTGCGCGAGCGAGACGGCGGTGGCCTCGGGGGTGTTCTGGATGTCGACCGCAGCGGCGGACAGCTTCGACTTCGGCAGGCCCGGGATCGTCGGCGCCGTGTAGGTGCCGTAGTACGGGTTCCAGGCGTAGTCGAGCTTGCCGCCGATCGACGGGTTCGCCGTCTTCAGGGCGTCGGACGACGGGCCGATGTCGTAGAACGAGATGATCTTGCCCGGCATGTCCGCACGCAGGGCACTGATGAGCCAGCCGATCGACTGCTGGTTCGGCTGCGGGGTGCCGTCCACGCCGTAGTCGGAGTACTCGTCGTCCAGGTCGACGCCGTCGAGTCCGTACTTCTCGACGGTCGCCGACACCTGCTCCGCGAAGTCCCGTGCGGCTGCCTTCGAGGTGAAGTTCGCCAGCCCGGTGCCCTGGTGGTTGCCGAGCACCGAGAGCGTCACCTTGATGCCCTTGGCCTGCAGCGGGCGGATCTGCGTGGCGGCCTGGTCGAGGGTTCGCTGCACGTTCTCGTTGGCGTACAGGACCGCCTTGCCGTCCGCGTCCCGGTTGATGTTCGCGGCGAAGATGATCGCCACATCGAAGGCGTTCGCACCGTTCTCCAGCGTGTACCGCCCGACGTTGGCGAGCTCGTCGTTGTTGACCTCGACGTAGGCGATGCTCGTCGGCCCCGACTTCGTGGGGACGGCGTGGTGCCCGTGTCCGTGTCCGTGGCGTCCGCCGTGTGACGTGCCCTGCCCGTGGCTGGCCCCAGACGAGGACGGCGCCGCGGATGCTGCAGCGGGTACCAGTGGTGCCGCGAGCATGGCGACCAGTGCGGTCGCGATGCCGAACTTCGTGGACTTCTTCATGGCGTTCCTCCTTGCGTGGATGGATGGATCACTTGCGTGGGAAGCGGAAGGTGCGGACCTCGTAGGCGTCGACGGCGAACGAGGACGCGTCGACGGTGCCGGCCGAGGCCAGCGCCTCTTCGAGCAGGGTCACCTCGGCAGCCGGCCCGAACGCAGCACCGTCGGCCTCGGACAGGGCGATGGCCCCGGTCCCCCGCTGCCCGGTCGGCTCGTACACGCGCACGACCAGGTCACCGGACCGGTCGTCGGCGAGCTTGACGCTCGACAGCACGACGTCGCCGGAGACCTGCACGAGCGGGTCGAAGCCGTGCGCCCCGGTGATGGTTCGCGCGCCCGCGTTCATCCGCACGCCGGCCGACGTGGCTCCGAGCTGGTCGGTGCCGATGACGATGCCGTACCGGTGCGTCTGCACGCCCTGGTCGGTCTCGGGGTCCGGGAACCGCGGTGCCCGCAGCAGCGACAGCCGCACGGTGGTGGTGACGTGCCCGTCGACGGCGTCGCGCGTGGTGTCGAAGCCGTGGATCGAGTCGTTCACGAGCGCGACGCCGAAGCCCGGCTCGGACACCAGCACGTAGCGGTGCATCGAGGTCTCGAACTTCGCGGCCTCCCACGAGGTGTTCGTGTGCGTCACCCGCTTCTGCGCGCCGAACTGCGTCTCGGCGACGGTGTGCTCGGCGCGGACGTCGAGCGGGAACGCGACCTTGAGGAACTTCTCGGTCTCGTGCCAGTCGGTCACCTGGTCGAACTCCAGGGTGCGCGACTCCGGCGCCAGGGCGATCTCCTGGCGGACCGTCGAGTCACCGAACGCCCGCTCGACGACCACGCGGGCGACCCCGGCGTCGTCGACCGACGCGGTCAGCCCGGTGGTCGACACGAGGTCCTCGACGCGGTTGCGGTAGTACCGGTCGACGTCCCACGCGTCCCACATGTTCGGGAAGTCCTGGTGCAGCTGCAGCAGGTTCGCCGCCTGGCCGGCCGCGATCGCCTCGCGCCCGCTCGCCAGGTCGACGGCGCTCGTCACGAGCCCCTGCGCGTCGACGACGACCCGCACCAGGTCGTTCGCCAGCACGTACCCGCCGTCCTGCTCGGTCAGGGACACGGCGGTCGCCGCCGGCACTTCGGTCGCCACGACGGCGCCCTGCGCGGGTGCACCGGCCTGGAGGAACGGGGCCGGGTTCACGACGACGGCCGCGTCCCCGGCACCGGCGAGCGCCGAGAGCGCCTGCTCGATGATCGCCCTCAGCGCCGCGGCCGTCTCGGCGTAGCGTTCGACCGCTTCGCGGTGCACCCACGCGATCGAGGTGCCCGGCAGGATGTCGTGGAACTGCTGGAGCAGGACCTGCTGCCACAGGGCGTCGAGCTCGTCGTACGGGTAGGTGAAGTCGGTGCGGGCGGCGGCGGTCGCGGCCCAGAGCTCGGCCTCGATGAGCAGCTGCTCGCACCGGCGGTTGCCCTGCTTCGTGCCGTGCTGCGACGTGAGCGTGGCCCGGTGCAGTTCGAGGTACAGCTCCCCCACCCACACGGGCGGGTCGGTCAGCTCGGCCTTCGCGCGGTCGAAGAACGTGTCCGGGTGCTCCCACCGGACCTTCGCGCTGCCCTCGAGGTCCGCCAACCGCGCGGCGGTGCCGGTCATCTCGCGGGTCGTACCGCCACCGCCGTCGCCCCAGCCGACCGGGGCGATCGATCCGGTGGCGAGCCGGTTCTCGCGGAACTGACGGGAGGCCTTCGCGACCTCGCTGCCCGACAAGCGCGAGTTGTAGGTGTCCATCGACGGGAAGTGCGAGAACACCCGCGACCCGTCGATGCCCTCCCACAGGAACGTGTGGTGCGGGAACTTGTTCACCTGGTTCCACGAGATCTTCTGCGTGAAGAACCACTCGAAGCCCGCGCGGCGCATGAGCTGCGGCAGCGCCGGCGAGTACCCGAAGCTGTCGGGCAGCCAGACGCCCTTCGGTCGGATGCCGAACTCGCGCTCGAAGAACCGCTGCCCCTGCGAGAACTGCCGGACGATGCTCTCGCCGGTGGGCATCACGGTGTCGGACTCGACCCACATGCCGCCGATCGGCAGGAACCGGCCGGCCTCGACCGCCGCCTTGACCCGGGCGTAGACCTCGGGGCGGTGCTCCTTGATCCACGCGTACTGCTGCGCGCTCGACATGCCGTACAGGAAGTCGTCGGTCTGGTCGATGAGCTCGGTCATGGTCGACGTGGTGCGGGCGACCTTGCGGATGGTCTCGCGCACGGGCCAGAGCCAGGCGGAGTCGATGTGGGCGTGCCCGACGGCCGAGATCGTGTGCGCCGAGGCCTCGGCGGGAGCGGCGAGCACCTCGGCGAGCGCCGCGCGGGCGTCCCCGGCGGTCTCCGGGATGTGCTGCAGGTCGAGCGCGTCGAGGGCGTCGTCGAGGGCCTGCAGGATCCGCATGCGTCGGGGCCCGGCGGGCAGCTCGGCCTGCAGCTCGAGCAGGACGTCGACGTCCAGGGCGAGCTCGTGCACCTCGGACTCGAAGACGGCGAGCTCCATCCGGCGGGTGGCGTAGAGGCGCTTCGAGGACGAGGTCTGCACGTCGCCCTCCTGCGTCGGCAGGAAGGGGTGGTAGTCGAGCAGGACGGGGTTCGACGCGGCCTCGACGAAGAGCTCGACGGTCTCGCCACCCTCGGCCCGCTCGGTGACCAGGACCCACTGGTTGCGTGGGTTGATCGACTTCACGGGGGTACCGTCGGCCAGGTACACGAGCCCCTCGCACTGGAACCCGGGCATGTTCTTGTCGAAGCCGAGGTCGATCACGGCCTCGACCCGGCGTCCGGCCCACTCGGTCGGCACCGTCCCGGTCAGCCGGAACCACGTCGTGCCCCAGGCCGCGCCCCACGGGGTGCCGACCTCGTAGGGCGCGAACGTGAGCGCGAGCCCCTCGGCCGGCGGGACCGGCTCCCCCGGCAGCTCGTGCCAGGCGGCCTGGAGTGCCGTCGTGGTCGCGTGCACCACGGGGGTGATCCGCTCGTCGAGCACCCGTCGGGCGCGTCCGGTGGTGAGGGGGATGTCGTCGTGCATGGGGCCTTCCGGGGTCAGGGCGTCGTCGCCGGGTGGGCGACGCGGACGGTGGTGGTGTCGAGGTCGGACGGCACGTCGACGCAGCGGTCGATGCCTCGGGCGGCCAGCAGCGCGGTGTCCGACAGTCGGGAGCGCAGCACGACCTGCGGGCCGCGGCCGTCCGGTGCGGCCTCGGCCAGGGCGAGCCAGGCGGCGGCGAACCGACCGCCGGGGGCGCAGTCGGCGCGGGTGCCGTGCCGGACGGTGCCGTCGGAGAGCACGTCGTCGAGGACGAGCGCGGTGGTCGTCGGTGCGGCACGCGCGTCGCGGGCGTGCTCGGCGCGGGCGAGGGCGGCGAACGCCTCGCCCGCGGGCTTCAGTCGTCCGTCGTTCGTGAACAGCCCGAGGTCGTACTCGAGCTCGGGGAAGTCGGCGAGCGACCGGGCGACGTCGTGGGAGCACCACCAGGTCACCCCGAGCACCTGCTGCGCGTCGAGCACGTGCCGGATGGTCTGCTCGGTGAACGCGGCGGCGTCGGCGGGGTCGACGACGTTGGTGGGGGCGCCGACCTCCTGCAGCCAGTTCGGCCGGGCGGCGTCGTGGTTCCAGGCGGCGGCGAGCTGGAGCAGGTACTCCCCGTGCCGCACCGACCCGGCCCCGAGTGCGCCGTGCAGTGCCGCGGAGCCGTTGAACACCCACGAGTGCGTGACCGTCGCGTCGCCGTGGTCCGCCGCGTGCTCCGGGCCGAAGGGCTGGGCGTCGTCGTACCAGGCCGCGTCGTACTGCGCGACGGTGACCAGCGGCCCGGGACGCGACCCGGTGGCGGGCGGGACCGACGAGGCGGGGTCGAGCCGCGCCTCCAGGCCGACCGACACGGACGACGCAGGCAACGCCGATGATCCGTCCGACAGCCCCGCTCGCGCCGCCGCGACCATCGCCGCCGCCCACGCGTGCCCCTGCTCCGCCGTGATCGCGTGCGGTGTGGGGTGCGGCGCGTGCGCGAACTGGTTGACCTCGTTGCCGATGGTGATGCCGAGCAGGTTCGGCCTGTCGGCGACCGCTCCGGCGAGCGCCCGGACGTACGCGGCGGTCGAGGCGACCACGTCCGGGTCGGTGAACATGTTGCGGCGGTGCCAGCTGTCCAGCCAGGACGGCACGAAGTCGAAGCTCGACAGGTGCCCCTGCAGCGCGTCCACGTTGACGTCGAGCCCGAACGACCCGGCGAGGTCGACGACCGTCGCGACGTCGTCGAGGGCCTGCTGCCGGATGAGCGTCCGGTTCGGCTGGACGACCGGCCAGAGCGGGAAGATCCGCACGTGGTCTGCGCCGATCGACGCGATCGCCTCGAGGTCCCTGGCGGTGTCCGACCGCGAGAAGTCGAGCCACGAGTGGAACCAGCCGACCGAGGGCGTGTAGTTGACCCCGAAGCGCATCAGCCCTTCACACCGCCCTCTTCGACGCCCTTGAAGAAGAAGCGCTGCAGGACGGCGAAGATCACGGCGATCGGGATGAAGGCGATCATGGTGCCGGCCGCGATCATCCGCTGGTCGGTGGCGAACGTGCCCTGCAGGTACTGCAACCCGACGGTCAGGGTGAGGTTCTCGGGCGACTGCAGCACGATGAGCGGCCAGAGGAAGTCGTCCCACGCGCCGATGAACGAGAAGATCGCGATGACCGCGATGGTCCCCTGCACGGCGGGCAGCGAGATGTACCGCAGGCGTTGCATCGCGTTCGCGCCGTCCATCACCGCCGCCTGGTCGATCTCCTCGGGGATCTGCCGGAACGCGTTGAACATCAGCAGGACGTTGAGTGCCGCGATCATGCCGGGCAGGGCGACGCCGACCAGGTTGTCGGCCAGGCCGAGGTCCTTCACGGTGACGAACTGCGAGATGATCGTCGCCTCGCCGGGCAGCACCAGGGTGCCGAGGAACAGGCCGAGCACGAGCTTCCGGTGCCGCCACTGCAGACGGGCGAGGGCGAAGCCGGCCAGGGTCGCGAACACGATGTTGCCGAGGACGTCGATCGCGGCGACGAGCAACGAGTTGCCGATGTACCGCCACACCGGGATCGCGGCGGCGACCTTCAGGTAGTTCTCGATGGTCGGCTCCGTCGGGATGAACGACGGGTTCGCCGTGTAGATGTCCTCACCGGCGCCCTTGAGCGACGTGGACAGCTGCCACAGGAACGGGCCGATCGTGATGAAGAGCACCACGATGAGCAGGACGTAGCGGACGACCTTCTCGCGCGTGGACATGACGCCCCAGACCGCGCGGCGCCGCCCGCGTCCGTTCTGCCTGGAGGCCCGTCTCGCGTCGGTCGCGCCGGTCACGTCCGGCGTCGGGCTGGCAGCACCCTGCGCGCCGCCGACGACGGGTTCGGTCGTGCTGGTCGTGTTCGTCACTTGTCCGCCTTGCTGTTCATCCGGGCGAGGGCCAGCATCGGGACGAGCGTCACGACGAAGAGCAGGAGGCTCAGGGCGGACGCGTAGCCGAGGTTGCCGGTGAAGCCGCGGGCGTACTGCTGGATGAGCATGACGAGCGAGTTGTCCTGCCCGCCGGGCCCACCGGTGCCGTTCGTGAGGATGTAGAGCTCGCTGAACACCCGGAGGGCAGAGACGCACACCAGGATCCCGACGAGCGTCATGGTGCCGCGGACCCCGGGCATCGTGACCGACCAGAAGCGTCGGACCGCGCCCGCGCCGTCGAGCGCGGCGGCCTCGTGCAGGTCCTTGCCGACGTTCCCGAGGGCGGCCAGGAAGATGATCATGTAGTAGCCGAGCCCCTTCCACACCGTCAGGCTGATGGCGCTGAGGAGCAACAGCCAGCGGTCGGTCAGGAACGGGACGCTGCCCTGCACGACGCCGAGGGCCTGCGCCATCTCGTTGATGACACCGCGGTCGTCGAGGATCCACGTCCAGATGAGCCCGACGACCACCGCGGACGCGATGACCGGCGTGTAGAACGCGGTGCGGAAGAACGCGATCCCGGGCAGCTTCTGCTGCACGAGCACCGCGATGAGGAGCGGGAGGACCGTCAGCAGCGGCAGGCACACCGCCATGTAGATGACGCTGTTGAGCAGCGCCTCCCACACCTGGGGGTCGGCGAGCAGGGTCTGGAAGTTCTGGACCCCGACCCACTGGCTGACGCCGCCGAGCGGGCTGGCGTTCGTGA
Organism: Curtobacterium poinsettiae; assembly: GCF_025677645.1. Taxonomy (NCBI): domain Bacteria; kingdom Bacillati; phylum Actinomycetota; class Actinomycetes; order Micrococcales; family Microbacteriaceae; genus Curtobacterium; species Curtobacterium flaccumfaciens. The sequence goes on along the minus strand of NZ_CP106879.1, from coordinate 1,632,741 downwards.
ACGACAACCGGACCGTGTTGATCGAGGGCCACAGGCTGAACGCGACGAGCCAGATCAGTGCCGGCAGGACGAGCAACCAGGGCGTGTACCAGCGGTTCGCACGCATGACGATCCTCCCTCTTCCTTCTCCGGGACCGGATCAGCCGTTGGCCAGCAGGCTGTTCATCTTGGTCTGGGCGGTCTGCAGCGCCTTCTCGGGCGACACCTGGCCCTTCATCGCGAGGGCGATCTGCTGGTCGAGGAAGTCCGTCATCGCGGAGTTCGCCTCGACCGGGTTGATGACCTTCGCCGTCTTCAGGGCCTCGTTCGCCAGGACCCGGGCCTCGCCGTTCACGGTGCCGTCGTCCTTCGAGAAGTACGGGTCGGACTGCGACGACGTGGTGGACGGGAAGATGTTCACCTTGTGGGCGAACGCCTCCTGGTTCTCGGCGTTCGTCATGAACTTCGCGAAGGCCTCGGCGGTGGCGAGGTGCTTGGACTTGCTCGAGACCGACAGGCCCTGCACGTAGAGCGGCGGGGTGTCGAGTGCGGGGCTGACGGTGACCTTCCCCTTGAGCGACGGGTTGTTCTTCTCGAAGTCGGCGAGCGAGGTGGCACCGCCGGTGGTCCAGGCGACCTTGGCCTGCGTGAACAGGGTGGAGTTGCCGAGGTAGTCGCTGTTCAGCACGTTGGAGGGCATGTAGCCGTCCTGGTACGCGTCCTTGTAGCGCTCGATCAGGTCGGCGGCCTTCGACGAGTCGGCGAAGGTGAACTTCGTGCCGTCGGCGTTGAGCACCTTGACGCCGGCGAGCGTGAAGTCGCCGAGGCCGGGTTTCCGGCTCATCAGGTAGTCGGTCGGGCAGTTGTCGTGCATGGTCTTCGCCTGCGTGAACAGCTCGTCGGTGGTCTTCGGCGGGTTCTCCGCGTCGAGGCCGCACTTGGCGAACATCGTCGAGTTCCAGTAGTTCACGTCGGTGTTGAGGTACCAGGGGTACCCGAACGTGCCGTCCACTCCCTTGTACTCGTAGGAGTCCACCGCGCCGGCGACGTACGTGCTGGCGAGCTTCGGGTCGTCCTTCCCGACGTCCTGCAGGAACCCGCGCTTCGCGAGCGGCAGGGCGATGTCCGGCGGCAGGTTGATCACGTCGGGCAGGCTGTTCGACGATGCCTGGCTGAGCACCTTGTCGGCGTACCCGTCGCCGGGCTGGTCCTGCAGCTTGACCTTCGCGTCCGGGTGGGCCTGCTCGAAGTCCTTGATGACCCCGTTGAGGTACCCCGTGTAGGTCGGCGTGAGCGCCCAGGTCTGCAGGGTGATGGTGCCGCTGATCTCGCCGCCGCCGTTGTCGGCCGCGTTCCCGCCGCTCGAGCAGCCGGTCAGGACGAGCGCCGTGGCGGCGGCCGTCGCGAGCAGCGCGGTGGCGCGGCCCCTCGTCATGCGTGTGGTGGTCCTCATGGCGTCTGACTCCCTCGTCATAGCTGAACCGGTTCAGCAGCAATCACCGAACCCGGGTGTGGCAGCCACTGTGGATGACTAAAGCGCTATAGTCAACCCCGTGGCCACCAAGCGTCGAACGACGATCGCCGACATCGCCGCGCGGGCCGGTGTGTCCATCAGCGCGGTGTCGTTCGCGTTGAACGATCGCCCCGGCGTCTCCGACGAGACCCGTCGCCGCGTGCGCGAGATCGCCCGCGAGCTCGACTGGCAACCGCACACCGCGGCCCGGGCGCTCGGCGGCGCGAAGGCCGGTTCCATCGGGTTCGTGCTGAACCGCCCGGCCCGGACCCTTGGCACGGAGTCGTTCTTCGGCGACCTGATCTCCGGTATCCAGCTCGGGCTCGCCGGCACCCACGTCGGCATGAACCTGCTCGTCGCGCGCGATGCCGAGGAAGAACTCGAGACCTACCGGGACTGGTGGCGCGGACACCGTGTCGACGGCGTGATCGTGATCGACCCCCGTAGCGACGATGCCCGGCTCGCCCTGCTCGCCGACCTCGGCATGCCGACCGTCGTCGTCGGCTCGCACCCCTCACCCGACGGTGCCGCTCCCACGGTCTGGATCGACGACTCGGACGCCACCGACACCGTTCTGCGGTACCTGCACGCCCTCGGGCACCGACGCATCGCCCACGTCGCCGGGCGGCCCGAGTTCGAGCACACCGCCATGCGCATGGACCGGCTCCGGGCGTTCGCTGCCGACGAGGGGCTCGACGACGCGGTCTCGGTGCCGACGGACTACTCGGCCGAGGCCGGCGCGAGCGCCACCCGCACCCTGTTGTCCCGGAGCGTCCGACCGACCGCGATCGTCTACGACAACGACGTGCTCGCCGTCGCCGGGCTGGGCGTGGCGAGCGAGATGGGCGTCGCGGTGCCCGGCGACGTCTCGATCGTGTCCTTCGACGACTCGGCGATGATCCGGCTCGTCCGCCCCGCGGTCACCTCGCTCACCCGCGACACCGTCGAGCTCGGGCAGCGCGCGGCGACCCTGCTGCGCGCGCAGATCGACGCCAGCGCCGCGCTCCCGTCACGCCCGGGCCCCTCGCTCACCCTGAGCGTCCGCGAGTCCACCGGCCGCGCCCCCGTCTGACCCGCTCCGGAGGTCGGCGCCGACGACCCGCTCCCGCTCCCGCCGCCGCTCCCGCTGCCGCCGCTCCCCCTCCCGCTCCCGAAGCGCGGCGCGGCTGCCTGCATCTGGCGCACGCACCGCGCTGCACTGCGCCGACGCGGGACGACGCGGTCTTCTCCGCGCCGTGACGGTTCTGGTTCACGAAACCCGAGGATCGTGAACCAGAACCGTCATCGATGTGGAGCGGAACCTCCTTCCCCCGCGGTCGACAGTCACCGGCGGTTCGCCGGGGGTCGGACCCGCTCGAGGGCCCGCCGCATGGACGACGTCGTGCTGAAGCCGAAGCGGGTCGCGACGTCGGACGGGCGGTCTCCACGACTGAGCGCGCTCCGGACGGCGAGACTGCGGTACCAGCGGCCGAGCTGCGCGGGCGAGCATCCCGTCGCTGCGACGCACCGGCGCTCGAGGGTGCGCGCCGACATGTCGATGCCGACGAGGAGCTCCCGCACGGATGGTCGACCGGCGGGATCGAACAGTCGGTCGAGGACCCGCGCGAGACCGTTGTCGCCGAGCATCGGGGGCGGGTTGTCGCGGAGCACGGTCGTGACGACGAGTCGGGCGAGGGCCTGCTGCTGCGCGCCGTGCCACCTCCCGCCGTCGAGGTGCCCGACGTGGCGGAGCGCGAGGCCGACATCGGGCGAGGGCGCACCGGGCGGACCGGTCGTCGCGATGGCCGGGAGTGCGAGGACCTCGTCGGCGAGGGGTCCGAGCGTTGCGGCGCCGACGAGGACACCGGTGAGCGCGAAGAGTGCCTCGTGCGGGAGCGCGTACGTCTCCGCGGCCCGGGGTGGGCCGGAGCGCTCCGGGCCCGAGCTGATCGTGATCGTCGCGTGCCCTTCGACCAGGGCAGCGGTTCCGGCGTCGACGAGCGCGAGGTCGTGTCCGCGCCGGACCCACACGGAGCGGGATCGCGTCGCCACCCAGGCGTGGGTGCCCGTCGGTTCGACGTCGAGCGTCCACGCCTCGTCGTCGGACCGGACCTCGGCGCCCGCCCCCACCTGGAGCCCGACGGCGTCGATCAGTGCTCGGAGCGCATCACCCATCCGACGAGCGTGATCCACGGGCAGGACGCGGGGGCGTGGATCGGGCGGACTGTGGAAGAGGGGGGATAACCCCACCCGGGGTGGGGAGAGGGCAGGATGGGGGAACGGCTCCGCGATCGCGAGGCTGGATGCATGACCGACACCGACCGCCTCGACCAGGCGCGAACCGTCCCGCTGGACGACGTCACGCCTTCGCCCGACCAGGCCCAGACCGTCCCGCTGGGCGACTCCGTGCCCCCTGGAGCCACCAAGCCGATGCCCCAGTACCCGCGCCAGCACCACCAGGACCCCCAGGATGCCCAGGACGCCCCGCAGTCCCCGCCGGCGTCGTGGAGCGCCACCCCGCGGGTCGGGTCCGGCCCGGTCGGTGGTTCCGGTCGCGGGTCCGGCATGACCGCCGGGCAGTTCTACCGCGACGCGTGGAAGCGCCTGCCGCGGGACTTCGGCTACATGGCGCTCACCGCCGTGCTGCTCTGCACGCTGTACTTCGCCTTCCCGACCGCGATCTTCGGTGGCGGCTTCCGGGACCTGTTCAACCCCTTCGTCCTGCTCATGTTCTTCATCGCGCTGTTCGTGGCGCGGTGGCTCGGACAGTTCGAGAAGCTCCGCATGAGCTGGGCCGACCCGAGGCCGATCCGGCCGGTGGACTGGACGCCCCGCTGGCAGCAGAACTGGTGGACCCGCACGGGGTCGGCCGTCGCCAACCCGCACTACTGGCTCTACCTGCTGCACGCCGCGGTCGTGTACCCGCTCGTCGCGGTCTTCACCGTGGGCGCCGGAGCCCTGCTGATCGTCGGCTTCCTCTGGCCGGTCGCGCTCGCGGTGGTCGCGTTCGCCAACGGGTTGAGCGCGCAGTACTTCGGGTGGGACATGACGGCCGCCGTCGGGTTCGGCGCCCTCGGGCTGCTGTCGATGGCCGCCTCGGTCGTGCTCTTCCCGCTCTGGGCCCGCGGGTCCGTCCTCGCGCACTACTGGGTCGACTTCGGCCTGCTGGGTGGCTTCCGGGCCGAGCAGCTCGAGCAGCGCGTCGCCGGCCTGCAGGCCTCCCGTGCCGGTGCCGTCACCGCCGAGGGGCAGGCGCTCCGCCAGATCGAGCGCGACCTGCACGACGGCCCGCAGCAGCGGCTGGTGCGACTCCGCATGGACCTGTCCGCCGCCGAGCGCGCCTTCGAGAAGGACCCCGAGAAGGCCAAGCAGCTCATCGGTGAGGCATCCGAGCACGCCCAGGACGCCCTCGACGAACTGCGCGCCCTGTCACGCGGCTTCGCTCCGCCGATCCTGCTCGACCGCGGACTCGTCGCGGCGCTCGAGGCACTGGTCGCCCGCACCCCGATCCCGGTGGGCCTGGACGTCCGACTGCCCGAGGGCCTGGAACTCGCCACGGAGATCCAGCGCAACGTGTACTTCACGGTGAGCGAGCTCCTGACGAACACCATGAAGCACGCCGGCGCAACCACCGCCGGGGTGTACCTCGGCTTGGTCGTCGACGCCTCAGGCCTCTGGTACCTCACCGTCAGCGTCACCGATGACGGCCGGGGTGGTGCCCGACCGCAGCAGGGCCACGGGATCGAGGGCCTGATCGGCCGCATGCGGGCCCTCGACGGCGACCTGGTCGTCTCGAGCCCCGAGGGCGGCCCGACCGAGGCCACCGCCCGGATCCCCCTCGGCGCCCTGAACGGCGTCCCGACGGCGGCGAACCAGCGGTCGTGACCCCACCGGGGCGTCCGCGCTCCCACTAGGCTGGTCGGCATGACAGACGGCCCGGATGCAGCACGCATCCGGGCCGTCGTCGTCGACGACGCCGTCCTGCTGCGCGAGGGCCTGGCCCGCGTGCTCGACGAGGCCGGCATCGACGTCATCGGGCAGTACTCCGACGCCCGGGCCTTCCTGGCGACGCTGCCCGAGGGTGCGCCCGACGTCGTGGTGATGGACGTGCGGATGCCGCCGACCTTCACCGACGAGGGTGTCCGGGCCGCCGTCGAGACCCGCCGGATCGCTCCACGGACGGGCGTGCTCCTGCTCTCCCAGTACGTCGAGGCCACCTACGCCGAGGACGTCCTCGCCGCCGGTGCGACCGGCATCGGGTACCTGCTCAAGGACCGCGTCACCCGGCTCGAGGAGATCGACGACGCCGTCCGCCGGATCGCCGCCGGGGGCACCGTGCTCGACCCCGAGGTCGTCACGCAGCTGATGAGCCGCCGTCGCGACCCGCTCGCAGCCCTGACCCCGCGCGAACGTGACGTGCTCGGGCTGATGGCCGAGGGCCGCACGAACGCCGCCATCGCCCGCGCCCTGGTGATCGGTACCGGTGCCGTCGAGAAGCACGTGTCGAGCATCTTCGGCAAGCTCGCACTCGAGGACACCGGAGAGGACCACCGCCGCGTCCTCGCCGTCCTCGCGTACCTGGGATGAACCGGGTCCCCGCGCCCCTGCTGGCCCTCACCGCGATGGTGTCCGTCCAGCTCGGCGCCGCGATCGCGAAGACCCACTTCGACGACGTCGGCGCGGTCGGGGCCGCCACGCTCCGGCTCGTCATCGGCGCCGTCGTGCTCGCCCTGGTGGTCCGTCCCCGCGTCCGGCACTGGACGCGGGCACAGTGGCTCGGTGCGGTCGGCCTCGGCCTGGCGCTCGGCGGCATGAACGTCTGCATCTACCTGTCGTTCGCGAGCATCCCGATCGGGGTCGCCGTGACGATCGAGTTCCTCGGGCCACTCGCCCTGTCGCTCGTGCACACCCGGCGCTGGCGTGATGCCCTGTGGGCCGTGCTGGCGCTCGCCGGGGTCGTGCTGCTCGGCGTCGGCCCGACCGCGGTGACCGAGGTGGGCGGGGTTGCCTGGGCGGTCCTCGCGGCCGGGTGCTGGGCGGGCTACATCGTGATGAACCGGCGCGTCGGCGCCGCGATCCCCGGTGTCGACGGGCTCGTCGTGTCGATGGTGGTCGCGATGCTCGTGTCGTTGCCGTTCGGGCTCCGGTCCGCGGTCGACGGCGTCGTGCGGGAACCGACGCTCCTGATCGTCTTCGGCGCCGTCGCCGTGCTGTCGAGCGTGCTGCCGTACGCCCTCGAGATGCTCGCGCTCCGCCGGATGCCGACACGGGTGTTCGGGGTGCTGCAGAGCCTCGGCCCGGCGATCGCCGCACTGGCCGGCCTCGTCGTGCTGGCCGAGGGGCTGTCGGTACTCGAGACGGTCGCCCTGGCGTGCGTCACCGCCGCGAGCGTCGGTGTGACGCTGTCGGCCCGTCGCCGACGCGGCGGACCGGTGGGGTGAACGAAGAGGAGGCCCGGATCACGTCCGCCGACGGCGGTGCGTGATCCGGGCCTCCTGAGAAGACCGTCTACTCGTCGCGCAGGAAGTCTGCGTACGTGGGTTCCGACTGCTCACCCGACAGGAGGGCCGGATCGTTGATCCGACGCTCGACGTAGGCGCTGATGACCTCGGGCGGGGTGAGCACGTGGGCGACCCAGGACGGCACCGCTGCGTTCTTCATGGTGCCTCCTTCGTGAGCACGGGTCCGGACCGGATGCCTCGATCAGTGAGTTACTTGCTGAACCCGCGTTCGCTAAACCATCCTCGGGGTGAAGACGGAAGTCAACGCAGTGCGTTCTGCGGACTCCGGTTCGCGCTGTCCCGATCGGCACGGAGCGTGCGGTGCTTCACCGCAGAGCGCCACACCCACGCCTCGGCCTGCTGTCCGAACTGCGCCCACTCCACCAGCACGGCATCGCGGGTCCAGCTCTTCGCGAAGGCCTTCACCCGGACGTGGAAGGTCGGGAACTGGATCCACGCCCAGACCGGCTTCGGGGTGACGGCGTGGCAGACGTCACCGCCGCGGGCATCCTCGGACAGGGAGTACGCGCGCGGACGCTCGACCTCCGGGTGTTCCGGGGGCTGCCACCGGTTCTCGCGACGCCGTCCCACGACGGTATTCGAACGTGTGTTCGAACAGCAGTCAAGTCGACCGCGCCGTCTGGACGAGCACCCGGGGCCGGACGGGCGTGTCGTCGGGGCGCTGAACGGTGGGGAGCGGGTTCCGCTGGCGGGGTCCCGGGGCATAGGGTGCGGGCATGCAGAGCAGCACGGGGGTACGGGTCGTGTCGGCGGCCGCGGTGGTGGCGGCGCTGGTGTTCGGAGCGGCCGGACTGGTCGGGACGGTCTGGTTGGCGCCCTGGGACCTCCCCCGCGGGCTGCTCCTCGGAGCCACGGTCCTCGGGGGCATCGCTGCCGTCGTCGTGCTCGTCGCCGCGGTACGTGCTCGAGACCGCCGGGCGCTCACGTTCGCGGTGTCCGTGCTCGCGTTCGCGCTCGTTTCGCTGGTTCCCGGACTGTTGATCGACGTGTTCCTCGTCGTCGCGCAGGCGGCGCTCGTGGCCTTCGGCCTCGTCACCGTCCGGAGTGAACCGGGCGTGCAGCGGGCCTTCGGCTGGATCGTCACGGTGGCGGCTGCGGCGTGGTTCGTCACCGCACTGCTGTCGGGGACCGTGCTCCTCACGGCGCTCCCGCAGGAGTCGCTCGGCGTCGCCTTCGCGGTCCCGGGCCTGCTGCAGACCGTCGCCTACCTGGCCGCGGCCGTGCTCGTCGCGGTGCCGCTGCTGCGCCCGGTGGGCCGCGGGGCCGGCGTGCTGTGGGCCTCGGCCGAGGTGCGCTGAGCCGGCCTCCCGCCCGCCTCAGCCCGCGCGAGCGGCCAGGCGCTCGGAGCGTCGGCGTGCCTGCTCCCCGGGGTCCGGCACGGGGGCGGCCTGGACGAGCCGTCGCGTGTACGGGTCCTGCGGAGACCGGAGGATGGCGTCGCGCGTCCCGTGTTCGGCGACCCGGCCGCCGTGCAGCACGACGACCCGGTCGCACAGGGTGTCGACCACCGCGAGGTCGTGCGTGACGAACAGGCACGCGAACCCGAGGCGCTCCTGCAGCTCGCGGAACACGTCGAGCACGCGGGCCTGCACCGACACGTCGAGCGCACTCGTCGGCTCGTCGGCAATCAGGAGCGCGGGGTCGAGCGCCACCGCGCGGGCGATCGCGACGCGTTGCCGTTGGCCCCCGGAGAGTTCGTGCGGGTAACGCTCGGCGTACCCGCCGTCGAGGCCGACGTCGGCGAGGAGTCGCTCGACACGCTCCTCGACCTGGGCCGCCGGCAGCCGGAGGATCTGGCGGAGCGGCTCGGCGACGGTCTGCCCGACGGTGTACCGGGGATTGAGCGACCGGAGCGGGTTCTGGAACACCACGCCGACGTGCTGGCGCATCTGCCGGCGGGCGGCTCGTCGTGCGCCGGCGACGTCGGTGCCGTCGACGACCACCGAGCCCGAGGTGATCGGCGCGAGGCCGACCGCGGCCCGGCCGATGGTGGTCTTGCCGCTGCCGGACTCCCCCACGAGGCCGACGATCTCGCCACGGCCGACGGTGAACGACACGTCGTCGACGGCGCGGAAGCGTCCGCGCAGGGCGCCGCCGTACTCGACCACGAGGTGCCGGACGTCCAACACGGCGGCCGGGGGCTCCGTGGCGGAACCGAGCCGGGCCTCCTGGCCGGAGCCGGTGCCCATCCGCGGGACCGCAGCGAGGAGTTCCCGCGTGTACTCGGCGGACGGTGCGGCGAAGACCGCCGCGGCGGTGCCGGTCTCGACGACGCGTCCGCGGCGCATCACGACCACGCGGTCGGCGAGGTCCGCGACGACACCCATGTCGTGGGTGATGAGCAGGATCGCGGTGCCGGTGCGCTCGCGCAGCGCGCGGAGGACGTCGAGCACCTCGGCCTGCACCGTGACGTCGAGGGCGGTCGTCGGCTCGTCCGCGATGAGCAGGTCCGGGTCGGCGGCGAGCGCCATCGCGATCATCACGCGCTGGGCCTGCCCGCCGGAGAGCTCGTGCGGGTACTGGCCCAGGCGGCGTTCGGGTTCCGGGACCTCCACGGCGCGGAGCAGCTCGAGCGAGCGCTCCCGGACGCCGGCGCGGTCGTGCGGGCCGTCGGTGCGTCGGACGGCCTCGGCGAGCTGGAACCCGATGGTGAACACCGGGTTCAGGGCCGCGGACGGGTCCTGGAAGATCATCGACACGCTGCGGCCCCGGACCGACCGGAGCGTGCGCTCGTCGGTACCGATGACCTCGAGGTCGCCGAGCCGGATGCTCCCCGAGGCGTGCGCACCGTCGGGAGCGATGCCCATCGCGGTCATCGCGGTCATGCTCTTGCCGGAGCCGGACTCCCCCACGACCGCGACGACCTCGCCCCGGGCCACGGTGAACGAGGCGTCGTCGACGGCGCGGACCACCTCGCCGTCGACGTCGAAGGTGACGGTGAGGTGCTCGACGGTCAGGACGTCGCTGGTGCCGCTCATGGGGTCTCCGGGGGGTCGGTGTCGTCGCGGGCAGCCTTGAAGGCCTCCCACTCCTCGAGCATCTTGCGGTGGTAGCCCTGCAGCCACTGCATGTAGTCGCGGCCGTTGAGCAGACGCTCGCGGACCTCGGCGTCCACGTCGCCCGTGCCGGTGCGGCCGGCGCCCTCGACGACGGCGAGCCCGCGGCCGATGATGTCGCGCTGCCGGTCGAGGTACTTCCGTTCGCTGGCGAGCCAGGAGCCCCAGACGTCGGCCTCGGCCCGGAAGTAGTGGCTGCGCTCGCCGGGGACGATGTGGCGCTTCACGAACCCGGAGTCGACGAGCCGCCGGGTGGCCATCGACACCGACCCCGAGCTGGCGCCGAGCGCTGCGTGCAGGTCGGACGACGACGAGTGCGGTGCGCGGGTCATCATCAGGTAACCGAGCACCCGGGCGTCGGTGAGCGGCATGCCCGCGCCGTCGTTGAGCATCAGGGCGAACTCCTCGACGAACGCCTGGCGCTCCGGTCCGAGCAGCCGGTCGTCGTCGGGGGCGATGCCGGTGCCGGTGCCGGTGCCGGTGCCGGGGGCACCCCGGTCGTCGGTCACGAGGCCAGCCCGGCGGCCACCTCGGGTCGTTCGCCCGGGATCGACCACGGCTCCTGCGACATGCCGCCACCGCCACGGATCGCCCGCACGGTGCCGTCGTCGTCGCGGGTGTAGGTGATGTCCTCGTCGACCGAGCCGAACCGGTTGCCGTGGGTCATCCGCAGGGTGTCGGCGTCGACGACCTCGAGTCGGGTGGGGGTGTCCATCGGCTCGGGGCCGGACGGGTCGACCTCGACGAGCCGGTCACCGATCCGGGCGACGTCGGTGACACCCCACGGGTTGGCGAAGCGTCCGGTGAAGGCGGCGGTGTCGACGTCGTCCGGCACCGGGGTCCCCGGGGCGTCGGCGTCGGCTGCGGCGTCGAGCATGGCGATGACCGCGGTGGCGATGAGCGTGGCCGGTCCGGCGGCGGCACTGGTCAGCACGGAGACGACGAGCCCGGACGCGGGGTCGAACATCGACTGGGTGATGTGTCCCGGGAACCCGCCCGAGTGCCCTCGGATCTCCCGTCCGCCGATCCGGTCGACGATGAACCCCGCGCCGTAGCCGCGGGCCGCGGGGTCGTCGGTGGCGCTCCAGGCCTTCCGCTGCGCGAGGCGCTTGGAGTGGTCGTCGAGCAGGGTGCCCTGCCCGATCACGTGCTGCGAGAAGTAGCGGACCAGGTCGGACGCGGTGCCGTGGAACCCGGTGGCGGCGGCCATCGCGCGGGTGTCGACGTGGTCGATGCGCTGCCGGTGCCGCGCGGTGTGGAAGCCGGTGTAGCCGACCACGAAGTCGTCGGCGCGCGCGGGGTCCCAGTCGGGGCCGGTGTTCCGCAAGCCCAGGGGTTCGGTGATCGACTCGCGCACGAAGTCGTTGTACGACTGCCCGGACACCGCCGCGATGACCAGGCCGAGCAGCGAGTAGCCGAGGTTCGAGTAGTTGAACGACGAGCCGGTCGGCACCTTCTGGCCGCGGTCGAGCACGAGCGCCAGGAGTTCCTGCTCGTCGGGGAACGGGCGGAGCAGGGACCAGTAGTCGCCGTCGTGTCCGTCGCGGATGACGCCGGCCCCCATCTCCATGAGCTCGCGCAGGGTGGCGTCGGCGAGCGGCGAGCCGCCGTCGACCAGTGCGGGGACGTACGTGCCGACGGTGTCGTCGAGCCGGAGCGACCCGCGCTCGGCGAGCTGCAGCAGGGCCGTCGCGGTGAAGGTCTTCGAGTGCGAGGCGATGCGGAACAGGTCGGTGGTGGTCAGCCGACGCCCGGCCTCGACGTCGGCGTAGCCCCAGGCCTCGTCGAACAGGACCTCGCCGCCGTACCCGACGGCGACCTGCACGCCGGGCACCCGCAGCTGCCACACCTTGTACGACACCCACTCACGGATGTAGGGCAGGGTCTTCCGGTACGCGGAGAGGGTGTCGGTCACGGTGGTCCTTTCGAGAGCGGTTCTGCAGCGAGTCTGACGCGTCGGTGTCGATCAGGGTCGGTGTCGATCGTGGCCAGTGTCGATCGTGGTCGGTGTCGATCGTGGTCAGTGTCGATCATGGTCAGCGCCGACGTGGGTCGAGTGCGGCGCGCAGCGTGTCGCCGAGCGCGATGACGGCGAGCACGGTCACGGCGAGGAACGCCGCCGGCGCGATGAGCATGTGCGGGGCCCGGAGGAACTGCGAACGTCGCCGCGGACAGCTGCAGCCCCCACGAGATCGCCGGACGCTCCAGCCCGATGCCGAGGTAGGTCAGCGACGACTCGGACACGATGACCCCGCCGACGGTGATGGTGGCGAGCACGAGCAGCGGCGAGATCGACGACGGCAGCACGTACCGGGTGGTGATCCGCCACGTCGACAACCCCATCGTGCGGGCGGCGAGCACGAACTCGGCGCCCCGGACGCTGCGGACGCTCGACCGCACGAGCCGGGCCATCGTCGGCCACCCGAACAGGGCGAGCACGAGCGACACGGTGAGCACCGACCGCTCCCCCACGCTGTTCAGCACGACGACGGCGCCGAGCAGGAACGGGAACCCGAGGAACACGTCGGTGAGCCGGGCGAGGACCGCGTCGACCCACCCGCCGACCATGCCCGCAACGGTCCCGACGACGACCGCGACCATGCCGGCGAGCAGGGTCGTGAGCACCGCGACGGCGATCGACGACCGGGTGCCCCAGATGACGTTCGCGTACACGTCGCAGCCCTGCAGGTCGAAGCCGAACGGGTGCCCGGCGGTCGCCGACGCCCCGCTCCGGCCGAGGTCGCACACCCGGGGGTCGCCGTGCCCGAACAGGCCGGCGAAGAGCTGCGGGAACGCCGCGATGAACAGGACCACCACGAGCACCGACGCGGGCACCCAGAACCCCGGCGTCCGTGCGGCGGCGAGCAGTGGCCGACGCCGGACCCCGACGGAGGGTTCGACGGTGGCGCCGAGGGCTTCGGTGGTCATCGGGAGGCTCCTGTCCGGACGCGCGGGTCGAGGGCGGCGTGCAGCAGGTCGACGAGCACGCTCGTGACGAGGAACACCAGGATGAGGGCGGTCGAGATGCCCACGACGACGGCGCCCTCGTGCGAGCGGATGCCCTGGAACAGCAGGTTCCCGACGCCCGGCAGGTTGAAGATGCCCTCGATGATGACGGTGCCGCCCATCAGGTACCCGAGGTCGGTCGCCAGGTAGGTGGCGGTGGGGATGAGCGAGTTCCGCAGCACGTGCACGCCGACGATCCGGCCCGGCGCGAGCCCCTTGGCGCGGGCCGTCCGCACGTAGTCGGCGTCGAGCGTCTCGATCATCGAGGTCCGGGTGAGCCGGGACACCGCGGCCAGGCCGAACAGGGCGATCACGAACGCCGGCAACACGTACGCGGTCGGCCACCCCGCGGTGACGCCCGCGACCGGGAACCAGTGCAGCCGCACCGAGAACACCAGCTGCATGGCCACGCCGAGCACGAACACGGGCACGGCTCCGACGACGATGGTCCCGACGAGCACCGTCTTGTCGAGCACGGTGCCGCGCCGGAGCGCCGAGACCACGCCGAGCCCGATGCCGAGGACGATCTCGAGTGCCCACGCGCTCAGCGCCAGCGTGATCGTCACCGGCCAGCGCGAGGCCATCTGCTCGCCGACCGACTGCCCGTTGAAGTCGGTGCCGAAGTCGCCCCGGAACAGGCCGCCCAGGTACTGCACGTACTGCAGCCACAGGGGTTGGTCCAGGTGGTACTCCGCCCGCAGCGTCCGCACGACGGTGTCGGTGAGCGGTCGCTCACCGCCGAGCGCCTTGATCGGGTCGCCCGGCAGCGCGAACGTCATCGCGTAGATCAGGAAGGTCACCCCGAGGAACACGATCACCAGGCCGCCGAGTCGGCGACCGGCGGCGAGCGTCGGACGCATCACGCGCCTCCCGCCTGTCCCGTGGTGGCCAGTGACGGTCGGGAGGCGCGGGTGCGGTCCGCCACGTGCGCCGCGCAGGCGAGGATCGCCCCGTACTGCACCCCCACCAGCTTGCCCACCGGGATCGGCTGCGCACCCGTCGACGCGTCCGCCTGCCAGTGCGCGTACCGCTCGGCCAGGCGGTCGCGGAGCCGCCGGAGCGGCGCGGACGCCGTGCCGGCGGTCGTCTCCGCCTCGACGGCACGCAGGAGCATGCCGCCGTAGCGCAGGCGGAAGCAGCGGACGAGGTCCTCGCAGCCGAAGCGCTCCGCGACGGTGGCCATCCGGTCGGCCGGTTCCCGCTCGGCCCGGCGGCGGTCGGTGTCCGCGATCCCGACGAGCATCGGCACGAACGCCCGGGAGGCCTCGACGAACGGGGACGGGATCGAGAGCATCGGCGACGCCTCGTCGAGGAACGCCTGCAGTTCCGCACCCGAGGCACCGAGCTCGTCCGCGCACCGGCGGAGCAGGTCGGCGTACGACTCGTCGGTCGGGGCCTGGTCGTCGGCGTCGGGGTGGCTCCAGTACGGCAGCTCGGCCACCATGCAGAGGGCCCCGTGCCGCATCGCCCACGCTGCGCTCGACCCGCCGTGGATGTGCTCGCCGGGGTCGACACCGAGCTCCTCGAGGTAGGTGTACGCCGTCTCGATGCCGTCCATCGCGAACACCGCCGGGGCGAGCTCCCGCAGGTACGGTGACTCCGGCTCCCCGGTGTCGAGCGGCAGCCCGAGTGCGGCCGGCACCGCGTGCAGGGTGTCGACGACGTCCGGCAGGTCCTCGGACAGGTAGTAGTAGACCCCGCCCATCTCGCCGTTGTGCAGGCTCACGAGCAGGTCCGGCTCGGTGTCGTCGATGAGCCGCATGAACGCGAGCGTCTCGGGCAGCACCTGGTCGAAGTACACCGACTTGTAGCTGTTCGGGAACGTCCACTCGACCTGGCTGTCCGGGGCGGGCCGGTAGAAGTTCCGCGCGTAGAAGACGCGGTCGTGCGGGTCGTGGAACCACGCCTCGTTGAGCCGCATGCCGTCCGGGTCGATCGTCGGGACGATGTGCCAGGTGACGTCGAGCGTTCGCACACGCTCGTCACCCAGGGCCGTCTCGGCGAGGTGCAGCGCCGTCCACGAACCGATCGGCTCGTTCGGGTGCACCCCGCCGACCACGACGGCCGCGTGCGACCCGGTGCCTATGCGGTAGCTGTGCAGGGGTTCGCCGAGGCGGCTCGTGCCGATCCGGGTCACCGTGACCCGGTCCGGGTGCGACGCGGCGAGCGCGGCGAACCGGGCGTGCAGGTCGTCGACGAGCGGGAAGCCGTCGCGGTCGGGGACGTCGCGGACCAGGTCGAGGACGGTGTGCTGCTCCATGCCCCGCCCTACTTCACGGCGATCTGCGCGATGACCGGACTGCCCGCCACCGCCGGCAGCTTCGCGATCTTGTCGCTCGTGACGTACGAGTACTTGTCGAAGAAGGTCGGGACGATCGGGAAGTCCTCCAGCACGGCCTCCTGCGTCTTCGTGTAGTACCCGTTCGCCTCGTCCTGGGACCCGGCGGAGTCGGCCTTCGCGAGCAGCGAGTCGACGTCGTCGGACTGGTAGTAGCCGGTGCACGGGGAGCAGCCGCCGGCCGTGGTGAACAGCGCGCGGAGCGTGTTCTGCTGGCTGATGTACAGCGCGCCCCAGTGGCCGAAGTGCGGACCGGCGACGGTCTTGTCGGTGAGCTCCGAGTAGTACGACGCCCAGTCGGTGGTGGCCTTCGCCTCGGCGTCGACGCCCAGGTTCTGCCGGATCTGGTTGGCGTACGCCTCGTACAGGGAGTCGAGGCCGGTGCCGCCCGGGTAGACGAGCGTCATGGTGCCGTCGAACCCGCCGGCGCTCGCGAGGAGCTTCTTCGCCGCTGCCGGGTCGAACTCGCAGGCGTCGCCGCAGATGCCCTCCTCGGTGCCGGACATCGACGGTGGGGTCAACGCGGTGGCCGGGTCGTACAGGCCGCCGTAGATCGCGTCGTTGACCTCGTCACGGTCGATCGACATCGAGATCGCGCGGCGCACGTCGGGGTCGGAGTACCGGTCGTCCCACAGCGGGAACCCGAGGTAGTCGATGCCGGGGGCGTCGAAGGAGTGCAGGCGGTCACCGAAGTCGGCCTTCGCGCTCGTCATCTTGTCGGTCGGCAGGAACAGCACGTCGGCGTTGCCGGCCAGGACGTCCGTGTAGGCGGTGTTCATGTCGGAGTAGCTGCGGAAGGTCACCTCGTCGGTGGCGGGCTTCGTGCCCTCGTAGTCCTTCCACGCCGTGACGGTGAACTCCTGGTCCGCCTTCCACGCCTTCGTCATCTCGTAGGGGCCGTTGCCGATCGGCTTCCTGTCGTACGCCTTCAGGTCGTCGTAGGCGGCCTCGGGCATCGGGTAGAACGCCGTCTGGGCCTGGCTGAGCTGCAGGGGGAACTGGCTGTCCGCGTGGGTGAGCGTGACCGTGAAGGTGTCCTTGCCGGTGACCTCCAGCCCCGACATCTCCTTGGTCTTCGGGGTGCCCTTCGCCGGGTTGAGGTCCGTGTACCCGACGATCCCGGCGAGCTGACCGCTGTTCTCCCACGCGTTCGGGCCGTAGGCGACGTGGTTCCAGGCCTTCACGTAGCTCTCCGGCGTGACGGCCTCGCCGTTCTGGAACGTCCAGCCGTCCCGCAGCGTGATCGTCCAGGTGGTGGCGTCGTCGCTCTCGACGCTCTTCGCGGCGACGTCCTGCAGATCACCGTCGGCGTCGGTCTGGGTGAGCGGCGCGAAGACGCTCATCACCTGGTCGAAGGCCACGGTCTGCCGGCCCGGGGTCAGGTGGTCGGGTTCGCCGGTCGCGTAGACCAGGCTCGAGGGAGCGTCGTCGGCCGCGCCGCCCGCCGAACAGCCGGTCGCCACCAGTGCCAAGGTTGCCGCCGCGGCCAGCGCGGCGATCGTCCTGCGTCGCATGATCTCTCCTCGATCGGGTGCGGCCGGATCCCTGCCCGGTCGTCGTGGTGGGAAAGCTAGGACGGTTCGAATCCCGACCACAAGACTTCTTTCAATGCGCTCTGAGAGTTTTACCGCGCAGAAACACAGAAGAAACGACACCCGTCGCGCGACCGAGCCCGTTGTGCAACGCTCGGAGCATGCGCCACACACCGCACTTCCTGATGACCGACGTCGACGAGGTCCGACGCCTCATCACCGGGAACCCGTGGGCGACGATCGTGTCGCACACCGCGGCCGGGCTGGTCGCCTCGCACTACCCGGTGCTGCTCGAGGCCCCCGGCCCCGACGACGACCCGGACGCCCTCGTCCTGGTGTCCCACGTCGGCCGCCCCGACGAGCTCGCGCACGAACTCGGACGGCACGAGGTCCTCGTCGTGTTCCAGGGCCCGCACGGTTACGTCTCCCCCGCCTGGTACCCGCCGGAGCAGTTCGTGCCGACCTGGAACCACGTCACCGCCCATGTCTGGGGCACCCCCGAGCTCCTGTCCGACGACGAGAACTTCCGGGTGCTCGGCGAGCTCGTCGACCACTTCGAGCAGGTCATGCCGGAGCCGGTCTCGCTCGAGATCGACGAGGAGACCGCACGCCGGATGGCGAAGGGCACCGTCGGCATCCGGATCCGCGTCACCCGGTTCGACGCCCGCGCGAAGCTGTCGCAGAACAAGGCTCCCGAGGTGATCGACCGCATCGTCGCCGGGCTGCGCGGCGGCGGCCCCTACGCGTCGCCGGCGCTCGCCGCCGAGATGGAACGGGTCCGGTCCGGAGGGTCCACGACGGACAGCCGGGAGGCGCGATGAGCGAGATCCTGCTGCGCACCGTCCGCAGGGTGGGCACCTCCGGGGCCCCTGCCGACGTCCGCGTCGTCGACGGCCGGGTCACCGAGATCGCGCCGACCGGCACGCTGGACCCCACGGGCGTCGACACCGACGTGGTCGAGGCGGCCGGCGCCTGGCTCGGCCCGGGGCTCCGCGACCACCACACGCACTTCGACCAGTGGGCACTCGTCCGCCGCCGTGTCGACGTCACCGGCTGCGACTCCGCCGAGGCGACCGCCGACCTGCTCGCCGCCGTCGCGCGGGCGGGCGTGGCGGACCGCGTCGTGGTCGGACACGGCTACCGCGACGGGATGTGGCCGCGCCCCGCACGACGCGAGCTGCTCGACCGAGCCGCACCGGGCCTCCCGGTCGTCGTCATCAGCGCGGACCTGCACGCGGTGTGGTGCAACGCGCTCGCACTCGCGCACTTCTCGGCTGCGGTCGGCCGACCGCTCGAGGCGGGCGAGGACGGGGTCCTGCGCGAGCAGGACGCGTTCGACGTGACCGGTGCGCTGTCGCAGGTGCCGGACGACCTGCTCGACGCCTACGTGACGGATGCCGCCGAGGCCGCGGCGGCCCGCGGGGTGACGGGCGTGGTCGACCTCGAGATGCGCTTCGGGCTCGACCGCTGGCGCCGCCGGATCCACGCCGGCACCGACGCGATCCGCGTCGAGTCCGGGGTGTACCCGGCCGAGCTCGACCAGGCCATCGCCCGGGGGCTGCGCACCGGCGACGTGGTCGAGGGCACGCGGGGCCTGCTCACGATGGGACCGTTCAAGGTGGTCACGGACGGGTCGCTCGGCACCCGGACCGCCGCCATGACCGACGGCTCCGGCGTGCTCGCCTGGCCGTTCGAGGAGCTCGTCGCGATCACCCGCCGCGCCGTCGACGCCGGGCTCGTCCCCGCGATCCACGCGATCGGCGACCGTGCGAACACCCTGGCGCTCGACGTCTTCGAGACCGTCGGTGCCCGCGGCACGATCGAGCACGCACAGTTGCTCGTCGACACCGACGTCGACCGGTTCGCCCGGCTCGGGGTGGCCGCGTCCGTGCAACCCGAGCACGCCATGGACGACCGGGACATCGCCGACCGGCACTGGGCGGGGCACACCGACCGGGCCTTCGCCTTCGCCTCGCTCGCCCGGGCCGGAGCACGCCTGCTGCTCGGGTCGGACGCCCCGGTGGCGCCACTCGACCCGTGGGTGTCGATGGCGGCAGCCGTCGGGCGGGACCGTGACGGGCGGGACCCGTGGCACCCGGCCGAACGGCTCTCGGCACTCGTCGCGTGGCAGGGGTCGACCGACGGGCGCGTCGGCGTGTCCGTCGGCGACGTGGCGGACCTGGTGCTCGTCGAGTCCGACCCGCTCGCCGCGTCCTCGTCCGCCGCACTCCGTGGCATGCGGGTGCTCGGGACGGCCGTCGCGGGACGCTTCACGTACCGGGAGCTGTGAGCGGACGGGTGTGCCCGCGCCCGTGGGCTACTTCTGGTCCTTCGGGCACCAGTAGAGCTTCCGGCCGGCCATGTCGGCCATCCGGATCTCGGTGCCGCACACCCGGCACGGCTCGCCCTGGCGGTGGTAGACCCAGTGGCGGTCCTTGCGGGAGCGCAGGGCCTTCTTGTGGTCGGCCTCGGACAGGTCGTCCATCGTCATCATCAGGCCGTCGCGGACGCCGTCGTGCAGCAGCTTCGACCAGTCGGCCCAGAGCGCCTTCGCCTGCTTGACGGTGATCTTCTTGCCCGGCTTGTACGGGTCGATGCGCTGCCGGAACAGCAGCTCGGCGCGGTAGATGTTGCCGATGCCGGCCACGACGGACTGGTCCATGAGCAGCTGCCCGATGGCGACGTTCCGACGGCGGACGTTGTCCACGAAGGTCTTCTCGGCCTCGGGCCCGTCGTCGTTCATCGGGTCGGGGCCGAGCTTGTCGAGCGCGCGCTGCACCTCGGCCGGGGTCTCCACGACGCACGCGGTCGGGCCGCGCAGGTCGGCGACGGTGTCCTCGGTGAGGATCCGCACCCGGACCTGGCCCACCGGGTCCGGCGGGAAGGACTCGATCGGGTCCTCCGCCTTCTCCTGCTCGGCCATCCGGTACCGGGCGAGCCGCGGTGCGCCGATCGAGCTGAGCGACTCCTCGCGGTCGTCGTCGTCCGACAGCGCCTCGGCCGTGGAGATCACGCCGGCGAAGTCCCACGCTCCGTACAGCCCGAGGTGGACGCGGAGGAACAGGTCGCCCTCGAACTCCAGGAACATCTGCTTCGCGACGGCACGCGCGGCGATCATGCGCTTGCCGTCGAGCTGCGCGGCCCCGGCGGCGAAGCGACCCTGGGGGCTCGACACCTCGCAGCGCTTGCCGACGAAGTGCCGGGTGAACTGGTTGGCGATGCGGTGGACAGAGTGACCCTCGGGCATGACTACCGTTCTACCCGGTACCCCTGACGAGCCGGACTACGCGTCGATCTGGCGGCCGGCGATCAGCCCGGTGGTCTCGTACTCGGCGAGCTGCGCGATGCGGCGGGCGTGGCGCTCCTCGCCGGAGAACGGCTCGGCGATGAACAGGTCGACGAACCGGATCGCCTCGTCCTCGGTGTGCTGGCGCGCGCCGATGGAGATGACGTTGGCGTCGTTGTGCTGCCGGGCGAGCAGCGCGGTCGACTCGTTCCAGACGAGCGCGGCACGGATGCCCTCGACCTTGTTGGCGGCGATCTGCTCGCCGTTGCCGGAACCGCCGAAGACGACACCGAGGGCCTGGACACCGGCGCGCTGGTCCCGCACCACGGCGTGCGCGGCGTTGATGCAGAACGAGGGGTAGTCGTCGAGCGCGTCGTACTCGGTCGGACCGTGGTCCACCACCTCGTGCCCGGCTTCGGTCAGGTGGGTTGCGAGGGTCTTGTTGAACTCGAGGCCGGCGTGGTCCGTTCCGAGGTGGATGCGCATGGAACCGATCCTATTCCCGCGGCTCCGGGGCCCGGACCACCACGGACTACGGCGCTCGGACCACCACGACGAGGTACCGGGTGGGGGCCTCGCCCGGGTTGCGGTAGACGACGTCGGCGGGGTCGCCGAGCTCGATCCGGTCCCCCGCCGCCAGACGCGTCGGCTCGCCGCCGACGGCGACCTCGAGCACGCCGTCGACGACCCAGATGCAGTGCCGCAGGAACGCGTAGGCGGACGCCGGGTAGGCCACTTCGCGGCCGGCCGGGAGGCGCACCTCGGTGACGTCAGCGGGGAACGCCGCGCTCGAGACCGGACGGCGGCGGTACCCGGTGTCGGGATCGGTCCAGGAATCGGCGGTCGCGCCGCGCTGGACCCCGCGCGCCTCGTCGGGGTCCGTCACCCTGGGCACCTCGTGCTCCAGGGCATCGTCGAGGAGCTGCGAGATCGTCAGGCCGAAGGCACCGGACAGGCGACCGAGGATCGTCGCGGTGGGGCTGGAGACCCCGCGTTCGACGCGGTTGATCATCGCGCGGGAGACGCCGGACTCCTCGGCGAGCTCGGTGAGGCTCCACCTGCGCTCGGTGCGGAGGCGCTGGAGGCGTTCACCGAGCGCCCGCTGCTCGGCGACCGAGGTGTCGTCGGCGCCGGTTGCGGGATCGGTGCGCTCGTCGTCTACGATGTGAGACATGACGACAGCATATGCGACGAACGGGGTCGTGATCCGCGACTGCTCCCCGAGCGACCTCGACGTCGTGCACGCCCTGCACGTCGATGCCGTGCTGCACTCCACCGCCATCTGGCAGGACACCCCGCACCCGCGTGCGTACTTCGACGGGTGGCTCGCCGAGCGGCAGGGCGGCGGGTACCCGGTGGTCGTGGCCGAGGTCGACGGCGTCGTGGCCGGCTACGCCACGTACTCCCAGTGGCGGCCGCACCAGGGGTACCGGCTGACCGTCGAGCACAGCGTCTACGTGGTCGAGGCGTTCCGCGGCCGGGGCATCGCGACCACTCTGATGGCCGAGTTGGTCGCGCGCGCCACCGCCGAGGGGCGACACGTCATGATGGCCGGGATCTGCAGCACCAACACGGGGTCGATCGCCCTGCACGAGCGCCTGGGGTTCACCACGGTCGCGGTCGTGCCCGAGGTCGGACGCAAGTTCGACCGCTGGCTCGACCTGACGCTCATGCGCCTGCCGCTCGTCTGACGCGACGGGCGGGGCGGGCGCACCACGGGCCTCCCGGCCGCCCGTCGACGAACGGAACCCGGTTCCGGAGCGTCAGTCGGTGGTGTCGAAGACCGGGCCGACGGTGCGCGAGCGCTTGAGCTCGAAGAAACCTGGGTACTTCGCGACGGCGACGACGCCGTCCCACAGGTCGAGCGCCTCCTGGCCCTTGGGCGCCGGGGAGATGACCGGTCCGAAGAACGCGGTGCCCTCGACGGCGATGACCGGCGTCCCGACGTCCTGTCCGACGCGGTCGATGCCGTCCTGGTGGCTGGCGCGCACGGCGGCGTCGACCTCGTCCGTCCAGGCGTCCTCGAGCAGGTCGGCGTCGAGGCCGAGCTCCGCGAGCACGGCGGGGACGACCTGCTCCGGGTCGGACTCCTGGCGGTGGTGGATGTGCTCGCCGAGCGCGTCGTAGAGCGGCTTCACGACGTCCTGCCCGAGCCGGAGCCGCGCCGCCGTGACGATGCGCGGGTAGACCTGACCGGCGTGCAGGCGCTCCTTGTAGCTCTCCGGCACGTCCTGGTCCTCGTTGAGGACGAACAGGCTCATCACGTTCCAGGTCACGTCGAGGTCGCGGTGCTCGGCGACCTCACCCACCCAGCGGCTCGTCATCCAGGCCCAGGGGCAGTTCGGGTCGAACCAGAACTCCACGGCGGTGCGCTCGGTGGTGGGGTCGGTCGGGTTGTCCACAGTCGTCTCGGTCACGATCCGAGGGTACGCGGCGTCGCTAGGCTGGAACCCATCGTCCCGCCGGCGCACGACGCCGTCCGGGGCCCCGCACGCGGACACCGATCGTCCGCGTCCCCAGCGAAGATGGAGCGTTGCGTGCCCGGAGAGAACCTCACCCGAATCGAAGCCCAGGAGCGCGCGGCCGTCGTCGCCGTGCAGACGTACGACGTCGAGCTCGACCTGACCCGCGGCGCCGACAGCTTCGGCAGCACCACGCGGGTGCGCTTCACCGCCACCGCCGGCGCATCGACCTTCATCGACGCAATCACGAAGACCGTGCACTCGATCACGCTGAACGGCACGCCGCTCGACGTCGCCGCGGTGAACGACGGCGTGCGCATCCGGCTCGACGACCTGCAGGAGCAGAACGAGCTCGTGGTCGTCAGTGACGCGCTGTACACGAACACCGGTGAAGGCCTGCACCGCTTCGTCGACCCGGTGGACGACGAGGTGTACCTGTACTCCCAGTTCGAGGTCCCGGACTCCCGCCGGATGTTCGCGGTGTTCGAGCAGCCCGACCTGAAGGCCGAGTTCTCCTTCACCGTGACGGCGCCGTCGCGGTGGCAGGTCGTCTCGAACTCCCCCACGCCGGAGCCGCACGTCGACGGCAACGTCGCGACCTGGGCCTTCCCGCCCACCGCGCGCATCTCGAGCTACATCACCGCGCTCGTCGCCGGCCCGTACGAGGTCGTGCGCGACGAGCTGACCAGCCGCGACGGCCGGACGATCCCGCTCGGCGTGTTCGCGCGCAAGTCGCTCGCCTCCTACCTCGACCCCGAGTACGTGTTCGACATCACGAAGAAGGGCTTCGCGTACTTCGAGGAGAAGTTCGACGTCGCCTACCCCTTCGACAAGTACGACCAGCTGTTCGTGCCGGAGTTCAACGCCGGTGCGATGGAGAACGCCGGCGCGGTCACCTTCACCGAGACCTACGTGTTCCGGTCGAAGGTCACCGACGCCATCAAGGAGCGCCGGGTCGTCACGATCCTGCACGAGCTCGCCCACATGTGGTTCGGCGACCTGGTCACCATGAAGTGGTGGAACGACCTGTGGCTCAACGAGTCCTTCGCCGAGTGGGCCTCCACGATCGCCACGGCCGAGGCCACCGAGTGGACCGAGGCCTGGACCACGTTCCAGGCGATGGAGAAGTCCTGGGCCTACCGCCAGGACCAGCTCCCCTCGACGCACCCGATCGTCGCGACGATCAACGACCTCGAGGACGTCCAGGTCAACTTCGACGGCATCACCTACGCGAAGGGCGGCTCGGTCCTCAAGCAGCTCGTCGCATGGGTGGGCATCGACGCGTTCTTCGCCGGTGTCTCCGCCTACTTCAAGAAGCACCACCACTCGAACACCGAGCTCCGCGACCTGCTCGTCGAGCTCGAGGCGACGAGCGGCCGTGAGCTGACCGAGTGGTCGAAGCTCTGGCTCGAGACCGCGGGCGTCAACACCCTGCGGCCCGAGATCGAGACCGACGAGTCCGGCGTCATCACGTCGTTCACCGTCCTGCAGGAAGCCCCCGCCGACCACCCGACGCTGCGCCCGCACCGTCTGGCGATCGGTGTGTACGCCTTCCGGAACGACGAGTCCGCGCCGTTCGGCGCTGACACGGCCTCCGCCGGCGGCAAGCTCGAGCGGGTCCACCGC
Source organism: Curtobacterium poinsettiae (assembly GCF_025677645.1). NCBI lineage: Bacteria > Bacillati > Actinomycetota > Actinomycetes > Micrococcales > Microbacteriaceae > Curtobacterium > Curtobacterium flaccumfaciens. The sequence goes on along the minus strand of NZ_CP106879.1, from coordinate 1,608,442 downwards.
GTCGAGATCGACGTCGACGGCGCCCGCACCGAGGTACCCGAGCTCGTCGGCGTCCATCGCGGCGACCTCGTGCTGCTGAACGACGACGACCTGGCCTACGCCAAGATCCGTCTCGACGAGCACTCCCGGCGCACCGCGATCGAGCACCTCGCGTCGATCGCGAACCCGCTCGCCCGCTCGATCGTCTGGGGTTCCGTGTGGGACGCCACGCGCGACGCCGAGTCCCCGGCCAGCGACTACGTGCGCCTCGTGCTCGGCAACATCGCCACCGAGACCGAGTCGACGACCATCCGCACGACGCTCTCGCAGCTGCTGCTCACCGCACGCAACTACGTGGCACCGGGCTCGGTCGAGGCCACGGTCCGCACCGTCGGCGACACGCTCTGGCAGCTCGCGTCCTCGGCCGAGGCCGGTTCCGACGCGCAGTTCCAGTTCGTGAAGTTCTTCGCGCAGATCCCCTCCACGCCCGAGCACGTCGCGACCCTGCAGGGTCTCCGCGACGGATCGGTCACGCTGCAGGGCCTCGAGATCGACACCGACCTGCGCTGGGAGCTGCTCGAGGGCCTCGTGCTCACGGGCGCTGCGGACAACGCCGAGATCGACGCCGAGCTCGCCGCGGACAAGACCGCGTCGGGTGAGCAGGCCGCAGCCCGCGCACGGGCGACGATCCCCACGGCCGAGGGCAAGCTGGCAGCGTTCTCGTCGCTGGTCGACTCGTCCGAGCTGCCGAACGCCATCGTGCGCCAGACCACGGTCGGGTTCCAGCACGTGAACAGCCCGGTGCTGCTGGAAGGCCTCGTGCCGAAGTACTTCGAGGTGCTCACGCGCATCTGGGCCGAGCGCAGCTACCACATGGCGGACACCATCGTCTCGGGCCTCTACCCGGCGCCGCTCGCGTCGGCCGAGCTCCGTGACGCCGCCGCCGCGTGGCTCGAGGAGCACCCGGAGACGCCGGCGCTGCGCCGCATCGTGTCCGAGAGCCTCGCGGGCACCGAGCGCGCGCTCCGGGTCCAGGCCGCCGACGCCTGACCCCTGCTCTGATCCGGCGGGGTCTTGGTGTTCCTCCAGGGACGCCGAGGCCCCGCCGCTTAGCATCGACCGGATATGAACTTGGCTGCTACCACCGAAGACACGTCCAAACTGCTCTCGAACGCGTTCACGGACTTCGTCGAGACCTGGCAGGCGCCGATCACGATCGTCATCACGATCATCGCGGCGATCATCCTCCGGTTGATCTTGCGCCGGATGATCAAGCAGGTCGTCGACCGGATCGTCAACGGCGTCAAGAAGCGCCAGGGTGCCGCTGACACACAGGCCCTCATCGCGTCGCCGGTGCAGACGGCTCGGGTCGTCCAGCGCACCCGGACGCTCGGCAGCGTGCTCGAGAACCTCGCCACGGTCGTCGTCGTCGCGATCGCTCTCGTCATCATCGCCACTGCCGTGTGGAAGGGTGCCGCGGTCGGCATCGTCGGCGGTGCGTCCCTCGTCGCCGCCGGTCTCGCCGTCGGCGCCCAGTCCATCGTGAAGGACCTGCTGTCCGGCGTCTTCATGATCCTCGAGGACCAGGCCGGCGTCGGTGACGTCGTCGACACCGGGCAGGCCACCGGTGTCGTCGAGAACGTCGGGCTGCGCGTCATGCAGATCCGCGACGTGAACGGGATCCTGTGGTTCGTGCCGAACGGCCAGATCCTGCGCGTCGGCAACCTGTCGCAGGGCTGGTCGCGCGTGCTCGTCGACATCACCGTCCCCTACGACACCGACATCGACGCCGTGCAGGACGCTCTGCTCACGGCGGCCGTCACGATGTCGCAGGAGTCCCGCTGGCGGCAGCGGATCGTCGAGAAGCCGGAGATCTGGGGCCTGCAGTCGATCACCGACGCCGGCATGGTCTTCCGCCTGGTGGTGAAGACCCGCGCGTCGGAGCTCGACGTGGTCGGTCGGGAACTCCGCACCCGCCTGAAGCACGCGGTCGACGAACTCGGCATCACCCTGCCGGCGATGGCGATGATCATGCCCGAGGGCTGGGAGAACGCCACCTCGATCAACGGCCTGCGCACCGTCCGGACCCAGCCGACGCCGGCACCCACGAAGCCCCGGCGCACCAAGCGCAACATCCTCGGGCAGCCGATCCGCACGGACGACCCCGACAGCGGGAAGGACCCCCGATGACCGACCCCACACCCCCGAGCGGCACGGGCGGGCCCGGAGCACGCGGCTCGCTCGGCATGCCCGGCGCCCCCGGCATGCCCGGCTCGGTCGGCGTCCCGGCGCAGCCGATCACCCTGCGCGTCGGGGAGCACGGCGCCTCGGCCACCGGGTCGCTGTACGAGCGGATCGGCGGCGCCCCCACCTTCGACCGGCTCGTCCGGCGCTTCTACGAGGGCGTGCAGCTGGACGAGGTCATCTGGCCGATGTACCCGGCGGACGACCTCGAGGGTGCGATCTGGCGCCTCTCCGCCTTCCTGCAGCAGTACTGGGGCGGCCCCGGCACCTACAGCGAGCAGCGCGGACACCCTCGCCTGCGGATGCGGCACAACCCGTTCCGCATCACGTCCGAGGCCCGGGAACGCTGGCTCCACCACATGCACGAGGCGGTCGGGTCGCTCGAGCTCGCGCCCCTCGACGAAGCCGAGCTCTGGGGCTACCTCGACCGCGCTGCCCACGCGATGACGAACACCTTCGACTGACGCGCGCCCGGCGCGACGCCGGCGTGCAGTGATCGTCACGAGCGGCGGACGGGAGGCCCGTGGCGGCGCCGCCACGGGCCTCCCGTCCCCCTGTCCGCGTTCTCGTGCCCGCGGGACGCCGCGTCTTCGGGCAGCGCGGTCAGCGCACGGACGAGCCGGAGGCGAGGTCCTCGAGCAGGGACGGCCGCGACGGCCGCCAGCCGAAGGCTGACCGGGCGTGTGCACCGGACGCCTCCTGGTGCAGCAGCAGGGCGTCGGCGAAGTCCCGCCCGAGCCGTTCGCGGCTCGCGTCGACGCTCTCGGCGACGACCGGTGCACCGTGGGCCCCGGCCTCGGCGATCTGGCGGACGGTCGGGTTGTCGCCGGTCGCGGCGACGATGTACCCGTCGGGCTCGCCGCGGTGCAGCGCGAGGACGTAGAGCTCGCCGAGGTCGTCGACGTGCACCGTCGTCCACCGCTGCGAGCCGTCGCCCACCAGCCGCACCGGCTGCTCGCCGTCGCTGACGAACATCGCCGGGATGCCGGCGCCGCGCCCGTAGACGATGCCAGGGGCGACGATGGTGCTCCGCACGTCGCTCCCCCGCAGCAGGGCCTCGTTCGGCCCGCGCCAGGCGGTCAAGGCCGGCGGGTCGATCGGCGACTGCTCGGAGATGTCCGTCGAGTCGCCGAAGGTGAAGATCCCGCCGGTGTGCACGAACGGCTTCGGTGTGCCGGCCAGGGCACCGATCGCGGTGCGGATGAAGTCCGGGTCGACGCCGGGCGCCGATGCCGTGTGGACCACGCCGTCGCTCTCGTGCAGCAGGCGTTCGACGACGTCGGTGTCGGTGACGTCGCCGACCAGGGCCCGGCCACCGGCGTCACGGACCTGCTTGGCCTTCTCGTCGGAGCGGACGAGCGCGGTGACCTCGTCGCCGTGGGCCACGAGGGAGCGGAGGACGGAGGAGCCGATGTAGCCGGACGCACCGGTGAGGAAGACGTGCATGCCGCCAGCCAACCACGGCGACCGGGCGGCGTCGCGGTCGCCGTCGTCGTCGCAGCAGCCGTCGTCGTCGTCGTCGCTACGAGCTCAGGGTCCAGGCGCGGCGCTTCACGAGCACGTGGCCGCGCGAGGTCGTGAGTCGGCTCCACGGGCCCGTCTCGAACAGGCGGACCGGGTCGTGCCCGAGGAACCCGAGACTCTCGCCCGCGAAACCCGCACCTGCGGGCAGGTGCTCGACGCCGGGGACCGGTCGGCCCCAGACCTCGGCACGGATCCGCCGGACGATGGCCTCGCCCGCGTTGGACGGCACGGCGTCGGCGACCTCGGCGATGCCGTCACGGGTGGCCCGGCGGAGGAGTTCCGGTGAGACGTCCGGCAGCGGGACCCAGCCGCCGCGGGGCGGGGAGATGGCCGCCCACGTCACGGTGTGCACCTCGTGCGGCAGCTCGACCTCGATCGGGGTGGCCCGCGTCGGGTCGGCGCCCTCGGCGTGTTCGGCGTCCTGTGCCTCGGCCAGCAGGCGGAGGCGCTCGAGGAGCGACTGCAGCGGGACCACGGTGTCGATCGACGCGGGCTCGGTGAGCGAGAACGTGCGCAGCCCGAGCACCGTCGGCAGTTCGTCGAGCAGCCCGAGCGGGTAGAGGATCGCCGTGTAGACGGCCAGGACGCCGGAATCGGCGATGAGCCGGACCGAGCCGTCCTCGATCCGAGCGGCACGTCCGAGGTACGTGCGGAGGTCACCGAGTGAGGCGGCGTCGGGAAGCGTGAACGAGTTGCCCATGTCGTGCCCGATCCTACCGGCCATCGGGACCGCTCAGCCTGGGCGCGGCGACCTGCGACGGCGGCGGGCAGCCGTTCGTAGACTGCACAGCGTGAACGGCGAACCCGACTTCCTGCGGACCCTGCGACTCGAGGACACCGGCGCGAGCACGGGCGAGACGATCCTGACGGGCGCCAGCCACTGGTCACCCGGTGGACGGGTGTTCGGCGGCCAGGTGTTGGCGCAGTGCATCGTCGCCGCGCAGCGCACGATCGAGGGACGCGACGTCCACTCGATGCACGGCTACTTCCTGCGGCCCGGCGACATCGACGTGCCGATCACCTTCGGCGTGGAGCGCATCCACGACGGCCGGTCGTTCGCGGCCCGTCGCGTGCAGGCGTACCAGCGCGGTGTCCCGATCTTCTCGATGATCGCGTCGTTCCAGGTGCCGGACACCGGCATCGAGCACCAGGACCCGTACCCGGTGGACACCCCGGACCCCGAGTCCCTGCCGTCGGCCGCGTCGATCCTGTCCGCGATCGACCACCCGGTCGCACGTGCCTGGGCCGCGCGGTCCGTCGACCTGCGACACGTCGAGGGCCCGGTGTTCGTCGACGTGCAGGGCGAACACGTGCCGCACCAGGCGGTCTGGTTCCGGGTGCAGGGCGACCTGCCCGAGGACCCGGCGCTCCACCGAGCCGTGCTCGGGTACGCGAGCGACCTGTCGATCCTCGAGCCGATCATGCGGCGGCACGGCGTCGCCTGGGGCACCCCGGGGGTCAAGAGCGCGAGCCTCGACCACGCCATGTGGTGGCACCGCGACGGTCGCGCGGACGAGTGGATCCTGTACACGCAGGAGTCCCCGAGCGCACAGGGCGGACGGGGACTCGCGTTCGGGCGGATGTTCTCCCGTGACGGCACGCTGCTGGCCACCGTCGCCCAGGAGGGCATGATGCGGGTGCCTACGGCCGGCTGAACTGCACCGGTTCCTCGAGGTAGCGCTCGCACGCGGCACGCTCGGTGTCGGTCAGCCGACGAGGACGGTTCGTCGCCGCGTCGACCATCACGAGTGCCGTCGTCGCCCGGGTGTACAGCACGGCGGGGTGCTGTCCCACCGGCGACCAGACCTCGTACGAGACGTCGATGCTCGCACCCCCGAGCCGCCCGATCCACATCTGGATGTCCAGCGGCTGACGGAGGTACGGGATCGATTCCAGGTACTCGAGGCGCTGGCCGGCGATCACCGTCATGGTGCCGGAACCGGGCCGACCGTCGATGATCGGCTCGGGCAGGTCGCCGTCGGGGTCCTCGCCAGGGTCGGCACCCCAGAACCCCACGATGCGCGCCTCCTCGAGGAGGCGCAGCATCGCGGAGTTGTTGACGTGACCGTAGGCGTCGATGTCGCTCCACCGCATGCGGATGGGAGCGTGCAGTCTCGCCACGCGGGTCAGTCGCGGGTGAGCTTGCGGTACGTCGCGCGCCCCGGCTTCGCGGCGTCGGCGCCGAGGCGCTCGATCTTGTTCTCCTCGTACGCCTCGAAGTTGCCCTCGAACCAGTACCAGTTCGGCGTGCCGTCCTCGTTGAGGCCCTCCCACGCCAGGATGTGCGTGGCGATGCGGTCGAGGAACCACCGGTCGTGGGTGATGACCACGGCGCAACCGGGGTACTCGAGCAGGGCGTTCTCGAGGCTGCCGAGCGTCTCGACGTCCAGGTCGTTGGTCGGCTCGTCGAGGAGCAGCAGGTTGCCGCCCTGCTTGAGCGTCAGCGCCAGGTTCAGACGGTTGCGCTCACCACCGGACAGGATGCCGGCGCGCTTCTGCTGGTCCGGGCCCTTGAAGCCGAACTGCGACACGTAGGCGCGAGACGGGATCTCGGTCTTGCCGACCTGGATGTAGTCGAGCCCGTCGGACACGACCTCCCACAGGTTCTTGTTCGGGTCGATGCCGCCACGGGTCTGGTCGACGTAGGAGATCTGGACGGTGTCGCCGATCTTCAGCGTGCCGCCGTCGAGGGGCTCGAGGCCGACGATCGTCTTGAAGAGCGTGGTCTTGCCGACACCGTTCGGGCCGATGACACCGACGATGCCGTTGCGGGGCAGCGTGAACGACAGGTCGCCGATGATGACGCGCTCACCGAACTGCTTGCGCAGGTGCTCCGCGTCGATGACCTGCGAGCCCAGACGCGGGCCGACCGGGATCACGATCTCCTCGAAGTCGAGCTTGCGCGTGCGCTCGGCCTCGGTGACCATCTCCTCGTACCGGGCGAGACGGGCCTTCGACTTCGCCTGACGGCCCTTGGTGTTGCTCCGGACCCAGTCGAGCTCCGAGGACAGGCGCTTCGCCAGCTTGGCGTCCTTCTTGCCCTGGACCTCGAGGCGAGCACGCTTCTTCTCGAGGTAGGTCGAGTAGTTGCCCTCGTACGGGTACAGGCGGCCACGGTCGACCTCGGCGATCCACTGGGCGACGTGGTCCAGGAAGTACCGGTCGTGGGTCACGGCGAGGACAGCACCGTGGTACTGCTGCAGGTGCTGCTCGAGCCAGAGCACGCTCTCGGCGTCGAGGTGGTTGGTGGGCTCGTCGAGGAGGAGCAGGTCGGGCTTCTGGAGCAGCAGCTTGCAGAGCGCGACGCGGCGCTTCTCACCTCCGGACAGGTGGGTGACGAGTTCGTCCCCCGGGGGGCACTGCAGCGCGGCCATGGCCTGCTCGAGCTGGGAGTCGAGGTCCCACGCGTCGGCGGCGTCGATGTCCTCCTGCAGCGTGCCCATCTCGGCCAGGAGCGCGTCGAAGTCGGCGTCCGGCTCGGCCATGAGCGCCGAGATCTCGTTGAAGCGTGCGAGCTTGCCGTGGATCTCGCCCACGCCTTCCTGCACGTTCTCGAGCACGGTCTTGCTCTCGTCGAGCTCCGGCTCCTGCATGAGGATGCCGACGCTGAAGCCCGGCGTGAGCTTCGCCTCGCCGTTGGACGGCTGGTCGAGACCCGCCATGATCTTCAGGATCGTCGACTTACCAGCACCGTTCGGTCCGACGACGCCGATCTTGGCACCGGGGAGGAACGACATCGTGACGTCGTCGAGGATCAGCTTGTCGCCGACCGCCTTGCGGGCGCGGACCATCTGGTAGATGTACTCAGCCATATCGCGCCCAAGTGTAGTGACACCACCGGAGCACCGCTCGCCCGACGCCGGATCGCCGCTTCCCGCACCTGTACGAACAGGCCTGTTGTTCGCGGCAACGACGACGTAGCTTTGGCTCATCCCGCTACCTCGGGCCCGTCGCCCACCACGACGAGGACCAGGATCAGGACCACGGACAGGACGAGGACCATGACCACGCACACGACCACGACCCCGTCGCGGCTCCGCCGCCTCGCGCTCCCCTTCGTCGGAGCGATCGCACTCACCGTCGCACTCATCGCCCCGGTGTCGCCGGCGTCCGCCGCCGGTGCCGTGCCGAAGGGCAACCCGTACCTGCTGTACACGGCGAGCATCAGCGCCAACGGCACGGGGACCGGCTACTCGTCGTACATCAACGTGCACGACGCCCACAACAACGCGTACGCCTTCGGGATCCAGTCGGACAAGGGCTCCCCCGAGAGCAAGGGCAAGCCGCGCTACATCTGGGAGCGCGTGCAGAACGGCAAGTTCACCTACGGCTACCTCGGTCCGGCCACCAACAAGCTCACGCCCATCGGCATGCGCTGGTACAAGAACGACGTCGCGACGATGATCGTGAACCACAAGACGATCGGCACCCTCAAGCTCAACCTCGACGGCCGCCTGTTCTTCAACGCCGAGGCCAACGCACGCCTGAACGGTGACGTCGTGCACTCCACGGTGCAGAACACCCGCATCACGGTGGGCGACCGCAAGTCGAACACCGGCCTGAACGGCAAGTGGGACACGAGTTTCTCGTTCCACGGGCTGAAGGCGAAGCAGACGAACAGCCCGCGGGTGCAGGGCGCCAGCTTCAAGATCGACGGCCGTGTGACCGGTCTGCCCCGCGGCGGCAACTGGGACACCACCCAGGTCTCCGGCATCGCGATGATCGCCCAGAAGTGGTGACCGACGCGACGCGGTGAACCGTCTGCACACCCTGCGGCCTGACCCGCACCCCGACTCCGGTCGGCGTGCGGATCAGGCCGCTTCGGCGTCGGGTGCGTGGTCCTCGAGGGGCGGCGAAGGGTCCCAGGGGGCGGCGTCCTGTTCGAGGACGTGCTCGGACGGCCCCGCCGGCTCCTCGCCGTCACCGAGGGCCGGCGCGCCGTGCAGCCCGTCGACGTCGCCGTCGCCGACGCCGACGCCGACGCCGTCCGGACCGTGCTCGGTCGCCGGTGCGTGGTCGTGCGAACCGTCCGGCACCGCGCCGTGGTCGGACCCGTGCCCGGCGCCGTGCCCCGCCGGATCGCGGACCTCGCCGGTGCGGGGGTCCACACCGCGCAGGCCACCCTGCCCCGAGGCACCGTCACCGACCTGCCGCGGCACCCGCAGCCAGTTGCTGATCCCCCACGCCAGGTCGTGGCCGATGCCGTCGGCGTCGATCTCGACCGAGGTCCCGCCGCGACCGTCCCGTTCCCACGTGCGGATGCGGACCCGGCCGGCGACGACGATCCGGTCGCCCTTCTTCAGGGACTTGTACACGTTCGACGCGAGCGACCGGAACGCCGTGACGGTGTACCAGTTGGTCGCGCCGTTGACCCAGGCGGCGCTGGCCCGGTCCCAGCGGCGTGAGGGTGACGCGAGTCGGAGACTCGTGATGGCGATGCCGGTCTCGGTGACGAGGTGCCGGGGCTCAGTGGCGACGATTCCGCAGACGGTGATGATGTCGTTCATGCGTCGATCGTCACGGAGCCCGGGGCCACGTCAGCGGCCCCGGGCTCGATCTGTGGCGGGTGGACCCGATCAGGCGACCTGTGGAGGAGGAGTCCCCCGGGCCTCCTGTCCGGACCCGGTCAGTGCGCTCGGAACTCGGGCCGGGCGGCCAACGGTCCGAGCGCCGCGTGGACCGCGCCCTTCGCCGATTCGAGGGACGGGTACGGCCCGCCCGCCCGTCGTCGTCCGTAGAGCTCGACCTGGAACCCGTCCGCCGCGCGGTGGATGCTGCCCACCGCCCCGGCCGGACCGATCGCGACCCAGGTTCCCGTGTTGTCCGTCATGTTCGAACCACCTCCTCGTGGCCCTGCCGCCCCGGGGTCAGGACGCCAGGATGTACTGACTGTAGGCCTTCCGGACCTTGTTCACCTTGGGCAGCGCGACTGCGAGGCAGTAGCCCTGCCCGGGGTTCTTCGCGAAGAAGTCCTGGTGGTACTCCTCGGCCGTGTAGAACGTCGAGAGCGGCTCGATCGTGGTGACGATGCCGCCGTCCCAGATCTCCGACGCCCGCTCGATGGCGCGCTCGAACAGCTCGCGTTGCGCGTCGTCGGCCGGGAACATCGCCGAGCGGTACTGCGTGCCGACGTCGGCCCCCTGGCGGTTCAGCTGCCGGGGGTCGTGCAGCGTGAAGAAGACGTCCAGGATCACGTCGGCCGGGATCACCGACTCGTCGAACGTCACCGCGACTGCCTCGGCGTGCCCGGTCGTCCCGGTGCACACCAGTTCGTAGGAGGGGTCCTCGACCTGTCCGCCGACGTAGCCGGACACCACGTCCTGCACACCCTGGAGTGTGCGGTACACGGCGTCGAGACACCAGAAACATCCACCTGCGAGCACGAACGTGGTCATGGCCACAACCTCCCTGCGGGCCGCTGGTGCAGCCCCTCGTTCCTCCACAACAGTGTGCGCGGAGACCCTGTTCCCCAGGTCGGACGGCGCCCCTCGGCGTGTCGGTGGTCCCCCGTAGCGTCGGAACCACACCGACCAGGAGGCCAGCGATGCAGACCACGACCGAACCCGCCCTGCGGATCCGCACCGTCCCGCTGGCCCGCGCCCGGGGCGACTACCGCATCCTCGACGTCCGCGACGACCTGAGCAGGGTCACCCGGGCCAACGGCGAGATCGTCGGGTACGTCGACCGCATCGACGTCGCCGGTGACACCGCCTACCGTGCCCGCCGGTACGTCGCGACCGAGCGCCGGTTCGTCGAGCTGCCGAGCGTGTGGTCCGCCGACGACGCCGTGGACACCCTGCGCTGGTCTTGATGTTCCACATTGCAATCATCTGCACCGGGATGCACGGAACGCCGCCCGGCCTCCCCGACGCCTGACCGTTCCGTGGGTATGGTGCGCGCATGGACTGGTGGAACGACCTGACCGACTGGACTTCGTCCGACACGGGGTGGCGGGTGCTCTCGGGCGCTGTGATCCCCTTCGTCGCCATCGTCGTGGCGGGTGTCATCGCAGCGCTCATCGGGCGCAGCGCGACCAAGCGGGTCGTGGCGCTGCAGGAGCGGGAATCGAAGAACGCGGCGGTTGCCGCGATCCTGACGGCTGCGCGCAAGGCAGCGGCGTGGGGATCGCTCGGGCACGACGAGCGGGCCTACGCGGACCACCTCGCCGAGGATGCCGACATCCGGCTGCGCCTGCTCCCCGTGCAGGGTTCGCCGCTGGCCGCCAACTGGGCCCAGCACGAGATCGCCGACATCAAGAAGAACTCGTCGACGTTCAGCTTCCAGGCAGACCAGTCCCTCGCCGAGTTCCGTGACCGCCTGCTCGACTGGCAGGCACGACCGAGCCGTGCGCGCAAGCTCTTCAAGGCCGACCTCGAGCGCTGGAAGTTCGAGTCCCCGGATCCCGACGCCGACCTGATCAAGCGTCAGCAGGACTGGAACGCCGACCAGGCCGAACCCACTCGTGCGCAGGCGCAGGCAAAGACGCCGACACCGGCGCCGGCTGCTCCCGCCGAGCGTCCCACCCCGACGACGACCTCGCTGCGTCCGGCCCAGCGCCCCGCGTCCGCACCCTCGACTCCTCCGGCGCCGGCCGCTGCTGCACCCGGTGCTGCGTCAGCCGGTGCTGCCGGCGGGACGACCCCGTCGTTCTCCGTGAACCGTGGCGCGGGCACGAACCCGAACCGCGGCAGCGCCGACCCGAACGCCACGCGCTCCTTCGGTGACAACACCACCCGCGTCTACGGCGACGACGAGGCTGCACCCCCGGTCCGTCCGGCGCTCGGCACCCCGACCTCGCCCGCCCGCTCCGTCCAGGGCCGCGGCACGGACGACACCGAGGTCGTGGGCGACGACAGCGCCACGCGGGCCTTCGGCGACGCGAGCGCCACTCGCGCGTCCGGCGACGCCGGCGCCACCCGCGCCTTCGGTGACACCGACCGCGGACCGCGGACCGACCGTCCGTCCTCGTCCGATCGCCCCGTCGCGACGCCCACCGCAGCCGACGCGCACGTCAACCGGGCGCCCGCGAACGACGTCCCGCCCGCATCGGCACCGCGGGTCGACTCCCCCGGCGCGACGACCACCACGTCCGTCCCGACGCGGCTCAACCAGGCCCCCGCCGAGCCGGCCGACGCGAACGAGACCTCCGAGGCGCCGTACACGCAGCCGATCAGCGCCGCCGAACTCCGACGCCGCGCCGCGGACGACGACGAGTAACCACCCCACGACGAGAACGGGGCCGCCATCCGGAGAGGATGGCGGCCCCGTTCGTCTTCGGCGCCCCCGGCAGGAATCGAACCCGCGGCACGGTGGGTAGAAACCACCTGCTCTATCCACTGAGCTACGGAGGCGAGCAGCGTCGATTGTAGCGGCGAGCGGCCATCGGACGCTCGATGCACGCCCCGCCGCGTCGCGGTGACGGGGCTCGGCGGTCGCTCAACGGTCGGCCGCCGTCTGCCGTCCGTTCTCCTCCGGGACACCCGCGCTTCGTAGCGTCCGGAGCATGCGCACCACCGGTTCCGTCCTCGCCGTCGTGCCCGCACGTGCCGGGTCGAAGGGGATCCCCGGCAAGAACCTCCGCACGGTCGCGGGTCGTTCGCTGGTCCGTCGGGCGGTCGAGTCGGCACGACGTGCCACGCGCATCGACCAGGTGGTCGTCACGACCGACGGCGACGCCATCGCCGCCGAGGCGGTCGCTGCCGGTGCCGCCGTGGTCCGCCGTCCGCCCGAGCTCGCCGGCGACGAGGCGTCATCGGAGTCCGCCCTGCTGCACGTCCTCGACGCGATGAGCACCCCGCTGCCCGAGGTCCTCGTCTTCCTGCAGGCGACCTCGCCGTTCATCGACCCGGCCGACCTCGACGCCGCCGTCGCGCGCGTGGTCGACGGGCACGCCGACGCGGTGTTCGCGGCCGCTCCGTCACACGCGTTCCTGTGGCGGACCGCCCCGGACGGCACGGCGGTCGCGGTGAACCACGACGCGGCGACCAGGCCCCGTCGGCAGGACCGCGAGCCCGAGTACCGCGAGACCGGCGCCTTCTACGTGATGCGGACGGCGGGGTTCCTCGAGAACCGACACCGGTTCCACGGCCGCGTCGAGTTGGCCGTCGTCGACGGTGCCGGCGCGATCGACATCGACGACGAGGCAGACCTGGCCCTCGCCGAAGCCCTCGCCGAAGCGCCCGGCGAAGCGCCCGGCGAAGCGCCCGGCGAAGCGCCCGGCGAAGCGCCCGGCGCGCCGACCGACGCACGCGTCGGCGCCCCGGCACCAGCACCCACGACGACCCGAGACCCATCCCCGACGCGGGCCACGCCCGCACCGAACGGAGCACCATGACCGTCACCATCGGTACGTCCACGATCGGCGCGGGCCACCCCGCGTACCTCATCGGCGAGATCGGCCTCAACCACAACGGCGACGTCGACATCGCGAAGCAGCTCATCGACGTCGCCGCCGACGCGGGCCTGCAGGCCGTGAAGTTCCAGAAGCGCACCCCCGCGATCTCCACGCCGGAGCACATGAAGAACACCCCGCGCAGCACCCCGTGGGGCGACATGACCTACCTGGAGTACCGCTACCGCGTCGAGTTCGACCGCGACCAGTACATCGAGATCGGTGACCACGCGACCCTCCGCGGCCTCGACTGGTTCGCGTCGCCGTGGGACGAGCCGTCCGTCGACTTCCTCGAGGACCTCAACGTCGTCGCCTACAAGATCGCCTCGGCGTCCGTCACCGACCTCGGCATGCTCGCCGCCGTCGCCGCGACCGGCAAGCCCGTCATCCTGTCGACCGGCATGTCCACGCTCGAGCAGATCGACGCCGCCGTCGAGGCCCTCGATACCGACCGCCTCGTCCTCATGCACGCGACATCGACCTACCCGCTGCCGGCCGAGGAGGCGAACCTCCGCATGATCGACACCCTCGCCCACCGCTACGCGGGCGTCCCCGTCGGCTACTCCGGCCACGAGCCCGGCCTGCAGATCTCCATCGCCGCCGTCGCCCTCGGTGCAACGGCCGTCGAACGGCACATCACGCTCGACCGCACGATGTGGGGCTCCGACCACGCCGCGTCGCTCGAACCGCACGGCCTGCAGACGCTCGCGCGAGACATCCGCATCATCGAGACCGCGCTCGGCGACGGCGTCAAGAGGATCTTCCCCGGCGAGCAGGCACCGCTCGCGAAGCTGCGACGCGTCGGCGCGTGAGCGGATGCAGTCCCCATCCGACCGCCGGCGAGCAGGCACCGCTCGCGAAGCTGCGTCGCGTCGGCGCGTGAGCGGATGCAGTCCCCATCCGACCGCCGGCGAGCAGGCACCGCTCGCGAAGCTGCGTCGCGTCGGCGCGTGAGCGGAGCGCGCGTGAGCGGAGCGCACGTGCGCGGAGCGCACCCGAGCGGAGCGCACCTGAGCGGCCCGGTCGACGGGACCGGTGCCCTGGACGGGCCGGGTGACGGCGGCGGGTCGACAGACGGACTGGAGGCGCGCCTCCCGTCCGACGCGTCACCACGCGTCCGACGCGTGGTCGGCCTGGTCGACACCGACTCGTTCGCCAAGTGGGGCGCCCACCTGCTGTCGAGCGCCCCGGCGGACTGGGATCTAGAGCTCCGCACCGTGGCGACTCCGCGGTCGGCGAGTCCGGAGCAGCTGCGGTCGGCGTTCCGCGGGCTGGACGGGCGGCTCGCCCACCTGCACCGCGACCCACCCGCTCCGAAGGACGTCGACGCCGTCGTCGAGGAGCTCCGACGGGACCCGCCGGACGCCGTCCTGGTGTCGTTGATCGGACCGGTCGCCGAACTCGTGATCGATGAGGTGCACCGGCGGATCCCGGATCGGCCGGTACTGGTGTCGGGGCTGCCGGGGATCTCGTTCCCGTCGAAGTGGAAGGGCATCTTCTTCCGCGCCCGGGCCGACCTGTTCGTGCTGCACAGCCACCGTGAGGTCCGCGCGTACGAGGAGATGGCTCGCGATGGCGGCGTCGAGCCGCACTTCGCACTCGCCACGCTGCCGTTCGCACGCGGCGCGGGCGGTGTCGGCTCGACGGGCGCGACCGTCCGCGACTCCGTCGTCTTCGCGGCGCAGCCGAGCGTGCCGTTCGAGCGGGCCGACCGGGCCCTCGTCGTGCGGTGGCTCGTCGGTACGGCGCGGGCGCACCCGGAGTGGCGCGTCGTCATCAAGACGCGCGCTGCGGCCGGCGAGCACCAGACGCACCGCGAGGAGCACCCGTACCCGGACCTGGTGCCCGCGGACGCGCCGACCAACCTCGTGGTGGAGAGCGGGCCGATGGCCGAACACCTCGACCGGGCGGTGGCACTCGTGACGATCAGCTCGACCGCGGTGCTCGAGGCTGCGGCCCGGGGCGTCCCCGCGCTCACGCTGACCGACTTCGGCATCGGGCGGCACCTGATCAACGAGGTGTTCGTGGGGAGCGGCCTCGAGGGTGACGCCGTCGACCTGGTCGACGGACGGTTCGGCGTCGTCCGGCCGGAGTGGATGCGGGACAACTACTTCCACCCGGCCTCGGAGGACGACTGGCAGCACCGGCTGGTGGAGCTCATGGCCCGACGGGACGCCGGGAACTTGATGGACCGGGCGCCGGCTCGGCGGAGTCGCGGTGGGCTGCTGCGTCGTGCGTGGGAGCGGAAGAACGCCCTCGGTGGGGCCGATCGCAGCCCGCTCGGGTGGGTGGCACTGGGCATCGGGGCACCGATCAGGGGCGCCAAGCGGCTGGCAAGACGCGTGCGGGCGCTGGTCGATCCGCCGGAACCCGTCGTGGTGGCGGCGCCGACGTCGCAGCGCGCGGGGACTCGCGCCGCTGTGCCTGCGCCGGGGGCCGCCGCAGGCACGGCCGCGAGGCCCGCGGCTGCCGCTGCGGCGGACGCTCGCTCAGAGCGCCCTGGCCACCGCGAGCAGGAGTTGGTCGCGGGTCGGGACGCCGGGTGAACGGAAGACCTCGGTGCCGTCGTCCTGCCGCACGATGATCGTGGGCGTGGATCGGATACCGAGGTCTTCCGCGTCGTCGGGGTGTGCTGCCACGTCGCGTTCGGTCACGGTGAGCCCGGGGACGAGCGCCGAGGCCTCGGCCGACACCCGGCGGGCGGCGGCACACGGCGCACAGAAGGCGGACGTCCAGAGGTCGAGCTGCATGTGGTCCTGCAACGCGGCGGAAGCGGGTTCTACTCCCGGTCGAACTCGCCGCTGCGGTCGCCGCGGTCCTGCAGGTCGTCGACCGGGTCGGACTCGCTGGGCTCGTAGGTGAACTCGACCGAGATCTGGTCGAGGACCTGGCGGGACTTCGTGGCGCGGTAGGTGAAGGCCGTCTGCAGGCCCTCGACGTCGGCGAACACCGTGACCTCGTCGTCCAGCGCGTCGCTCGTGGCGGTGCGGGTGTCGGTCGTGCCGTCGAAGGGGCCGCCGTGGAAGATCGCGGTGTACTCGTCGCCTTCGTGGATGGTGATGTCGCTCATGCCTCCCTTCTACCAGGCGGCGGCTGGTGCAGTCTGTCCGGCCCGCGTTGCGGTATTCATAGCACAGCTATATAGTTCAGCTATGGAAACACCGCGTGAGCAGACGATCGAGACCCTCCTCGTCTCCGTCAACCGCCTGATCCGCAGCGCCGTCCAGTCGACGGGCAACACCACGTCCACCGCGGTCTGGCGCACACTCGGCATCCTCGAGACCGACGAGCCCCTGCGACTCGGTGAGCTGGCGACAGCATCGCGCGTGGCACAGCCCACGATGACCCGACTCGTCGCCGGCATGCTCGCCGACGGCCTGGTCAGCCGCAGCGTCGACCCGGACGACTCCCGCGGCCAGCTCATCGAACTCACCGAGGCCGGACGCGAGCGGCTCGCTTCCTGGCGCTCCACCCTCACCAGCACGGTCGGTCCGTTGTTCGCCGACCTGACCGACGACGACTGGGACGTCCTGCACCACGCGGCGAACCTGATCGCCCAGCGCACCCGGACAACCCCCAACGGAACGGAGATCCCCGCGTGAACGCCCACGCACCCGCCGGCCAGTCCGGCTCCATCCTCAAGCAGTCGTCTGCGGTCTGGGCGATCGCCTTCGCCTGCGTCGTCGCGTTCATGGGCATCGGCCTCGTCGACCCGATCCTCCCGGCGATCGCGGCGTCCCTCAAGGCGACCCCGGCGCAGACCGAGTTGCTCTTCACGAGCTACCTCGCCGTCACCGGTGTCGCGATGTTCTTCACCAGTTGGGTCTCCAGCCGCATCGGCGCGAAGCGCACCCTGCTCATCGGACTCGCCCTGATCGTGGTCTTCTCGGTGCTCGCCGCGACGTCGAACAGCGTGTGGAGCATCATCGACTTCCGCGCCGGCTGGGGCCTCGGCAACGCGCTCTTCATCTCCACCGCGCTCGCGACCATCGTCGGGGCAGCGTCGGGTGGCACCGCCTCGGCCATCATCCTGTACGAGGCAGCACTCGGCCTCGGCATCGCCGTCGGGCCCCTCGTCGGAGGCCTGCTCGGCTCGGTGAGCTGGCTCGGCCCGTTCTTCGGCGTCACGACCCTGATGGCCGTCGCGTTCATCGCCATCGTCGCCCTGCTGAAGACCGGCAGCCTTGAGAAGCCCACACCGACGAAGCTCTCCGCCCCCTTCCGCGCCCTGACCCGTCCGGCACTCGCCGCCCTGGCCGCGACCGCACTGTTCTACAACATCGGCTTCTTCGTCCTGCTGGCGTACACCCCGTTCCCGCTCGGCTTCGGCGCGCTCGGCATCGGCTTCACGTTCTTCGGCTGGGGTGTCGGTCTCGCGATCACGTCGGTGTGGGTCGCCCCGATGCTCACCGCCCGTCTCCGGCGGACGACGGTGTTGAAGGTCGCACTGCCGCTGCTCGCCCTCGACCTGTTCGCCGCGGCCCTGGTCGTCCGCTCCCAGGTCGGCCTGATCATCTGCGTCGTCATCGGTGGCCTCGTGCTCGGTGTCCTGAACACCGTGCTCACCGAGTGCGTCATGGAGGCCACCGACCTCCCCCGCTCGGTCGCCTCGAGCGCCTACTCCGCGGTCCGGTTCATCGGCGGCGCCATCGCGCCGCCCGTCGCGACCCTGCTCGCCGACGCGTACTCCCCCTCGGCCGCCTACGTCTTCGCGGGTGCATCCGTTGCGGTCGCCTTCGTCGTGATCCTCTGCACCACCAGGGTCCTGCGCCGCGTCGACGACGGCCCCGAGCCGGAGCGTGTCGAGGCCGAGGCCATCACCGCCGGCGACATGGCCTAGCCGCCGGGGTGCGGGGGTCTTCCCCCTTCCCCCTTCCGCACGAACGGGCGAAATGCCGGAGTGTCCCCCATGGGCACCCCGGCATTTCGCCCGTTCGTGCGTCCGCGCGGGCGCTCGCTCACCCCTCGTTCCACGCCCCACCCGCGAGCGGGCGAAATGCCCGGCCCCGACCGCGGAGCAACTCCGGCATTTCGCCCGCTCGTGCGGGCTGGCGAGAACCGTGCGGCAGGCGGGGTGGAGGGCGACCGCCTGGAGGCGCGGGGCGGCCTGCCGGGGTCGCCGCGGGCCTCCAGGCGGTCGCTTCACGATGCATGCGGCTCGCGTCGCGGACGAGCGGGCGGAACATCCGGGTGCGCCAGCAGGACGACCGCGGCATTCCGCCCGCTCGGCAGCACGCAGCCGTGCGAAGCCGGGAGCGCGGCGCGGCCGCTGTCGGCGAGCGGGCGGAATACCGCGGTCCGTTCGAAGGGTGCCCTCGCCATTTCGCCCGCTCGCGTCGACGACGCGGGACCGGGCCGGATCGGTGCGGCAGGCGGGGTGGGTGGCGACCGCCTGGAGGCGCGGGGCGGCCCGTCGGGGTCGCCACGAGCCTCCCGGCGGTCGCCTGCACCGCATGCGGCTCGCGTCCCGGACGAACGGGCGGAACATCCGGGTGCGTCCGCAGGGCGATCGCGGCATTCCGCCCGCTCGCGGGACGGGCGGGACGGGCTGGGACGGGCGGACGCGGCCGGGCGCGGTCGGGCCGGCGCGAGCGGACGCGGCCGGGCACGGTCGGGCCGGCACCGGCGAGCGCGGCCGCACGTACGGGACGATCGCGGGGCGGGAATAGGATCGGGGACATGGCAACCGCGAATGACCGCCTCGTCTGGATCGACTGCGAGATGACCGGCCTCGACCTCGAGGTCGACGAACTCGTCGAGGTGGCCGTGGTCATCACCGACTTCGACCTCGAGCCCGTGCACCCCGGCTTCGACATCGTCATCAAGCCGGACCAGTCGGCGCTCGACAACATGAACGAGTTCGTGACGAACATGCACGTCACCTCGGGGCTCATCGACGAGATCCCGAACGGCGTCAGCCTGGCGGACGCCGAGTACCAGGTGCTCGAGTACATCCTCCAGCACGTCCCCGCCGAGGGCTCCGCGCCGCTGGCCGGCAACACGATCGGCACCGACCGAGCGTTCCTGTCGAAGTACATGCCGCGGGTCGACGGGCACCTGCACTACCGCAGCGTCGACGTGTCGAGCATCAAGGAGCTGTGCCGCCGCTGGTTCCCGCGCGTGTACTTCAACGCGCCGGAGAAGCACGGTGGACACCGGGCCCTCGCGGACATCCTCGAGTCGATCCGGAGCTCGAGTACTACCGCCGCGCCGGCTTCGTCGCCGAGCCCGGCCCGAGCACGGACGACGTGCGTGCCGTGCAGGCCGACGTCGTGGCGAAGTGGGAGTCACGGCTGGCGCAGCCCGCGGCCGAGTAGCGACACGGGTGGTCCGCACCCCGTCCCGCATGTACTACTATTGAGTGGTCGCGCCGGTCCGCCGGTTCGAACATGGTGGATATAGCTCAGTTGGTAGAGCGCCTGGTTGTGGTCTAGGAGGTCGCGGGTTCGAGACCCGTTATTCACCCCAGTGTTCTAGAACAGACGAAGGCCCCGGTCCGTTGGATCGGGGCCTTCGTCGTACCGCGGGTGGTCAGCGCGGTGTGGGACGATCCCCTCGTGATGGAGATGTCCGCCGACGACTTCGAGCAGCTCGTGACCGACGAACTCGACCTGCTGCCTGACGAGATGGTCGACGGGCTCGACAACGTGGTGTTCGTCGTCGAGGACGAACCGGAGAACGGCGAAGAGCTCTTCGGCGTGTACGACGGCATCGCGGCCACCGAGCGCGGGCAGTACGGCTTCGGCGAACTGCCCGACCGCATCGTGGTGTTCCGGAAGCAGCACCTGGCCGAGTGCGACACCCTCGAGGAGCTCAAGGACGAGGTGCACACGACGCTCGTGCACGAGATCGGACACTTCTACGGCATCGACGACGAGCGGCTGCACGAGCTCGGCTGGGCATAGCGGCCCAGCGACTCGCCCGCGCACCGCACCGCACCGCACCTCAGAACCGCGTGGGCCCCACCTCGTGGTACTTCTCCCACGCGCCCACCGGCCCCCGCCCGTGCAGCGCGTACTCCCCCACCATCCGTTCCTTGTAGACGGCCGGGTTGTGCGACGCCACCACCCGCGCGTTCCGCCAGTGCCGGTCCAGCGCACGCGTCCGGTCGGCCGCGGACGCCCCGCCGACCTCGAACAGCTCGGACGCCGACCGCAGCACCCGCGGCCCGACCTCGACCTGCGCCTGGTACACGGCGTTCTCGGCCGCGTCGAGCAGCACGCGGTCGACACCGACCCCGGGCTCGTTCGTCGCGACGACCCCGTCGAGCAGCCCAGCGGCGGCGGCGACGAGTGACCGGGCGGTGAACGCCCCGGCCGACAGCCGCCCGAGCACCGCGAGCACCTGCGGGTCCTCCCCCGGCACGGCCGCGTTGGCGTGGATGTACGTGCGGGTCCGTGGTCGCACGAAGGCCACGGCGTCGTCGGACACCGCCTGCCCGATCCCGGCGAGGACGGCCAGCAGGTACAGCTGGTAGAAGGCCTGGATGTGCGACAGCGGAGCGTCCCGGTACGCCGACACCACCGACGGGTCGACCGCCACCCCCTCGAACACGGTGGTGCCCGACGCGGTCAACCGCTGCCCGAAACCGTCCCAGTCGTCGATGCTCCTGACCCCCGGCGCGGTGGCGTCGACGGCGAACGTCACGCGCTCCCCGTCGCGATCCGCCGCCAGGTAGATCCAGTCCGCGTAGAGCGTGCCGGTCGAGTAGAACTTCCGCCCGTCGAGACGGAGGGCATCGCCAGCCGGTGTGACCGTCGTCGAGATGTCGGCGAGCGTCGTGCCGGTCCGCTCCGAGGTCGCGTTCCCGATGACCGCCCCGTCGACGATGCGCTGGAGCCACTCGTCCCGCCCGGCCGAGTCCGGCCGCAGCAGCACGAGCTCCGTGTACCCGAAGTGCCCGCGCCACAGGTGGGCGATGTTCGAGTCCGCGGCGGCCAGGTCCGCCACCAGGTGCGCGAGTTCGACGAGGGTCACCCCGAAGCCGCCGCGGTCCTCCGGCACACGCAGCCGCCCGAACCCCGCGTCGGCGAGCGCGCGGACCTCGTCGTGCGGTAGCGGCCGGTCTCCCGGCGTCCCGGATGCGAGCTCGCGCGCGACCGCGCCGTCGCGGATGGCCGCGAACAGCGGTGCGAAGCGCGCCCGCAGGGTGGTCAGGCGGTCGGCCGGGAGGCCCGTCCTGCGCCCGTCGGTCGTCGTCGCCGCCGTCACGCGGTCACCTCCACGCCACGTGCCGCGTCCGCGACGCCGCTCGCGCCGCCGGTGAACGCTCCGCGCCACTGCCTGGCCGGGTGCGAGTCCGGCAGCTGCGCGTGGCCGAAGAGCTTCTCGCGCAGGGTGCCCTCGCGGTACTCGGACTGCATCAGCCCGCGCTCCTGCAGGGTCGGCGCGATGTGGTCGACGAACTCCTCGTACGAGCCGGGCAGCGTCCAGTTGATGACGTTGACGCCATCGACACCCACCCGCTGCCAGTCGGCGAGCTCGTCGGCGATCTGCTCCGGCGTGCCGACGACCCGGGCGCGGAGCTTGGCGGACAGGCGAGCCAGGTCGGCGATGGTCGGCTCGCGGTCGCCGGCGGCCTCGCGGAGCCACTGCAGGTGCGACTGCCCGGCGTGGGTGCGGACCTCGGACAGGGGGGTGTCCGGGTCGAGGGGTTCGCCGGTGTCCGGGTCGAAGCCGAGGTTCGAGTGCACCAGGAACCCGTCGGCGGCCAGGTACTCGTCGATCTCCGCTTCCTTGGCCTTCGCCTCGGCCTCGGTGGAGCCGGTGACGAAGGTCAGGCCGAGGAAGAACGCGATGTCCTCCCGTCGGCGCCCCGCTGTCGAAGCGAGGTCGCGGGTCTCGCGGATGAGCTGTTCGGTGGCGTCCCGGTTCGAGGTCAGGATGAACTGG
Source organism: Curtobacterium poinsettiae (assembly GCF_025677645.1). Lineage (NCBI taxonomy): Bacteria > Bacillati > Actinomycetota > Actinomycetes > Micrococcales > Microbacteriaceae > Curtobacterium > Curtobacterium flaccumfaciens. The sequence goes on along the minus strand of NZ_CP106879.1, from coordinate 1,586,412 downwards.
GCCTCGGCGTTCCGCGCGGCGAAGGCACGGCCGGCCGGCGACGACCCAGCCTGGAACAGCACCGGCGTCCGCTGCGGCGACGGAGCCGACAGGTGCGGGCCCTGCACGTCGTAGCGCGTGCCGTGGTGGTCGATGCGGTGCACCTTGTCGGGGTCGGCGTAGCCGTGGACGGGGTCCTTCAGCACGGCGCCGTCCTCCCACGAGCCCTCCCAGAGCTTCGCGCAGACCTCGAGGTACTCCTCGGCCCAGACGTAGCGCTCATCGTGCTCCTCGAGCCGGTCGGCGCCGAAGTTCCGGGCGGCGCTGTCGAGGGCGCTCGTGACGACGTTCCAGCCGATACGGCCCCGGGTGATGTGGTCGAGCGTTGAGACCTTGCGGGCGAAGTCGAACGGGTGCGCCTGGATGACGCTCGAGGTGAACGCGAGCCCGAGGTGCTCGGTCGACACGGCGAGCGCGGAGAGCAGCACGGAGGGGTCGTTCGAGGGGATCTGCAGCCCCTCGCGCAGGTTGGTCGAGTAGTCGCCGCGACCGGGGCCGTAGGTCCCGACGACGTCGGCGAAGAACATCGCGTCGAACTTGCCGCGCTCGAGGGTCCTCGCCAGGTCGGTCCACAGCGTCACGTCGTCGAAGTCCGCCTGCCGGGCGTCGGGGTGGCGCCACAGGCCGTGCTGGATGTGCGACGTCGTGTTCATGACGAAGGCCGCGAAGCGCAGCGGGCGGTTCGGTGCATCGCTCATGCGTCCCATCGTGGTCGGCGGGCACCGCCCGACGACAGCGACGTGACCTCCCGTTACGCGCGGTGTTCCCCGCGGCCCTGGACGCGACCATGCTCCTGAGGCATGCCGAGCCAGACCACCGTCACCGCGCCTCCAGGCCGTCCCGCCGCACCGTCGACCACCGCGACCCGTCGTCGGGTCGCCCTCGCGTCGTTCGTCGGCACGACCGTCGAGTACTACGACTTCTACCTCTACGCGACGGCCTCGGCGCTGGTGTTCGCACCGACGTTCTTCCCGTCGGTGACGCCGGCCGTCGGGGTCATCGCGTCGTTCGCGACCTACGGCGTCGGGTTCGTGGCGCGGCCTCTCGGCGGCGTGATCGCCGGCCACCTGGGTGACCGGATCGGGCGGAAGAAGCTGCTCGTCGCGTCGCTGGTGCTGATGGGCATCGCCTCCACACTGATCGGGGTGATCCCGTCCGCCGCGACCATCGGGGTCGGTGCCGTCGTGGCGCTCGTGTTCCTGCGGCTGCTGCAGGGCGTCGCGGCCGGTGCGGAGTGGGGCGGCTCGGCGCTGCTGTCCGTCGAGCACGCACCGGAACGGCACCGGGGGCTGTTCGGGGCGTTCACGCAGATGGGGTCGGCCGGTGGGATGCTCCTGGCGACCGGGGTCTTCACGCTCGTGCGGTCGACGCTCGGCACCGAGGCGTTCCTGGCCTGGGGCTGGCGGCTGCCGTTCCTGTTCTCGGCGGTGATCGTGGCGGTCGGGCTCGTCATCCGGCTCGGCGTGCAGGACGCCCCGGTGTTCCAGGAGCTGCGCGCCGCGGGTGGGGTCGAGCGGTTCCCGGTGTGGCAGGCGATCCGGCAGCATCCGCGGTCGATCCTGGTGACGGCGGGCCTGCGCCTCGTGCAGCCGGCGCTCTACTCGATCCTGACGACGTACTCGCTGACCTACCTCGGCAACGTGCGCGGGCCGGCGGGCTCGGACGCGGGGCTGCAGGCCGTGCTCGTGATCTCGGCGGTGTCGCTCGTGTCGACGCCGTTCTGGGGGTGGCTGTCCGACCGGGTCGGGCGGCGGGTGCTCACGATCTGGTCGGCGGCGGGCATCGCGGTGCTCATCTGGCCGTTCTTCGCGTTCCTCGACGCCGGTCCGCTCGTGCTGCTGCCGCTCGTGGCGCTGATCGGGATGTGCGTCTTCCACGACAGCATCTACGGGCCGCAGGCGGCGTGGTTCGCGGAGCAGTTCCCGACCGGGCGGCGGTACTCGGGGATGTCGCTCGGGTACCAGATCGGGTCGATCTTCTCGGTGGGGCTGACGCCGCTGCTGGCCGCGGTGTTCGTGCAGCTCGGGGGTGGCTCGCCGTGGATCCTGTGCGGGTACCTCGGGGTGTACGCCGTGCTGACGATCGTGGCGGCGGTGTTCGCGGTGGATCCGCGGGCAGTGGCGCGGCGGGAGGCGAGCACGGGCACGAGCGCGGGGGCGCGGGCGGGCACAGGCGCGGGCGCGGCGGGCTGACGTTCCGCGCTGAGCGACAGCTCTCGCCGTCCGGAGCCCGTGAGGTGTCGCCGAGCGCGAAACCTCGATGCTCGCCGCCGGCCGCGGTGCTGCGGCGCCCTACGTCCGCAGGACCACGTCGGCGAGGGCGGCCGGGTCCTCGGCGGCGATGAAGGCCTGCTCCTGCGCGGCCCAGCGGTCCCACTCGCGCGCGAAGACCGCACCGTCGCGGCCGATCGCCCGGTCCCACCGCACGGCGTCATCGGCCTCGAGCCACACCCGCAGGGACGCCAGCGGTGCCGACGCCCGGGACAACGCCCCGCACCCCTCGACCACGATCGGCAGGTCGGGGTCCACCGACGCCCGGTCCGCGGGTGCATCGGCCGCCCAGTCCCAGCGTCGGTACCCACTCGGCGTTCCGAGGACGTCGGTCACCACGGCATCGGCAGCCGCACGCAGGCCGTCCCACCCCGGGTACAGGTCGTCCAGGTGCACGAGCTGCGCGCCGAGCAACTCCGCGACCTGTGCTCCGAGGGTGGTCTTGCCCGTGCCGGACCGGCCGTCGACGAGCACGACGGCACGCCGACCCGTGGCAGTGGCGACACCGGCAGCAGCAGCGGCCAGGCCGGGGGCGAGGTCAGCGGCGGTCGCGCCCGTTGCGCGCCCGCCGCTTGTCGCGTGTTCGCCGCCCGTCGCGCGCCCGCCGGCCGTCGTCCCGTCCGCGCTTTCCGTGTCAGGCACGCCACGTCCCCACGCTCACCGCGACCGTGATCGACACCACGCCGATGCCGACCAGCGCCGCCACCATCGCCCACTCCGGCCCGGCGAACCGTGCGACCCGCGCCCAGGTGCGCCGCCCGGGAGCACCGAACCCCCGTGACTCCATCGCCACCGCCAACGTCGTCGCCCGACGCAACGCGAGCACGAGCAGCGCGAACGCCATGGTCGCCCCGCGTCGCAGCCGCCCGGAGTCGGCCAGTCCTCGGGCGCGCCGCGCCATCGCGAGCTGTCGCCAGTCGTCGACGAGCAGCGTCATCATCCGGACGGCCGCGAGCGCCCCGAGCACGAAGCGCGCGGGCAGCCGGAGGACCTGCGCGAGCCCGTCGGCCAGGTCGGTCGGGTCGATCCGCACGAAGAGCGCGATGGCCGGCACCCCCACCGCGAGGACCCGGAGCGCGGTCGCCGACGCGAGCGTCAACGAACCGTCGGTGACGTGCGCGAACCCGAGGTCGAACCACTCCCGCCCGGAGGGCCTGCCGTACAGCGCGATGCTCACCGCCGTCAGCGGCACCGCGACGAGCACCGGTGCGAGTCGGAGCAGCAGGGTCCGGACCGGCAGGCGCAGGAGCGGCAGGAGCGCGAGTTCGAGCGCCAGGGCGACGGCGGCGGAGACGACGTCGAGGCTGAGCACCAGGCAGACGCCGAGGGCGAGCACACCGATCAGCGACGCGACCGGCTGGACGCCGGGGATGCCGGGCGCGCGGACCGGCAGCGGTCGTCGCACGGGGTTCGTCCGGTGGGTCGCGTTCGTCCCGGCGGTCGCGTCAGTCCCGGCGGTCCCGGCGGTCCGGGCGGTCTCGGCGGTCCCGGCGGTCCGGGCGGCCGTGTCGGTCCGGTCTGGAGGCCCGGGGCGGATCCCGACCGTCGGCCCCGTCTCCGGGATGGTCGCGACCGACGGCCCCTGGTCGCGCCCGACGGTCCGGACACCGTCCGGCCCGAGCACGACCTCGTCGGCATCGAGTGCCCGGACGAGATCGCGGTCGTGGGTGACCGCCACCACCGCGGTGCCGGCGTCGGCCAGGGCCCCGAGCCGACCGACGACGGCCTGCCACGTGGCACGATCCTGCCCGGAGGTCGGTTCGTCGAGCACGACGACCGGCGGCCGGGCCGCGATGACCGCGGCGATCGCGAGTCGTCGTTGTTCGCCCCCGGACAGGGTGAAGGGGTTGGCGTCGGCCAGGCGTGCGAGCCCGAACTCGTCGAGCAGAAGGATGGCTCGTTCGGCGGCGTCCGCGGCTCCGAGGGCGCGGGGGCCTGCCTCGACCTCCTCGCGGACGGAGCGGGCGACGAACTGGTGCTCCGGGTCCTGGAACACCGTGCCGATCCGGGCGGCGAGTTCGCGGCTCGTCCAGGCGTGCGGTGCGGCGCCGATGCCGTCGGCGAGGGTGTCCGTGGCGCGGAGCTGACCGGCTGCCGGTGGGAGCAAGCCCGCGAGGGTCAGCCCGAGCGTCGACTTGCCGACGCCGTTCGGTCCGGTGACGGCGAGGACCTGCCCGGCCCGGAGCCCGAGGTCGATGCCGTTCCCCACCGCTCGCTTCCCCCGTGCCGTGCCGAGCCCCCGGGCTTCGAGCAGTACCGCCGTCCCCTCGTCGAGCACCCCCTCGCCGAGCACCCCCTCGCCGAGCGGGCGGAATGCCGCGGTCGCCCCACCGGACGCCCCGGGTACTTCGCCCGCTCGCCCGCTCGCACGCCGCCGCCCCCGCGCCGAACCGCGCGCCGGCTCGGCGCCCGGCACCCAGACCCCGGCCGCCGTGAGCGCCTCGCCGTGGTCCACCAGCACCCGGGCCGGCGGACCGTCCGCGACCACGCCGCCGCCCGGTTCGAGCAGCACGAGCCGATCGACCAGGTCCAGCCAGGTGCCGATCCGGTGCTCCACCACGAGCAGCGTCGCCCCGGTCTCGTCGAGCAGTGCCCGGACGGCGTCGTGCACCTGCGCCACGCCGTCCGGGTCGAGGTTCGCGCAGGGTTCGTCAAGCACGAGCGCACCCGGCCGCATCGCGAGCACGCCCGCGAGCGCCAACCGCTGCCGCTGCCCGCCGGACAGCTGCGCGGTGGAGCGGTCGAGCGGCAGGTCGAGGCCGACGACGTCGAGCGCCGTCCGCACCCGGGCCCAGGTCTCGTCGCGGGAGACGCCGGCGTTCTCGCAGCCGAAGGCCACGTCGTCGCCGACGCGGGACATCACGGTGTGCGCCTCGGGGTCCTGCATGACGAGACCGACTCGCCCGCGGACCGCGCGGGGGTCGGCCTCGTCGACCAGGAGTGCTCCCTGCACCGAAGCAGCGGTGTCGTCGGTGGCATCGGGCTCGTCGGGCAGCACGCCCGCGACCGCTCGCAGGAGCGTCGACTTGCCTGCCCCGGACGGGCCGACGACGGCGACCCGCTCCCCCGGCTCGACGGTCAGGTCGACGTCGCGGACGGCCCAGGCGTCCCGCTCCGGGTACCGCCAGCCCCAGCCACGGAACACGATGCGTGCCCCGCGGACGCCGGCACCTGCGCCGGCGTCGCCGCCGGTGGAAGGGGACGTCGCCGACGGAGCGGGCACGGTCACACCAGGGCGCGGGGTTCGCGACGGCTGTGCTCGCGGCCGGCCGCAAAGGACGACAGCACCCCGGTGCGGGCGAGTGCCCGGACGATGAGCCACGAACCCGCCCCCGCGATCACGGCGCCGGAGATGATCGCGCAGACGACGTAGACGACCTTGAAGGCGACGTCGAGCCCCGGGTACCAGAGGACGGTGTCGTTGATGCCGAGCGCGAGTCCGGCCGCGGCACCGGCGAGCACGACGACCGGCAGGCGGTAGACGCGGTACAGGAACAACGCGAGGACGATCTCCGCGCCGAGGCCCTGGACGAGCCCGGCCTCGAGCGTGAGCCATCCCCACTGGGTGCCGAACAACGCCTCGACCGAGGCGGCGACCATCTCGCCGTAGAGCGCGGCGCCGGGCTTGCGGACGACGATCGCGACGATCGGGCCGGCGAGCAGCCAGACCCCGCCGAACAGGGCCTTCGTGCCGGGGAGCACGAGGTCCATGACGGCGCTGATGGGTTCGTAGCCGAACTCCCAGAGCCGGAAGACGACCCCGAGGGCCACCGCGAGGACACTCGCGACGACGATGTCGACGACCCGCCAACGCAGCGATCGCCGCGGAGCGGTGGTGACGGTTGTGGACGTGCCTGAAGGCATGCTGCTGACTCCTCCCTGCGCCGGCATGATCCGGATCAGGTTCGACGGTCGGAGCGCCGATCGCTCCCTCTCAGCCCGGCGGTCCCGGACTCCCGTGTGTGTGCCAGCAGTCTAGACGCGGTCGCGACCGCGTGACGGACGGGAGGCCCGTGGCGGCGTCGCCACGGGCCTCCCGTTGCGTCAGGGGGTCACTTCTTGAGCGCGCGCACCAGTTTGCGGAGGACACGCCCGGCCACCCACACGAAGGGGATGGCCACGACGATCAGCGAGATCGGGTTCGGTTCGAACACCAGGTCCTTGCCCGGGCGACGGACGTAGGCGCCGACCGGGGCCGACGCACCGCCACCACCACCACCGCCGTTCTCGTCGTCGCCCCCGCCGCCGCCGAAGCCGAACCAGCTGACGGACACGGGGATCAGGGTCTGGTCGCCGACCTCGACGGGTTCTCCGTAGTTCGTGGAGACCCCGAGCGGGCGGACCTGGTCTGCGATCTTCGAGACGATGTTGGCCATGCGCGCGACGCTACTCGTCCGTTCCTCCACAGGCCGCGGGGCACAGCTGGCATCCACAGCTGGGGCTTGTCTGCGGACGCGGACGAGCGCCGCCGATATGTTGGCCGGACCCACACCTGGAGGACCGTTTGCACACCTGGCCCGGAAACCCGTACCCGCTCGGGGCGACCTACGACGGGAGCGGCACGAACTTCGCGCTGTTCTCCGAGGTCGCCGAGCGCGTCGAACTCTGTCTGTTCGATTCCGACGGCAACGAAGAATGCGTCCGCCTGCTCGAGGTGGACGCCTACGTCTGGCACGCGTACCTCCCCAACATCGGCCCCGGGCAGGAGTACGGCTTCCGCGTGCACGGCCCGTACGACCCGGACTCCGGCGCACGCTGCAACCCGTCGAAGCTCCTGCTCGACCCGTACGCCAAGGCGACGAGCGGCGAGATCGACTGGGACCAGTCGCTCTTCTCGTACACGTTCGGCGACCCGGACTCGACCAACGACGAGGACTCCGCGTCGCACATGATGAAGGGCGTCGTGATCAACCCCTTCTTCGACTGGCAGGGGGATCGCCCGCCGCGCACGCCGTACGGCGAGACCGTCATCTACGAAGCGCACGTCAAGGGACTCACCGAGACCCACCCCGACGTGCCGGAAGAGCAGCGCGGAACGTACGCCGGCGTCTCCCACCCGGCGGTCATCGAGCACCTGCAGCGTCTCGGCGTCACCACGCTCGAGCTCATGCCGGTGCACCAGTTCGTGAACGACTCGACCCTGCAGGACAAGGGGCTGTCGAACTACTGGGGCTACAACACCATCGGCTTCTTCGCGCCGCACTCGGCGTACTCGTCGTCGGGCGACCAGGGCCAGCAGGTCCAGGAGTTCAAGACGATGGTGCGCGAGCTGCACCGCGCCGGCATCGAGGTCGTCCTCGACGTCGTCTACAACCACACCGCCGAGGGCAACCACCTCGGCCCGACGCTGTCGTTCCGCGGCATCGACAACGCGGCCTACTACCGCCTGGTCGACGACGACAAGAAGTTCTACATGGACTACACGGGCACGGGGAACTCGCTCAACGTCGGGCACCCGCACTCGCTGCAGCTCATCCTCGACTCGCTCCGCTACTGGGTGACGGAGATGCACGTCGACGGGTTCCGCTTCGACCTCGCGTCGGCACTGGCCCGCGAGTTCTACGAAGTCGACCGGCTGTCGGCCTTCTTCGAACTGGTGCAGCAGGACCCGATCGTGTCGCAGGTCAAGCTGATCGCCGAGCCGTGGGACGTCGGCCCCGGTGGGTACCAGGTCGGCAACTTCCCGCCCCAGTGGTCCGAGTGGAACGGCAAGTACCGCGACACCGTCCGCGACTTCTGGCGCGGTGAGTCGTCGACGCTCGGCGAGTTCGCCTCGCGGATCTCCGGCTCGGCGGACCTGTACGAGCACGACGGCCGCACGCCCAAGGCGAGCATCAACTTCATCACCGCGCACGACGGCTTCACGCTGTACGACCTGGTGGCCTACAACGAGAAGCACAACGAGGCCAACGGCGAGGACAACAACGACGGTGAGAGCCACAACCGGTCGTGGAACTCCGGCGCCGAGGGCCCGACCGACGACGAGGCCGTGAACGCCCTGCGGCTGCAGCGTCGCCGGAACTTCCTGGCCACCCTGCTCCTGAGCCAGGGCGTGCCGATGATCGCGCACGGCGACGAGCTCGGCCGGTCGCAGTCCGGCAACAACAACGTCTACGCGCAGGACTCCGAGCTCAGCTGGATCGACTGGGACAGTGCGGACGAGGACCTCATCCAGTTCACCGCCGACGTGGTGAAGCTCCGGCACGACCACCCCACGTTCCGCCGGACCAGGTACTTCAACGGCCGTCCGGTCCGTCGTGGCGAGGGCGAGCCGCTGCCCGACGTGGTGTGGCTGACCCCCTCGGGCGACGCGATGGACCCCGAGGACTGGGACTCCGGCTTCGGCAAGAGTGTCGGCATGTACCTGAACGGCGAGGGCATCCGCGGGCGCGACGCCCGTGGTGAGCGCGTCACCGACGTCGGTTTCATCACGTACTTCAACGCCCACGACGACGTCGTGACCTTCACGCTCCCACCAGAGGAGTACTCCCCCGGCTGGACCGTCCGGATCGACACCGCCGACCCCGGCGCACGCGACGAGGTGCTCGATGCGGGGACCCCGCTCGACGTCCCCGCGCGGTCGATGATCGTCCTGCGTGCCGAGCCCGACCACGAGGTCACGAGCACCCCGGTCGACGCCGAGCAGGACGGCGCCCCCGAACCGGTCGCCCCGCAGGACGCCGTCACCCCGGCCAACCCGGCCGGTTCCACCGCACCGAGCGGAGCCGCCCGATGACCGCCGGAACGCCCGGCGCAGCGAACCGCGTCCCCTCGTCGACGTACCGGCTGCAGGTCTCGGCCGACTTCGACCTCGACGCCGCCCGCGACCTGGTCGACTACGTGCACGACCTCGGGGCCGACTGGCTGTACCTGTCGCCGGTGCTGCAGGCCGAGTCCGGGTCGAACCACGGCTACGACGTGGTCGACCACACGCGGGTCGACACCGACCGTGGCGGTGACCAGGCGATGCGGGCGGTGGCCGAGGCCGCGCACGCCGTCGGCCTCGGGGTCATCGTCGACGTGGTGCCGAACCACGTCGGCGTCGCGACCCCCGAGTCGAACCCGTGGTGGTGGTCCCTGCTCGAACTCGGGCAGGGCTCCCCCGTGGCGTGGGCCTTCGACGTGGACTGGGAAGCCGGCGACGGCAAGCTCCGCGTCCCCGTGCTCGACGACCGGCTGCTCGACGCGGTCACGCTCGACACGTCCGACGCCGAGCGTCCGGTGCTCCGCGTCGGCGAGACCGCCTACCCCACCGCACCCGGGACGGTGCACGACGGCGACACCGTCGAGACCGTCCACGAGCGCCAGCACTACGCGTTCGTGCACTGGAAGCGTGCCGACCACGACCTGAACTACCGCCGGTTCTTCGCGGTGAACACCCTCGCGGCGATCCGGGTCGAGGAGCCCGAGGTGTTCGCGGCCTCGCACGGGGTCATCGGCGGCTGGTTCCGCGACGGCCTCGTCGACGGCCTGCGCATCGACCACCCGGACGGGCTGTACGACCCGGCGGGCTACCTGCAGGACCTGGCGGAGCTGACCGGCGGGGCCTACACCCTCGTCGAGAAGATCCTCGAGCCCGGCGAGCAGCTGCCGAGCTCGTGGCCGGTCGACGGCACCACCGGGTACGACGCCCTCGGGGTGCTCGACCGCGTGTTCGTCGACCCCGCGGGCGAGCAGGCGTTGACCGCGGCATCGGGCGCCGAGCCGGCCGACTGGCAGCAGCTCACGCACGACACCCGACGGGGCATCGCGGACGGCATCCTCGGCAGTGAGGTCGAGCGGCTCGCACGCCTGCTCGCGCCGAGCGCCGTGACGGAGACGATCACGCACGAGCGAATCGTCGACGCGGTCGCCGAGATCGTGGCCTCGTTCGACGTGTACCGCACGTACCTGCCCGAGGGCGCCCACCACCTCATCACCGCGCTCGAGCGTGCCGCCGAGGCCCGACCGGACCTCGACGACGTCATCGACCGGATCGCACCGGCACTCGTCGACCCGACGAACGCGGCGGCGGTCCGACTGCAGCAGACCAGCGGCATGGTGATGGCGAAGGGCGTCGAGGACACGGCGTTCTACCGCACCTCGCGCCTGTCGTCCCTGAGCGAGGTCGGCGGCGACCCGAGCGTCTTCGCGGTCTCGGTGGCGGACTTCCACCAGGCACAGCGCGAACGGCTCGGCAGCTGGCCGCACACCATGACGACGCTCACCACGCACGACACGAAGCGCAGCGAGGACACCCGCGCCCGCATCGCCGTGCTGGCCGAGCTCGGCGACGAGTGGGCCGCCACGCTCGAGCGTCTGCAGTCGCTCGTGCCGTTGCAGGACCGCGTGTTCGCCGACCTGCTCTGGCAGGCGATCGTCGGTGCCCGGCCCGCCAGCCGTGAGCGTCTGCACGCGTACGCCGAGAAGGCATCCCGCGAAGCCGGTGACAGCACCACCTGGACCGAGCCCGACGAGGCGTTCGAGCAGCAGATGCACGCGATCGTCGACGCCGCGTTCGACAACCCGGACGTGGTCGCCGTGCTCGACGCCCTCGACGAGCAGATCGACGCCGCCGGGTGGTCGAACGGTCTCGCCCAGAAGCTCGTCCAGCTCACCGCACCGGGCGTCCCCGACGTCTACCAGGGCACCGAGTTCTGGGACCGCTCGCTCGTCGACCCCGACAACCGTCGTCCGGTCGACTATGCCGAGCGGCGTCACGTGCTCGCCGAGCTCGACGGCCCGGACGACGACGGGCCCGAGGACCTGCCGGCCATCGGCATCGACGGCGCCGCGAAGCTCCTGGTCACGACCCGCGCACTGCGCATCCGTCGGGACCACCCGGAGCTGTTCACCCGGTACCTGGAGCTCGAGGCCACCGGCAGCGCGGCCGACCACGTCATCGCGTTCGACCGCGGCGGTGCCGTGACGATCGCGACGCGGCTGCCGATCGGCCTCGACCGGGTCGGCGGCTGGGGCGACACACTGGTGCACGCCGTCCCCGTCGAGCGCATCGACCTGCTCACCGGCCGACACGTCCCCGCCGACCGCGGGATCGCGCTGGCCGACCTGCTCACCACCTACCCGGTCGCGCTGCTCGTGCCCGCCGACGCGGTCGGTGCAGCCGGCCACGCCGACGCGGTGACCGCCGTGTCCGACGCGAGCGGCGCCTCCCGGCCCGCCGCCGACCGCACGACGGACGCCACCGAGACCGACGCGCAGGCCGAGATCGACATCCTGGAGGGTCACGCATGACCGCACCCGACCGTTACGCCGTCTGGGCGCCCGAGCCGGACCGGGTCCGGCTCGTCGTCGACGACGTCGAGTACCCGCTCACCAAGGGCGACGACGACTGGTGGTCCACCGACGCCGTGATGCCGGTCGTCGGCGCCCGGTACGGGTTCCGCGTCGGCGACGACGACGCGATCCGACCGGACCCGCGCAGCCGGTACCAGCCCGAGGGCGTGCACGGCCCGTCCGAGGTCGTCGACCCCGCACGGTTCGCGTGGACCGACGAGTCGTGGACCGGACGTCCGGCCCGCGGCGCCGTGATCTACGAGATGCACATCGGCACCTACACGCCCGAGGGCACGCTCGACGCCGCCGCCCAGAAGCTGGACCACCTGGTCGAGCTCGGGGTCGAGTTCGTCGAGCTGCTCCCCGTCAACGCCGTGAACGGCGAGTGGAACTGGGGCTACGACGGCGTCGGCTGGTTCTCCGTGCACGCCCCGTACGGCGGCCCGGACGCCTACGACCGGTTCGTCGACACGGCGCACGCGCTGGGGCTCGGCGTCATCCAGGACGTCGTCTACAACCACCTCGGACCGAGCGGCAACTACCTGCCGCTGTACGGCCCGTACCTGCTGGCCGGGCTCGGCAACACCTGGGGTGACTCGGTGAACGTCGAACACCCCGAGGTCCGTCGGTACGTGCTCGACAACGTCCGCATGTGGTTCCGCGACCACCACGTCGACGGGCTCCGGCTCGACGCCGTGCACGCGATCCGCGACACCACCCGCCCGCACGTGCTGGCGTCGATGGCCGACGAGACCGACGCCTACTCGTCGTTCATCGGTCGTCCGTTGTCGCTGATCGCGGAGTCCGACCTCAACGACCCGGTGATGTTCCGGCCGCGCGAGGCCGCCGGGTACGGCCTCACCGGGCAGTGGTCGGACGACTTCCACCACGCCGTGCACGTGGCGCTCACCGGCGAGACGAACGGCTACTACGCCGACTTCGCCCCGCTGTCGGCGCTGGCGAAGGTGCTCGAGGACGGTTTCTTCCACGACGGCACGTGGTCGTCGTTCCGCGGCAAGCGTCACGGCCGGCCGATCGACCGCGGGACCTCCCCCGCGACGGCCCTGGTCGTCGCGAACCAGAACCACGACCAGATCGGCAACCGCGCGGCCGGCGACCGGCTCGCGGCGACGCTCGACGACGAGGGGCTCGTGATCGCCGCGGCCCTGACGTTGCTCGGGCCGTTCACGCCGATGCTGTTCATGGGCGAGGAGTTCGCAGCCTCGACGCCGTGGCAGTTCTTCACCTCGCACCCGGAGCCCGAGCTCGGCAAGGCCACCGCCGAGGGGCGCATCGCCGAGTTCGCCGAGCACGGGTGGGACGAGTCAGCGGTGCCGGACCCGCAGGACCCGACGACGTTCACCAACTCCAAGCTCGACTGGGCCGACGTCAGCTCGGAACGCGGTGCGGCGATCCTGCGTGCCTACCGGGTACTCATCGCCCTGCGGCGCACGGACCAGGCGTTCGTCGACCACCGCTACGAGGCGAACGCCGTCCGCTTCGACGAGGACCGCCGCTGGCTCGTGCTCACGCGCGGGCTGCTCGGCCCCGACGTGGCACCGGTGCACGTCGTGGTGAACCTCGCCGACGACGCAGCCGAGGTCCCGGTGCCCGACGCCGTGGGCGAGGAGCTCTACGGCTTCGGCGCGATCGAGGTCGATGCCGGCGTCGTCCGCTTCCGTGGCCGCGGCGTGGTCGTGCTCCGCTAGCCGACCGCGGGCTGCGCGAGCGAGCCGCAGGCTGCACACACGAACGGCGACGAACCCCCGGGTCCGTCGCCGTTCGTGTGTGCAGGCGTTCGCGTGTCTTCGGCCTCAGCCCGCGTGGTCGGCGACCGCGTGCGCGTTCTTCCGCACGGACGGCAGCTTGCGGTGGTCCTTGACCAGGGAGCGGGTCTCGCGGATCCGGCGGTCGATGCCCCACTTCGTCACGAGTGCCAGGCTCTCGCGCACGATGTTGCCGCTCATCTTCGAGACGCCGAACTCCCGCTCGGTGAACGTGATCGGCGTCTCCACGACCCGCAAGCCCGCCTCGAGGGCACGCCAGCACAGGTCCACCTGGAAGCAGTACCCCTTCGACGCGACGCCGGCGAGGTCGATCCGCTCGAACGCCCGCGAGGTGAACACCCGGAACCCACCGGTCGCGTCGCGCACGGCGATGCCCAGGGCGAGACGCGTGTACAGGTTGCCGCCGCGGGAGAGCAGGAGCCGGTACCAGGGCCAGTTCTCGACCTTGCCGCCCTTGATCCACCGGGAGCCCAGCACCAGGTCGTTCGAGTCGGCGAGCTCGAGCATCCAGGGCAGGTACTCGGGGTGGTGGGAGCCGTCGGCGTCCATCTCGACGAGCTTGGCGTAGCCGTGTTCCAGGCCCCACGCGAAGCCGGACAGGTACGCGCCGCCCAGGCCGTCCTTGACGGTGCGGTGCATGACGTGCACCCGGTCGGTCTCGCGGGCGATGGCGTCCGCGATGTCGCCGGTGCCGTCGGGCGAGTTGTCGTCGACGACGAGCACGTGCACGGAGTCGTCGGTCGCGGCCAACGTGCGCTCGACGATCGGCCGGACGTTCTCGGCTTCGTCGTAGGTCGGGATGATGACCAGGGTCTCGCTCATGGTGCTCCTCGTGCTCCACATCGAATGTATCGCGGGCTAGTTGGGTCAATCCGACGACAGGTCTGCGAACACGATCAGATTGTCCGTGTAGTGCCCGGTGGCGGTGTCGAACGTGCCGTCGCAGGTGATGAGTCGGAGTTGCGGGGTGGGGGTGGGGCCGTAGACGTCGCTCGTCGGGAACGCCGACTTGGCGGCGCGCTCGGAACGGTCGACGGTGAAGGTGCGGGTGCTGCCGTCGGACATCCGGACGTGGACCTCGTCGCCGGCGACCAGTTCGTCGAGCCGGAAGAACACCGCGGCGCTCGTGGGACTGTCGACGTGACCGGCGATGACGGCGGGGCCGACCTCGCCGGGGACGATCCCGTCGCTGAACCAGCCCGCGCTGTCCCAGTCGACGGGCGGGTCGAGTTCCCCGGCCGCGCCGCGGTGCAGGTCCTCGAGTGAGGACCGCACCCCGATGGCGGGGATCGACACGCTGACCGGGGTGGCCGTCGAGCGGGCCTGCGGTGCAGCCGGGTCCTGGAACCCCTCGATGCCCGTACCCGAGGACGACGAAGAAGAACGAGACGAAGACGACGACGACTGCGACGGAGACGACGAGGACTGCGACGGCGCCGACGACGCACCACCGCCGACGGTCGACGCGACCGCCACCCCGGCCACACCCCCGACCACCACGACTGCGGCGACCACGGCACCGATCACCACGCCTCGGCGCCGGACGGCCGAGACGCGCCCGGCGCTCCGACGGCCGCTCACGAGCCGCCTCCCACGTCGCCGGCACAACCCCCGAGCACGTCGGAGGTCAGCATGGTCGAGCCGATGGCCAGCCAGGCGTCCCCGTAGTACGTCGGCGTGGTCGCCGCCGTCCGGTCGGCCCGCTCGAGGTCGGCGGCAGCCGCACCGGAGGAACCGGCAGCCTGCTCGGCCGCGGCCCGCGCGGTGTAGGCCAGCGCGTTCGTGTCCCGCGTCACCGGGGTGCCACCGAGGTCGAGCTGCGAGGCGAGTTGGGTCGTCCGTCCGAGTGTGGGCGCGAGTGCCGCCGCGAGCTCCCGGTCCGGCGCCGAACACGCCTCGGCGTACCGGAGCGGCGTCCGCATCGCGTCGTACCCGTAGAGCACGCGCCCGTCGCCACCGACGGCCGGCATCGGGTCCACCGATCCGTCGGCGTGCACCTGGGACCAGTCACTGGGCAGGTCGGAGGCGTCCAGTACGGCCGCGGTCACAGCGCGCGAACCCCGGGTCAGCGCGTTCCAGCGGTCGTCCCCGGTGGCGTCCGCCAGCACCGAGAAGGCCGCGGGCGAGGCGTACGAGGCGTTGTACCGGTAGGGCTCCTGATCCGCCCACGGTCCGGGCAGCAGGATCGTGCCGAGGTCGGTCCGGGCAGTCTCGTGCTGGAGGATCGCCGCCGCGATGCGCTTGCCCGCGGCGGTGTACCGGTCGTCGTCCCAGGCCTTCCCCGCGAGCACCAGGGCCCGGGCTGCGTCGAGGTCGGCGTCGCTCGCGGACTGCTCGTCGGCGACGCCCTGATCGGACGTCCACCGCCACGCCAGCAGGTCGTCGTCGGTGAGCAGGTGCGCTTCCGTCCACTCCCAGATCGCGTCGAAGCGCGCACGGTCGTCGTTCGCGTAGGCGATGAGCAAGCCGTACGCCTGCCCCTCGCTGACGGTGTCACCGCCCTGGTCAGTGCGGACGACGCGACCGCCCTCGACGTAGCGGTCCAGGAACGCGGACCGCAGCTGCTGCGGCGAGCGCGTCGCGTCGGGCGCGGTGGTCGAGGTCGGGGTCGCCGTGCCAAGGTCGGCGGTCGTGGTGCTCGACGACCAGGGGCGGACGGCGACGATCGCGACCACGACGGCGACGATGACCGCCGCCGCGGCGGCGACCGGTATCCAGGTCCTGCGGGTCATGCTGGCCTGCCTCTCCGGGGATGGTGGTGGGGGTCGACGGGGAGGCGCGGATCACGTGGGCCGTGCGGCGCACGTGATCCGTGCCTCCAGTCCGGGGCGTCAGCGGAACAGCGAGCGGAGCATCGCGACGGCCGCGTGGACCGCCTCGGTCACCGGCCGGTCGGCGGCTGCGCCGCCACCGCCGGTCTGCACACCGCCGGACGGGGTGGCGGCGGTCGCCGCAGCGTCCGTCACGGGCACGACCGTCAGGTTGCCCTCGCTGTCGTCGAGGACGAACAGGGTCGAGACGGTGTTGCCGGCGAGGTCCACCTTGGCGGTGCCCTGCTGACCGCTGCCGGAGACGTCGAGCGACCACTTGCCGGCGTCGACCGTGGCGTACTTCGTGGCGGTGCCGAAGGTGGCGTCCTCGGCGATCGGGGTCCCCTCGGAGGTCTGCACGTCGACCCGCTTCGCGGTGGTGGCGGCCTGCACGAGCCGGAGCTTCGCCTTGCCGTCGCCGGGCTGCTGCAGGTCGTCGGTGAACGCGGTCGTCTTCAGCCCGTCGTTCTTGCCGTAGGCGACGACGGTGCTCGCGTCGCCCTCCTGCACGGTGACGTCGGTGGAGATGACAGGCGTGGAGTCCGGGGCGTCGGCGGCGCGCATCGACAGGACGTAGGTGCCGACCGGCAGCTTCTCGTAGGGGCTGACCTGGCCGTACGTGACGTCGTCGAGCTCGAAGACGGTCTTGCCCCCGGCGAGGCTGGACAGTTCGACGTCGACGCCCTTCGTGTCCGGCGACAGGTGTCCGACGCGGAGCCAGCCCTGGTCGGCCGTCGCGGCGGAGGCGGACTGCGGGGCGGCGAGCCCGACGGTCGCGGCGACGAGTGTGGCGGTGAGCGCTCCGACGACGACGGTGCGGCGGCGGTTCGTGGTGTGTGCGGTCATGATGGTGCTCCTTCGGGTCGAGGTGCGGTTGGCGTGCGGTCGTCGTGTCGAGGTGCGGGCCGTGCGGCTCGTGCAGGCCGTGCGGTTCGTGTAGGCCGTGCGGTTCGTGCGGCTCGTGCCGTTCGTGCAGGCCGTGCGGTTCGTGCGGTTCGTACGGTTCGTGCGGACCGTGCGCGCCCCGGGCGCGCGGCGGCCGCCGCGCGAGCGGGCGGAATACCGGGGTCAGCGCCGGAGCCGCCCGGGCATTTCGCCCGCTCGTCCAACGGGCGTTCCGCCCCGACGCGTTCGCGGTGAGGGTCATCGCGGCCGATCCGGCGAGCGGGCGGAATACCGGGGTCCGCGCCGGAGGCCTCCGGGCATTCCGCCCGCTCGCGGTTCGCCCGCTCGCGGGACGTCAGCTCGGCCGACGCCCGATCGGTCGGCCCGGCCGAGCGATCGCGGGTCACGAGGCGCTCGTCGCGGTCGTCGTCGGGTCGGCCGGGGCGTACGTCACCGTGAGCCGTGCTCCCTCGCGCTCGACCGAGTCCGGCCGGAAGGCCTCGGACATGGCGTCGAAGGTCCGAAGGACCCGGGCAGCCGAGGCGTCGTCGCTCGTGTGCAGGACGACGGTCCGGAACGGCTGGCCGGTCTCCCCGGTGCGCGGGGTGAACCGGTCGACCCGCACGTCCTGGTCGGCGAGCACCTGTCCGAGCGCGATCATCGCCCGCGAGTCGACCTGTCCGGCGCGGAACTGCGACTTCGTGCCGTCGTCCGCACGCAGGGACGGGTTCGAGGCGAGCTCGGTCCCCAGGGTCTTCCGGACGTCGGTGGCCCGGGTGATCGCGGTCTCGGCGGCACTGGCTCCCTCGGCGTGGATCCGGCGGACCTCGACCTGCTGGTCACCGGTACCGAAGGTCGCGACGGCCGTGGAGTTCTCGATCGC
Organism: Curtobacterium poinsettiae; assembly: GCF_025677645.1. Lineage (NCBI taxonomy): Bacteria > Bacillati > Actinomycetota > Actinomycetes > Micrococcales > Microbacteriaceae > Curtobacterium > Curtobacterium flaccumfaciens. Next base: position 1,568,462 of record NZ_CP106879.1, on the reverse strand, counting down.
CTGCCGCACGTCGGTGGACGAGTTGCCGCCGGTGCGCATGGAGTCCGTCGTGATGACGTAGTCCGAGTCCTTCCAGCCGTTCGGTGACTGCCGTTCCACCGCTCCGTCGGTGTCGAGCTTGTAGTACCAGACGACGTTGTTCCGGGCGAAGCCGTCGTCCACGAGGTCGACCCACATGGCGTCGTCGACCAGCAGGCGCGAGGACTTCGGCACGTTGTCGCCCACCCACTGCTCGGCCTGCTGCATGGGCAGGTCGAGGTTGCCGAGCAGGAACCCGCGCAGCTGCGTCCCCCAGAGCGGCACCGCGACGACGAGCGCCGCAGTCGTGACGACGGCCCAGGTGATGCCGAGGCCGCGCCGGGCCCTCGGGCCGAACCAGCCCCGGGTGTGGACCCGACCGGCGATCGTCAGGACGGCACGCTCCACGGTGTACGCGACGAGGAGCGCTGCGAACGGGATGAGCATGATGACGTAGGGCACCGGCAGGTACCCGTTCGGCCGGAACATCACCGCGAGCAGGAACACGAGCATCGCGGCGATCGGTCGGACCCGTCGCAGGAAGAGCCCGACGAAGGCCGCGACCGAGCCGAGCACGATGAACACCGGGTCGAGTGCCCACCACTGCGCGGCGGCCTCGTTCGCCAGGCTGCCCACGTCGAACACCGATCCGGAGGCGGTCCGCGACCCCAGCTGGTAGGTGACGCCCTCCCACAGGCTGACTCGCCCGTTGCCCGGCACGAGTTCGCCCTTCACCGCGGCGAGCAGCAGGTACCCGCCGCCGATCAGCACGAGCACGGCCCCGGCGACGCTGAGCGTGTACCGGCGGGTGCTCGTGTCGGCGCGACGGACGGCCATCCAGATGAGGAACGGCAGCGCGAGCAGGTAGGTCTCCTTGGACAGCACGGCGATGCCGAGGCAGGCAGCGGCACCGGCGAACCCGGCGAGCTGCTGGCGACGGCTCAGCACGAGGACGAACGCAGCGAGCAGCCAGGGCGTCGCGACGTTGTCGATGTACACGGTGCGGTGGTACTGCAGCGCGAGCGGTGACAGCGCGAAGACGAGTCCGGCCGCGGCCGCCGTGATCCGTCCGGCACCGAGACGTCGGGCCAGCACGAACAGCAGGATGCTCGAGACGGCGGAGAAGAACACCATGGCCTCGCGCCCGGCCTCCACCGCGAAGGGGTACCGCGCGAACGCCCCGGTCAGCCCGGTGTAGCCGGCGATCTGGATCCATCCGAGCGGCGGGTGGTCGTACCAGTACGTGTAGTGGGTGAGCTCGCCGAGGTTCGTGATCGCCCACGCCTGAGCGGTGTAGGTCCCCTCGTCGTCGATGCGCTGCGGCGTGCCCGACATGTTCCAGGCCTGGACGAGCACGGTGACCGCGACGACGGGCAGCAACCACGTCAGGCTGGCTGCGTGCCGTCGGAACCACGCCCCGATGCCGGAGCGGTGTGCTGCGGCGGCACCGCGGATCGGGATGCCCGTGGTGTCGGTGATGCTGGCGGTCATCGGGTGCCTCCCGTGGTGGTGCCGGCGAACGCACGGTCGGACGACGCCGCGCCCGATCCGGTGACCGAGGTTGACGCCGCGCCCGACCCATCGAGGTCCGAGGCGAAGCCGATGACCTGTCCGTTGCGGTGCTGACCGGTGTGCTCGGTCTTCTCCCACCCGTTCTGTCCCTTGGCGTGCCGGACGACTGCCCGGACCGCCGCGGCGGCGAGGAACACCTGGTACGGCACCAGGCCGAGCACGAGCCGCACGTAGTCGCGGAGCCGGACCTTCTCGCCGTACAGGCGGCCGAACTCGTTCAGCCCGACGACCTCGACGGCGAGCAGCATGAGCGTCGGTGCCACCGGCACGAACGACACGAGGGCGATCGCCGTCGGCACCTTGACGAACAGGATCATCAGGACGCTCAGCGGGATGAGCAGTCCGGTGGCCGCCTGGATGAACGGCATGGTGAGCATGTAGCGGGCGAAGAACCGTTGCCGGAAGGACGGCAGCTTCTTCCACTCCCCCTTGCCCAGCACCTGCAGGAAGCCCTGGTTCCACCGCGTGCGCTGCTTGAGCAGCGAGGCGAAGGTCGGCGGGGTCTCCTCACGGGTGACGGCCTCGGGACTGTAGGCGACGACGACCTTCGCGCCGTCGGCGGAGAGCCGCACGCCGAGTTCGCAGTCCTCGGCGAGGCAGTGCGCGTCCCAGCCGTTCGACCACTCCAGGCGGGAGCGCGTCACGAAGACGGTGTTGCCCCCGAGCGGGATGAACTTGGACCCGGCGTGGAAGTGCAGGCGCGAGCGGAACCAGAAGTAGTACTCCAGGACGTTCCGGAGCGACCACCAGCTCGACTTGAAGTTCATCAGCTGGACGCCGCCCTGCACCACGTCGGCGTCCGTTTCCTGGAACCGCGAGTCGACGAGGGAGAGCAGCCGCGGGTAGACCTCGTCCTCGGCGTCGAACACGCCGACGATGTCACCCGTCGCGTGCTGGAGCGCCAGGTTCATCGCCTTCGGCTTGTTCTTCGGCAGGGTGTCGTCCACCACGACCTTGATCAGCGAGGGGTGCCGAGCCGCCGCGGCACGCACGACGGCGTCGGTCTCCGGGTCGTCCTCCCCGACGATCGCGATGATCTCGAAGTCGGGGTGGTCCTGGGTCGCGAGCATGTCGAGTGTCTGCCCCATCACGTCCTGCTCGTGCCGACCGGGCACCAGGAGCGTGAACCGGTGCGCCGCCGGGAGCGGGGTCTGGCTGAAGCTGGTGGACTTGAGCGCGTCCCGGGACCGCCAGGCGTGCAGCATCCACCAGAGGGTGGTCAACGCGATGATCGTGAGCAGCACGGAGAGGGCGATGAGGGTCGAGTAGCCGAGCCACTCGCCCAGCGACCAGGCGGCCTGTGGGAGCTGCCCCGAGCCTCCCGTCGGCACGTCCGTGGTCCCACGGTTCGGGACGTCCCCGGTCGTGCCAGGGCGTTCGTCGGGCTGGAGCAGCGGCCCTGCGGCCGTCAGCAACACGGCTGGGATGGTCATTCGGGGAACCCCTTCGGACGAGTGTCGGTGGACCGGAAGACGAGGGCCTTGTACGCGGCGAAGCGGAACGCGGTACCGAGGACGAGGCCGACGCCGTTGCCGGCGACGTTGTCGGCGAGGGTGGACGTGAAGCCGAGGACGTAGTGCGAGACGAACAGGCAGGCAGCGGCGATGCCGAGGCCGACGAGGTTCGTGGCAGCGAAGAGCAACCCCTCGCGGACGGTCTCGCGGCGGCCGGTCTGGCGCTGGGCACGGAAGGTGATGAAGCGGTTGCCGATCCACGCGACCGAGGTCGACACGATGGCCGACACGATCTTCGCGGCGATGGGACCGTCCGACATGACGGTGGCGCGGAGCAGGTTGTAGACGCCCAGGTCGATGACGAAGCAGACGGCACCGATGGTGCCGAACGACGCGAGTTGCCTCGCGGTGGCGAGCAGGCGTGGGACCGCGCCAGGGCGCACGGTCCGCTCCGCACCGGTGTCGGGTGACACCAGAACGGGGGTATCAGTTCGGGTCATGCCCCCGATTCGGGGGGCCTGGGTGGGTGGTTTGGGTGGGGTACGTGTTTTGCCAGGCCCCTGCCAGATACACGACACATGCCGTTCATCTTGACGATCCGTCAGCTGCGGTGGTCAGCGGCGCGGGGACGACGGACGGGAGGCCCGGTGCCAGCTGACACCGGGCCTCCCGTCCGTCGGTCGGTCGCGTCTACGCGGGGCGCGACGACGGGGACACGTTCTTGGACGCGTCCCGTTCCGGGATGTCGCCGAGTGCCTCGTCGATCGCCGCGAGGGCGTCCGCGTCGAGCTTGACTCCGGCGGCCTTGACGTTGTCCGTGACCTGCTGCGGACGCGAGGCGCCGACGATGGCCGACGCGACGTTCTCGTTCTGCAGGGTCCACGCGATCGCGAGCTGCGCGAGCGTGAGGCCGGCCTGGTCGGCGACGGGCTGCAGGCGCTGCACGGCTTCGAGGACCTCGTCGCGCATGAACCGCTTGATCATGTCCGCGCCGCCCTTCTCGTCCGTGGCGCGCGAGCCCTCGGGCACGGGCTGACCCGGCTTGTACTTGCCGGTCAGGACGCCCTGCGCGATGGGCGACCAGACGATCTGCGACAGGCCGAGCTGCTTCGAGGCGGGGACGACCTCGCCCTCGATGACCCGCCACAGCATCGAGTACTGCGGCTGGTTCGAGATGAGCTGGAAACCGAGCTCCTTGGCGAGTGCGGCACCGGCGCGGATCTGCTCTGCAGACCACTCGCTGACGCCGATGTAGAGCGCCTTGCCCTGGCGGACGACGTCGGCGAAGGCCTGCATCGTCTCTTCCAGGGGGGTCTCGTAGTCGTAGCGGTGCGCCTGGTAGAGGTCGACGTAGTCGGTCTGCAGTCGCTCGAGCGAGCCGTCGATCGACTCCATGATGTGCTTCCGGCTGAGGCCGACGTCGTTGTGCCCCTTCGGGCCGGTCGGCCAGTAGACCTTCGTGAAGACCTCGAGGGACTGGCGCCGCTCGCCCTTGAGCGCCTCGCCGAGGACGGTCTCGGCGGCGGTGTTGGCGTACGTGTCCGCGGTGTCGAACGTGGTGATGCCGGCGTCGAGCGCTGCCCGCACGCACTGGGTGGCGACGTCGTTCTCGACCTGCGAGCCGTGCGTCAGCCAGTTGCCGTAGGTGATCTCGGAGATCTTGAGTCCGGAGTTGCCCAGGTACCTGAATTCCATGGCCCCGACGCTACTGGCTCCTGCCGCGGCGTGAGGGGTCCCGCGAGTGCCTGTCGGGGGGGGTGGGGGGTGTGGCGCGGGCTGGAGATGCGGGGTGCGGGGGTGGAGGTGCGGGGTGCGGCGGTGCGGGGTGCGGGGGTGGAGGTGCGGCGGTGCGGCGGTGCGGGGTGCGGGGGTGCGGGGTCGGGAAGGGGATCCGCGAGCGGGCGAAATGCCACGGTGCCCTCGCCAGCACACCCAGACATTTCGCCCGCTCGCCTGGAGGACGACCCCGGGCTGTGGCTTCCTGCTCCCTTCGATCGCCTCCACCCGGCGAACGGGCGAAACATCGCCGTGCGGCCAGGCGGCAGGCACGGTGTTTCGCCCGCTCGCAGGAACAGCCGTCCCTCCACAGCGGCGAGAGCGGGCAAGCCGTCCACAAAGGAGGCCTGACTCTCCCCCTCGGGATCGGCTCGCCGTCACGCTGTGGAGATGACCGTGAGACGCCGACTCCCGATGGCACTCCGCGACGCTTCGTTCCGAGTACGGGATGCGCTGCATCGAGGCGTGTCGCGTGGCCGACTCGATGCTCGCGATCTCGTCCGCCCGTTCCACGGCATCCGATCGGCGTTCCCGCCTGAGGCCGTAGATGAACGTGCGAGAGCACTCGCTCCTCGGCTCCGCCCCGATCAGGTGTTCAGCCACGTCACCGCAGCAGCGATCATCGGCATCCCACTGCCCCGCCGTCTCGAACGCGACCAGCGATTGCACGTCACGAGGATCGGGACCGACCAAGCGCTCCGGGTTCGCGGCACGGTCGGCCACCGGGCCCGGTACGGATCGGTCCGCGCGACGATCGCACGAGGGGTCCCGCTGACCACTCCGGCCGACACGTTCGTCGCACTGGGCTCGATGCTGACGCTCGACGAACTCATCGTCGCGGGCGATGCGCTCGTGGGGTGGCTCGGCTGGGCGACGCTCGACGAACTCGCCCAGGCCGTCCATCGACGACGAGGGATGCGCGGCATCGTGAAGCTCCGCCTCGCGCTCGACGAGATCCGGCGGGGATCTCGGTCTCCCGGAGAGACCCGGACACGGCTGGCACTCGTTCGTCGCGGGCTCCCAGAGCCGTCGCTCAACCACGATGTCGTCGTCGACGGGCAGTGGATCGCATGTGTGGACCTTGCCTACCCCGCTGCCAGGGTCGCGATCGAGTACGAGAGCGATCTGCACCGCACCGATCCCGCGACCTTCCGGAAGGACCTGACGCGCGGGGAACACCTGAAGGACGTGGACTGGTGGCTCGTCAGAGCGACAGCAGACGACCTGGCTCACGGTGTCGAGCGTTTCGTGCACCGCATCCGTCGGCTGCTCGAGGTCGGTACCAGAGGAGCCCACGACACGCGGTTTGCGACACTTGGGTGAACAATGGTTGACGCTTCAACCAAAACGGTGCACACTGTCGTAGTATCAACTCGATGCAGGCGCATGGAACGCGTCGCACCGCAGACTCTCGTTCGGAAGAAGGACCACCATGACGCTCACCGCTGACACCGTTCCCGGCTACAAGACCGGCACCTGGAAGATCGACCCGACCCACTCCGAGGTCACCTTCTCGGTTCGCCACCTCGCCATCAGCAAGGTCAAGGGCAAGTTCGAGACGTTCGACGCCACCGTCGTCACCGCCGAGAACCCGCTCGAATCGACCGTCGAGGCCAACATCGACGTCGCGTCGATCAACACCGGCCAGGAGCAGCGCGACCAGCACCTCAAGACGAGCGACTTCTTCCTCACCGAGGAGCACCCGCAGCTGACCTTCCGCTCCACGAGCATCGAGGCGAAGGGCGACGACCTGCACATCGCGGGCGACCTGACCCTGCGCGGCGTCACCAAGCCGGTCGTCCTCAAGGCCGAGCTCGGCGGCTTCACCACCGATGGCTACGGCCAGGTCAAGTTCGGTGCCGAGGCGACGACGAAGATCGACCGCACCGAGTTCGGTGTGAACTGGAACGCGGCGCTCGAGGCCGGCGGCTTCACGCTCGGCAACGACGTCACGATCAACCTCGACGTCCAGTTCGTCCTCCAGGCGGCCTGACCCACCTCTGACGCATTGCCCGCCTGAGGGCACCGAACGGCACTCCCCGAACCCGAGAAAAACGCCCCGACTCCGCACGGAGTCGGGGCGTTCTTCATTGTCGGCACCGCTCCCCCGACCACGAGCGGGCGAAACACCACGGAGCCTCGTCCTGGCTCGTCAGGCATCCCGCCCGCTCGCCGATGCCGGCACCGAAGTCGACGCCGGCCCCCGCGATCACACCCACGCCGGCGCCCGTGTCGGACGCTACGAGCGGGCGAAACACCACGCCGGTCCCTGTGGCACGCCTGACATTTCGCCCGCTCGCGCAAGGACCCGAGCGGAGGGCGCGAGCGACCCCGGCCGAGATCGGAAGCGTGGCCGAGCGGGCGGAATGCCCGGGACACGGCGGGGACGCAGCGCGGCATTTCGCCCGCTCGCGCAAGGACGCGCGAGAACGAGCAACGACGAGCAAGGACCCCCCAACGACGAGCACGGGGGCACAGGGGGCACACGGGGGCACAAACGGGGCACGAAAGCGAGCAAGGGCAGGGCAGACAGCGGGGACGGGCGGCCGAGCGCTGCCGCCGCGTAACGTTGGCACGTGCGACGAGGCGAGGGGAATCCACACTCCGCACCCCGAGTTGCACGACAAGCACCAAGCACCAAGCACCAAGCACCAAGCACCAAGCACCAGCACCAGCACCAGCACCAGCACCAGCACCAGCACAAGCACCAGCACCAAGAGCACAAGCACCAGCGCACACGCCCGCACGACGAACAGGAGCACCACCATGGCCACCGACTGGATCGCGATGCAGGCCCTCGCGGCAGCCGAGTTCGGCCGCCGTGTCGCCGCCGTCACCGACTGGGACGCTCCCACCCCCGACTCCGAGTGGACCACCCGCGACCTCGTCGCCCACGTGGTCGACGAGCAGCGCTGGATCCCGAAGCTCCTGACCGGGTGCGACTACGCCCAGGCCCAGGCCGACCTCGAGCCGATCGGTGATGACCTGGTGGCCGAGTGGCACCGGTTCGCCACGGCGGCCACCGACGCCTGGCGGAACGCCCCGCAGGACACCCCCGTGCACCTCAGCACCGACGTCGTGCCCGCCGCGCAGTACCTCACCGAGCAGACGAGCGACATCACGATCCACACGTGGGACCTCGCCCGGGCGACGGGCACCGAGGAGGCCCTGCCCGAGGAGCTCGTCCGCGCGGTGTGGGAGTACTTCGAGCCCCAGATCGAGGACCTCGCCGCCACCGGGCTGTACGCGCCCCCGGTCGACGTCACCGAGGACTCCCCGCTCCAGGTCCGCCTGCTCGCCGTCACAGGCCGCGATGCCAGAGTGACGGCATGACCACCGACACGAGCGGCACTGCCGCGGAGACGAGCAGCATGACCACCGACACGAAGCGCCTCGGCAACTCGGGGCTCGAGATCAGCAGCGTCGTCCTCGGCATGATGTCGTACGGCGACCCGGACCGGGGTTCGCACGCCTGGAGCGTCGGCATCGACGACGCCCGCCCGTTCGTCCGTCGCGCGTTCGAGGCCGGCATCACGACCTTCGACACCGCGAACGTCTACTCCGACGGCAGCAGCGAGGAGATCACCGGCACACTCCTCGCCGAACTGGCTCCGCGCGAGGACGTCCAGGTCTTCACGAAGGTCTTCAACCGGATGCGTCCCGGCCGGAACGGCGCCGGTCTGTCGCGTGCGGCGATCATGCACGAGATCGACGCGTCCCTGACCCGGCTGGGCACCGACTACGTCGACCTGTACCAGATCCACCGCTTCGACCCGGTGACGCCGATCGAGGAGACCATGGAGGCCCTCCACGACGTCGTCAAGGCCGGCAAGGCGCGGTACATCGGCGCGAGCAGCATGTGGACGTGGCAGTTCGCCGAGATGCAGCACACCGCCGAGCGCCACGGCTGGACGAAGTTCGTGAGCATGCAGGACCAGTACAACCTGCTCGAACGCGAGGAGGAGCGCGAGATGCTCCCGTTCTGCGAGCACACCGGCGTCGGCGTGATCCCGTGGAGCCCCCTCGCCCGCGGCCGTGTCACCCGCCCCTGGGACGCCTCCGGGTCGGGTTCGCGTGCGCAGACCGACGAGTTCGGCAAGACCCTGTACAAGCAGGACGAGGACGCCAACCGCGCGATCGTCGACGCGGTCGAGGCCGTCGCCACGGAGCGCGGCGTCCCGATGGCGCAGGTCGCCCTGGCCTGGGTCGCCGGCAAGCCCGCGGTCTCCGCGCCCATCGTCGGCGCGACGAAGGAGCACCACATCGACGACGCGGTGGCCGCAGCGTCGCTGCGGCTCACCGACGACGAGGTCACGCGACTCGAGTCCGCGTACACACCCCGGGTGCCGTCGGGTTTCTGACGCCCCCACGAGCGGACGGGAGGCACGGAGCCGGCTGGCACCGTGCCTCCCGTCCGTCAGGTGGTCGCGGTGACCGCCGTGGTCAGGCGACCACGCCGCCGTCGGTGCGCTGCAGGCGCGCGATGCGCCGCCGCGCGGCCCGTTCGGAGGCGGTCTGGTCGTCGAGCACCGCCCCGATCCCGTCGAGCACGAGCTTCGTGGTGCGGACCACCGGCAGCTCGACCGGGCCGACGATCGGCGCACGGAGGCCCAGCAGCGACCGGTGCCGCGGATCGAGCGTGGACACGGCGCCCTGGAACACCGCGCGGTAACCGGGTCGCAGCAGGCGGGACAGCGGCGGGTCCTTGATGAACCGGACGACGTCGCGGGTGCGCGAGTCGACCAGGAGTTCGCCGCGGTCGAGGTACCCGTTCATCTGGGCACGGAGCTCCGCCTCGGACTCGGGCGGGTCGACGATGCGCATGAGGCGACCGGCCTCGGCCCACTCCCGCACGTACGCGTCGGCGCCCCCGGGGATCGGACCACCCCAGCGCTGGGCGGCGCGGAGGAACGCGTCGGTGAAGGCGAGGTGCACCCAGAGCGCCAGGTCCGGGTCGTTCGCCGCGTAGGGGCGGGTGGTGCCGTGCGCGTCGACGTACTGCCCACGGACCCGCTCGTGCAGCCGGAGCACCCAGTCGCTGCCGCTGCGAGCGGTCTGCCGGTCGCCGTACGTGACCGTCGCGATCCACCGGCTGGTGCCGGCCAGGCGACCGAACGGGTCCTCGCGGTAGCGGGAGTGGTCCGCGACGCCGGCGAGCGCGCCGGGGTGCAGCGCCTGGACGAGCAGTGCCCGCACACCGGCGACGATGCCGTGGCTGCCACCGTGCACCGCCCACGTGGCGGAACCCGGACCGAAGAAGCCCGCGTCGGTGCCGTGTTCCAGGTCGTCCATCCAGGCTTCCGTGCCGGTCGAACCACCCGTGAACGTCTGGTTGAGGCGGGACCGGAAGGCGTCGGAGACAGTGGACATGCCGTCATGTTCCGTCCGTCGCCTGGGTACGGGGGTGGCATCGCGCAAAGTGGCCCTCCCAGCGTGCACGGGGGTCGCCCACTAGGTTGGGTCGGGTGAGCATCGACACGCCTCGTCCCTGGCTTGCCTCGTACGCCCCGGGGGTCCCGCACGACATCGAGGAACAGAGTGGTTCCCTGTACGACCTGGTCGAGCAGTCGGCCCGGAAGTTCCCCAGGCAGGTCGCACTCGAGTTCTTCAAGCGCACCACGAGCTACGCCGACCTCGAGGAGCAGATCCTCCGCGCGGCGAACGGCTTGCGGAAGCTCGGCGTGGGCGCGGGTGACCGGGTCGCCATCGTCCTGCCGAACTGCCCGCAGCACATCGTGGCGTTCTACGCGGTACTGCGGCTCGGTGCGATCGTGGTCGAGCACAACCCGCTGTACACGCCGCGGGAACTCCGCCACCAGTTCGAGGACCACGGTGCCAAGGTCGCCATCGCGTGGGACAAGTCCGTCGCGACGCTGCAGGACTTCCCGGCCGACGTGCACCTCGACGCGATCGTCTCGGTCGACATCACCCGCGCCATGCCCCGGAGCACCCGGCTCGCCCTGGCGCTGCCGGTGTCGAAGGCCCGGGAGTCCCGCGCGAAGCTGACGGCGAAGGTGCGCGGCACGGTCAAGTGGGACGACCTCGCGGACACCCGCAAGCTGTCGAAGCGGCACCCGCGGCCGGCCACCGACGACGTCGCGCTGATCCAGTACACGTCCGGCACCACCGGGATCCCGAAGGGTGCGGTGCTGAGCCACCGGAACCTGCTGGCGAACGCCGCGCAGGCCCGGGCGTGGGTGCCGCAGATCCGTCGCGGCGACAACGTCGTGTACGCGGTGCTGCCGATGTTCCACGCCTACGGCCTGACGCTCTGCCTGACCTTCGCGATGAGCATGGCGTCACGGCTCGTGCTCTTCCCCGCGTTCGACCCCGCCCTCGTCCTGACGGCGATCAAGCGCCACCCACCGACGTTCCTGCCGGCCGTGCCGCCCATCTACGCCCGACTGCAGCACGCGGCGGACTCGGCGAAGGTGTCCCTCAAGGGCATCGAGATCGGCATCTCCGGCGCCATGCCGCTGTCGCAGGACATCGTCGAGCCGTGGGAAGCCCGTACCGACGGCTACCTGGTCGAGGGCTACGGCCTGTCCGAGTGCTCCCCGGTCCTGATGGCCAACCCGGTCTCCCCCGAGCGTCGACTCGGATCGATCGGCCTGCCGCTGTCCTCCACCGAGGCGCGCGTGGTCGACCCCGACGACGACACGAAGGTGCTCGGTATCGACGAGCCCGGCGAACTGCAGGTCCGTGGCCCGCAGGTGTTCCGCGGCTACTGGGGCAAGGCGGAGGCCACCGACGAGGTCTTCACGCCCGACGGCTGGTTCCGCACCGGCGACATCGTGGCGATCGACGCCGACGGGTACGTCCGGATCGTCGACCGCCTGAAGGAACTCATCATCACCGGCGGCTTCAACGTGTCGCCGTCCGAGGTCGAGGACACCCTGCTCAAGCACCCCAGCGTCAAGGAGGTCGCGGTCGTCGGCATCACGCAGGGCGGCAACGAGCAGGTCGTCGCCGCGGTCGTGCCGAAGGACCCCGCGACGTTCGACGGCGCCGCGCTCCGGGCCTGGTCGCGCGAGCACCTGGCGGCGTACAAGGTGCCGCGCCGGGTCGTCGTGGTCGAGGACCTGCCGCGCTCGATGATCGGCAAGGTGCTGCGGCGGAAGGTGCGGGACCAGATCCTGGACGGCTGACGCGCGGGCGTCACCGCTGGCTGGTCGCTGCAGGTCAGCCGGCGCGCCGCGCGGGCAGCGCCAGCACGGACAGCCCGGCCACCACCAGCAGGATCCCGGCCCATCCGCCGAGCCCCAGGCGCTCCCCCACCACGAGCACCGCCAGCACCGCGGCCACGACGGGCTCGAGCAGGGACAGCAACGTCGCGACCGACGCCGTCACCGTCCGGAGCCCGAGCGCGTACAGCGAGTGCCCGATCACCGTCGGTACCAGCGCCAGGTACAGGAACACCGGCCAGTTGCCGGCGTCGCCCAGGAACGGCCCGCCCGCCACCACGGCGAGCACGACGAGCGGCACCGCGGCCACCCCGAACACCGCTCCGACGAGCCCGCGTTCGTTCGGCCCTCGGGCAGCCCGTGCCGCCGCGACCCCGACGTCCCCGCCGACGCGCATGCTGTCGGACTCCGCGCGGACGACGGCGATCGGCATCCGGCTCGTCGCGGCGTGCATCCCCCGCGCCACCGCCCACGAGTACAGCGCGTACGTCAGACCGGCGACCAGGGCGCTGCCGACGCCGACCGCGAGTGACTGCCCGCCGCTGTCGTGCTCCGAGCGCGCGAGGGTGACGACGACCATGCCGACCACGCTCACCATGGTTGCGAGGACCCACCGACGGGTGACGCGTCTGCGGTCGGCGACCCACTCGACCAGGCCGGCGAAGACGGGCGACGACCCGATGGCCAGGGTCGTGCCGAGCGCGACCCCGGCGTCGGCGAGGGCCGCGTAGAACGCGACCGCGTAGACCACGAGCGATGCGGCCCCGAGCAGCGCCCAGCCGCGGGTCCGGCGCTGCGTGACGGCACGCAGTGTGCCGCGGCCCGCGGTCGCGGCGAGGACGAGGCCGCCGAGCCCGAAGGTCACCGCACCGAACACGAACGCCGGCACACCGGGGGCGAAGTGCGTCGCGGTCCCGGTGGTGCCCCAGACCGCCGCGGCGACCGCGATCGCCGCCAGGCCGCCGACGGGCCCGGAGGCACGCCCCGCGCCCGGTCCGTGGCTCACGAGACGTGGACGCTCGGCCGTCGGTTGACCTCGGGTTCCGCTTCGCGCAGGACCTCGCGCGTGACGGGGGCGACGTCGCCGGCGCCGGTGAACACGAAGCGCAGCGCGTTGCGGATCGGACTGCCCTCGTTCCACTCGAAGTAGATGCTCGGCACCACCCCGGCGATGTCGCGGATGGCAAGGAGCGTCGACGCGATGGTGTTCGGGACGTTGCCGGAACGGACCTTGAGCACGCGGAACCCGTGGATGACGTGGCCTTCGACCACCAGGTCCTCTTCGAAGTCCGAGGAGTCGGCCGGCAGGACCTCGAGGAACATCGTCGGCACGCGGGCCGGGATGCCGGAGTCGCGGCGTTCCTCGCGCCCCTTCGCCCGGTACGCCTCGGCCGTGCCGGCACCGGGTTCGTTCGCGATGATGCAGACCGAACTGAACTGGTCGGCGTCGGCCTCGACGAACTGGCGGGCGGTCGCGTCGAGCTCGATCGACGACGCCCGGAGCTCGAACGAACGCCGTACGCGCGAGATGAGCGACACCACGACGATCGCGATGATGAAGATCGCCGCGATCCGCACGCCGTCGGGCCGCTCGATGACGTTGGCGACCGTGGTGTAGACGAACACGACCGAGATCACACCGAACGCGATGGTGCGCTTGCGCTGCTGCTTGCGGCGCGCGGACAGCGTCACCGCGACCGCTGCGCTCGTGATGAGCACCAGCACGCCGGTGGCGTAGGCACCGCCCTGGGCGTCGACGTCGGCCTGGAAGATGATCGTGATGACGAACGCGATGAGCGTGAAGATGATCACGAGGGGACGCACCGCACGAGCCCACTGCGGTGCCATGCCGTAGCGGGGCAGGAACCGCGGCACCAGGTTGAGGAGCCCCGCCATCGCGCTCGCGCCGGCGAACCACAGGATGGCGACGGTCGAGAAGTCGTAGATCGACCCGAACACCCCGCCCATGTACTCGTGCGCCAGGTACGCCAGGGCACGCCCGTTCGCGCCGCCGCCCGGCTGGAACTCGCGCTGCGGGATGAGGAACGTCGTCACGATCGACGACGTGATGAGGAACGAGCTCATGATGAGCGCCGCGACGGTCAGCAGCCGCTTGGTGCCGCGGATCCGACCCTCGGGTCGGTCGCTGGTGTCGTCGCTGGCGTCACCGCGGACCTGGGGCATCACCGCGACGCCGGTCTCGAACCCGGAGAGCCCCAACGCGAGCTTCGGGAACACGATCAGGGCGATGCCGACCATCACGAGCGGGTTGCTGTGCTGCGCCGTCAGCCCGGACCACCAGTCGCTCGCCACCATCGGGTTCTCGAACACGTGCCAGAGGGCGACGATGATGACCACGGCGTTCAGGGCGAGGAACACCGCGACGAGCCCGACCGCGATGCCGATGGCCTCCTTGAACCCGCGCAGGAACACGATGCCGAGCAGGAGCAGCAGCGCCAGGGTGAGCGGGACCGGGATCTCGGTGAACCAGTGCGGCGTGTACGGGTTCTCGGCGATGTGCGCCGTGGCGTCGGCCGCCGACAGGGTCATCGTGATCATGAAGTCCGTCACGGCGAACCCGAGCAGCACCAGCACGAGGAGCTTGCCCGCCCACCACGGCAGGAGCTTCTCGAGCATCATGATCGACCCGGCACCCCGGAAGCTGTCGTGGGCGATCCGGCGGTAGACCGGCAGCGCCCCGAACAGCGTGACGAGCACGAGGACGATCGTCGCGATCGGCGACAGCAGACCCGCGGCGAGCGCGGCGATGGCGGGCTGGTACCCGAGGGTGGAGAAGTAGTCGACGCCGGTCAGGCACATGACCCGCCACCACGGGTGGGTCTTCTCGACCTCGACCTGGTGCGGGCCCTGGTGCGAGGCGCCCTGGTCGGCCCCGTGCAGCATCCACCGGCGCAGGCGGGTGCTGCGGTCGAGGGGCTGCTCGGTGGCGTCGCGCTGGGCGGCCCGCTCGGCGTCTGTCGCGGTCACGTGGATGATGCTAAGCCGTCCGGGTGACCCCCGTGCACACCTCGACGGCCATGTGCACGGAGCGGGCGGACTACCGCCGTGTGCGGGACAGAGCGGCCACCATCCCCGCCACGACCAGCAGCACACCGGCGGCGATGCAGGCGGCCAACAGCAGGGTCGTGGTGTCCACTGAGAACATCGGCAGCGCACTCACGGCCATCGCGCCGGCGAACACCAGGAGCAGCACGCCCCAGAGGATCGTGCCGAAGCGTGCACCACCGTGTCGAGGCCGGTGGGCGGGCCCGTCCGCGGCCACCGCGGACACCACCGGTGCTGTCGCCCCGTCGTTCGTCGTGCCGTCGTCCAGCGGGCTGTCGTTCGTCGGGCTGTCGTTCGTCGTGTTGTCCGTCGTCATCGTCCCGTTCCTCACTCGCCGACCGTGATCGCCCGCGGCACCTCGACGCCACCGCCGAGGATCCACAGGTGCACCGTCGTCGTCTCGTCCGCGTCGGCGGTGCGTGCCGCTCGGTTCTCGAGCGTGGTGGTCCGGAGCACCCCACCGGCGCCGTCGCCGTCGCCGCCGGTGTCGACCCCGTAGCCGACGCCGCTCACCTGGACCCGGACCGGCAGGTCGGTCGGCAGCAGGACATCGGCCCCGCCGGCGCCCAGCCAGAGGGTCACGTCGCCCCCGACCGCCGACGGTTCGAGCCCGCGGAGGTCCAGCGTCGGACCGCCGGCCAGCATCGCGAAGTTCCGTTCGGTCCCCGGGGCGGCCCGTTCCACCTGCCACGTGGTGCCGCCGATCAGCGAGACCTGGGTGCCGGCAGGCAGCACCCCGGTGACCACGAGGGCCACCGCGGCGACCGTGGAGAACAGTCCGAGCACGTCGTCGTCACGGCCTCGGACCCCGGCGACGATCGTGGCGACCGCCAGCACGGCGAGCGCCGCGGCGATCCCGAGGACCGGGACGGACCACCCGGCCTGCTGTGCCCAGAACGCGACCCCGGCTCCGGCGACGAGTGCGAGTCCGAGGGACACGGCGACGTACGCCGCACCGGGGCGCCGCTCGGCCCGCTCCGCCCGCCGTTCGGACGCGCGCTCGCGTTCCGCGCGCATCCGCTCCTCGTGCTGCCGTCGCCGGTCCTCGGGGCTCACGGGTGCACCCCACTGCCAGGAGGCCCGTCCTGCGTCCGGCGCGCCGGTCGCGTCCGCGGTCCACGCGTTCCGGGCCGGGCGCGGCTCCTCGGGGCTGGTCCAGAAGTCGCCTCGCGGGGCAGCGGTCGGGTCGGCGCCGGTGCCGGTGCCGGTGCCCGCTGTCCGATCGCCGTCCACCCCGCGTCGGGCCAGGACCACGATGAGCCACACGATCCCGCCGACCAGCACGATGCTCCACGCGGTGGCCAGGGTCGCCTCGAGCCAGCCGGGCATCCCCCAGGCGTCCGGGACCCCCTGCCACCAGAGGCCGCGGGCGGCGGGCACGAAGGTGAGCGCCACGAAGGCGCCGATCGCGATGAGCGCCGGGTCGAGGACCCCGCGGATCATCCGTTCGACGTGGATGCGTCCGGCGGTGTCGGGCAGCAGCGCCCAGCCAGCCGCGTAGGCGAGGAAGACCGGCCCGCCCAGCAGCGCGACGACGATCGTCACACCGCGGACCACGAGGGGGTCGAGCCCGGTGCGGCGAGCGACGGCGCCGCACACGCCGGCGAGCCAGCGGTCGTCGGTGCGCGCGATGCCGAGGCCGCGGACCCAGTCGAAGAACCGGGTCGTCGAGTCGGCGCTGCCGGCGGCGGTGCCGGGAGCGGAGTCGTGCTGGTGATCGGTCATGGCCACCAGCATCCCGGCAGTGCTGCGCCGACACCATCGGGGTTCCCCCTGACCGGTCCCTGATCCCGGGCCCGGACCCTGCTGCGCCGGCCGTTCCGGTGCCAGGATTGCCCCATGGCCACCGCGACGATGACGCGCCCGACCCCCAGGGTCGTCGGCGGGGTCTGCAGCGGGTTCGCGGCGCACACCGGGTTGCCGGTCGGAGCCGTCCGGCTCGCCACCGCGGTGCTGGTGGTCTGCGGTGGCGCCGGCCTGCTGCTCTACGCCTGGCTCTGGGCGACCGTGCCGAGCGCTGCCGCCGGGGCAACCGCCGGGCGCGCGCCGCTCAAGTCCGTGCTGACCCCGGGCGCCGACGTCGACCAGGACGAGACCACCGCGTCCGCCCGGCGTGCCCCGGTCGTCGAGATCCTGCTCGGCGTGGCCCTGCTCGCCGCTGCCGGCGCCGTCGTCGCGGCACGGATGGGCGCCGCCGTGCCCCTCGAGGTCGTCGTGCCCGGCGTCGTGGTCGTCACCGGCGCCGCACTCGCCTGGCGGCAGTTCGACGCGCTGCGCAACGTCCGCACGGCCGGATCGTCCGCCCTGGTCGTCCGGGCGCTCGGAGCCCTGGTGCTCGTCGTGCTCGGCATCCTGCTGTTCTTCACGACGAGCAGCCGCCCGAACGTCTGGACCGTGCTGACCGCCGCGGTCGCCGTCCTGGTCGGGGTCGCCGTCGTGGTCGCGCCGTGGGTGGTCCGGCTCGTCCGCGACCTCGCCGAGGAACGCGCCGCCCGAGTCCGCGACCTCGAGCGGGCCGAGTTCGCGGCGCACCTGCACGACTCGGTGCTGCAGACCCTCGCCCTCATCCAGCAGAAGGCCGAGCCGGGTTCGGACGCGGCACGGCTGGCGCGGGCGCAGGAGCGCGAGCTGCGGTCCTGGCTCTTCACGGAACAGGCGGAACCGACGCGCGACCTCGGCGCGCAGCTGCGCGACGCCGCCGTGGACATCGAGGCCGAGTACCCCGCCCGCATCGAGGTCATCGCGGTCGGACCCGCCCGCAGCGACCTGCCGGACGGGCTCGTCGCCGCCGCCCGCGAGGCGATGCTCAACGCCGCCCGGCACGCCGGTGGGACCGTGAGCGTGTACGTCGAGACCGCCGGTGACCGGGTCGAGATCAGCATCCGCGATCGCGGCCCGGGCTTCGACGTCGACGCGGTGCCCGCGGGCCGGTACGGCGTCCGCGAGTCGATCGTCGGCCGGATGCAGCGCCTCGGGGGCCACGCGACCATCGCGCCCGGGCCGGGGCGCGCCGGCACCGAGGTCCGGCTGACCCTGCCGCTCGCACCCGCGGCCCAGGACGAGGAGCACGCATGACCGAGCCCGCCCCGTTGACCGTCGCGATCGTCGACGACCACTCCATCTTCCGAGCCGGCGTGCGCGCCGGACTGCCACCGGGCCTCCAGGTCGTGGGTGAGGCGGCGACCGTCGACGAGGCCGTGGCGCTCGTCGCGGCCACCCGCCCACGCGTCGTCCTGCTCGACGTGCACCTGCCGGGCGGCGCCGGCGGCGGCGGTGCCGAGGTGATCACGCGGTCCGCGCCGGAGGACCCGGACACCCGGTTCCTCGCGTTGAGCGTGTCGGACGCCGCCGACGACGTGGTGCGGGTCATCCGCGCCGGCGCCCGCGGGTACATCACGAAGAGCTCGTCGAGTGCCGAGGTCGCCGAGGCCGTGGCCCGCGTGGCGGACGGGGACGCGGTGTTCTCGCCGCGCCTGGCCGGCTTCGTGCTCGACGCGTTCGGAGCGGTCAGCGGCGAGACGGCGCAGCACGACGCCGAGCTGGACCGCCTGTCCGCCCGCGAGCAGGAGGTCATGCGGCTGATCGCCCGCGGGTACGCCTACAAGGAGGTCGCGACGGAGCTGTTCATCTCGGTGAAGACCGTCGAGACACACGTGTCGAAGGTCCTGCGGAAGCTCCAGCTGTCGAACCGGCACGAGCTGACCGCGTGGGCGCTGCAGCGCAAGCTGCTCTGAGCGCCCACGCCGGTCTCACTTCGCGCTGATGCGAGGCGGTGAGGGGGCAGCCTTGTTGACCGCCCACAGCCACCTCACTTCGCGCTGATACGGGTGTACTTGTTCACCGCCCACGGGACGAACACCACGAGCATCACGGCGATCCCGATCAGGACGGTCAGCACGGGGTGCTGCATCGTCCAGATGTCCGGTACCGGGGCGGACCCGACGTTGCCGAACAACTCCCGCGCGGCCTGCACGAGCGACGACACCGGGTTCCACTCCGCGAACACGCGCAGCACCAGCGGCAGGGTGTCGCTCGGCACGAACGCGTTCGAGATGAACGTCAGCGGGAACAGGATCATGAACGAGGCGTTGTTGATGACCTCGGGCGTCTTGACGCTCATGCCGAGCAGCGCCATCACCCAGCTGAACGCGTAGCTGAACAGCAGCAGCAGGGCGATGCCGGCCAGGAACTCGAGCGGCGACGAGTTCACCCTCCACCCGACCGCCAGGCCGGTGAGCATCATGATCGCCATCGAGATCGAGTTCAGGACGAGGTCGGAGTTGGTGCGCCCGACCAGCACCGCGGACGCCGACATCGGCAGCGTCCGGAACCGGTCGATCAGCCCTTCCTTCAGGTCCTGCGCCATCGCCGACCCGGAGAACGTCGCACCGAACACCACGGTCTGCGCGAAGATCCCCGCCATCAGGAACTGCGTGTAGTCGGTCCCCTGCACCTGGATGGCGCCGCCGTACACCTGGCTGAACAGCAGCACGAACATGATGGGCTGCAGCACGGCGAACACGAGCATGTCCGGCGACCGCTTGAGCTTGATGAGGTTCCGCTTGGTGACGGTCCAGCCGTCCTCGACCCAGACGGCGAGCGGCGAGGTGACGACGACGGGCAGCTGGCGGCCCGGCGCGAGGGACGTGGTGGTCATCGTGCCGTCTCCTTCTGCTTGGTCGCCGCGGGTTCGCCGGGGTCGTCGTCCGTCGCGGCGTGCCCGGTCAGGCGGAGGAAGACGTCGTCGAGGGTCGGTCGTCGCATGCCGGCGTCGTGGAGTTCGATGCCGGCCTCGCCCAGGTCGGCGAGCACGCGCTGCAGGGCTGCCGGACCGGCCTCCACCGCGATGGCACGGGTGCGGCCGTCGCCCGAGGTCTCGACCTCACCGACCCCGGAGCGGCGCAGCACCGTGGTCGCCGCGTCGCCGTCGGCATCGTCGACCAGGGTGACGACCACCCGGTGCCCGCCGACCTGCGCCTTGAGCTGGTCCGCGGTGCCCTCGGCGATGACCGCCCCGTCGTCGATGACCGCGATGTCGTCGGCGAGCCGGTCGGCTTCTTCCAGGTACTGGGTGGTGAGGAGCACCGTCGCGCCCTCGGCCACGAGGTCCTCGATGATGCCCCAGAGCGCCAGCCGGCTGCGGGGGTCGAGGCCCGTGGTCGGTTCGTCGAGGAACAGCACGCGCGGGTTCATCACCAGCGCCCCGGCGAGGTCGATGCGTCGCCGCATGCCGCCGGAGAAGCCCTTCACCGGTCGGTCCCCGGCCTCGGACGGGTCGAAGACGTCGATGAGCTCCCGGGCACGATCGCGCGCCGTCCTGCGGCCCAGGTGGTAGAGCCGCCCGATCATCTCGAGGTTCTCGAACCCGGTCAGGTTCTCGTCGACCGCCGCGTACTGCCCGGACACCCCGATGGACCGCCGGGTGGCCTGCGGGTCGGCGATCACGTCGATGCCGTCGATCGTCGCGGTGCCCGAGTCCGGTGTGATGAGGGTGGTCAACACCTTCACCACCGTGGTCTTGCCTGCGCCGTTCGGCCCGAGCAGCGCCTTCACGGTGCCCTGTGGCACCGACAGGTCGAGTCCGGCGAGCGCGTGCACCGGCCCGGACTTCGACTTGTAGGTCTTGGTGAGCCCGGAGGCTTCGATGATGGCCATGTCGCTCCTTCGTCGGACACGGTGGGTACCCGGGGGTCCGGCGGAGCGACGGACGTCACTCAGACGTCGAAGTCACCACCACCGAAGTCGCTGAAGCCACCGCCGAAGTCGGATCCGCTGTCGCCCCAGCCCGCATTGTCGAAGCCGCCGCCGTCGGATGCGCCGCCGTCGGACGCCCCGGCATCGCCGGATTCAGCACCAGTGTCCTCCGAACCACCGTCACCCGCAGCGTCGGTACCGCCATCGAACGAACCGGGGTCCGGCAGGAACGCGCTCATGATCGCCGAACCGATGACGTAGCCGGCCACCGTCCCGAGGATCGAGGCGCCGATCATGCTGCCGAACGACGGACCGCCGCGCTGGCCGCCGAAGCGTCCGCCACCGCCGACACCGCCGAGCGAGCGCTCCATGAAGCCCGGCTGACGGATCTCGGAGCGGGTCGCCGACTGGGCGAGCGAGCGGGGGTCGTCACCCCGGGGCGCCTCACCGGGAGGCGCGGTCCGGGTGAACTCGTCGTAGACCATGCGGCGCTGCTCGTCGGTCAGCTTGGCGAAGGCCTCGGCGTGGACCTCTTCGATGCGCTCCGGCGGTGCGGTGCGGAGCAGGTAGCGGTAGCGCTCGACCGCACGCTCGTCGTCAGTCGTCGCACCCTGCTGCTGCGTCGGTGCACCGCCCCACTGCGGGACGCCGTACTGGCCGCCCTGCGGTGCGGACGGCGCCGGCTGCTGGTACGACTGCTGGCCGTACCGGTAGCCCTGCTGCTGCTGCGGCGGCTGCCCCCACTGGTTCTGCTGTGCGTCAGCGGATCGGTCACGCTCCGGACGTCCGAGCAGGCGGTCGAGGAATCCCATGGTCGATGCTCCTTCGGGTGCACGGTGGGCCCGGTCGGACCCGTCGTGGACTGCAACACTACGAACCCCGGGCGTCCGGTGACTGAGCGCCCGCTCAGAGTCGGCCGGGAGGCGCGTGCCGGGCTGGCACCGTGCCTCCAGTCCGCACCGTGCGCACCTGCGCACCCCGGGCACGGTTCCCGGCCCCGTGCGCGCCGCGGCTCACCCCGCGGCTCACCCCGCGGCGAGCGCCGCCGTCCACACCGCGTGCAGCTCGTCCGCGGCACCAGGGTGCGCCACCAGGAACGGCTCCCCCACGGGCGGGAAGCCCTCGACGGGGCCGGCCGGCGTCAGCACGACGCCCCCGGCCTCGTGCACGAGCAGCACCGCGGCCCCGTGATCGACCGGGTTGAACGCCGAGACGCAGCCGCCGATCCCACGCCCGGCCGCGACCTGCGCGATCGTCAACGTGCCAGACCCCTGCACCCGGAGGGTGCACGACCGGTCGACCAGGGCGTCGAGGAACGCCCCGAACCCCGGCCAGGGGCGGTGTCCGTCGAGCTCGGTGCCGACGACTGCGCCGGCGAGCGGCCGGGGTGTGTCGTCGAGTCGGAGCTGGCGGTCGCGCAGGGTGGCGCCGCGGCCACGTCGGGCCTCGAGCACCTCGCCGCGCCAGGGGTCGGCGACGACACCGACGAGCGGTCGGCCACCACGGGTCAGGCAGAGCGACATCGAGGTCCAGGGCACGCCGTTGGCCAGGTTGGTGGTGCCGTCGACGGGGTCGAGGAACCAGCGGTGCCGGTCGCCGGGGGCCTCGCCGTACTCCTCGCCGGTGAACCCGTGCGTGGGGAACACCATCCGCACGCGGGAGCGGACGTGCTGCTCCACCAGGCGGTCGACATCGGTGACCAGGTCGGCGGGGTTCGCCTTGGTGTGGACCTCGCTGACCGGGTGCTCACGCGTGTAGGCGATGACCTCGTGGGCGATGCGGTGGGCCAGGGCCTGGGCGCGCGAGGCGACCTCGGTCTCGGTGGGCTCGCGGTCGCGCTCGGGCCAGCCGTCGCGCTCAGCCGCGGACAGGGCCGCTCCGATGGAACCGACGTCGTTCGTGGTGATCGAATCGACGCCGAGCCGGGCTGCCCAGACCGCCGGCTCGGCGTCGTCGATCGTCCAGACGGCGACGCGCAGGCCCAGGGCGTGTGCGACCTCGACGGTGCGCGGTGTGAGGAACGCGACGTCGAGGTTGAGCGTCGACGGGTCGAGCGCCTCGAGGTCCGCCGACACGGGCGGGTCGAGCGACTCCCACGCCAGCCAGACGTCGGCGTCGGGCAGCACGGAACGGACGGCCGCCATCGCCGCCGGCGCCCCGCACCAGGCCACCACCGTGGAGCCGGTGAAGCCGGCCACGGTCCGGGCGGCCACCAGGGCGTCCTCGGCGTCCGTCAGGTCGACGACCAGGGTCGACCGGCAGCCGTCGAGCCGTTCGAGCGCACCGTCGAGCCGCGGGATCCGGTCGAGGCCGTTGCCGAGCCGGGCGACGTCGCACCAGTCGACGTCGGCCACCCGGCGGGCGTCGCCCCACATCCGGCCGAGGGTCTCGTCGTGCAGCAGGACGGCGACGCCGTCGGCGGTGCGGCGGACGTCGACCTCGATCACCTCGGCGCCGAGCGCCTCGGCGACCGCGATGGCGGGCAGGGTGTTCTCGCGCCGGACGCGCGGCGCACCGCGGTGGGCGACGAGGCGTGGCGGACGCACGCCGGGCCTCCCGTCCGGGCGGGTGGCGACGACCTGGTCGGCGGGTGCCGACACGGCGGCGCTCACCGGGCGACCTCGAGCAGCACGCCGTCGCGGTGGACGAGCACGTCGCCCAGGCGCACCCCGGTCTCGGTGCCGACCGTCGGCGGTGGCCCGGTGACGTAGGCGCGGAGCTCTGCGCCGTCGGTGCTGAGCACCACCTCGGCGAAGTGCCCGCGCATGAGCACCCGCGCGACGGTCGCACGGATCGGCGAGTCGTCGGTGAGCACGACCTGCTCGGGCCGGACCAGGACCGTGTCGGCCGCCGTCGGACTGACCGACGTGCCGGCGAGGAACCGGCCGGTGACGACGCTCGTCGACCCGATGAACGATGCGACGAAGCTCGTGGCGGGGCGGGCGTAGAGCTCCGTCGGGGTCGCGATCTGCTCGATGCGGCCGTCGTGCATGACGGCGATCCGGTCGGAGATGCTGAGCGCTTCGTCCTGGTCGTGCGTCACGATCACGGTCGTGATGCCGAGTCGCTGCTGGATGCGGCGGATCTCGTCGCGGACGCTCACGCGGAGCTTCGCGTCGAGGTTCGACAACGGCTCGTCGAGGAGCAGCACGTCGGGCTCCTGCACGATGGCGCGCGCCAGGGCGACGCGCTGCTGCTCACCGCCCGAGATCGCGGTCGGCTTCGAGCCGGCGTGGTGGCTCAGGCCGACGAGCTCGAGCGCGTCGCGCACCCGCTCGGCGACCCGCTGCTTCGGCACCCGTCGGGTCCGCAGCGGGAACGCGACGTTCTGCGTCACCGTCATGTGCGGCCAGAGCGCGTAGTTCTGGAACACCATCGCGCTCGGCCGGCGCTCCGGGCCGAGCGACGTGACGTCGCGGTCCCCCATGGCCACCACGCCGCCGTCGGCGGGCAGGAACCCCGCCACCATGCGGAGCGTCGTGGTCTTGCCGCATCCGGACGGCCCGAGCAGCGAGACGAGCTCGCCCTTCGCGACGTCGAGGTCGATGCCGGCGACGACGTCGCGCCCGCCGAGCGTCTTGCGCAGTCCGCGGATGGTGAGGCCGCCGGATCGGGTCCGGTCCGTCGTGCTGCCGTCGGCCTGGAGGCCCGGAGCGCGTTCCGCGACGAGCGCCTGGTCCGTCATCTGGTCGCCTTTCGTGCTGGTGTGGGTCATCGGGTCTGTCGCTTCATGGGTTCTGTCGCTTCATCGGATCTGGAAGCCGTCCGCGAGGCGGCCGCCCATGATGTGCTTCCGGGCGAGCAGCAGCAGGACCACGGACGGGATGCTCAGCGCGATCGCGAACACCGCCGAGACCTGCCGCGGGGAGTTGAGGACGAGCGAGTACATCGCCGTCGGCATCGTCATGTACGTCGGGGCTCCGACCAGGTACGTGCCCTGCGCCTCGTCGAACGACGCCAGGAACGACATCACCATCGCGACGAGGTTCCCGGGCCAGGCGATCGGGAACGTCACCTTCCAGAAGGTCCGCCAGCGGCTGGCCCCGGCGTCGCGGGCGGCTTCCTCGAGGGATCGCGGCACGGCCGAGAACGCTGCGGCGGGCAGCCACGTCATGAACACGACGCAGCCCAGGACGTGCACGATCAGGATGCCGGTGACCGTGTTCATGAGGTCCAGCGCGGTGAACATCGCCGACATCGTGACGAAGAGGCCCATCTTCGGGAACGCGTTCGTGGCGAACAGCCCGACGAGCACGAGCCGCCGCCCCGGGAACTCGATGCGGCTGATCGCCCACGCGGCGGGCAGGCAGACCACCGCGGCGATGAGGACCGTGAGCGGTGCGAGGACGAGCGAGTTCTGCACCGCCACGGCCAGGCTGCGGTCCTCGAACACGGTGCCCCACCACTGCAGGGTCCAGCCGTCGGGCAGCAGGTTCGGGTAGGTCCACGTCGTGGCGAAGGCACGGGCGGCCAGCCAGACGAGCGGCCCGAGGATGAACACGGCCAGCACGACGGCGGTGGCCCAGACCAGGGTGGTCCCGGTGAGTCGCTTGATCACGGCTGCTCCTGCTTCTGCTGCTGCTTCCGCAGCTCGCCGGCGTTCGCCCGGACCGTCGAGCGGAGGTAGAACACGCTCGCGGCCGCGGCGAAGGCGAACACGATGAACGCCATCGCCGTCGACTGCTGGGGGCGGTTGTAGGCCTGGAAGTACTTCGAGATGTCGACGCCGAGCATCGTCGGGGCGTTCGGACCCGTGAAGTACGGCACCGTGAAGGAGCCGAGGACCCCGATCACGGTGAACGTCGTCGCGATGACGAGCGGAGTCGCGGCCATCGGCAGGAGCACCTGCCAGACGACGCGCCAGGTGCTCGCCCCGGCGTCCTTCGCGGCCTCGACCAGGGCGTCCGGGGTGCCCTGCAGCGCCCCGGCGATCATGAGCACCGCGAACGGCAGGCTCGTCCAGACGCTGCCGAACACCACGGCGACGAGGGTGTAGCCCCACACCGGGACGTCGAGGCCGAACTGTGCACCGAGGCTCCGGAGGAAGCCCTGCGCATCGGTGAAGGTCAGGATCGACCAGCTCGCGATGACCACCGGCACGAAGATCGGCACGACGGCCAGGACGCTGAGGGTCTTGCCGAGGAAACCTCCGCGGAGCCGCAGGATCACCGCGACGACGACGGCGAGCCCCACGGTCAGGCCGGTCGACAGCGCGGTGACCCCGAGCGTCGCGACCAGGTCACGCAGGAACGTGGCGTTGCCGAGCAGGGTGGCGTAGACCGCGAACGAGAAGCCGCGCACGGTGTCGCCACCGATGTCGGCGAGCGCCTGGTTCAGGCCGCCGGTGAACCCGAGGCTGAACAGGGCGGCGTTCACCACGGGGACGCCGACGAACAGGACGACGACCAGCACCGGGGCGGCGACGAGGGCGAGGCCCTGCCCCCGCCGACGGCGGGCCAGTCGCTGCTGCGCCGTGCGCCCGCCGGCGGGGTGCGCCGGGCCCTGGGCGTGGGGCGGGACGGGCGGGAGGCCCATGGCGGAGTCGCCACGGGCCTCCCGGCCGGTTGCCGGGCCGTCCTGGACGGTCTGGGTCACTGCGGGACCTTCGCGTCCCACGCCGCGTTCATGTCGGCGGAGAAGTCGCTCTGGAACCCGAGGCGGAGCTGCGAGGGGTTCGCGTCGGCGAACTGCTCGGCGACCGACTTCGGCAGGCTGTCGAGCGGGATCACCGGGTAGCCGGAGACGGCGCTCGCGACGAGCTGCTGCCCCTTCGCGCTGAGCACGAAGTCGGCGAGCTTCTCGGCTGCCGCCTTCTTGGCCGCCGGCTCGGTCTTGGGGATGCCGAGGAAGCTCGCGCTGCCGGTGAACGACGGGTCGTCGATCTGCACGGCCTTGACGGTCTTCGGGATGATGCCGGTCTTCTGCGAGGTGATGAACTGGTCGCTCCACACGGGCGCCATCGCGATCTGGCCGCTGCCGAGCAGCTGCACGACCTGGTCGTTGCCGTTCGGGTAGACGCCCTTCTGGTACGTCGACGGGCCGAGGTCCTTCAGGGCCGCGAAGCCCTCGTCCCACTTCGACTCGAGCGACTTGTCGTACTTCGTCTGCATCGTCTCCTGCTCGGCGGGCGTCAGGTACTTCGCGAGCACCGTGGCCACGAACGAGCCACCCGAGCCGCCGGACGACGGGGAGTTGTAGGCGAACTCGCCCGGGTTCGCCTTGATCCAGGCGAGCAGGTCGTCGAGGGTCTTCGGCGGGTCCGTGACCTTCTTCGCGTCGTACGCCAGCAGGACGCTCGAGGCGCGGTACGGGATGGCGCTGTCGCCGCCCTGCTGCCTCGTGGCGTCAGGGACGTCCTTGAGGTTCGGGATCGTGCTGTCGCTGACCGTCGCCATCAGCCCGGCCTTGCCGGCGGTGGTGACGAACCCGGCGTCGACGAGGTCGTACGCGACGGACTTGCCGGCCTTGACCGCGGTGGCGAGGTTCGCCTGGGTCTGGGCGTCGTGCTCGCCGTGCAGGTCGATGCTGGTGCTGACGTGGATCTTCGGGTTCGCCTTCTCGAAGGCGGGGATGAGCGACTTGTCCCAGAGGTCCTGGACGTTGGTGTCGCCGCTGATGAACACGGTGAGGTCGGTGGTGCCGTCGGCGTCGGAGGCGTTCGAGGCGTTGGCGCTCTGGACACAGCCGGAGAGTGCGACGGTCGCGGCTGCCGCGATGGCGAGGCCGGCGAGGACTCGGGTCTTCACGTGGGTTCTCCCTGTTCCGTGGTGCGTGGGGGCGTGCGGGGTGGGGGCGTGCGGTCGTGCGGGCGGTGCGGGCGGGCCGTGTGGGAACGTTCCCGCGCCGAGGTCGAGTGTGGCGCTGCCGGGTGAACTCCGGGTGCCTCCGGCGTCGCCGCCGGGTGAACTCCGGGTGCGGTGGGGTGGGCGCGTGCTGCGCGCCTGGTGCGAGGTTCCGTACTCCGTGCCCGCCCTGGAGCCCGGCACCGAGTACGGAACCTCGCACCGTTCGCGCCGCCCCTCGCACCGTGCGAGGTCACCGTGACATCGGTACCCGGGCATTCCGAAGCTTCGCGCGGAACGCGGGCTCGTCCCACACGTCCTTCCAGCCGTACCGGATCACACCGCGTACCTCGGGGAAGGAGCGCAAGCGGTCCTCGCGGTACTTCTCCGCGATGACGACGTCCTCCGCCGACCGCCCTCCGCGTAGCCCTGGATCGCGGTACTTCACCTCACCGTCGAACTCGATCACCACGCCCTGGTCCGGGAGCCAGAAGTCCACGACGATGTCCGGCTCGCCCGGGGTGGTGAAGCGTCGTTGCAGCACCGGGGTGGGAGCGCCGTACTCGTCCAGACGGACCCGGACCAGCGACTCCCCGACCGAGTCAGCGGCTGCGTCTGCGAAACCGACGGACCGCAGGGCACGGCGCCGGCCCTTCCGTCCCCGCCGGGCGACCCCGTCCAGGACGGCGTCGCGGTCCGCGCCGAGGGCGAGGAGCCGGTCGAGGGCCACCACCGCCTCCGTCATCGGCAAGGTCATGGCGAGGTCCACGGCCGTCCCGTCGAACCCCGTCAGGGTCAGGTCGTCCGTGCGGAACCGCCACGTGGCCGCCATCGACGGGTCGAAGTCGGCGTGCACGACGAACGTGGCGTTGGTCGTCCGAGCATCACGCCCGGGTCTGGTCAGGTGGACTCGTTCCGGCCACCGGCCCACGTGCGGCACACCGATGACCGCTGCCGCTGACAGGTGCGACACGACGAAGCGGGGTCTGATCCGGTCGACGAGTGATCGCACGAGCACGTGGTGCCGCTGCTCGGGGCGGAGGCCCTTCCACCGCTCGGTGTCGGCGTACCGGCCGTGCGCGATGCGGATCAGTTCCCCAGCGCGGGCCCGGACCCGGATCGCCGCGGCCTCGTCGGGTCGTGACTCGTGCGCGACGAGGACCGTGCAGTCTGGGACGGCGGGGAAACGGGGATGAGCAGCCATGCACCGGATGCTGGCGGACACCTCGCACGGTGCGAGTACAGCCGGATCAGCCTGTGGACAGCCGCGTCCGTCCACAGTCGCAAGCGGATGAATCAGCAACTGCGAGAATGAGCGGGTGAACGCACGCACCTGGGGTTGGCTCGCAGCCGTCATCGACGTCGTCCTCATCGTCGTCTTCGCGCTCATCGGGCGCTCGTCGCACGGCGAGGCCAACACGGCCCTGGCGCTCTGGACCACCGCCTACCCGTTCCTGGCCGGTTGGGCGATCGGGTACGTGACGAGCGGGGCATGGGCTCGACCGCTGCGCTTCTGGCCGACCGGCATCGTGGTCTGGGTCCTCACGGTCTTCGTCGGTCTGGCCATCCGCGTCGCCACCGGCCAGGGGGACGTCGACGGCAACCCGCTGCCGATCTCGTTCGTCATCGTCGCGACGATCGTGCTCGGGGTGTTCCTGCTCGGCTGGCGCGCGATCGCCCGCGGCGTGCTCCGGTTCACCGGGTCGCGGTCGCGGCAGGACGCCGCAGCGTCCGACGCGTGAACGGCAGCCGCGGTTCCCAGCCGACGATCCTCGACGTCGCTGCACGTGCGGGCGTCTCGAAGTCGGCGGTGAGCCGCGTGCTGTCCGGGACGGGACGGTTCTCGGACGAGACCCGCGAACGCGTCGAACGAGCGGCAGCCGAGCTCGGGTACGTCGCGAACGCGATGGCTCGCGGGCTGGTCAGCGGGCGCACGAACACGATCGGGATGCTCGTCCGTGACGCCTCGTCGATGGTCTACACCGCACTGCACGCCGTGATGGAGCGCCGCGCGTCCGAACTCGGCTACCGCGTCGTCACCACGACGGGTGTCGGGCGGGTCGAGGACGAGAAGTCCGCCCTCGCCGCACTCGTGTCGATGCGCGTCGACGGGCTCGTCGTCTGCAGCGGCCTGATGCCGTCCGCCGACATCGCCGAGTTCGCGCCCCGCATCGCCACCGTCGTCGCCGGTCGCCCCGAACTGCACCCGGCGCTCTCGAGCGTCTACTGCGACGAGGTCGACGGTGGGGCTTCCATCGCGGACGCCGTCGCCGACGCCGGCCACACCTCGGCCGTGGTGCTCACCGTCCCGCTCGACGACGCGATCACGCAGCACGCGCGGTCCTCGGCGATGCTCGAGCGGCTCCGGGCACGTGGCGTCCGGGTGATCGACATCGACGCGAGCTTCGTGCGGCCGCCCGACGACCTCGCCGCCGACCTGGTGGACGCCGTGCAGGAGTCGGGCGTGACCGCGGTGATGTGTCCGACCGACCGGCTGATGCTCGACGTGTGCGAGGCGCTCGCCCGCCGCGGTGTCGAGGTCCCGCGCGACCTCTCCGTCACCGGGTTCGACGGCGTCTACCCGCTGGCGAGCGACTGGATCGGCTTCACGACGCTCGAGCAACCGATCGAGCGCATCGGCCGCGAAGCCATCGACCTCGTCATCGGCCGCATCGACGACCCCGCGCGCCCGGTCGAGCACCGCTCACTGCGCGGGACCGTGATCCCCGGCCGCACCCTGCTCCCCCGCTGACACCGGCCCGCCGACCTCGCACCGTGCGAGGAGCCGTGCGAACGGTGCGAGGTTCTGTACTCGGTGAGGCCGGACGGCCCTCGCACCGAGTACGGAACCTCGCACCGAACGCAGCCCCGCGCCCCGCGCCCGCGCACCTCAGAACAACCCGCTGCGCGGCCCGTCCTCCGGCCCGTCGAACCCGCGGAACATGTCCGACACCAGCGCCTCGATCTGCGGCTCCACGAGCCGTTCGACGGCCTCGGCGATCCGCGGCCGGTGGTCGATGAGCGCCAGGCACACCGCCGTCCCGGTCGAGCGCGCACACTCGTCGGACAGCGCGATCTCGTGCCGGAGCGCGGCCTTCGCCTCGTCGGACAGCGGCTCGCGCGGCGTCTGCTCCCCCGCACCGGTGCCGGCCAGCTCGCCGAGGGTGAACAGGAACGGCGACCCCGGCGACGGCTCGGGGTCGACGTCGAGGCCCTGGAACTCCGGCGACAACCCCTCGGCCGGCTGGTACCCCGCGTGCCGCTTCCGGGCCGCCGCCCGCTCGAGTTCACGCTGCAGCAGCGGCAGGTTCCTCGCCGTGTAGTCGTCGACGGCGTCCTCGACGATGGTCGAGATCCGCCCGATCAGCGCGTGCTGGACGGCGTGCGGCACGTCGGGCCCGAACCCCGCGGCCGCGGCGATCGGGGACCCGGTGCACTTCCGGCAGATGCGTGTGCGCGGGCGGGCGGTACCGATCTGCCAGCGCGGCAGCCAGCGCAGCCACAGGTCGACCGCGCCCCGTACGCGACCGTCGATGCCGTCCATGCCTCAACAGTAGGCCTGGAGGCGCGGATCACCCCCGGCACACCGCGCCCGTCGGGCAATCCGCCGGTTCTCAGGCCCGTGGTTCCGTGACGAAGTCGATCAGCTCCTCGACGCGGCCGAGCAGCTCCGGCTCGAGGTCGGCGAAGGTGCGCACCTGCCCGAGGATCCGCTGCCACGCCCTGGCAATGTCGGCCTGCTCGGCGTGCGGCCAGCCGAGTGCCTGGCAGATGCCCGCCTTCCACTCGATCGAGCGCGGGATCGTCGGCCACGCCTGCAGGCCGACCCGCGCCGGCTTGACCGACTGCCAGACGTCGACGAACGGGTGCCCGACGACGAGCACGTGCGCTCCCCACTTGCCGCGCATCACGGCGTCGGCGAACCGGGACTCCTTCGACCCGGGCACCAGGTGGTCGACGAGCACGCCGACCCGGCGCTCGCGCGTCGGCTGGAACTCGTCGAGCACCGTGGCCAGGTTGTCGACGCCGGAGAGCTCCTCGACCACGACTCCCTCGACGCGCAGGTCGGCACCCCACACCTTCTCGACGAGTTCCGCGTCGTGCTTGCCCTCGACCATGATGCGGCTGGGGAGCGCCACCCGAGCACGCTGCGACTCGACGGCGAACGATCCGGACGCGGTGCGGAGGCGACCGCCGTCGGACGCGTGCCTGACCGTCGGAGCCGCCCCGGGCCTCCTGTCCGGTGGTGCGGCCGCGGCAGACCGGCCGACCGGCGCCGACGGCCACCCCAGCGTCACCAGCTCGCCTTCGAGCAGGAACTGCCCGGTGAAGGGGAAGGAGCGCGTGCGGCCCTTCCAGTCCTCGAGCGCGATGTTGCCCGCCTCGAGCCCCACCACGGCACCGGCCCACCCGGAGTCCGGGTCCTCGAGCACCATGTCCCGTTCGAGCGGCACCTGCCGCACCTTCTTCACCCCGCGCGAGCGCCAGTCCCCCGAGAGCACATCGCCGCCGTACCGGTCGTCGTCCACCCGCACGAGGGTACTGTCGACGACGGCCCGGACGACGTCGACCGCGCCGGTTCCCCATCATCTCGACGGAAGGCCCGCCCGTGCGCGCAGCGATCATCCACGCCCCGAACGACATCCGCGTCGAGGAGCGCGACCGACCCGGGCTCCTCTCCGGCAAGGACGCCGTCGTCAAGGTCCTCGCGGCCTGTGTCTGCGGATCGGACCTCTGGCCCTACCGCGGCGTCACCGAGACGAAGCAGCCCCGGCCGATCGGCCACGAGCTCGTCGGCGAGGTCGTCGCCGTCGGTGACGACGTCACCGGCCTGCACGAGGGCGACTTCGTCATCTCCCCCTTCACCATGAACGACGGCACCTGCCAGGCCTGCCGCAACGGCATGACCACCGGCTGCGACCACCTGTCCGGATTCGGCAGCACGGACGCGTACGGCGACCCCGTCGGCGGCGCACAGGCCGAGTACGTGCGGATCCCGGACGCCGACGCCACGCTCGTCGCGGTCCCCGGCCCGGTCGACCCGGCCCTGGTGCCGTCGCTGCTCACCCTGTCCGACGTCTTCTCGACCGGCCACCACGCCGCCGTGTCGGCCGCGGTCGGCCCCGGCAAGACCGTCGTCGTGGTCGGCGACGGCGCGGTCGGCCTCTCCGCCGTGCTCGCCTCGAAGCGACTCGGCGCGGACCGCATCATCGCGATGAGCCGGCACGCCGACCGTCAGGCGCTCGCCCGCGAGTTCGGTGCCACCGACATCGTGGCGGAGCGCGGCGACGAGGGCGTCGCCGCGGTCTGTACGCTGCTCGGCGGCGACCTGGCCGACTGCGCGGTCGAGGCCGTCGGCACCGAGGAGAGCATGGACCAGGCGCTGCACTCGGTCCGGCCCGGCGGCAACGTCGGCTTCGTCGGGGTCCCGCACGGAGTCCCGACGATCGGCACGCGCTACCTGTTCGACACGAACATCGCCATCGCGGGCGGCATGGCCCCGGCCCGGAAGTACATCCCCGAACTGCTGCCCGACGTGCTGTCCGGCGCGATCGACCCCGGTCGCGTCTTCGACCTGGAGCTGCCGCTCGACGAGGCCGCCGAGGCCTACCGCGCGATGGACGAGCGCCGCGCCATCAAGGTGTTGCTGCGCCCGTAGCGGCGCGCGTCGTGGACGCACCGGCAGACGGACGGGAGGCCCGTGGCAGCATCGCCACGGGCCTCCCGTCCGTCGCCTGGTCGCGTCGGGCAGCCGACGCCCGGTCAGGCGTCGCGGATCGCCAGCACCCGGTGCGGCGCAGCCGCCTCGGCCCGCCACCCGCCGGGCAGCACGTCGCGGAGTTCGGGCACGGTGAAGCTCCGACGGATCGACCGGAGGCCGTCGACGCGGATGAACGTCCCCGCCGCGACGAGCGGTGACGCCAGCGCGTACGCCCGGTAGGCCGCCGGCGACCGCCGGATGTCGGAGTGCAGGCTGCGCCCGCTCGCGAGCAGCTCGGAATCGGCCAGGAACCCCCGCCGCTCCTCGTCGCCCAGGTGGTGCAGCACGTGGTTCGACACGACGACGTCGAACCGCTCACCAGCGGCGACGAGGTCACCGCTCGACTGCTGCCGGAACGTCACACTAGCCGGGGAGGACCGTCGTGCCGCGGCGATGGCGCGTTCGTCCGGGTCGACCCCGACGACCTCGAGGTCGAAGCCGTCGCTCGCCGCCCAGCGCACCAGCGAGCGGGCCAGGTCGCCGCCACCGCACCCCAGGTCGAGCACCCGGCCACGGCCGCTGGCGGGCAGGGCCGGCACGACGTGTGATCGCCAGGCCGCGCGCCAGCCGCTCACGAGCGCGTTCACGACGGCGAAGCGCCGAAACGTGCGCGCGAGCGCACGCGGGTCGCAGTCCGGGTCGTCCATCAGTTCGGTCAGGTCGAGCGCGCGGGTGCGCAGGTCGACGGCCGGGAGGCCCGTGGTGCCGCCGCGCTGGCGGCTCACGCCGCGCCCGTGGTCGCGACGGGGACGCGGGCGGGTTCGACAGCGGGTTCCACCGCGGGCGATGCCGCAGGTTCGGCCGCCAGCGACTCCAGGGGTCCTGCCGCGAGCGACGCCTCGGTCCGCACCGCGGTGAGCCGTGCGCTCTCGACGGTCAGACCCGGGCCGAAGGCCAGTGCGACGACGGCGCTGCCGTCCTCGAGGCCGGCGTCGACGGCGTCGCGCAGCACGAAGAGCACGGTGGCGCTCGACATGTTGCCGTGTTCGCGCAGCACGCGCCGGCTCGACTCCATCGCGCTGTCCGGCAGCCCGAGGGACTCCTGGGCGCGGTCGAGGATGGCCCGGCCGCCCGGGTGCACCGCCCACACCGGCACGTCCGAAGCCGACCCGCCGTCGAGCAGCGGTTGCACGGCGCTCGGGACGTGCAGGCCGACGAGCTTCGGCACGGCGGTCGACAGGACCATCTCGAAGCCCTCGTCCCCGATGTTCCACGCCATCTCGGACGCTCCCTCGGGCACCACGGCCGTCGTGAACTCGTCGAAGCGCAGACCGGCTCCGTCGCGGGCGACCACCGCTGCCGCGGCACCGTCGCCGAAGACGCTGTTCGCGACGATCTGGTCGGGGTCGTTCGAGGCACGGACGTGCAGGGTGCAGAGTTCACCGCAGACCACGAGCACGACGGCGTCCGGGTCCTGGTCGACGAACGCCGCGGCGATCCGGAGCGCGGGGAACGCGGCGCAGCACCCCATGAAACCGATGTGGTGCCGGAAGACGCCCCCGGGCAGCCCGAGCTGCTCGACGACGTCGATGTCGGGTCCGGGCTGCGTGAACCCGGTGCACGACACGGTCACCAGGTGTGTGACGGCCTCCGGCGCGATGCCGGCGCGTTCCACCGCGTCGCGGGCGGCGGCGACGAACAGCGGCGGGGCGAGTTCGCGGTACCGGTCGTTGCGCGAACCGGTGGACGGCGAGCGCAGGGTGCCGTCGTCGTCACGGAAGGCACCACCGACACGTTCGGAGTCGAGTTCCTCGAGGACGGTGTGCCGCTGGTCGACCGCCGACCCGTCGAACGCGGCGGGGACGAGCCGTCTGCCGAGCCGCCCGAGGTCGGGTTGGGCGGAGAAGAGGTCACGCACCCTGGGCTGGTCGAGGGTCGTCTCGGGGACGGCGGTTCCGATGGCGCGGATCGTTGCGGACACGACTCATCCTGTCACCGGATCGCTGACGCGTCCCCAGGATGCACACGACGACCGGGACGCACGGAGGGCACGACACCGACCGGTACCGTGCCCTCCGAGGTGGGACTGCTACGACTGCTGCGCGCGCTCCAGCACGAGTTCCCGCACGCGGGCGGCGTCGGCCTGGCCCTTCATGGCCTTCATGACCGCACCGATGATCGCGCCGGCCGCCTGGACCTTGCCGTCCTGGATCTTCGCCAGCACGTCGGGCTGCGCCGCGAGTGCTTCGTCGACCGCTGCGGTCAGGGCGGAGTCGTCCGAGACGACCTTGAGCCCGCGGGCCTCGACGAACTGCGCCGGCGAGCCCTCGCCGGCGATGACACCCTCGAGCACCTGGCGCGCCAGGCGGTCGGTCAGGTCGCCGGACTCGACGAGCGCGATGACCTCGGCGACGTGCTTCGGCGACACCAGGTCACCTGGGGCGGCGTCCTGCGCGTTGGCGACGCGGCTGATCTCACCGGTCCACCACTTTCGCGCTGCCTGTGGTGCGGCGCCGGCAGCGACGGTGCCCTCGACCTCGTCGAGCAGGCCGCCGTTGACGACGTCCTGGAACTCCAGGTCGGCGAAGCCCCACTCGCCCTTCAGACGACGGCGACGTGCGACCGGAGCCTCGGGCAACGAGGCACGGAGCTCCGCGACGACGGCCGGGTCCGGCACGACGGGCAGCAGGTCGGGCTCCGGGAAGTACCGGTAGTCGTCGGCGTCCGACTTCGGACGACCGGCCGAGGTGCGGCCGGTGTCCTCGTGCCAGTGCCGGGTCTCCTGCGTGATCGTGCCACCGGCGGCGAGGATCGCTGCCTGGCGCTGGATCTCGTAGCGGATCGCACGCTCGACGGCGCGGAACGAGTTGACGTTCTTGGTCTCGGTGCGGGTGCCGAGCTTCTCCTGCCCGCGGGGGCGGAGCGAGATGTTCGCGTCGCACCGCAGGTTGCCGCGCTCCATGCGGGCTTCGGAGACACCGAGCGCCCGGACGAGGTCGCGGATGACCTGCACGTAGGCGGCCCCGAGCTCGGGGGCCCGGTGCTCGGCGCCGAAGATCGGCTTCGTGACGATCTCGACCAGGGGCACACCGGCACGGTTGTAGTCCACGAGCGAGTACTCGGCGCCCTGGATGCGGCCGGTGGCACCGCCGACGTGCGTCAGCTTGCCGGCGTCCTCTTCCATGTGGGCGCGCTCGATCGGGATGTTGTAGATCGTGCCGTCGGCGAGCTCGACCTCGACCTCGCCCTCGTAGGCGATGGGCTCGTCGTACTGCGAGACCTGGTAGTTCTTCGGGTTGTCCGGGTAGAAGTAGTTCTTCCGGGCGAACCGCGAGGACTCGGCGATCGAGCAGCCGAGCGCGAGCCCGAGCTGGATCGAGTACCGCACGGCCTGTGCGTTCACGACCGGCAGCGACCCGGGCAGCCCGAGGTCGACCGGGGTGACGTTCGTGTTGGGCTCGCCGCCGAAGAAGTTCGGGGCGTCCGAGAACATCTTGGTCTTCGTCGCGAGTTCGACGTGGACCTCGAAACCGAGCACCGGCTCGTAGCGCTCGAGCGCCTCGTCGAAGTCCATCAGCGCGTCCTTCTGCGCCATCAGATCACACCTTCCTGCGCAGCGGACTGCTGACTCTGGTCGAGGTCCGGGACGGACGCGATGAGCGGCGCGCCCCACTGCTGTTCGAGCAGACGCTCGAGGGCGGCACCGTAGCGGTACAGCCGCGCGTCCTCGCGCTGGGGCGCCATCAGCTGCACGCCGACGGGCAGGCCGTCCTCGGGCGCGAGGCCGTTCGGGATGCTCATGCCGGGCACGCCGGCGAGGTTCGCCGGGATCGTCGTGAGGTCGTTGAGGTACATCGCCAGCGGGTCGTCGATGCGCTCACCGATCGGGAACGCGGTCGTCGGCGCCGACGGGCTGACGAGCAGGTCGACCTGCTCGAAGGCGGCCTGGAAGTCCCGCTGCACGAGCGTGCGGACCTTCTGCGCCGAGCCGTAGTAGGCGTCGTAGTAGCCGGCGCTCAGGGCGTAGGTGCCGAGGATGATGCGCCGCTTGACCTCCGGTCCGAAACCGGCTTCACGCGTGACGGCCATGACGTCCTCGACGGTGGCACCGTTCTCGGGCGTGACCCGGAGGCCGAAGCGCACCGAGTCGAACTTGGCGAGGTTCGACGATGCCTCGGCCGGGAGGATCAGGTAGTACGCGCTGATCGCGTACGCGAACGACGGAGCGTCGATCTCGACGACGACCGCACCGGCCGACTCGAGCAGCGCGACCGTCTCCTGGAAGCGCTGGGTGACCCCGGCCTGGAACCCGTCGCCCCCGGCGAGTTCCCGCACCACGCCGACGCGCAGGCCGCGGAGCGTGTCCTCCTGCAGCCCTTCGCGTGCGGCGGCGGCCATCGAGGGCCAGGCGTCCGGGATGGACGTGGAGTCCTTCGGGTCGTGCCCGCCGATGACGTCGTGCAGGAGCGCGGCGTCGAGGACGGTGCGGGACACCGGTCCGATCTGGTCGAGGCTGGACGCCAGGGCGATGGCGCCGTAGCGGCTCACCCCGCCGTACGTCGGCTTCACACCGACCGTGCCCGTCACGGCACCGGGCTGACGGATGGAGCCACCCGTGTCCGAGCCGAGGGCGAAGGGTGCTTCGTGCGCGGCGACCGCGGCGGCCGAACCACCGCCGGATCCGCCGGGGATCCGGTCGAGGTCCCACGGGTTGCGGGTCGGGCCGTAGGCCGAGAACTCGGTGGTCGAGCCCATCGCGAACTCGTCCATGTTGGTCTTGCCGAGCGGCACGAGGCCGGCGGCGCGGAGCTTCGCGACGGGGGTGGCGTCGTACGGCGGCACCCAGCCCTCGAGGATCTTCGAGCCGGCGGTCGTGGGCATGTCCTGCGTGCACAGGACGTCCTTGACGGCGATCGGCACACCGGCGAGCGGCCCGAGGTCGTCGCCCGCGGCACGGCGGGAGTCGATCGACTTCGCCACCGCGAGGGCGTTCTGGTTGACGTGCAGGAACGCGTGCACGTCGCCGTCGACGGCGGCGATCCGGTCGAGGTGGGCCTGGGTGGCCTCGACGCTCGAGACGTCGCGCGCCACGAGGGCGTCGGCGAGCGCCGCGGCGCTCAGCTTCGTGATGTCGTCAGTCACTGTTCTTCGCCCTACTGTTCTTCGCCGAGGATGGCGGTCACGCGGAACCGTTCGCCGTCGGAGTCGGGCGCCCCGGAGAGCGCCTGCTCCTGCGTCAGCGTCGTGCCGACCACATCGGGTCGGGTGACGTTGCCGAGCGGCACGGGGTGGCTCGTCGCCGGGACGTCGTCGGTCGCGACCTCGGCGACCTTGGCGACGCTCTCGACGATGTGCGCCAGCTCCCCGGTCAGCTTCTCGATCTCGTCGGGCGTGAGTGCGATACGTGCGAGGTTCGCCAGGTGCGCGACCTGCTCGCTCGTGATGTCAGGCATGGTGCTCCGTCGATCGGTTCGTGGAATGCCCCACAGTCTATTGGCTGCGTCGGGCGCGCAGGCGCGGCTGTGGACGACGGGCTGGAGGCCCGGTGCCGGTCCGCCGGACCGGCACCGGGCCTCCAGAGGGTCAGAGGGTCACTTCCCGTTCTGGTTCCTCGCAGCCGGAGCCACCGTCGCGGCGGGCGCCGGCGCAGCCGGAGCAGCGGGTGCAGCCGGAGCGGCTGGCGCAGCCGTCGGCGTCGGCGTCGGCGTCGGCGTCGGCGTCGTCTGGGCGTCCTGCGTCATCCCCTGCGCGGACGAGGACCCCGACGATGAAGACGACGACGACGACGACTTGCTCGCCTGCCCCATCATCGCCTGGCTCGGCGCGGGCAGCGCTCCCCCGCCGACGGTCTGGTCCAGGTACGCCATCATCGACTTCCCGACCCCGAACTTCGCGCTGTACCCGGTGGTGCCCTGCAGGAACGGCCAGTTCGCCAGGCTCACGTTCCCCTGCACGTTGCCGACCCAGGTGGCGTTCGTGTACTTCGTCGACGACGCGACCAGCCAGTTCTGCACGTCGCCGTCGGTGGTGCCGGTCTTCGCGAACTTCGGCACGCTGTCCCCGGGGTTCGCGCTCGCGGCCGTCCCCGACCCGGACAGCACGCCCTGCAGCGCGTAGTCGACGGTGCCCGCGACGTCCGCCGAGACACCCTGCGTGCAGGACGACGGCGTCGGCGTGATCTTCGTGCCGTCCGCCTCGGTCACCGAGTCGATCGCGGTGGGCGTGCACACGACGCCACCGTTGGCGAAGCCCGCGTAGGCCTCGGCCAGGTCGATCGGCGACAGCTCGTTCACGCCGAGGATCGAGGACGGCGTCTGCGTCAGGTCGCCGCCGTCGGCGCGGTGGATGCCCATCGACTGCGCGAGCTGGGCGATCTTGCACAGGTCGAGCTGCTTGCCCATCTGGGCGTAGGCGGTGTTGATCGACTCGACCGTCGCCGCCTCGACCGACATCGACGACGGCACGCTCTCGGCGTTCGCGACGTTCCAGGTGCCGCCCGCGACGTTCTGGCAGCTGTTGGTGAACTCGGCGTTCTGGAACTGGTGCTCCGAGGTGGTGACCGAGTCGGACAGGGTGTGCCCGCTGGCGAGCCACTCGGCCAGGGTGAACACCTTGTAGGTCGAGCCGGTCTGGAACCCACCCGAGTTGCCGTACCCGGAGTCGGCGCTGTAGTTCACCGCGGTGGCGCCGGCCGCGGCGTTGTCACCCTGCGTGTACGTGGTGTTCTGGACCATCGACATGATCCGGCCGGTCCCGGGTTCCACGGTGACGTTCGAGCCGCCGACGTCGACGCCGGCCATCGTGGACGGTACGTAGGTGGACAGCGCGGACTGGGCCTGGCCCTGCAGGTCGAGGTCGAGCGAGGTGTGGATCTGCAGGCCCTTGGTGTCGAGCGTGGCGATGCGTGCCGCCGCGGTCTTGCCGAAGGCGGGGTCTTGCAGCACCTGGTCGCGGACGTAGTCGCAGAAGTAGCCCGCGTCGTGGTTCGTCGCGGCGGTCGAGCACCCGTTGGCGGTCTCGGTGATCTTCGGCGTGACCGGCGTCGCGATCGCCTTCGTCATCTGTGCCTTCGTGATCGACCCGTGCGCCTGCATCCGGCGGAGCACGTAGTCGCGGCGTTCCTTCGTCAGCGCGTACCCGTTGGCCTTGCCGTTGTCCTTGTCGCTCGGCACGTCGATGCGCAGGTTCGACGGGTTGTTGAGGATCGCGACGAGCGTGGCCGACTGCACGAGCGACAGGTCCTTCGCGTGCACGCCGAAGTAGTACTCAGCCCCGGCCTCGGCACCGTAGACCCGCCCGCCGAGCCCGACGATGTTGAGGTACCCGGTCAGGATCTCGTCCTTCGAGTACTTCTTGTTCACCGCGATCGCGTACCGCATCTCCTGCAGCTTGCGCTGCGGCGTGACGCCGGCCGCGTCCTGGTAGCAGGCCTCGACCTTCTTCTCGGTGGCGGCCTGGTCCTTGCCGGTGAGCTCCTCGCACTGCTGCACCAGGACGTTCTTGACGTACTGCTGCGTGATGCTCGAGCCGCCCTGCACGTCCCCGCCGACGACGGTCGCGGCGACGCCCCGGAGCGTCCCGAGCACGTCGATGCCGCCCTCGTCGTAGTAGCGCGGGTCCTCGGTGTCGATCGCCGCCTGCTTGAGCGAGTCCGCCATCTGGTCCGCCGTCACGTTCGTGCGGTTCTCGGCGTAGAACGAGGCGATCTTGACCTGCTTCCCGCCCTGCTCCGCGTACACGGACGACACCTGCTGCGGGGTCTGCACGTCGAGGTAGGTCGGCAGGTCCTCGAAGAACGAGACCGCCCCGGACGTCCCCTCTCCCGCGACGGCGACCGCCGGCGTCACCGCGACGGCGACGAGCATGCCCGCGAGCACGGACATCACCACGAACATCAGGAGAGCACCAGGCCATCGCACCACACGCATGACGGCACCGTAGGCAGCAGGGCTGTACTGGTTCTGCCCCGGAACGAGTGCAGGCTGCGGTCGCGTTCAGGTTGCCACCCAGCCCGCTCCGAGGACGCGTCGCGATCCGCACGGGTGCACCGATCCGGCCGGGAGGCCCGCCATGCCTCCCGCACGTCGGCCGCCGGTCACGATCGGGTCACGCCCACCGCGTCGCCTCGACCGGCGGGTCCACCCGGTCGGTCATCGGGCGGTCGGGTGGATCCCGGTCCGTCACGGCCGGTCAGTCACGGGGCTGCAGGTCCTGCGGACGCACGAGGTACATGTCCGGCGAAGCGCCGACGATGTCGTCGCCCCCCGACTTCCCGCGTCGGACCTGCTCGCGCACCAGGTCACCGCGACCGATGCCGATCAGGGCGACGTCGTGCAGCGATGCCGTGCCCGGCTTGAGGTAGTCGTTGTGCCCCACGGGTCGCCGGAACACGTCACCGGCCGACAGCGCGTCGGCGCCGCCGGCCAGGTCGAGCACGGTCGACCCGAACGACGCCCCACCCGGGTCGGTGCCGAAGTACCCGGAGCCCGCGATGGGGTCGCTGTGCGCGCCGCCGACGAAGACCTGCCCGGTGGCGACGGCGAGGTCGGCCGCCGTCCGGACGTCGCTGCCCGGCGACCCGAGCACGGTCAGGGTGTCGGCCGTCATCCGGCCGGACGCCAGGGCCGTCATCGCCGTGGTCGAACCGTACGAGTGCGCGACGATGTTCACCCGCGGTTGATCGCCGGCGCGGATCGCGCGCAGGCCCGCGACGGTCCGTTCGAGCCGCTCCGCCCCGGTCCGTGCGAGCCCGAGTGACAGGATGTTCGACAGGTCCGGCGTCCGGTACCCCATCCACGCGACGACGGCGACACCCGACCCGTTGCCGGTCGCGGCGAGTGGGGCCAGGGTGGCCTGCTCGCGGGACAGGTCGTTGGCGGTGTTCGTGAAGTCGGTCATCTGCCCGGTGACCGTGAAGAACATGCCCGGCACCACGACGGTGACGTCGGCTGCGGTGTCGAGGTCGCCGATGCTGATCGCCGCACGCCCGGAGCCCCGGGTGTCGAGTGCCACCAGGAAGCGCCGCGGGTCGCCCGGTTCCTGCACCAGGGAGTCCCGGACCTGCCCGAGCATCGCGGCCCGGGCTGCACCCACCTGGGCGTCGGCGAGGCCGGACGTCAGCGTCGCCCGGTTGGCCTGGTCGCGGACGGCGTACGGCACGCCCTCGAGGTTCCCGACCAGGGCGGGCGCGT
This sequence comes from Curtobacterium poinsettiae, assembly GCF_025677645.1. Taxonomy (NCBI): domain Bacteria; kingdom Bacillati; phylum Actinomycetota; class Actinomycetes; order Micrococcales; family Microbacteriaceae; genus Curtobacterium; species Curtobacterium flaccumfaciens. The sequence continues at coordinate 1,526,024 of NZ_CP106879.1, read as the reverse complement.
GCACGAGGAGTCGGTCCTGCTCGTCGGCGGGCAGGTGCGACCACCACTGCGCGACGGTCTGCGCGGGCGGCGGATCGTCCTGCACCGTCGCCACGACACGGCGGTCGGTGGCCGCGCTCCGCAGGTCTGCGGCGCCGAGCGCGCCGAGGTCCTCGACGAACGCGCGCCCGTGTGCGGCGGCGAGGTCGTCGACCCCCACCGCTGTCGTGGACGACACCGCTGCCACCACCGGCATCGCCACGGGCGCTGACACGGACGCTGACACGGACGCCGACGCCGACGCCGACGCCGACGAGAGCCGGTCGTCGGCCGGGATGATGCGGGTCGTGGTGGTGCTGGCGACCGTGACCTGGTGCGCCGGGGGCATGCCTGGGGCCTCGATCACTCCGAGCGAGTGCACCGAGGCGGTGAGCAGAGCCGCAGCGATGAGCAGCATTCGGGTCTCCCCCGGGAAGGCCGTCCCGCCGTCCCCCTGCAGACGACGGGTGATGCTCGGTCGAGTCTATGGAGATGTCCACGGATCATCCATGCGCGATGCAACTTGTCCCCCGAACTGGGCGCGTTCGACGGCGCGCCGCGCTCAGCGGATGCGACCGGGCATGCTGCGCGCCCCGCTAGTCCTCGGTCGTCGGCGCTTCCGGTTCGGCGAGCGCTGCCGGTCCCTCGGTCACGAGCAGGTGGAACTGCTCGGCGTCGATGATCCGGACGCCCAGCTGCTCGGCCTTCGTGAGCTTCGAACCGGCACCCGGACCGGCCGCCACGAAGTCGGTCTTCTTGCTCACGCTCGAGGCCGCCTTGCCGCCGGCGGTGATGATCGCCTCCAGTGCCCCTTCGCGCGTGTAGCCCTCGAGCGACCCGGTCGCGACGACGGTGACGCCGCTCAGCACGCCGCCCTCGACGTCGGCACTGCCCGGGCCGGGGTGGCCCGGGGTGGTGAACTGCACGCCGGCCGTGGTCCAGCGGTCGATGATCTCGCGGTGCCAGTCGACGTCGAACCAGGCGAGCAGGGCGTCGGCGATGATCCCGCCGACCCCGTCGACGGCGGCGAGTTCTTCGCGCGATGCCGACCGGATGGCGTCGAGGGAGCCGAAGTGGTTCGCGAGGGCTCGGGCGGCGACGGGTCCGACGTGGCGGATGCTCAGGCCGACCAGGATCCGCCACAGGGGCTTCGTCTTCGCCGCGTCGATGTTGGCGAGCATCTCGAACGCGTTCTTCGACGGGTAGCGGCTCGGCTCACCGGTGTAGTCGGTGCCCCGTGCCTCGGGGTCGAACGGGGGGTCGGTCTTCTTGCGCGCCCGACTGAACGGCGTGACGCGCTTCGGGGTGCCGTCGTCGTCGACCTTCTCCATGCCGGTCTCGGCGTCGCGGACGATGACCTCGATCGGGACGATGTCCTGCATCGTCAGGTCGAACAGTCCGGCCTCCGTGACGAGCGGCGGGGTCTCCGGGCGGAGCGGCTGCGTGAGCGCCGCGGCCGCGACCTCGCCGAGCCCCTCGATGTCGAGCGACCCGCGCGAGGCGATGTGCTCGACCCGACCGCGCACCTGCGCCGGGCAGCTCTTCGCGTTCGGGCAGCGCAGGTCGATGTCGCCGTCCTTCGCGGGGGCGAGCTCGGTGCCGCACTCCGGGCAGTTCGTCGGCATCACGAACTCGCGTTCGGAGCCGTTGCGGAGCTCGACCACCGGGCCGAGCACCTCGGGGATGACGTCGCCGGCCTTCCGCAGCACGACGGTGTCACCGATGAGCACACCCTTCGCCTTGACGACCTGCTGGTTGTGCAGTGTGGCCTGGCGGACGACGGACCCGGCGACCTCGGCCGGGGCCATCACCGCGAAGGGGGTGGCACGGCCGGTGCGCCCGACGCTGACCACGATGTCGGTGAGCGTCGTGTGCACCTCTTCCGGCGGGTACTTGTAGGCGATCGCCCACCGCGGCGCCCGCGACGTCGACCCGAGCTCCTCGTGCAGGGCGAGGTCGTCGACCTTCACGACGACGCCGTCGATCTGGTGCTCGACGGACGAACGGCGCTCCCCCGTGGTCCGGACGAAGCCGTTGACCTCGTCGATGGTGTCGAACACCCGGTAGTGGCTGCTCGTCGGGAGTCCCCAGGTCTGCAGCAGCTCGTACACCTCGGACTGGCTGCGGACGTCGGTGCCCTGCTCGAGTTCACGGACGGGCCAGGCGCCGATGCCGTGCACGAGCATCCGCAGACGCCGGAGCCGGTCGACCATCAGTGCCCGCTTCGCCTCGGACTTGCCCTCTTCCTTCTGTCGGAGGGACCCGGCGGCGGCGTTGCGCGGGTTGGCGAACACGCGCTCCCCCGCCTCGCGCTGGTTCGCGTTGAGCTCGTCGAACTCGGCGACCGGGAAGAAGATCTCGCCCCGGACCTCGACCAGGGGCGGGTGGCCGCTGCCCGACAGGCGGTCCGGGATCGTCCCCATCGTGCGGACGTTGCCGGTGACGTCCTCGCCGACCACGCCGTCGCCACGGGTGGCGGCGGAGACGAGCCGACCGTGCTCGTACCGCAGGTTGATCGCCAGGCCGTCGATCTTCAGCTCGGTCAGGAACCGCACCCGCTCGTCACCGGCGTCCCGCTGCACCTTGCCCGCCCACTCGGTGAGCTCGTCGGGACTGAAGACGTTGTCGAGCGAGAGCATGCGCTCGGCGTGCTCGACCGGCGCGAACTGCGTCGTCTGCGCCTGCCCGCCCACCGTCTGCGTCGGGCTGTCGGGCGTCAGGAGTTCCGGGAAGCGCCGTTCGATCGCGTCGAGGCGGTGCACCAGGGCGTCGTAGTCGGCGTCCGACAGGGGCGAGGCGTTGCCCTCGTAGTAGTCGTGGCGCAGCTCGTCGACGCGGGCGCGCAACCGGTCGACCTCGCGCGCGGCCTGGGCGGCGTCGAGCCCGTCGGGGTCGATGGTCTCGAACGTCGCGTCGGTCTCGCTCATGGCATCAGTTCTACCGTGCACCACCGACGCGGCGTGCAGCGAGCGTGTGCCCCGGGAGCGGCGGGGTCAGGCGTCGACGGGGACGGCGCTGACCGTGGTGTCGATCGTGCACTGGCCGAGCACCCGCGTGCCGACGTAGACCACGGCTGTCTGCCCGGGAGCGACCCCGTGCAGCGGCTCGTCGACGTCGATCACGAGCACGTCGTCCTGCACGCGGGCCGTCGCGGGCACCGGGTCGGCGTGCGCGCGGATCTGCACGTCGCAGGCGAACGGCGTCGCGGGGTCGGCCGGTGCCGTGCCCGCCCAGGTGAACCGCGACCCGGACATCGAGGTGACGGCGAGGGCCTCCTTCGGGCCGACGACGACGGTGTTGTCCTTCGGGCGGATCTCGAGCACGAACCGGGGCTTGCCGTCCGGTGCCGGGCGCCCGAGGGCCAGGCCGCGGCGCTGCCCGACGGTGTAGCCGGTCGCGCCCTCGTGCGATCCGACGACCGTGCCGTCGCGCTCGACGACCTCACCGGGGGCGGTGCCGACGCGGTCCGCCAGCCAGCCGCGGGTGTCGCCGTCCGGGATGAAGCAGATGTCGTACGAGTCCGGCTTCTGGGCGACCGTCAGCCCGCGCTCGGCGGCCTCGGCCCGGACCTCGTCCTTCGACGGGGTCGCGCCGAGCGGGAACATCGCGTGCTGCAGCTGCTCGGCGGTCAGGACCCCGAGCACGTACGACTGGTCCTTCGCCCACGCGGCCGACCGGTGCAGCTCGCGGGAGCCGTCCGGACCGGTGACGATCGAGGCGTAGTGCCCGGTCGCGACGGCGTCGAACCCCAGCGCGAGTGCCTTCTCGAGCAGCGCCGCGAACTTGATCCGCTCGTTGCAGCGCATGCAGGGGTTCGGGGTGCGGCCGGCCTGGTACTCGGCCACGAAGTCGTCGACGACGTCCTCCTTGAACCGGGCCGAGAAGTCCCACACGTAGTACGGGATCCCGAGGGCCGACGCCGCGCGCTGCGCGTCCATCGAGTCCTCGATGGTGCAGCACCCGCGGCTGCCGGTGCGCAGGGTGCCGGGCATCCGGCTCAGGGCCAGGTGCACGCCCACCACGTCGTGGCCAGCGTCGACCGCCCGGGCTGCGGCCACCGCCGAGTCGACACCACCGCTCATCGCCGCAAGAACACGCATGTGTCCAGGGTAACCCGCCGACGAAGCGGTACCGCTGGCGTACCGTTGGTCGGGCGATGACCACAGCGGGGAACGACTCATTCGACTTCCGGTCCGTCCTGCTGTCCGGGTTCCTGCCCGCCGCGCTCTTCGCGATCGGCGAGGGCGCGATCATCCCGATCATCCCGATCGCGGCCGACTCCCTCGGCGCCAGTCTGGCGTTCGCGGGCTTCGTCGCCTCGCTCATCCTGGTCGGGGAGCTCATCGGCGACGTGCCGTCCGGCATCGTCGTCGCCCGCGTCGGCGAGCGGAACGCGATGATCGGCGCCGCGCTCGTGTCGGTGGTCGGGCTCGTCGTCGCCACGACGGCCGCGAACGCCTGGGTCCTGGCTCTCGGGGTGTTCCTGGTCGGCGTCTCCACCGCGGTGTTCGCGCTCGCCCGGCACGCCTACATGACCACCGCGATCCCCCTGCGGATCCGGGCCAGGGCGCTGTCGAGCCTGGGCGGTGTCTTCCGCTTCGGCTACTTCGTCGGCCCGTTCATCGCCGCCGGCGTCATCCACCTGACCGGGACCACCGGCAGTGCCTTCTGGATCCACGTCGTCTGCTGCCTGGCGGCCGCGACCGTGCTCCTGGTGCTGCGCGACCCCGCGACGGGCACACGCGGCCTGCGGTTGCCGCCACGGGCCTCCCGGTCGTCGGCCGACCAGGCGACGGACGCGAGCGGCCACGCGACCGAACCGCCCGCCGACACCGGCGCGCAGTTCGTCCAGCAGGAGGCGCAGGGGCTCTTCCGCACCATCCTCGCGAACGGGGCGGTCCTGCTCCGGCTCGGCAGCGGCGCCGGCCTGATCGGCGCGATGCGCGCCGGACGGCAGGTGATCCTGCCGCTCTGGGCGGTGAGCGTCGGCCTCGACGACTCGACCGCAGCACTCGTGATCGGCATCGCCGGAGCCGTCGACTTCGCGCTCTTCTACACGAGCGGGCAGATCATGGACCGGTGGGGACGGCTCGCGAGCGCGCTGCCCTGCATGCTCGGCCTGAGCATCAGCTACTTCCTGCTCGCCTGGAGCGGCCACCTGGACGCCCGGGTCGGCTGGTTCGTCGCGATCGCGATGGGCATGTCGCTGGCGAACGGGGTCGGCTCCGGCATCCTCATGACGCTCGGCGCGGACCTCGCGCCCCGCGACGCCCCGGCGCCGTTCCTGGGGGCCTGGCGGTTCACCGGCGACTTCGGGTCGGCGGCGGCGCCGCTCCTCATCTCCGGCGTGACCGCCGTCGCGTCCATCGCCGTCGCGAGCGGGGTGATGGGCGTGCTCGGCCTGGTCGGCGCGGGCATCCTGCTCCGGTACGTGCCCCGGTACCTGCCGCGCCCGCTGCGCTGACGCGCTGCTGCACTGTCGCGCTGACGCGCTGTCGTCACGTGCGAGGTTCCGTACTCGGTGGCATCCGGCCCGCCCCGCACCACGTCCGGTTCCTCGCACCGGGTCGCGGAGCGCGCACGGTGTGTCCCACGGCCTGGAGGCCCGGTGCACGTCCGCCCCGCACCCCGCGCTCGGTAGACTGCCGCTGCTCGCGGGAGTGGTGGAATCGGTAGACACGCAGGATTTAGGTTCCTGTGCCCCAGGCGTGAGGGTTCGAGTCCCTCCTTCCGCACCGAGTCCCTCCTGGCGCACCGTTGCGGTCATCCGCACGCCTCGAGCAGGTCAACCCTGCGAGGGATGGCCCGGTCACTTCCGGGCGGTACCCTCATCCCGCGGGAGTCCTCCCCGTGACTCCCGCTCCACGACCGGAAGAACCATGCACTCCGTCGCACTCGCCCTGATCCCGTGGCTCGATCCGCAGTACATCCTCGACCACTTCGGGGCCATCGCCGTGCTCGTGGTCTGCGCGATCGTGTTCGCCGAGACCGGTCTGCTCATCGGCTTCATCTTCCCGGGCGACAGCCTGCTGGTCATCACCGGCCTGTTCGCCTTCGACCGCGGCGGCGAGATCGGCGGCATCCCGATCTGGGTCGCGGCGCTGATGAGCGGTGCCGCCGCGTTCCTCGGCGGCGAGCTCGGGTACTACATCGGCAAGAAGGCCGGGCCCCCGATCTTCGAGCGGAAGGACAGCGGGCTCTTCTCGAAGGCGAACGTCGAGCGCACCAACGCGTTCTTCCACCGCTTCGGCCCCCTGGCCGTGATCCTGGCGCGCTTCGTGCCGGTCGTCCGCACCTTCGCCCCGATCGCCGCGGGCGTCGGCCGGATGGACTACAGGAAGTACTCGCTCTACAACGCGATCGGCGCCGTGGTCTGGGGCGTCGGCGTGACGTTCCTCGGGTACTTCATCGGGCACATCCCCTTCGTGGCGCACATCGTCCGCGAGTACATCGACATCATCCTGCTCGCCGCGGTCGTCGTGACCGTGGTGCCGATGGCGCTGACGTACCTGCGCAACGCCCGCAAGGCGAAGCGCGCGAACGAGGCCGAGGCCACCACCGCCCCGACGGCCGACCCGACGCTCTAGCCGCAGCACCGGCGCACGACCGGAGTCGCCCCGGACCACGTGACCACGTGGTCCGGGGCGACTCCGTCGTGCGGAACGACACGAGCGTAGGAACTCAGACGCCGAAGTGCTCCCGCACGATCGGCGCGATGCCCCGGAACGCCTTGCTGCGGTGCGACAGGGCGTTCTTCTCGTCGCGGGTGAGCTCCGCCGACGAGCGGTCGGCGTCGTCCGGTCGGAACACCGGGTCGTAGCCGTGGCCGCCGTCACCGACGGGCTCGGTCAGCACCTCGCCGTTCCAGACCGCCTCGACGACGTGTTCCTGACCGTCGGGCGTCACGAAGGCGGCAGCGCACACGAACGCGGCGGTGCGCTCCACGACACCCTGCAGGTTCGTGAGCAGCAGCGCGATGTTGTCGGCGTCCGAGCGGGTCCCGGCGTACCGGGCCGAGTGGATGCCCGGTGCGCCCCCGAGGGCGTCGACCGCGATCCCGGAGTCGTCGGCGAGCGCCGGCAGCCCGGTGTGCGCGACGGCGGCACGAGCCTTGATCAGGGCGTTCGCGGCGTAGCTGTCGCCGTCCTCGACGGGCTCCGGGCCGTCGTACCCGACGAGTTCGACCCCCTCGCCCAACGCCGACCCGAGGATCTCGCGCAGCTCGACGACCTTGCCCTGGTTGTGGGTGGCCAGGACCACCTCGCGGGACGTCACGCCAGACCCAGGACCGAGCGCTGGATCGCCGCGAGCGACTGGTTGCCGGCCAGGCCCAGGTCGAGCAGCACGTTCAGCTCGTCGCGGTCGAACGGCGCGTGCTCGGCGGTGCCCTGCACCTCGATGAACTTGCCCGACCCCGTGGTGACGATGTTCATGTCGGTGTCGGCAGCCGAGTCCTCGGTGTAGGCCAGGTCGAGCATCGGCTCCCCCTTGACGATGCCGACCGAGATCGCCTGCACGCTGTCGGTGAGCGGGGTGGCCTTCTTCGCGATGAAGCCCTTGGCGCGGCCCCACTCGATCGCGTCGGCCATCGCCACGTACGCACCGGTGATCGACGCCGTACGGGTGCCGCCGTCGGCCTGCAGCACGTCGCAGTCGATGACGAGGGTGTTCTCGCCCAGGGCCTTCGTGTCGACGACGGCGCGGAGCGAACGCCCGATCAGGCGGGAGATCTCGTGGGTGCGACCGCCGACCTTGCCCTTGATGGACTCGCGCTGCATGCGCTCGTTGGTCGACCGCGGCAGCATCGAGTACTCGGCGGTGACCCACCCGGTGCCCTTGCCGGCGAGCCAGCGGGGCACGCCGTTGGTGAACGACGCGGTGCAGAGCACCCTGGTGTTGCCGAAGGAGATGAGCGCGCTGCCCTCGGCCTGCGTGCTCCACCCCCGCTCGATGGTGACGGGACGGTGGTCGGTGGCGGTGCGGCCGTCGACGCGGAGGTTGTCGGTCATGGGGTCCTTTCGGTGCGGGGCAGCGTGATGGCCCCCGTCTGGAGGTGGCCGACGCTCGAGACCTCGGGGCCGAGGAAGCGCCGGGCGAGCCGGATGAAGCCGTTCTTGTCGTCGCCCGTCGCCTCGAACGAGTACGTCGGGGCGGTGGTCGCGGTTCGCTCGAGCCCGTGCTCCACGAGCCGGCGGTAGACGTCGTTCGCGGTCTCCTCGGCGCTGGAGACGAGCGTGACCTCCGGACCCATGACGAACTGGATCGCGGCGGACATGAGCGGGTAGTGGGTGCAGCCGAGCACGAGGGTGTCGACGTCGGCGGCACGGATCGGGTCGAGGTAGCCGGCCGCGATCTCGCGCAGCGACGGCGACGAGGTGTCGCCCGCCTCGACGAACTCGACGAACCGGGGGCACGCGGCGGTGGTCAGCGTGACGTCGGCGGCGACCGCGAAGGCGTCCTCGTAGGCGCGCGACGCGATGGTGCCGACGGTGCCGATGACCCCGATGCGGCCCGTGCGGGTCTGCTTGACGGCTGCTCGGGCCGCGGGCTGGATGACCTCGACCACGGGGATGCCGTACGCCTGCTCGTACCGTTCGCGGGCGTCACGGAGCACGGCGGACGAGGCGGTGTTGCACGCGATCACCAGGGCCTTCACACCCTGCTCGACCAGGTCGTCCATGACCTCGAGCGCGTAGCGGCGGACGTCGGCGATGGGCTTCGGGCCGTAGGGCGAGTGCACGGTGTCGCCGACGTACCGGATGCTCTCGCGCGGGAGCTGGTCGATGATGGCACGGGCCACGGTGAGGCCGCCGACCCCGCTGTCGAAGACTCCGATCGGTGCATCCGTCACGGCACCAGCGTACCGACGCCCGCCGACCAGCACCGACGCGACCACGCGCGCCACGCAGGCCGGGCGCACGGGGTGATCCGGGCCTCCTCACCGGCACGGCCAGCCCGCCGCTGGCGCGTCGCGCCGGAACCGTCGGTGGGCCTCCAGAGGGACACGTCACTAGTGTCGGAGAGGTGACCACCGCGCTCCTCACCGACCAGTACGAACTCACCATGGTCGACGCCGCCCTCAAGGACGGGACCGCCGATCGCCGATGCGTCTTCGAGGTGTTCGCCCGACGGCTCCCGGACGGCCGCAGGTACGGCGTCGCTGCCGGACTCGGTCGGTTCCTCACCGCCCTCGCCGACTTCCGCTTCGGCGACGAGGAGATCGGGTTCCTGCGCGACCGCGGGGTCATCGACGCCGGCACCGCAGCCTGGCTCGCCGACTACCGGTTCAGCGGGGACGTCCGCGCCTACCGCGAGGGCGAGGTCTACTTCCCGAACTCCCCCATCCTGCAGATCGAGGGCACCTTCGCCGAGGCCGTCGTGCTCGAGACCCTCGCGCTCAGCATCTTCAACGCCGACAGCGCCATCGCGAGCGCCGCCGCCCGCATGGTGTCCGCCGCCGACGGCCGCCCGCTCGCCGAGATGGGCTCCCGCCGCACCGGCGAGTGGAACGCCGTCGCCGCCGCGCGTGCCGCGTACATCGCCGGCTTCGGTGCGACGAGCAACCTCGAGGCCGGCCGTACCTGGGGCATCCCGACGATGGGCACCGCCGCGCACGCCTTCACGCTGCTGCACGACTCCGAGGAGCAGGCGTTCCGGTCGCAGCTCGACGCGCTCGGCAGCGGCACGACCCTGCTCGTCGACACCTACGACATCGAGGCCGCGGTCGAGACGGCCGTCCGGCTCACCGACGGCGAGCTCGGCGGCGTCCGGATCGACAGCGGCGACCTGCCGTCCGTCGTCGCCGCCGTGCGTGCGCAGCTCGACCGCCTCGGCGCGACGGGCACGAAGATCACGGTGACGAACGACCTCGACGAGTACACGATCGCCGCACTCCGAGCCGCACCGGTCGACTCGTACGGCGTCGGCACCTCGGTCGTCTCCGGCTCCGGGCACCCGGCCGCCGGCATGGTGTTCAAGCTCGTCGCGCACCGGGACGCGGACGGCGGCGACTGGGTCCCCGTCGCCAAGAAGTCGGCGGACAAGGCGTCGATCGGCGGCCGGAAGGAGGCGGGCCGACGACTCCGCAACGGCGTCGCCACCGCCGAGATCGTGCTCACGGGGGCGCAGGTCGGTCCTGACGAGCGGCCGCTGCTGGTGCCTGTCGTCACCGGCGGCGAGGTCGACCCGGCGTTCCTCGGCACGCAGGGCGTCGAGGCCGCACGCGCGCACCACGAGCGGGCGAAGGCGGAGCTGCCCGCCGACGCGTCGCGCATCGGGCGCGGCGACCCCGCCATCCCCACCCTGGTGATCTAGCGCGCGCACGCGCGCACGCGCACTCGCACGCGCGTCCGTGGCGCGGTGTCGCTTGGTGAGCAGCAATGGTCGGGTCTGTGTGACGGACCCGACCAATGCTGCTCACGAAGCGACAGACGGACGGGAGGCCCGTGGCGGCATCGCCACGGGCCTCCCGTCCGTCTGCTGGTCGCGTCTACTCGGCCTTCATCTTCTCGTAGATGGCCTTGCAGTCCGGGCAGACCGGGAACTTCTCCGGGTCGCGACCCGGGATCCACTTCTTGCCGCACAGCGCCTTGACCGGCTTGCCGGACAGCGCCGACTGCAGGATCTTGTCCTTCTTCACGTAGTGCGAGAACCGCTCGTGGTCACCGGGTTCGATCGCTTCGTCTTCGAGGAGCTTCTCGAGCTCCCGGTCCATCACGTCGAGGCCGCCGCCTGGTTCCGTCATGCTCATGGGTCCAGGGTACGACGGTCCGCCCTCGGGCGCGCCGCTCGTCCGCGCCGGGCGATCATGGCGAGCCGCTCGGTGCCAGGTGCCAGGTGCTCGCTAGTTGCGCTGTGCCGCGGCGAGCAGGTCGGGGCCGCGGCGGTCGAACAGGCGTCCGCCGGCAGAGACCCCGATCACGAGCACGACGGCACCGACCCCGATGCCCACCAGGAGCGTCAGCACCGACCAGGGCTCCGGACCCTGCACGACGGCGAGCACCGCGAGGCAGGCTGCGGGGACCGTGCAGAGCACGATGCCGATCACCATGGACGCCTGCGCGACCGTGGCGGTGACGCCGGCTGCCTGCGGCTGCTGGAAGGGGTGGTCGCCCGGGCGCACGGTCGGGTAGGGCAGGAGCACGGACAGGACGCTCGACAACCCGAGGCCGGACAGCAGTGCGCTCGCGCTCACGCCGATGAGCAGCGGGAACGCCGCCCAGTCTCCGAACAACCGGGCGGACAACGCGGCCCCGGCGACGATCGCGGGTGCCCCCACGACCAGCACGGGCACGACACGACCGAGCCGGTCGCTCCACCCGGGCGCACCGGAGGCGACGTGCAGCCACACGGCGGTGTTGTCGTACGAGACGTCGTTGTGCGGCAGGAACCCGGCGATCAGGGCCATCAGCGGCAGCGGCACGAGGGCGGTCCACTGCCACGGCACCCCGGCGACACCGAGCGGGATGACGACGATCGGCACGAGCAGGATGATCAGGTACGACGTGCGGTACCGCGGGTCGCGGACCCAGTAGGTGAGCGCCCGGGCGGCGACGGCCGACACCGGCGCCGACCCGAACCGGTCGAACCAGCCCAGGCCCTGGTAGCGGCGGGTGCGGGCACGGTCGTCGACGGTCTCGAGCGCACGGCCGACGAGCGCCCACCACGCCCAGGCGAGGAGCGCGACGACGGCGACCGCGACGAGGAGCTTCAGGACACCGGCGCCGACGTGGCCGCTCGCGACCTCGGCGGGTACAGCCCAGGCGGCACCCCACGGGGTCCACCCGGCGACGTCCGCGACGCGCTGCATCTCGGCGCCCCGCGGGTCGAGCCAGTCGACGCGCAGCAGCAGCGCCACCGTCGGGATCGAGAGCGCGATGATGACGAGCGCCACCAGCCACCCGGCGTCGCGGGAGCGGTCCGGCCCGATCAGCCGGGAGCCGACAGTGCAGCAGACGCGGACGAGGAGCGCGCACGTGGCGACGCCGAGCAGCCCGCCGAGCACCGCGAGCAGCCCGAGACCGGGGTCGCGGGCCCAGGCGACGACCTGGCCGACCGCGACGACGACCACGCCGATCACCGGGATGCCGACGAGCCCGGCGACGACGAGTCCGATCGCCAGGCGACGGCGCCCGATGCCGAACACCGCGAAGCGCCGCGGGTCGAGCTGGTCGCTCCGGCCGACGACGAGCGGTACGACCGTGAACCCGAAGGTGATCAGGGTGCCGACGGGCACGATGACCGCACGCGCGACGTCCGGGTCCGCGTCACCGAGGGCGATGGTCTGCGACGCGACGAACACGGCGGCGAGGAGTCCGACGAGGCTGGCGAGCACGACGGCGACGGACCGGCGGGCGGTGCCGCGGACCTCGCCCGCGAGCAGGTCCGCCCTCAGCCGGAGAAGCTGTGCAACCATTCCATGCTCTCCGCGACGACACGACCGCCGGCGAGTTCGACGAACTTGTCCTCGAGGCTCTTGCGCCCCCGGACCTGGGCCATGGTGCCGGACGCCAGGACCTTGCCGCCGACGATGATGGCGACCGAGTCACAGGTGCGCTGCACGAGCTCCATCGAGTGGCTGGACAGCACGACCGTGCCGCCGCCCCGGGTGTACCGGCGCAGGATGTCCGTGATCGTCGCTGCACTCACCGGGTCGACCGACTCGAACGGTTCGTCGAGCACGAGTACCCGCGGCGAGTGGATCAGGGTCGCGGCCAGGGCGATCTTCTTCGCCATGCCGACGGAGTAGTCGGCGACCTGGCGGCCCAGCGCCTCGCCCAGCCCGAAGGCCTCGGCGAGGTCGGCGCTGCGCTTCCGGGCGGTGGCCCCGTCGAGCCCGCGGAGCGTGGCCGAGTAGTACAGGAGCTGCGCACCGGTCAGCCGGTCGAACAGACGGAGGCGGTCCGGCAGGACGCCGAGGCTGCGCTTCGCCGCCGTCGGGTCGGCCCAGACGTCGTGGTCGAGCACCGTCACCGAGCCGGCGTCGGGGCGCAGCAGTCCGGTGATCATGGAGAGGGTCGTCGTCTTGCCGGCGCCGTTCGGGCCGACCACGCCGAAGATGGAGCCCTGCCGGATCTCGAGGTCGACCTCGTCGACGGCCAGGGTCTGCCCGTACCGCTTGACCAGGCCGTTCGCCGCGAGCACGACGGGCTGGAGCGTCTGCGGCTGCTTCGGCGCGGCGGTGCGGGGCGCACGCTTCTTCGTGGCAGGCGGGGCTGCGGCGTTCGCCCGGTCGGCGTCGTCCATCGCGTCGTCCGCGTCGGACGGGACGGGAGGCGCGGCGTCGGTCCGCGGGGCGGCCTTCGTCGGGCGTTTGGTGCGTCCCTTGCCGTTGCGCGCCTTCGCGGGGCGTGGCGCTCCGGCCGTCGCGTCGTCGGTGCCGGTCTCGGTCGTTGCGTCGTCGGAGCGGGTCTCCGTCGTCGCGTCGGTGCGGACGGCCGTCCCGTCGGTCATCGCGTCATCAGTGGCGGCGTCGTCCGCATCAGTGTCCCCCGTGTCGTCGTCGGCTGCGTCGTCCTCAGCAGCCGCGGCGGTGTCCGCGTCGTCGGCGTCCCCCGCCTCGGTCATCCAGGCAGCGTCGGCCGTGGCGTACACGTCCTCGTTCTCTGCTCGCGCTGGCATCGACCCACCGTACCAACGCTCTCCGACCGGCGGGAACCGTCTCGGCCAGGGTCACGAATTGAGTACGAAGCACGCAGACCCGTACCCCGCGAGGGGGTGTTTCCGTATCATTCACCAGGGCACGAAGGAGTGTTCACCACTTGGAAACCTGCTCCAGCAGGCGATCCCGGCAGCCTCCTCGCAGCGACGACCACGTCGACGCGACCGGTTCTCGGGTAACTCGGACGTTGGAAGCGCAGACTCGACGAGGCCCGCCCGTACCCCAGGGTGCGCGGGCGGACACCAGAAGGGACCAGCATGACCACGCAGATCGTGATCCTCGCAGCGGGGATGGGCAGCCGTCTCGGCCGCAGCCTGCCGAAGCCGCTCACGGAGCTCAGTGACGGCCGCACCATCATGCAGCAGCAGTTCGACAACATCCGCGCCGCGTTCGGTTCGAGCGCCCGCGTGACGATCGTCGTCGGCTACAAGTCGGAGCACATCGTCGAGGCGTTCCCCGACGCGAACTTCGTCTACAACGAGTCCTACGACTCCACCAACACCTCGAAGAGCCTGCTGCGTGCCCTCAAGGCCACCGGCAAGAGCGGTGTCCTCTGGATGAACGGCGACGTGGTCTTCGACCCGATGGCGCTCGTCCGTGCGGCCGACATGATCGACGAGGGCCGTTCCTTCGTCAGCGTCAACACCGACAAGGTCTCCGACGAAGAGGTCAAGTACACCGTCGACGCCGAGGGCTTCATCCACAAGCTCTCCAAGCAGGTCGTCGGGGGTCTCGGCGAAGCCGTCGGCATCAACTACGTCTCCGCCGCCGACAAGCAGGCCCTCATCCGCCAGCTCGGCCGCGTCGACGACCAGGAGTACTTCGAGGGCGGCATCGAGGCTGCCATCGCCGAGGACGGGCTACGCTGGACGCCGATCGACATCTCCGACCTGTACGCGGTCGAGATCGACTTCGCCGAGGACCTCGAGCGCGCGAACAACCTGTTCGCCTGAACCACCGTCAGGACCCCCTCGGCGGTTCCGCCCGAAGGGATACCGTGACCACAGCGAGTGCGCCGACCGCGCCCGTGGCTCCCGCACCCGCGAAGGCCCGGAGCGCCGGTCGGCGCTATCGTCAGGCCCTGTGGTTGCTGACCGTTCGCGACCTCCGGGTCCGCTACTCGACGTCGGCGCTCGGCTACGTGTGGTCGATCCTCGACCCGCTCGTGATGTCGGGGATCTACTGGTTCGTCTTCACGCAGGTCTTCCACCGCGGTTCGGTCGGTGAAGATCCGTACATCGTGTTCCTGCTGTCCGCACTCCTGCCGTGGATGTGGTTCACCGGTGGCGTCTCGGACTCCACCCGGGCGTTCATCAAGGAATCCAAGCTGATCCGCTCGACCACCATCCCCCGCACGATCTGGGTGGCACGGATCGACGCGTCGAAGGGCATCGAGTTCCTGCTGAGCCTGCCGGTCCTGGCCGCCTTCGCGATCGCGACGGGTGCCCACCTGCACTGGCAGGTCGTGTTCTTCCCGTTGGCGATCGTGCTGCAGTGCGCGCTGGTCTACGGCCTGGGCCTCATCGTCGCCCCGCTCGTGGTCTTCTTCCGCGACCTCGAGCGCGCCACCAAGCTCGTGCTGCGGTTCCTGTTCTACGCGTCCCCGATCATCTACGGCACCCACGCGCTGCCGTCCGCACTGCGGGACATCGCCGCGATCAACCCGCTCACCGGCATCTTCGGCATGTACCGCGCGGCGTTCTTCCCCGGCCAGCTCGACTGGCTCGAGGTCGGCGCCTCGGTGGTCGTGACCGGCATCGTCCTGGTGATCGGCTTCGCGGTGTTCCGCCGCAGCGAGCACCGCGTGCTGAAGGAGCTGTGATGACCGCGACCGACCAGACCCGCCGCACCGAGACCGTCGCACCGGTCATCTCGGTACGGGACGCCGGCATCTGCTTCAAGCGCAACCGTCGCGCGAGCCGGAACTTCAAGGACCTGTTCGCCGGACGCGGGCGCCGCAAGCGTGCCGACGAGTTCTGGGCGCTCCGCAACGTGTCGTTCGACGTCCGTCCGGGCGAGGCGATCGGCGTCGTGGGGCGGAACGGCCAGGGCAAGTCGACCCTGCTGAAGCTGGTGGCCCAGGTCATGCTGCCCGACGAGGGCCGCGTCGACGTGGGCGCCGGCGTCGCCCCGCTCATCGAGATCACCGGTGGCTTCGTCGGGGATCTCACGGTGCGCGACAACGTGTACCTGACGGCGGGTCTGCACGGCATGTCGCGGGCCGAGATCCGCGACGCCTTCGACGAGATCATCGACTTCGCCGAGATCGCCGACTTCGTGGACACCCCCTACAAGCACCTGTCGAGCGGCATGAAGGTCCGCATCGCGTTCGCGGTGATCTCGCGGCTCGACGAACCGGTCATCCTGGTCGACGAGGTGCTGGCGGTGGGCGACAAGGCCTTCCGCGAGAAGTGCTACAAGCGGATCGAGCAGCTCCTGGCCGGCGGCCGGACGCTGTTCTTCGTCTCGCACAGCGACAAGGACCTCCGCCGCTTCTGCGACCGGGGGCTGTACCTCGACAAGGGTCGTCTGCAGCTCGACGGCACCATCGAGGCCGCGCTGGCCCGGTACGCGGCAGACTACGGCTCCTGACCGGCCGGGGTACTCCCCCTGCACCAACACCGGTATCGCTGGCTCCCTCCACAGCACCGGCGCTCGTGAGCGCCCCCGGGGTCCCGCCGTCGGACCCTCCCCCTAGCGTTCCACCCATGCACCACCCACCAACCGCGTACGCCGTCCCGTTCGCCGTCGACCGATCGCACGCACCGCGTCGGTACGATCTCGTCAACACCGGCCCCGAGCCGGTCGACGGCCTCTCCCTCACCCACCTGGGCAACGGCTACTGCCCGCCGCTCGCGGTGCGCCGCCTCGATCCGGGCCGGTCGTTGTCCCTGGCGGTCTTCGGTGCCGACCCCGAGGACACGGGAATCGTCATCGTGCGGTGGCGTCGGCCCGACCGGTCCGAGTACCTCTGGCGGATGTCACTCGTCGGGCCGGGGTTCCAGCCGTGACCCTGCGCCGATCTGCGCCTCGGCACACCGGGTGACGTCCGGCCGTCAGCGCCCGTCGCGTTCGGCCGCGACGGTCCGCCACCGCTCGAGCAGCCACTCCACGGCCTCGTGGAACCGCTCCGTGGCGGCGCCCGGGGTCGTGTCGCCGAAGTACCGTGCGACCCAGTGCTGCAGGCGCGCGAGCTCCTCGGCGTCGCTCGCGGCCGCGTCGACACGGGCGAGCACCGACGGGGCATCGGCCGCGGTCAGCCAGTTCGCGTCGCTCAGGTAGCCCCGCTCGTCGACGTCGGCCTCGGGCGAGACCGGCCGCGTGACGATGAGCGGCTTGCCGACCGCCAGCCGGTCGTAGATCATCGCGCTGATGTCGGTGATCGCCACGTCGGCGTCCGCCAGCTGCCATCCGAGGGCACCGCTGTCGTCGTACAGGTGGTGTGCGGCCGGGTCGGCGGCGTTGGCGGCGCTGATCGCCGCGACGATCCGCTCGTGCGCCGCACGGTAGGCGGGGTCGAGCACGCCGCTGCGCGGGTGCGGGCGGTACACCAGACGGTGGCGGGGTGATGCGAGCACCTGCGCGGCGATGACCGTGCCGTGCGACGCGATCGACCCGTACGCCGCGGCACCGCGGTCGCCCTCCCACGTCGGGGCGTAGAGCACGACGGTCCGGTCGTCGTCGGGGTACGGGGCCGCTCCGGCGAAGTGGTCGGCCTGCGGGCGTCCGATCGCGATGGTCCGGGCGTCCAGGTCGTAGTCCCACAGCGCCTCGGCCAGACGATCGCGTGCTGCGTCCCCCGCGATCAGGGCGTAGTCGTAGGCCTTGAACTGGTTCGTGGTCATGTACATCTTGTCGCTCTCGCCGTGGTTGACGAAGACGTGCCACATCCGCCCGTACCGCATCATCTGGAAGTTGCGGGCGTTCTGGTTGACGTAGAGCACCACCTTCGGCGCCTGGGTGTCGACGAAGTGCTCGAGGTCGACCACCTGCCGGGCGTAGACCACGGGCACGGGCGACTCGTCGAGCAGGGTCAGCATGGTGCCCGGACTCCGCGAGACGATCGCCACCGGGTGCGTTTTCGCGAGTTCCGCCAGCGGCGCGTACCACTGGCGCACCTGGTACATGTTGACCGGACCGTCGGCGAAGTACACGGCGATCTCGACCGAACCGGGCGCCGGCTCCGGCGCGGACGGCAGTCGCTGTGCGAGCTGCCGTCGGCTCCGGCGGGACGCCAGGAGTCGCTCGACGAGCCGCAGGGCGGTCCGCAGGTCGCTGATGATCGACATGGTCGTTCTCCGGGTCTGCTCGGGCGGTACGGGGTGGGCGGGGTCAGACGACCGGCGGCCGCCCTGCGATGGTCATCCGTGCGACTGTGAGCCAGCCCATCGGCCGGACAGGACCGCAGTCGGTCGACCATCCTTCACGGATCCCTCCGAACCAGGTGGCCAGCCGGCGGGGGTGACGCCACCAGCGCGCGATCTGGATCGCGGCCCACGACCCCACGTACACCGGGCGCAGCACCGCCGGCAGGTTGCGCCGAGCGAGCCACACCCGGTTCCGGGCGTTCAACCGGTAGTACTCGGTGTGCCGCGCCGGGTCGATCGCGGGGTGGTGCGCGACGAGGTCCCCGGCGTACCAGGTCCGACGGCCGGCGTCCCACACGCGCCACGCGAGCTCGATGCCCTCGTGGGCGTAGAAGTACTCGGCGCCCCAGCCGCCGACGGCCCGGTAGACGTCCATCGGCAGCACGACGGCACCTTCCCAGACCGAGAAGACCGGCGACGAGTGGTCCGGCTCGCCCTTCCGGATCCGCGGCACCCACCGGCGGGGGTTCGCGGCGCCCGTGGGGTCGACGACCCGGGGCTGCACGAGGCCGAGCGACGGATCGTGCTCGAACACCGCGATCGCGTCGCGCAGGAACGTCGGCGACGGCACCGACGCATCGTCGTCGAGGAAGAACACGTAGTCGCCGTCGACGACCTCGGCTCCGGCGTTGCGCCCGGCCGGGATCCCGACGTTCTCGGGCAGGGCCAGCGCCCGCACGCCGTCCGGCAGCCCGGTCGGCGTCCAACCGTTGCCGACGCAGACGACGTCGAGCTCGACGTCCTGCTGCGCGAGCACACTGTCCAGCCCGCGGCGCAGGTCGTCGGGCCGGGTGCCCTGCGACAGGCTCACCACGGCGACGCGCGGTCGTCCGCGGTGCACCACCGCGTGGCGGCGCACCGTTCCGGGCGCGGTCGTGTCCTCGGTCACGCCTTGACCCGCTTCGAGGCGATGATCGCCAGGAAGTGCCCGATCGTCGCGAGCACCGCGAGCGGCAACAGCGCACCGACCAGGATCCGGCTGGCGAGCGGGTCGCCGATCACCAGGGCGAGCACGGCGAAGACGAACGCGAGCATGCTCAGCTCGACCGAGTGGTACAGGCGGTGGAACGGCAGGAACCTCGCCAGTCGGCGGAGCGAGGCGAGCTTCCGACCCGACGGCGCGGTGGAGGCGTCCCGCCGGTCGACGAGCTTGTCGAGCCCGGCGTTCGCGCGGGCCACGTGCACCATGTCGTTGAGGGCCTTGTTCAGCACGATGACCAGGCCGAGTGCGCAGCCGATCGTGGTCCACATCCAGTCGGCGTCGTGGATCGGCCACGTGGCGGCCCGGATGCCGAGCGCGACCGGGATCAGCCCCTCGGTCGTGTAGTGCCCCACCTTGTCGAGGAACACCCCGGCGGGCGACTTGGTGCCGCGCCACCGGGCGACCTCGCCGTCGGAGCAGTCGACGAGCATCTGCAGCTGGCCGAGCACGAGCGCCAGCGCAGCACCCCAGATGCCCGGGATGAGCAGGGCGGCCGCGACGCTCCAGCCGACCAGGATCATCAGACCGGTGACCTGGTTCGCGCTGACGCGGGTCTTCAGGAGCACCCAGGTCAGGTACGGCGAGACGTCGCGCAGGTACAGCGAGGCCGTCCAGTGCTCGGCGTTGGCGCGGGCGCGGACCTCGTCCGGCTGGGCGACGGCCCGGAGCTCGGCGATCGAGGTCGGCCGTGCGGATCCGCGGCCGGTCGTGGGCTGGTCGGTCATTCGGTCACCGTCCCGTGTGGGTGGTCAGCTCGGACGTGCGGGTCAGGAACCCGATGATGAACCCGAGCCCCCAGCCCACGTGGATGCAGGGCAGCACGACGAGCAGCCAGAGGAGCGTCGGCAGCCCGGAGCGGCGCGCCACGGCGATCGACCCCAGGACGACGAAGAGCAGGTAGACGACGGGCACCACGAACCCGAGCAGCGCCCAGGCGAGCGGCGTGCCGAGCACGGCGCCGACGACGCCGACGAGCCCGGCGACGATGCCCAGCGCCATCGCCGCCACCATGGCCGGCGGCACGAAGTAGCGCAGGCCGTTGTTCGCCGGGAACCGACGGGCGAGCTCACCGCGCCAGAGCCCGGTGGCGACGAACTGCCGCACCAGGCGCTTCAGGCTCGGCCGCGGGCGGTACGTGACGACGAGTTCCGGCGTGAACCAGACGGTCCCGCCGGTCTGGCGCAGCCGCCGGTTGAGTTCCCAGTCCTGTCCGCGCTTGATGCCCTCGTCGAAGAGTCCGACGTCGAACAGCCGCTCGCGTCGGAACACGCCGAGGTAGGCGGTCTCGGCCGGCCCCGCGGTGCCGCCGACGTGGTGCGGCGTGCCACCGAGCCCGACACGGCTGCCGTAGGCCAGGGCGACGGCCCGCTCGAAGGGGGTCCGGCCCTCGGCGCGCATGATGCCGCCGACGTTGTCCGCACCGGACTCGAGGAGCGTGTGCACCGCGATGCGCGTGTAGTCGGTCGGCAGGACCGAGTGCGCGTCGACCCGGATGACGACGGGGTGCACGGACGCACGGATCGCGACGTTCAGCCCGGCGGGCGTCGACCCGACGGGGTTGTCGATCGCGCGGATCCGGGGGTCGGCAGCGCTCATCTCGGCGACGAGCTCGTTCGTGCCGTCGATCGACGGCCCGAGCGCGAGGATGACCTCGAACGGGCCCGTGTAGTCCTGGTCGAGCAGGCTGCCGACCGCGGCTCGGACCTCGGTGACCTCGTTGAGCACGGGCATCACGTACGAGACGCCCGGCAGGGGCTGTCCGTCTGACTGCATGCGTACCTCGGGGTGCTGGCTGGCGGCACGGGACGCACCGGGGCGGTGCCGCCCCGCAGAGCGACCATGAGCCTATCAAGAGGCCGAACCACCCACCTGCGTCGGCGCGGGACGCGCCCCGTGACGGACAGGAGGCCCGGCGCACGTCGTGCCCCGGGCCTCCTGTCCGTCGTGTGGTGGCGTCAGCCCTTGCTGTCGAACGTCCCCAGCTTCACGTCGGCCTGGCGGGTCTGGCCGTCGCGGACGAAGCTGATCGTCGTCGACGCGCCACCCGCGAAGAAGCGCACCTGCGCCGTCAGGTCGGTCGCGTCGGAGACCGACGCCGAACCGATCTTCGTGACGACGTCGCCCTTCTGCAGACCGGCCTTCGCCGCGGCACCGCCGTTGGACACCGACTTGATGAGGGCGCCGACCTGGGTGGCGCTGGCGTCCTCGGTGGCGTCGCCGACGGTCGCGCCGAGGAGCCCGTGCGTCGCCGAGCCGTTGTCCTTGATCTCGTTCGCCACCCGCTTGACCAGGTTGGCCGGGATCGAGAAGCCGACGCCGATGCTACCCGCGGCCGAGTCGGACGACGACGAGCTGCCGGCGGAGGCGATCGCCACGTTGATGCCGATCAATCGGCCCTTCGAGTCGAGCAGCGCACCGCCGGAGTTGCCGGGGTTGATCGATGCGTCGGTCTGGATGACCGGGAGCGACACGGTGGTGTTCGCGGACGAGCTGCTGCCGTTGTCCCCGTTGCCCCAGAAGTCGAAGGGACCCGAGCCGCCGTTGCCGCCCTCGTTCGAGTCGCCACCCTCGCTGGGGGCACTCGAGGTGACCTGGATGCTGCGGTTCAGGGTCGAGACGATGCCGTCGGTGACGGTGTTCGACAGCCCCAGGGGCGCACCGATCGCGACCGCGGTGTCCCCGACGTTGAGCTTCGACGAGTCCGCGAACTCCATCGGCTTGAGGTCGGTCGCGTCGATCTTGATGACCGCGAGGTCGACCGTCGGGTCGGTGCCGATGAGCTTGCCCGCGTAGATCTTGCCGTTCGAGGTCGTCACGGTGATCCGGCCGTTCGAGCTGTCGCCGTCGAGGGTGACCACGTGGGTGTTCGTGACGATGTAGCCGTCCTTGCTCATCACCACACCGGAACCGGTGCCGGCCTCGTTGCTCGCGGACACGTTGATGGTGACGACCGACGGGGTCGCCTGTGCCGCGACGGCGGTGACGACGGTGGCGGAGTCGTAGTCGTTGACGGTCAGGTTGCCGCCCTGCGACGATCCGGAGGACACGACGCTGCCACCGTCGTTGCCGGAGGAGACGGCCCAACCGGCGCCGCCGCCCACCAGACCGCCCGCGATGACCGCCGCGATGACCGGCAGGAGCAGCCGGTTCCGGCCCGAGCGGTCCTTGGTCGTCGTGGACGCCGCGGCACCCGAGGCGTCGTCGCTGAAGTAGTGGCCGTTGCGCTGGTTCGCGCCGTCGACGTCGCCGAAGGCGCTCGTGGCGGACTGCGGGGCCTGCGCGGACGCGTTCGCGTACTCGGAGGACGAGCTCGGAGCGGACGAGGACGTCGGCTGCGCGTACTCGCCGTAGCGGGGGCGTTCGGCGCCCGGCTGGCCGTACTGGGACTGCCGGCCGTACGGGTTCTGGCCCTGCTGGCCGTACTGGGACTGCTGGCCGTACGGGTTCTGGCTCTGCTGGCCGTACTGCGACTGCTGGCCGTACGGACTCTGGGCCTGCGGCGTCTGCTGGCCGTACGGCAACTGCTGGCCGTACGGGTTCTGGCTCTGCTGGCCGTACTGGGACTGCTGGCCGTACGGGCTCTGGCTCTGCTGGGGCTGCTGTCCGTACGGCGACGTCTGCTGGCCGTAGCCGCCCTGCTGCGCGCCCGAGGAGTCGCCGGAGACGGCGGGGTACGGCGCGGTGTAGCGGTCGGTCGGGTGGTCCGTCGACGACGGGATCACGTCCGTGTTGTCCGGGGTCGTGTCGTTCTGGTTCTGGTTCGGGCGACGGGTCTCGTCCGGCTGGTCGGAGTCGTTCGGCATCGACGTGTTCCCTCTCGTGGCCGCTGCTGCGGCGTCCTCACTGGCGGCAGGCGGAGCCGCATCGTCCGGACGGCGGTCGTCGCCCTGCCCGCTGGGCGTGGTGTCGGTCATGCTGGACGTGCTCCCTTCAAGCTCGTGCAGTCTGTCGCAAGCACCTGAGCGGTCCTTCTGGCGACGCTGCGAGCCACCCCTGGCGATCTTATGCGTGCGCTGTACACGGTGGCCCGGTCCGCCGCGGGACGGACAGCTAGGTTGGGGTCCGTTCAGCGCGACACGTCGTCGCC
Organism: Curtobacterium poinsettiae; assembly: GCF_025677645.1. Lineage (NCBI taxonomy): Bacteria > Bacillati > Actinomycetota > Actinomycetes > Micrococcales > Microbacteriaceae > Curtobacterium > Curtobacterium flaccumfaciens. The sequence goes on along the minus strand of NZ_CP106879.1, from coordinate 1,502,910 downwards.
CGCACGGGAGGGAACCACATGCGCCAGGCAGGACCGTGGCTGCGAGCCGCCGACGGAGCGATGCTGCTGGGACCGGACGGGGTCCCCGCACCGACGGTGTTCGCCGAGATGAGCGCCCTCGCGGCCAGCACCGGTGCGGTCAACCTGGGGCAGGGCTTCCCCGACGAGGACGGGCCGGCCGAGGTGCTCGAGGCCGCGGTGCAGGCGATCCGCGACGGCGTGAACCAGTACCCGCCGGGCCGGGGCACCTCCGACCTGCGGGCGGCGATCGCCGAGCACCAGCAGCGGTGGTACGGGCTCGCGGTGGACCCCGACCGCGAGGTCCTCGTCACCGCCGGGGCCACCGAGGGGCTGGCCGCGACGATCCTCGCGCTGGTCGAACCCGGCGACGAGGTGGTCACCTTCGAGCCGTTCTACGACGCCTACGGCGCGCTCATCCGGCTGGCCGGCGGCGTGCACGTCACGGTCCCGCTCACCGCGCCCGACTTCCTGCCCGACGAGCGCACGCTCCGCGCGGCCTTCACCGACCGCACCCGCGCCGTGCTCGTGAACACCCCGCACAACCCGACCGGCCGCGTCCTGCCCACCGAGGTACTGCAGACGATCGTCGACCTGGCCACCGAGCGCGACGCGGTGATCATCACGGACGAGGTCTACGAGCACCTGACGTTCGACGTCCCGCACACGCCCGTCGCGACCCTGCCCGGCGCTGCCGAGCGGACGGTGTCGGTGTCGAGCGCCGGCAAGACCTTCAACACGACCGGGTGGAAGGTCGGCTGGCTCACCGCTCCCCCGGCGCTCGTCGACGCGATCACGACGGTCAAGCAGTACCTGACCTTCGTGAACGGTGCGCCCTTCCAACCGGCCGTCGCCGTGGGACTCCGGCTGCCCGACGCGGTCTTCACCACCATCGCCGCCGACCTGCGCGCGAAGCACGAACTGCTGGCCGACGGACTGACGGCGGCGGGCTTCGACGTGATGCGACCCGACGGCGGGTACTTCGTGCTCGCGGACGCCGCGCCGCTCGGGTACGACGACGCCCGTGCGTTCTGCCTCGATCTCCCCGCGTTGGCCGGTGTCGCGGGCGTGCCGGTCTCGGCGTTCGTCCGCCCGGACCGGGTCTCCGGCTACCGGTCCCTGGTGCGCTTCGCGTTCTGCAAGCGCCGGAGTGTCCTGGAGGACGCCGCCGCACGCCTGGCGACCCTCGGAGCGCGCCCCCGCGCCTGAGACGCGACCGCGTCGGGACGCGACCGACGTGTCAGGGCTGCCCCGGGCCTCCAGGCAGGGGGCGCAGTGCGACGTCGTACCGCCGCAGCGACAGCGACGGGTTCACCCGCCGGACGGCGTCGGTGACGGCGGTGTCGATCGTGGCGGCGAGCGTCGTCGGCGAGGCGCCTGCCGAGGCGACCGCGACACCCGACGGGTCGAGGACGACCGAGCCGCCGATCCCGATCGGCGGCGTCTGGCCGACCCCGACGACCCAGACGGTGTTCTCGATCGCGCGAGCGGTGAGGAGCGTGCGCCAGTGGTGCTCCTTGCCGGGACCGCGCACCCACTCCGCGGGGAGGACGACGACGTCGGCCGCTCCGGTCTCCGGAGCGGCGAGCCGTCTGGTGACCTCGGGGAAGCGCAGGTCGTAGCAGGTCTCGAGCCCGATGCGGACTCCGTGGAGCTCGAAGACCGGCAGCTGCTCCGGGTCGCCGGACGCGATGCGGTCCGACTCCCGCGAGCCGAAGGCGTCGTAGAGGTGGACCTTTCGGTACGTCGCTGCCAGGTCGCCCGACGGGAGCACCGCGACCAGGGTGTTCCGGAAGCGCTCCGGCGTGTCCGTCGACTCAGCGACCCCGACGACGAGGGCGATCCCGGTCTCGCGGGCGACGTCGCGGAGGCCCGAGACGAACGGACCCTCCAGGGGCTGCGCGGCCGCCACGAAACGATCGTCGATGTCGGCGGTGAAGTACGAGGTGTACTCCGGCGTGACGAGGAGGTCCGCGCCGCGGGCGGCCGCGTCGGCGGCGGCGGCGCGCACGGTGTCGAGGTTGGCGACTGGGTCGTCCACGGGGGCGAACTGCGCCGCCGCGATCGTGAGGGTGGCCATGGGGTGAGCGTACCCGGGGGCCTGCGGCGGGTCGTCTCGCGACCGGTCGTCTCGCGGTGGGTCGTCTCGCGACCGGGGACACGAAGAAGGCCCCGGTCTTGTTGGACCGGGGCCTTCATGTGACGCTTGGTTGCGGGGGCAGGATTTGAACCTACGACCTCTGGGTTATGAGCCCAGCGAGCTACCGAACTGCTCCACCCCGCGGCACGTTTAGAAGCCTACACGGGGCCGTGGCGGGACACAAATCGAGTGCCCCGCCACGGTGTGTCAGTTGCCGTTCTCGGCTGCCGTGGCGGCCTCGATCGCGTCCTGGAGGCGCTGGTCGGCTTCCGCCGCAGCGACCAGGTCGTTGTCGGCGTAGGCCTCCTGACGGTCCTGCAGGGCTGCCTTGGCGTCGGCCAGGGCCTCCTGCAGGGCGTCGTTGTCGGTCGAGCCGGATCCCGTCGAGCCGCCGGTCGAGCCGGAGCCCGAGGAACCCGTGTCGGAACCGGACCCCGTGTCGGAGCCGGAACCGCTGTCGGATCCGGAACCACTGCCGGAACCGGAACCGCTCGCGCCGGAGTCGCCGGCGGCGGCACCGGAGTCACCGCCGAACAGCGAGTTCAGGGCCTCGTCGAGGGTGTCCTCGAACGCGATCTTGTCGCCGAAGGCCACGAGGACCTTCTGCAGCAGCGGGTACGAACCACTCGAGGTCGACTGGACGTAGACGGGCTGCACGTAGAGGAACCCACCGCCGACCGGGAGCGTGAGCAGGTTGCCCTGCTTCACGGTCGAGTTGCCCCGCTTCAGGATGTTCAGCTCCTGCGACACGGTCGAGTCACCGTTGAACAGGCTCTGCACCTGCCCGGGGCCCGGGATGTTGTCGGTCTTCGGCATCGTCAACAACGTGAGTTTCCCGTAGTCCGACGCCTTCTCGCCCTTGCCGGCTCCACCCGCGTCGGAGTTCACCGCCAGGTACCCGGTCAGCACGTTGCGGTTGTTCGCCCCGGCGGACTGCTGCGGGATGTAGGTCGTGTACAGCGAGTACGCCGTCCCCTGCCCCGGCACCTTCATCGTCAGGTAGTACGGGTCCTGCAGGTTCGCCCTGTTGGCGGTCGTCGTCGTCTGCGCGCCGAGCGCGTTCGTCGACGTCGCCGCGGTGTCGGCGTCACTGTCCGACGTCGCCGTGCTCGTCGGTTCCTGCGGGGTGTTCCACGCGTCGTCACCCGAGTAGAACGAGTTCGCGTTGGTCACGTGGTACGTGCCGAGGATCGAGCGCTGCACCTTGAACAGGTCGGTCGGGTACCGCACGTGGTCGAGGAGCTCGGCGCTCATGCTCGAAACCGGCTTCATCGACGTCGGGAAGATCTTCTGCCAGGTCTTCAGGACCGGGTCCTTCGTGTCCCACGTGTACAGCGTCACCTTGCCCGTGTACGCGTCGACCGTGGCCTTCACCGAGTTCCGGATGTAGTTCACCTGGTCGGTGCGGTACGTCGAGGACTCGGCGCCGGCGATGCTGTCCGACAGGCTCTGGCTCTGCGAGTACGGGTACGCGTCGCTCGTGGTGTAGCCGTCCACCACCCACTGGATGCGGTGGTCGACGATCGCCGGGTAGGCGTCGCTGTCGACGGTCAGGTACGGCGCGGCCTTCTGCACGCGGGTGATCGGGTCGCGGTCGTAGAGGATCTGCGAGTCCTTGTTCACCGCGTTCGAGAGCAGGATCTGCTCCGACTGGAACTTCGCGGCGTAGACGAGCCGGTTGAAGAAGTTGCCGAGGCTCGGACCGCCGTCGCCGGCGTACGTGGTGGTCGCGTTGCCGCCGTTGTCGTCGTCGGAGCCGGACGGGTAGTCGAGTTCGACGTCCTTCGTACCCTTCGGGGCACCCACGATCGAGTAGGGCGGCGAGGTCTCACCGAAGTACACGCGCTGCTGGAAGTCGCCCAGCGCACCGTTCGACGGGATACCGGACTCGAGGAACACCGGCTTCCCGTCGCTCGCGCGCTGGTTGCCGTAGGCCGCGGTGACGCCGTAGCCGTGGGTGTAGACGAACGCCCGGTTGTACTGGGTGTTCGCAGCCGAGCTGAGGCCGTCGAGGTCGATGTCGCGCACGGCGATCACGGTGTCCTCGGTCTCGCCCTTGACGTCGTAGCGGTCGACGTCGAGCTCGTTCGGGAACTGGTAGTACTGCCGGTACTGCTGCAGCTGACTGAAGGTGTCGGAGACGATCTTCGGGTCGATGAGGCGGATGTTCGCCGTCGTCTGGGCGTCCTGCGCCAGGGCGCCCGAGCTCGCCTCGGTCGTGGCGTCGTAGTTCTGCTCCTCTACCCCGGCGACGCCGTAGGCGTCACGCGTGGCCTTGATGTTCCGCTCGATGTAGGCCGACTCGAAGGTGCGCTCCGAGGGCTTCACCTGCAGACGCTGGACGACCCACGGGTAGATGCCGCCGACGACGATCGCGGCGACGAGCAGCAGGCCCGTCCCGACGATCGAGATGCGCCAGCGACCGATGACCGCCGTGACGATGAAGAGCAGCGCGACGATCGCCGCGATGCCCGCCATGATCTCGCGGCCCGGGATCACCGCGTTGACGTCGGTGTACTGGGCACCGGTGATGAGCGAGTTCGACTTCGTCAGCGCCGCGTACTGGTCGAGCCAGAGGCTGACGGCCTGCAGCGCGACGTAGAGCGCCGCCGTGACCGCGAGCTGGATGCGCGCGGCACGGGAGATCCGGACCTCGCACCCACCGAAGCGGAGCGCACCGTAGAGGTAGCTCGCGGCGAGCGCAGCGAGGCCGGCGATGAGGACGACGGCCGATGAGTAGGCCACGATCGAGCGCCAGAACGGCAGCTCGAACACGTAGAACCCGATGTCCAGTCCGAACTGCGGGTCGGTCTTGCCGAACGGCGTGCGGTTGAAGTACTCGAGGACCATGCTCCAGCGGCCCGCCGTCGAGAGCCCGGCGAAGATGCCGAGCACCACGGGGATGCCGATCATCACGGCGCGCCGCAACGGCTCGATGACCTGCTGGTAGCGGTCGAGCTGCGAGTTGAGCTTCGCGTACACCGGCCGGAACCGGAACGCGAGCGCGATGCTCACGAAGACCGGGACCGCCATGCCCAGGAAGCCCGCCAGGAACATCAGGGTCCCGGCGATCCACCGGGTCGTGAGGACCTGCTGGAACCCGAGCTGCGCGAACCACGCGTAGTCGGTGTACAGGCTGGCGAAGATGAAGAAGGCGATCACCAGTGCGGCCAGCACGATGATCGTGACCACGATGGGGACCCGCGGCGAACGCCGCCCCGAGGTGGACGAGGTTGTCGTCACTTGATGTGCTCCAGACGTGTCGGACCGGCGGGCCCGGCTCGCGGCGGGCCGTCAGTGACTCTGATCCTATGGGACCGGACCGAGCGTGAACCTGTACGGGGACTCAGGACCGGGTCAGGAACCGCAGCGGGCGAGCTTCGCGGTGCTCTTGCCGTCGGCGATCGTCTGCAGGTCGGTGACGGCCTGGTCGAGCGTGGAGACGCTGTAGACGTCGAGCCCGTCCGGTACGTGCCCGACGACCTCGTCGCAGTTGTCCGCGGGGGCGAGGAACACCGTGGCGCCAGCGTCCGCGGCGCCGTAGAGCTTCTGCCGGATCCCGCCGATGGGGCCGACCTCGCCGTCCGCCGTGATCGTGCCGGTGCCCGCGACGTGCTTGCCGCCGTTGAGCTTGCCCGGCGTGATCTCGTCGATGATCCCGAGCGCGAACATCATGCCGGCTGACGGGCCCCCGACGTCCTGCAGACGGATCGACACCTTGAAGGGGAACTCGTAGCGCTCGGTGACGCCGACACCGAGCAGCGCCGTGCCCTGCTCGCTGCGCGGCGTCACGCGGACGTCCTTCGTCGCGCCGTCCCGCTCGACGGTGACGGTCGCGGGGCTCGCGGTGCCGTGCTGCGCGACGGCTTCGCGCAGGCTCCCTGCGTCGGCGTTGGTCGTGAGCGGCTTGCCGTCGAACGCCGTGATGACGTCGCCCTTCTCGATCGCGCCGTCGGCCGCTGAGCCCTGCTGCACGGCGCTCACCTCGAGTTCCGTGGGCAGGTCGTTCCCCTGCTGGATGAGGGCGGCGGCGACGGCCGACTGCTGCGACGCCTGCATGTCGGCGGAGTCCCGCTCGTTCACCTGCTCGGTCGTGGTGCCGCTCGGGTAGATCGCCTCGACCGGGATCACCGCCTGCGACCTGGTGAAGATCGCGCGGATCACGCTGGTCCACGACGGACGGTTCGTGGCGTCGCCCTGGATGCCGACGGTGAGCATGTCGAGGGCGCCTGCCGTCGGGTACGTCTCGTGGCCGGACACCTGGATGAGCTTGACGTCCTTCGCGTCCTTGCCCGTCCCCTGCTTCTGCGTGCCGATGGTGTCGTAGACCGGCCCGGGGACCTCGATGAGGTACGGGCTGGGCAGCAGGCTCGCCAGCAGGCCCAGCACGACCGCGCCGATCAGGAACGCCCACCCGACGGTCCGGGCACGCGAGCGACGACGGGGCGCGGGGGCGAAGAGGGTCACGCGGGGTCCTTCCGAGGTGGGCACCCGCGCCTGGCGGCAGGGTGGTCGCCCACGTCTCGCGACGGGGCTGTTCGCCCTGGGCGCAGCACTCCGGGCGTTCCCACGGGGGCATCCCAGGTGCGGCCCCGTGAGCAGCGATTAGCGTAGTCGGCATGCCTGATGAACCACAGCCGGGGCCGGACGACGACTTCCAGGAGATGCTGCGCAAGCTGCTCTCGGGCGAGGGGCAGATCGACCCGTCGCAGCTCGCCGGTGCCGCCGGTCTGCCGAACGACCCGGCCTCCGTGGCGAACCTGATGAGCCAGCTCCAGCGCGCCGCGCAGTCCGGCGGTGACGGCATCGACTTCTCGGCCACCGCCGAACGCGCCACCGCGATCGCTCGGGACGGCGGCCACCCCGTCGACCCGGCCACCTCGCAGGCCGCCGACCAGGCGTTCCAGGTCGCCGCATTGTGGCTCGACGAGGTCACGACGGTCGCCGAACTGACCGCGACCCCGAGTCTGTACACGCGTGAGCAGTGGGCCAAGGCGACCGTCCCGGTGTGGACGCAGATCGCCGAGCCGGTGGCCTTCAGCATCGCCGATGCCCTGACCGAGGCGATCGACCAGCGTGCTCCCGAGCAGCTCAAGGCGATGCTCGGCGACGTCTCGAAGGCGATGCGCGGCATCGGCGGGGCGCTGTTCGCGATCCAGCTCGGCCAGGTCGTCGGGCAGCTGTCGAAGGAGGTCGTGTCCGGCGGTGACGTCGGCGTGCCGCTCCTCGACGAGCAGGTCGCAGCACTCCTGCCCCAGAACGTCGCCGAGTTCGCCGAGGGCCTCGATGTCTCCGAGGACGAGGTCCGCATCTACCTCGCGGTCCGCGAACTCGCCCACGCCCGGCTCTTCCGGTCGGCACGGTGGCTGCGACTGCACATCATCTCGTCGATCACGGACTACGCGCGGGGCATCCACATCCCCTTCGACCGCGTCGAGGAACTCGCGGCCGACATCGACCCGACCAACCAGGAGCAACTGCGCGACGCACTCGCCTCGGGTGCCCTCATCCCGCCGCGCACCGCTGAGCAGGACGCCGCACTCGCCCGGCTCGAGACGATGCTCGCCCTGGTGGAGGGCTGGGTCGACACGGTCACCGCTGCCGCCACCGTCCGTCTCCCCAAGGCCGGGGCGATCGCCGAGATGGTGCGCCGCCGCCGTGCGGCCGGTGGCCCGGCCGAGTCGGCGTTCGCCACACTCGTCGGCCTCGAGCTGCGTCCACGTCGTCTGCGTGAGGCCGCGGCGATGTGGCAGCGGGTGACCGACGAGCTCGGCGCCGAACAGCGCGACGCCCTCTGGTCGCACTTCGACCTCGTGCCGACCTCGGACGACGTCGACGCACCCGATGCCCTCGTCGCACGGCTGCGGAATCCGTCCCAGAGCGACGAGGACGACGCGTTCGACAGGGCCCTCGAGGACCTGTTGAACGACTCGACGGGTGCGCGCCCGCACGAGGACGAGTCCGGCCGTGTGGCGGACGACCCCGAGGGTGGAGCGGACGACGAGCCGGGGAACGACACGGGCGACCAGCCCCGCTGAGTTCTCCACAGATGCCCCTGGTGACCCCACACGTGCCGCGCACTCCGGCACCGTTGGGTCATGGGCATCCGCATCGATCCGACGCTCGAGTTCGTCTGGCGTGACCCCGCCACGGTCCAGCTCGGGGTCGATCCTCCACGCGCCGTCGTCGCGGTGCCCACCACGGGGGAAGAGCGTTTCCTCGACGGCCTGCGACGAGAGACCGGCCACGACGTGCTGGCAGGCCTGGCGGCCGCGTCGGGGTGCTCGCCGGAACGTGCTGCGGGTGTGCTCGGTGCGGCGTCGCCCGCGGTGGTCGAGGTCCTGCCCGAGCCGCTCGAACGCATCGAGGTGCACGGCGACGGTGTCCTCGCCGACATCGTGGCGACGTTCCTCTCCGGCGAGGGTGTGACGGTCAGTCGCACCACCGCGCCCGCCGGGGGCCCGATCGCGTTGCCCGAGCCCGAACCGCGCCTCGCCGTGGTGGTGGCCGACCACGTCGTCGATCCGGCGCTCCGCGCCGCGTGGACCCGCCGGGGCGTGCCGCACCTGGCGGTCGTCGTCGGGGACGGACGCGTCCGTCTCGGTCCGTTCGTCGTGCCGGGAGCCGGGCCGTGCCTCCAGTGCGCTGAGTACGCACGCGTCGACGACGACCCGGCCTGGCCGGCGATCGCCGCCCAGGTGTGGGGGCGGCACCCCGCACCGCTGTCGCCGTGGCGAGCAGCGGCGGTGGCCGCCGCCACGACGCGGATGCTGCTGGAACGGCTCCCGCTCCGGACGCAACTGGCCGAGCCCGACCAGCTCGTCTTCGAGCGCGACGACCTGTCGGTCAGCCGTTCGCCGGTCCGGCCCCATCCGCGGTGCGCGTGCCGAGCGCTGCCAGGAACCGACTCGGAGCCCGGGCTCCCCCACGCGTGGAGCCCTGTTGCGACCACGTGATCGTGACGGATCGGCGGGCTCGGGTCAGCCCGACGTAGAACAGGCGTCGTTCCTCGTCCACCTCGGTGTCGGTCGACGCGTGCGAGATCGGCAGGAGCCCCTCGGCGGCGCCGGCGATGACCACGTGCGGCCACTCCAGACCCTTCGACGAGTGCAGCGTCGCGAGCGTGACGGCGTCGACCTCGGGCTCGTGGTGCGTCGCCGCACGGTCCACCAGGTCCTGGGTGAACTGCTGCATCGTCGTGCCGGCGGGGGCGTCCTCGGCCAGGCCCATGATCGCCTGCAGCGCTTCCCACTGCTCGCGCACTGCGCCGGTGCCCTCCGGCGGTGTCTCCGTCCAACCGCTGACCTGCAGCACCAGCCGGACCCGTCGGGTCAGCTCGTCGTCGGTCTGCCGGATCGCCTCGCCGCGCATGTGGTGGACGGCGAGCTTGACCTCCGGGCGGTTGAAGAACCGGGTGCCTCCCTGCACGCGGTACGGGATGCCGTTCCGGCCGAGCGCGGACTCGAGCGCGGCGGACTGCGCCCCGACGCGGAAGAGCACGGCGCAGTCCCCGTAGGACGCTCCGGCCCCGATGACCTCGGCGATGCGCCGGGCGATGGTCTGTGCCTCGTCGCCGTCGTGGACGCAGGCCAGCACGACCGGCTCCGGGCCCGGTTCCTGGCTCTGGGCCACCAGGTCGAGCGCGCCGGGCTGGCCGCGCATCAGCGTGTTGGCAGCGGACACGACCTCGCGAGTGGAGCGGTAGTTCCGCTCGAGGCGCAGGACCGACCCGCGTGGGAACTCCGACCCGAACCCGAGCAGGTAGTCGCTCGAGGCGCCGGCGAACGAGTAGATGGTCTGACTGGCGTCCCCGACCACGCACAGGTCGTCCCGGCCGCCCAGCCAGGCGCGCAGCAGGTCGTGCTGGACGGGCGAGACGTCCTGGTACTCGTCGACGACGAAGAACCGGTACTGCTGCCGCACGTACGACGCCACGCGGGGCTCGGACTCGACCATGCCGAGGGTCGCCAGCAGGACGTCCTCGAAGTCGAGCTGCCGCCGGTCGTCCTTCAGTCGCTCGTACGCCTTCATCAGGTCGATGACCCGGCGCGGTGTGGTGTCGCGCGGCATCACCCGGTCGGCGGCGGCGGCCTCGTACTCGTCGAGCGAGAGCATCTGCACCTTGCGCCACTCGACCTCGGCGGCCAGGTCGCGGAGCACCGGGGTGTCGACGTGCATGCCGACCGTGTCCGCGGCGTGGGCGATCATCCGCCCCTTGGACTCGACGATCTTCGGGGCGTGCCCGCCGACGGTGTCCGGCCAGAAGTAGCTGAGCTGCGCCATCGCGGCGGCGTGGAAGGTGCGCGCCTGGACCGTCCCGGCCCCGAGCGCGCGCAGGCGCGACCGCAGCTCGCCGGCGGCACGGGTCGTGAAGGTCAGCGCGAGGACGTGGTTCGGGGCGTAGGTCCCGGTGGCGACGCCGTAGGCGATCCGGTGCGTGATCGCACGGGTCTTGCCCGTCCCGGCGCCGGCGAGCACCGCGACCGGACCGAGCAGGGTGCGGGCGACCGCCCGCTGCTCGGCGTCGAGCGCGGCGAGCAGTTCGTCGGGCGACGGCGGCCGGGGCTCGACCGCCCCTGCGCCCGTTGCGGCGCGCGGACCGGCGGCACTCACGGCAGGTCCAGCGGCCCGCCGTACCACTCCTCGATGATGGCGCGGGCGATCGAGGTGCGTCCCGGCAGCAGCAGGGTGTCGCCGGCGCGCTCGCGGATCTCGTCGCGCGAGAACCACCGGACGTCCAGGATCTCCACGCCGTCGGGGCGGGCGGTCGTGGGGTCACCGCCGACTGCGCGGGCACGGAAGCCCACCATCAGCGACGCGGGGAACGGCCACGGCTGCGAGCCGAGGTACTCGGGCTCCTCGACGCGGACGCCGGACTCTTCCCAGACCTCGCGACGGACGGCGTCCTCGAGCGACTCCCCCGGCTCGACGAACCCGGCCAGCAGCGAGTACCGGTCGGCGTCCCAGGCGGCGTTGGAACCGAGCAGGATCCGGTCGTCGGCGTCGACGACCCCGACGATGATCGCCGCGTCCGTGCGCGGGAAGAGATCGTGCCCCTCGGGGTCGCGGCGGACCCATCCGCCGCTCACGACGGCGGTGGGCGACCCGGTGCGCGGCGAGAAGCCGTGCACGGCGTGCCAGTTGGCCATCGCGACGGCTTCGACCGCCAGGCCCTGGTCGCGCGGCGAGAGCTCGGTGCCGAACATCCGGAGGCTCTGCCAGGCGTCGTCGTCGGGTTCGATGGCGGTCGCCGTCGCACTGTCGATCAGGGCGGCGACGAAGCGGGTACCCGCCGGGGCGTCGGCGGCGTCCGACACCGCACGGCCGAGGTACAGGGTCACGGTGTCGACCGGGATCTCCGGCGCGGTCACGAAGCGCAGGGTGCCGTCGGCGTTCCGGAGCATCTCGGCACCACGCACCGGCAGGTACCGGGTGTGTTCGTCATCGCGCAGGACGCGCTCGACGTCGTCGGTCGTGCGGAACTCGGCGTCGCGGTCGAGTTCGTTGCGGGAGAGCGGGAGCCGGGCGGCGAACTCGACGGTCACGGCGGGAGAGCTCCTCGGATCGGGTACGGACGTGCAGGAGACGTGCGGTGGGCGTGCGGGCCGCCGAACAGCGTGGCGTGCAGCCGTGCACGGCTCACGCGCCTACCCTGAGGGGCATGGCGGGATCCCAGTTCACTCTAGCCGCGTTGGCGACGACGGCCGTTCCCGGTCTCCTCGTCACGGGCACGCGCACGCTCGGCTCGGCCGCGGCCGGCGACTACGAGTCGGCGCTCCTCCGCGACGCCGACGGCACCGAGATCGTCATCCGCCGCCCCCGGAACCAGCGCGCCGAAGCGCGGCAGTCGGCCGACCTCGTCGCCATCCGTGCGCTGAGCGCCGGCATCCGCACGCGTCTGCCGTTCGGCGTCGCCGAGTACCGCGGCCAGGCGCCGATCGGGTCGACGCGCGCCATCGTCACGACCCGACTGGCCGGGGCTCACCCGACCCTCGCCTCGCTGGTCGAGCGCCCCGACCTCGCCACCAGCGTCGGCCGTGCCGTCGCCTCGATCCACCAGCTGCCGACGAGCTTCGTCTCCGACGCCGGCCTGCCGTCGCTCACGCCGTTCGAGGTACTCCGGTCCGCCGTCTCGGTGATGGACCGCGCCGTGGCGACCAAGCTCGTCCCCGCCGCGCTCGTCGAACGCTGGGAGGGTGCCGCTCGCGACCAGCAGCTCTGGCAGTTCACACCGACCGTCGTGCACGGGTCGCTCGGCACCGGCGCCCTGCTGGTCGACGGCGACGCGGTGACCGGGGTCCTCGACTGGGGCGAGCTGCGGCTCGGCGACCCGGCGAAGGACCTCGCCTGGGTGCTCGCCGGCCGCCGCGATGCCTTCGACACCGTCCTCAGCGCCTACGAGGCGAACGGCGGCGGACGCGACCGCCAGCTCGCACAGCGTGCACGCGTGCACCACGAACTCGAGACGGCGCACTGGCTGCTCCACGGCGTGCAGGCGAAGAGCACCGAGGTCGTCGACGATGCCGTCGCGATGATGCACCGCCTGGTCGACGCCGTGCACGCCCCGAGTGCGGAACCGCTGCAGTCGGTGTCACCCGAGACGATGGAGATCGGCGAGGTGGAGCAGCTGTTGTCCTCCACCGAACGCCGCCACGGCTGACGCCGTCTCGTTCCACGCCGTCTCGTTCCACGCTGTCTCGTTCCACGCACGGCGGTCACGACTCCCCGCTCAGTTCCGCCGAGGGGTCATGACTCGTCGGTCCCAGCGCGGCCGCCCGACGGTCTGTGACCACTCGCTGTGCGTCCTGCGGGGAGTGGTGACCGGTCCCGGCCGCCGCCCGGGCACCTGGCGCGACCGCCTGGAGGCCGGGTGCCGGCAGGGCGGACCCGCACCGGGCCTCCAGGGCGGAGCACGACACGGGCACGACCCGACACGGGCGCGACTCGACACGGGCCCTGCGCGACGCGGGGCGTAGCGCGACATGGGCGGAACACGACGCGGGCGCAGCGCGACACGGGCGCGGTACAGGACGGGCGCGACGCGCCACCCGCGTGACGCAGGGGGGATCAGCTGCCGATGGCCTCGGCCCACGCACGCTCGAGTCCGGCGCGGTCGAGCAGCTCGGTCGGACGGACCTCGAGGTCGTCGGCGACGAAGTAGAACACCGCGTCGACCTGGTCGAGCGGTCGCCCGGTGAACTCGGCGTAGGCGACGCGGTACAGCGCGAGCTGCAGCGTTCGGCGGGCCAGGTCGTCCGCGCCCGACGGCGCCTTGCCCGTCTTCCAGTCGACGACCTCGGCGCGTCCGTCGATCTCGTACACGGCGTCCAGCTTGCAGACCACACTGTGCCCGAGGAACGGGATGTGGATCTCCCGCTCGACCTCGATCGGTGTCAGCCCAGCCCACCGGGAGAGGGCGAACGTCGCCTGGAAGTCCGCCAGTCGACGGGCGTCGTCGTCGGTGACCACGGCGTCTGGCGACGCGTCGGCGAGGTCGTCGGCATCGAGGTCGAGCTCCCCGTCCCACACGTCGAGCGTCTCGAGCGCGCCGCCGCTCTGCGCCCGCTGTTCCACCCACTGGTGGAAGAGCGTGCCGAGCCGGGTTGCGCGGTACGGTCGCTCCGGCATCGGCCGGCGGAGCCGCTCGGCGACCGAGTCGGGTTCGGTCAGGTAGTCCTTGAAGCCCGAGGCCGGCACCCGGTGCGGGACGGCGACCGCGTGCTTCGCGTTCCGGGTGGCGTGCCGTTCGGCGAGCAGGAGGTCGATGTCGGCAGCGAAGCGCCCCGCAGCGCCGGGGTTCGCGTTCCGCACCCGCTCCGCCGCGGCCAGGACCCGCGGCGCGCGCTGCCCGAACGGCACGTGCGGCCAGGTCTGGGTCGCGCCGCTCTCCCCCATCGGGTTCTCGTCGTGCACCGTCGTCTCGGGGATCGCAGCACCGTCGATGACGCCGGCGTCCACCAGGTCGCGCAGGTAGCGGCTCGGCTCGGTGGGTCGGACCCCGCCGGCCCAGAAGGAGCCGGACACCAGCAGGTCGTGCTTGGCACGGGTCAGGGCGACGTAGGTGAGCCGGCGCTCCTCGTCTTCGTTGCGGGCCTTCACCTGTTCCTTGAAGGCGTCGATCGCCGTGGTGACGTCCTTCTGGGTCTCCTGCCCGCGCCACGCGAGTCGCGGCAGCTCGGCGGCGTCCCCGCGGAACTCGTACGGCAGTCGGCCGAACCCGAGCCAACCGGACGAGCCCTCCTGCGGACGCGCCGGCAGCCCGCCCTCGACCATCCGGGGCACCGCGACGGCGTCCCACTCCAGCCCCTTGGACCCGTGGATCGTCAGGATCTGCACGGTCCCGGCCTCGGGCTCCTCGGAACGCGGACCCATGTCGTCACGCCGGGCTGCGGCGTCGATCCACCCGAGGAACGAACCGAGGTCGGCGCGGTCGTCGGTCGAGACGAAGCCGGCGAGTTCGTCGATGAAGGCGTCGAGGTAGGCGCCGCTGCCCTGTTCGTGCGCGGCGACCTCGATGTCGAGTCGCATCTCCTGCACGACGAGCGTCACGAAGTCGACCAGGTCGCTCCCCGCGCGTGAGCGGAGCATCGCGAGCTGCCCGCCGAGCGCACGCATCCGGCTGCGCCCGGCGGCGGTGATGCCCTCGAGCGCGCCGTGCTCGTCGGGTGCGGTCGCGACGAAGTCGAGGGCGTCGACGATCGACCCGTGCTCCCCGGCGGCCACCGAGGCCCGGAAGGCCGCGGTCAGGTCGTCGTCGAGGCGCTGCTGGGTGTGGTCGCGCTGGAACAGCCACCGGGCGAGCTGGTGCAGGGCGACGATGTCCGCCGCCCCGACCCGCCACCGTGCACCCGCCAGCAGCCGGATCAGGTCGTTGCCGGCCGCCGGGTCGTGCAGCACGCGCAGGCACGCCACCAGGTCGACGATCTCCGGACGCTGGAGCAGTCCTCCGGTGCCGAGCACGTGGTACGGCACCCCGCGGGCACCGAGCGCCGCCGTGAACGCCGCGAGGTCCTTCCGCGCGCGCAGCAGCAGCGCCATCGAGCCCGTCGGGTCCTGACGGCGGTGGTCCTGGAACCACGCCGCGACCTCGTCGGCTTCTTCCGGCAGGGTCTCCGGGAACACCACCCGCACGGTGCCGGCGTCCGCGCCCGGCCGCGGCGAGAGCCGTTCGACGTCGACCTCGGACGCCTCGGACAGCGGTGACACGATCGCGTTCGCCCCCGCGAGCACGTCCACCGGGTTCCGCCAGCTGGTCGACAGCGCGAAGGTGACGGGTTCGGCCACGTCGGGTTCGTCGCTGCCGAAGTCGTGCGGGAACCGGGCGAGGTTCGCCGCACTCGCACCACGGAACCCGTAGATCGACTGGTGCGGGTCGCCGACCGCCATCACCGAGTGCCCGCGGAACAGCCGGGCGAGGAACCGGGTCTGCACCACCGAGGTGTCCTGGTACTCGTCGAGGAGCACCACCCCGTACCGGCTCCGCAGGTCGGTGACGACGCGGGGCGCGGACTCGGCCGCGGCGAGCGCGAGGGCGATCTGGTCGGAGAACTCCACGAACCCGCGGTCGACCTTCTGCCGTCGGAACTCGGCGACCAGGTCGGCCAGGGGTTCGAGGGCACCGATCGCGGCGACCGCGTCGGTGATCGCCTTGTACGGCTTGCCGCGGTTGCCGGGGAGTTCGAGCAGCTCGGAGAACTCCATCGCGAACCGGCGCAGGTCCTCCGGCTCGACGAGGTGTTCGGACGTGGCGCCGGCGAGGGCGACCACGGCCGCGGTCAGGGTGTCGACATCGCGGTCGAGTCCGGCGAGCCGGTCGTCGCGGGCGGCCACCACGACCCGACGGGCGAGCTGCCAGGCCGAGGGTTCGGTCAGCACCTGGGACTCTCCGTCACGCCCGACGAGCAGGGCGTTCTCGCGGAAGACCGCGTTGGCGAAGGCGTTGTACGTCGAGACGGTGGGCGCCTCGAAGGCGTCCCCCGGGGTGATCAGCCCCACGTCCTCGAGCGCGCGGATGCGGTCGTTGATGCGGACGGAGAGTTCACCGGCGGCCTTGCGGGTGAAGGTCAGGCCGAGCACCTCGTCCGGGCGGACGAGTCCGTTGGCCAGCAGCCAGACGACGCGCGACGCCATCGTCTCGGTCTTCCCACTGCCGGCTCCGGCGACGACCAGCGCCGGCACGAGCGGCGACTCGATGACCGCGCGCTGCTGGGCGGTGGGGCGGGGGCGGCCGAGGGCGTCAGCGATGGCGTCGGCGTCGTGCCGGATGACGGGCGGCACAGCGGCAGCCGTGCGGACCGCGCCAGCCACAGCAGCCGTGCCGGTCGCGTCAGCCGCGTCGGTCCTGTCCGCCGTGTCGCTCACCAGGTCACCTCCGCCACCACGTGGATCCGGCACTCGACCCCGGTCCGGGCCTTCTCGCAGTGGTCGTCCACGTTCGCCACGAACGTCCGGCCGGCCATGCCCCGCGCCACCCCGTGCAACCGCTCGCGGTAGGCCTCACGCGCCTCGGCGTCGAACGCGTGCTGCGTCCGCTCGGAGAACGCCTGCCCACCGCGGGGGTTCTGGACGAACACCAGCCGGGCGTCGGTCATCGGAGAACCCGCCGGCACGCCCTCGACCGCGCCGTCCTCGACCGCGAGTTGGTAGGCGCCGAGCTGCGGGTGTTCCGGCATGTCGTTCTTCTCGCTGGGCATCGACCGGCCGGTCTTCAGGTCGACGACGCTGACCCGGCCCTCGGGATCGACCTCGATGCGGTCGATGCTCCCCCGGATCCGGGCGGGCCCGGTCACGAGCGCGAACGACGTCTCGGCTCCGAGCAGCCGGCGGCCGGCACGGGCGAAGGTACGGAGGTAGTCGCTCAGCCCCTCGATCATCCGCCGGGTCCGGGCGCGCTCGCGGTCGGCGACCCAGGGCGACTCGAACGTCAGCTCGTCCCACCGGGCCTCGACCCGCTCCCACAGCGACTCGACGTCGATCTCGGTTGCGTGCTCCATCGCCTCGTGCACGATCGTCCCGATGCCCATCGCCGGGCTCGGGGCACCGCCGCCGAAGGTCTGGGCGAACCAGTGCACCGGGCACTCCTCGAAGGTGCCGATCCGCGACGGCGACACCGACACGGCCGGAGCGACGGGCTCGCCACCCTCGACCTCGGGCGCGGGCTCGGCGTCGAGGTCGACCAGGGGGTCGTCCGTGGTCGGTTCGGCGAGCCCGTACCACTCGTCCGGTGCCGCCCCGGGTACCTCGGCCTCGGCCAGGCGGGCCAGCGCGGACGCGGCCTCGTGGTCGCCGGAGCCCACCACCCGGCGGCGCAGCGACCCGGCGAGCCCACGCAGGGACAGCGGGTGGACGGTCGGCTGACGGTCCGGCGGCACCGGGACGAGTCGGACGAAGGGTGACGGCGACTCGTCGTCGTTCGCGACCGTGCCGATGACGACCTGGGTGGTGGCGCGCGAGACGGCCCGCGCGAACAGCCGGAGTTCGTCGGCGACCACCGCGGCACGGTCGTCGATGGGCGAACGCTCGACCCCGGCAGCAGCGCGGACCAGTCCGTCCGGGTCGAGCAGACTGCCGCGCACCCGGGTGTTGGGCCAGACGCCGTCCTGCAGACCGAGCACCACGACCACGTCGCACTCGAGCCCGATCGTCGCCGACGGCGTCAGCACCCGCACCCGGCCGGCGGTCCGGTCGGGGCCGATCGAGTCCTCGGGCAGGTCGGCGCCGAGCAGGTCGTCGACGAAGACCCGCGCGGGAGCGTCCGGCGTGCGCTCGACGAAGCGCTTGGCGGCGGTGAACAGGCCGACGACGGCGTCCAGGTGCCGGTCGGCTTCCCCGGCGCCGACCCCACCGGCGGCGGACTGGGCACCCCACGACTTCGCGAGACCGCTGCGTTCCCAGAGGCCCCAGAGGATCTCCTCGATGCTCGATCCCGCCTGGGCGTCGGCACGTGCCTGCACCAGGCTCCGGGCCAGCCGGGTCGCCCGGCGCGCGAACCCGGCGTCCACCGTCGCCAGGCGCTCCGGTGCGCCCAGGGCATCGACCAGCAGTTCGTCGGCGGTGCGGCTGCCGTCGCCCGCGAGTTCCTCGCGCCGCAGGGCGAGCCGGAGCCGGCGCATCGCCAGGGTGTCGAGGCCACCGAGGGGTCCCGTGGCGAACGCGGTGGCCAGGGCGGCGTCCAGCGGCAGGACGTCGAGCGCCACCGCAGCCGCGTCGAGCAGCGCCCGCGCCGCGGAGTCGTCGCGCGGACGGACGGGCGCGGCACCGGCGGTCGCCGGGACCTCGGCCACGGAGAGTGCCCGGACGAGTTCGGGGATGGCAGCACCGCTGCGGGTGACCACGGCCATCCGGTGCCACGGCACACCGTCGAGCAGGCGGTGTTCGCGCAGTCGACGGGCGATCGCCACGACCAGCGCGGACCGGCTGGCGGCCTCGAGGTGCACGACGGCGTCGGACCGCGCATCCTGGTCGCCCGCCGAGGCACTGCGCTGCCGACCGGCCGCCGCGGTGCCGATGCGACCCGTGACACCGGTGACCAGGGCACGGATCGGGGCGGGGTGCCGGTGCACTGCGCCGAGGAACAGCTCGTCGACGCGGTCGACGCCGAGTCGCACGGCCAGGCGACCGAGGACGTCCGGTTCGGCGCCGCGGAACGCCGAGGCGGCGATGTCCGGGTCGCCGAAGGCCACGAGCTGCACGCCGTAGCGGGCGAGTGCCCCGAGCAGGGCGATCTCACCCTCCACCAGTTCCTGCGTGTCGTCGACCACGACCAGGCGCAGGGCGGCGATGCTCGCGGGGAGCTCGTGCCGCAGCACCGCGGCGGTGGCGTACGCCACGAGTTCGCCGGAGTCGAGTCCGGTCGGTCGGAACGCGGTCACCGATGCCCGGTAGTCGTCCACGAAGTCCCCGACGGCCCGCCACTCGGGTCGTCCGAGCTCGTCGCCGAGTTCCCGCATGTCGTCGGGCTCGACGCCGGCGGCCACCGCACGCATCATGACGTCACGCAGGGCGGTGCGGAAACCCGCTCGCTCACGGACGACGGCGGTGATCGGGTCGGGCCAGGCCGGTCCGGCTCCGTCGAGTTCGTGCCCGGCGAGCAGGTCGGCGATGATCCGGTCCTGCTCCCCACCGGTCAGCAGCGTCGGGGGTTCCTGCCCCTGCACCGACGCCGCGTGGGTGACGATCTGGAACGCCAGCGAGTTCACGGTGCGGGCGAGTGCACCCGGCACGACCCGGTCGACCGCCCGAGCGAGCCGGTCGCGCAGCGCCGTCGCGGCCGTCCGCGCCGAGGTCAGGGCGAGGACCGTCGCGTGGCCGTCGGGGGTGATGGCGTCGGGTCGGGTCAGCCGGTCGGCGACGAGCCGTGCGAGCGTGGTCGTCTTGCCACTGCCCGGTGCACCGATCACCGCGGCGTGACGGCCGTCCGGCAGCGCGAGCACCGCGGCCTGCGAGGGGTCGTCGACCAGTGCGCGCGCGAACCCGGTGTCCTCGGGAGCGAACGTCAGCGTGGTCTGCGGCACGCTCGTACGGTACCCAGGACCGCCGACAGCGCCGCTGCGGACGCGCGGGACACCGGTCGTCACGGCGTCGAGTGCGCCCGCGGCGAACGCCCGATGCCGCACGGGACGGCTCGGATACGCTGTGCTCGTGGACATCAAGATCGGCATCATCAACAGCCCCCGCGAGATCGCCTTCGAGACCGCCCAGACCGCGGACGAGGTCGAGGAGGCCGTGTCCGAGGCACTCACCGCCAAGTCGACGCACCTGTCGCTGCAGGACGACAAGGGTCGTCGCTTCATCGTCCCCGTCTCGGCCCTGGCGTACGTCGAGGTCGGCGCGGAAGAGGCACGGCGCATCGGCTTCGTCGCCTGACGACGTGGAACTGCTCTTCGCCGTCCTCGGCGGCGTCATCATCGGCGCGGTCACGCACGTGATCCTGCCGTGGCGGTCGAACCGCGGCGTGCTCGTCGGCCCCGCGGTCGGCGGCATCGCCGCAGCCGTCCTCTGGGAGGCACTGACCTGGGCCGGGTGGCGGTACGACGGCACCTGGATCTGGGTCGTGGCCCTCGTGGGGTCCGGCGTGGTCGCCCTCGTCGTCGAGTGGCTCCTCGGCACCCAGCGCGACAAGCGCGACGCCGCGTACTACGAGCAGCTCAGGACGCGCGGCGCCTGACCAGCAGGCGGCCCGACGCTCGAGCAGCCTGACCGCTCAGGCCGTCAGACCGAGTGCGTCCATCCGTCGGGTGTGCGCGGCGATGAGTTCGGTCCAGACCGGCTCGAGCCGCTCCTGGTCCTCGCGGGCGTGCGACGCCAGCGCCGACCGGGCGACCAGCAGGGTGTCACCCACCAGGCGACGTCCCCACATCGCCAGACGCGAACCGATCTGCGGGTCGTCCTCGATGTGCGCCGTCAGTTCTTCGACGACCGCCGCTTCCTCGCGCGCGTCGAACACCGAACGGAGCCGCTGCCGCACGTCGATCGGCAGCGAGCGGAGCAGGTTGCCGAACAGGTCGTTCAGGATGCCGGCCGTCACGTAGCCGGTCAGCATCGACTCGTACCAGTCGGCACCGCTGGTCCGTTCGAGGAACAGGTCGATCGCCTCGCGGTGCGGGGCCATCAGCGCCGCCGGGTCTCCGCCGCTGCGCTCGATCTCGGCCACGATCGTGCGGTGCCGCTCGAGCGCCGTCGTCGCGAGCACCCCGGTGACCAGACGGCCGGAGAGCGTCGGTGCGGAAGCACCGGCTCGTCCCATGGTCTCGTAGACGGAGAGCTGCAGGTACGCGGCCTGCCCCAGGTAGACGTCGAGCTCCGGGGTGACGTCGTCGAGCGCGAGCCGCTTGACCTGTGCGGCTCCGCGCGGGCTCCGCGACGCGAGCCATGCGGCAGCGAGCTGCGCCGCGCGCTTCCGGTTCCACCACGACACCACCCGTCCAGCATAGAGGGCACCCGCCGGTCACCCGCCCGACCTCCAGCGGTGCCGACCGGTCACCCGCCCGACGTCCAGTGACGCCCGCCGGTCGCCCGCGCCGACGCCCCGACGGACCCCGGAGCGCCCGGACCACGCGCCCGTCGGTAGACTGGCCGGGACTTCCACCAGAACTAAGGTGATTCTTTGACTTTCTCAGACCTCAACATCGACCAGGACATCGTCGATGCACTGGCCGGCAAGGGCATCCTCGAGCCCTTCCCGATCCAGGAACAGACCATCCCGCTCGGCCTGACCGGCCAGGACATCATCGGCCAGGCCAAGACGGGTACCGGCAAGACGCTCGGCTTCGGCCTCCCGCTGATCCAGCGGCTCGGCGCCGACCCGGCGCACGGTGTGAAGGCGCTCGTCGTCGTCCCGACCCGTGAACTCGCGGTCCAGGTCACCGAGGACCTCGAACTCGCGGCCTCGAACCGTCCGACCACGATCGTCTCGATCTACGGCGGCAAGGCCTACGAGGGCCAGGTGGAGCAGCTCAAGGCCGGTGCCCAGATCGTCGTCGGCACGCCCGGGCGGCTCATCGACCTGCAGCGGCAGCGTCTACTCGACCTCTCCCACGTGCAAGAGGTCGTGCTCGACGAGGCCGACCGCATGCTCGACCTGGGGTTCCTGTCGGACATCGAGCGCATCTTCCAGGCCGTCCCCGAGGTGCGGCACACGATGCTGTTCTCGGCGACGATGCCCGCGCCGATCGTCGCCCTCGCCCGCCGGTTCATGAGCCGTCCGGTGCACATCCGGGCGACCGACCCGGACGAGGGCCTCATGCAGGCCAACATCAAGCACCTCATCTACCGCGCGCACTCCCTGGACAAGGACGAGGTCATCGCCCGCATCCTCCAGGCCGAGGGCCGCGGCAAGACCGTGATCTTCACCCGGACCAAGCGTGCCGCGGCGAAGCTCGTCGAGGAACTGAAGGACCGTGGGTTCAACGCCGCAGCGGTGCACGGTGACCTCAACCAGGAGCAGCGCGAGCGCGCGATGGCGGCGTTCAAGGCCGGCAAGCGTGACGTGCTCATCGCCACCGACGTCGCGGCCCGCGGCATCGACGTCGACGACGTCACGCACGTGATCAACCACACGATCCCGGACGACCCGGACACGTACCTGCACCGCGCCGGCCGCACCGGCCGAGCGGGCAAGACCGGCATCGCGGTCACGTTCGTCGACTGGGACGACCTGCACAAGTGGACGCTGATCGACAAGGCCCTCGAGTTCGGGATCCCCGAGCCCGTCGAGACCTACTCGTCGTCGCCCCACCTGTTCGAGGAACTCGACATCCCCAAGGGCACCAAGGGCCGTCTGCCCGGCTCGTCGTCGCACGCGGCTTCTGCCGGCGCGCCCGTCGAGAAGCGCAGCAGCGACCGTCCGGCCTCGGGTTCGCGTGACGCGTCGCGTTCGCGGTCGCGCAGCCGCACCCGGTCAGGAGGCTCGGAGCAGTCCGCCGCGCAGGCTCCGGCCACCGAGTCGGTCGCCCCCACCGCCGCGACGGGCACCGAGGACGGCTCGGCCGCCGAGGCTGGTTCCACCACCGACGGCGCCGCGAAGCGCCGTCGCCGTCGCCGCCGTCGCGGAGCCGGCACCGGCGATGCCTCGGCGACCGCTTCGGCACCGCAGGGCACGTCGGAAGGCGAGTAACGCCTCCAGACCGAAGGGCCCGTCGCTGACGCGACGGGCCCTTCGCCGTCTCCCCCCCCCCGACTGCACCGTGGGAGCGACAGATCGCCGCAAAGGGTCAGCGGGCATCTGTCGCTCCCGCGGATGGGTCACGCCGCGCCGAGCGAGATCTGTCGCTTCGGTGGGACGGCGCGACGCGTCAGGACAGGCGCGAGCCGGGTCCGACCACGGGAGCGCTGCCCCTCGCCTCGGACACGATCGCGTCGAAGGAGACGCGTGCGGTACGGTGCTCCCCCAGCCGGTTCGGCTTGCCGGTGCCGTGGTAGTCGCTCGAACCGGTGACGAACAGGCCGTAGCGGGTCGCCCAGTCGAGCAGCGTGCGCTTGCCGTGTGCCAGGTTCTCGCGGTGGTCGACCTCGAGCCCGCCGAGCCCGGCGTCGACGAGGTCGCGGAGCATCGGTTCATCGATGACGATCCCGCGCGAGGACGCCGCCGGGTGCGCGATGACGGGCACGCCGCCTGCCTGCCGGATGAGTTCGACGCCGCGCAGGGGCGACGGTGCCTCGTGTGGTTCGTAGTAGCCGGACGCGGGGTGCAGGATGCCGCGGAACGCCGCGGAACGGTCGGACTCGAGCCCACGGGCGACCAGGGCGTCGGCGATGTGCGGACGGCCGATCGTGGCACCGGGGCTGGACTGGGCCAGGACGTCCGCCCAGGTGATCGGGTGGTCCTCGGCGATGCGGTCGACCATGCGGTGCGCGCGGGAGAGCCGGCCGTCGCGGATGCGGGTCGTCTCCTCGACCAGTCCGGGGTGCTCGGGGTCCACCAGGTAGCCGAGCACGTGCACACTGCGGTAGCCGATCCGGGTGCTCAGCTCGAGGCCCGGCAGCAGGGTCAGGGGCAGCTCGTGCGCCGCGGCCGTGGCGTCCGCCCACCCCGCGGTCGTGTCGTGGTCGGTCAGCGCGACGGCGTCGAGTCCGGCGGCTGCGGCCGCTCGCACGAGCTCCGCGGGACGCTCGGTGCCGTCGGAGACACTGGAGTGCGCGTGCAGGTCGATGAACGGGTCTGGCACGTGGCCAATGCTATCCACAGGTGAGCGGCCGCACAGGCCGGGTGTCCCCGGGCGGTGCGATGATGGACGCATGGCCGACACGACTCCCCGCGCGACGAGCAACCGATCCACGACCCCCGGGTCCTCGACCTTCAAGGACTTCATCGGGTCGCAGTGGGCCGAGCGCTCGGAAGCGCAGCCCGAGCCCCGCGAGCAGGCCGCGTTCGCCGCCGAGCGTCGCGCGCGCATCTCCGAACTACACCCGGGCCGCACGATCGTGGTGCCCGCCGGGCAGGCCAAGGTCCGCTCGAACGACTGCGACTACCCGTTCCGACCGCACTCCACCTTCGCGCACCTGACCGGCTGGGGCACCGACACCGTCGTCGGCTCCGTGCTCGTGATGACGCCGAACGGCTCCGGCCACGACGCCACGCTGTACTTCCGCGCCACCGCAGGCCGCGACTCGGAAGAGTTCTACGCCAACCCCGAGATCGGCGAGTTCTGGGTCGGTCCGCGCCCCTCGCTCGACGCCGTCGCCGCCGACCTCGGGCTGGCCACGGCTGACCTCGGGGCGTTCTCCGCCGTCGCCGACGCACTCGACGCATCGGCACTGCTCGTGCGCGAAGCCGACGACGACCTGACCCGTTCGCTCGACGCCCGCATCGGCGCGGCGATCGGTGGTGCGGTCGAGACCGAGGGATCGCCGGCCACCGACGACCTGCTCTCCCGCGACCTGTCCGAGCTGCGACTGGTCAAGGACCCGTACGAGGTCCGTGAGCTCCGCAAGGCCGTCGACGCCACGAAGCACGGGTTCGACGACGTCATCGGCGACTTCGACGCCGTGCTCGCGCACCCGCGCGGAGAGCGCATCGTCGAGGGCACGTTCAACCGCCGGGCCCGCGCCGACGGCAACACCGTGGGCTACGACACCATCGCCGCCTCGGGCCACCACGCCTGCATCCTGCACTGGACCCGCAACGACGGCGCCGTGCAGCCGGGCGACCTCATCCTCATCGATGCCGGCGTCGAGGTCGACTCCTTCTACACCGCCGACATCACCCGCACGCTGCCGGTGAGCGGCACCTTCTCACCCGTGCAGCGCATGGTCTACGAAGCCGTGCTCGAGGCCGCCGATGCCGCGTTCGCGATCGTCAAGCCCGGCATCACGTTCCGCCAGGTGCACGCCACCGCGATGGAGGTCATCGCGCGCAAGACCGCCGAGTGGGGCTTCCTGCCGGTCTCGGCCGCCGAGTCGCTCGAGCCGGACAACCAGTTCCACCGCCGCTACATGGTGCACGGCACGAGCCACCACCTCGGACTCGACGTGCACGACTGCGCCAAGGCCCGCCGCGAGATGTACCTCGACGGCACCGTGCAGGCCGGCATGGTCTTCACGATCGAGCCCGGACTGTACTTCCAGCAGGACGACCTGACCGTGCCGGAGGAGTTCCGCGGCATCGGTGTCCGCATCGAGGACGACATCCTGGTGACCGAGGACGGCGCCGAGAACCTGTCCGTCGGCATCCCCCGGACCCCCTCGGAAGTGGAGGGGTGGATCGCCCGCTCTGGCCGCTAGCCTGATCGGGTGACCATGCCCGAGGCCTCCCCGAACGCGTTCTCGATCGAGGTCGAGCACTTCGACTCCCCCGACGCCCAACGACTCCGCGCCGCCCAGCGCCTGGAGATCGACCGGGCACACGGCGGCGACACCGAACCCGGTGAGAAGCCGACGGCCGAGTCGATCGCGGTGTTCTTCGTCGCACGGGACGAGTCCGGTACTCCCCTGGGGTGCGGGGGCCTGCGCATCGTCGACGACGGCATCGCCGAGATCAAGCGGATGTACGTCCGACCGGAATCCCGCGGGTCCGGCGTCGCGGCTGCCCTGCTGCGACGGCTGGAGGAAGCCGCGCTCGACCTGGGGTCCCCGGCGCTCGTCCTCGAGACGGGGACGGAGCAGCAGCGCGCCGTCGGGTTCTACCAGCGCGAGGGGTTCCGGCGGATCGCGAACTTCGGGCCCTACGTCGGGGCACCCCTGTCGGTCTGCTACTCGAAGGTCCTCTAGTCGCGACGAAGCCGCCCGGCGGTTCCGTGCCGTGCGATGCCGTTCCGTGCGCAAGTCGGCGCCGCGCGCGGGCCCGCGCCGCGCGCGGGCCCGCGCCGCGCGTGGTCCCGCACCGCGTCCGGTCACGACGTGCCGTCGGCCCGAGGACGAGCGGTCACGAACCGTCGTCTGTGCCGGCGCCGAACGACGATCGCTGACCGCTCGACCCCGGGCTCGCGGGGTGTGGCGACCGTCCGAACGTCCGCCCTCCGGACTCCGCAGCCGGGGTCGCACGACGTGCCGCCCGCGACGATCGGCGGCGACAGTTCGCGCGACGTCGGCGGACGTGAACGGCGTGTCGAGCGATCTCGCACGACCCGATCTCGCACGACCCGATCTCGCGCAACCCGATCTCGCGCGACCCGAGGACGAAGCCCGGTCGCGCCAGCCGGAGCGCAGCTAGCGGCGGTCGCCGTCCCCGTCGCGCTGGGCATCCGGCGAGGACGAGGGCTCCGGCGGCGTGGCACCGGCGACCCGCTCGCCGTAGCGCGGCGGCTCCTCGGGCCGACGCTCCGGCACCGGCCGGGCCGCGGGGGCGGCAGCCGTCTCCGGGGTCTCCCCGTACCGGGGTCCGTCGTTCGTGCCGTAGCGCGGCGGGCCCGAACGCGCACCCGTCTGCGCCCCGGGGGCCGACGCGCCGGGGTGCTGCAGGCCTCCTGGCTGCTGGTGCGGCGTGGCGTGCCCGCCGTACGGCGACTGCTGCTGCTGCGGCGGGACCCCACCGGGGCCCGGACGCCACTGCTGCTGCTGCTGCTGGGGAGCGTCGTTCCAGTGCGTGGACGGGGTCGCTCCGTGCTCGCCGAGGATCCGCTGCGCCTGCCCGGTCAGCTGCGGGTTGACGACGATCTGGTAGTTCGTGGCGAGCACCTGGTGCACGCTCGTGAAGTCGCGCTGCCGCTTCGTGATCGCGAACGAGACGATGCCGTAGAGCATGCCGAACGCGGCGCCGATGACGGCCGCGGCGAAGAACAGCCCACCTGCCTGCGGTGAGAACAGCGTGAGCACGATGCCGAAGAAGAACCCGAGCCACAGACCGGACAGCGCGCCGGCGATGGCGGCGCGGCCGTACGTCATCTTGCCGGTGACCCGCTCGACCGTCTTCAGGTCGTTGCCGACGATCGAGAGCTGGTTGACGGGGAAGTCGGCCTCGGCCAGCTTCGCCACCACGCGCTGCGCGTCGGGGTAGCTGTCGTACGTTCCCAGGACGTCGCCCTTGGGCAGCGTCGGGAACGCCTGGGCGGTCCTGCCGGCGAAGGGGCTCTGATTGCTCACACAGCCATCATTCACCGCACACCTTGCAATCGCACGTGCACTCTCAGGGAAGCAGCCGATCGGAAGCAGCCGACCGGCGCGGGCCGAGCGCGCACACCCGAGCGACTACGCTGGGTCGGGTGAGCGCCACGAAGGTCTTCGTCGCCCGCCTCGCCGGGTGCTCCGTCTTCGACCCCGCGGGCGACCGCGTCGGCAGGGTCCGGGACGTCCTGGTCGTCTACCGCCGGGCCGATCCCCCACACGTCGTCGGGCTCATCGTCGAGGTGCCCGGCAAGCGCCGGATCTTCGTGAGCATCGGCCGCATCACCTCCATCGGTGCCGGGCAGGTCATCACCACCGGCCTGGTGAACATGCGCCGCTTCGAGCAGCGCGGCGGCGAGGTCCGCGTCATCGCCGAGATGCTCGGCCGCAAGGTGCTCATCAAGAACCAGCGGATCCGCGCCACCATCGAGGACGTCGCGATCGAGGACCGCGGACAGGGCGACTGGGAGGTCGCGCAGCTCTTCCTCCGCAAGCCGAAGACCACGCCGTCGCCGTTCGGCAAGGGCCCCACGACGTTCGCGACGTGGAACGAGGTCACCGAGGACGAACTCCCCGGCGAGGCCCAGTCCGCCGAGCACGTCATCGCCGCCTACTCCGACCTGCTGCCCGCCGACCTCGCGTCGACGCTGCTCGACCTGCCCGCCGAGCGCCGGTTCGAGGTCGCCGAGGAACTGCCCGACGACCGCCTCGCCGACGTGCTCGAGGAGATGCCCGACCAGGAGCGCATCGAGATCCTCACGCGGTTGGCCGACGCCCGCGCCGCCGACGTCCTCGACCAGATGCAGCCGGACGACGCGGCCGACGTCCTCGCCCAGTTCTCCGACGAGCGGAGCGAGGCCCTCCTGCAGCTCATGGAGCCGGAGGAGGCGCAGGACGTCCGCATGCTCCTGGAGTACGAGCCGGACACCGCCGGTGGTCTGATGACCACCGAGCCGGTGATCGTCTCGGCCGACGCCACCGTTGCCGAGGGCCTGGCGCTGGTCCGCCGCCACGAGCTCGCGCCGGTGCTCGGCGCCGCCGTCTGCGTCACCCTGCCGCCGTACGAGCCCCCGACCGGTCGGTTCCTCGGGCTCGTGCACTTCCAGCGGATGCTCCGCTACCCGCCGAACGAGCGGCTGGGCACGCTCATCGACCAGCAGACCGAACCGGTCCGGGTCGACGCGAGCGCCGCCGAGGTCACCCGCATCATGGCGACCTACAACCTGCTGTCCGTCCCCGTGGTCGACGACGCCCACCGTCTCGTCGGGGTGGTGACGATCGACGATGTCCTCGACCACGTCCTGCCGGACGACTGGCGAAGTCAGGGCGAGGGGGAACCCTCACCGCTTCCACGCCAACGCCCGCGCAGGACACCCGTGACGACGGGAAGGAGGACCACCCGTGGCCCGAACGGATGACAACCGTCGCGACCGTGACCGCCAGGAGGTCCGGCTCGACTCCCCCAAGGGCATGCGCACGCGTGTGCTCCCCAGCCGCCGCCGTGGTCGCGGGGACACCTTCGGTCGCGCCACCGAGGGCATCGCCCGCGGTATGGGCACGCCGTGGTTCCTCATCGGCCTCACGCTGTTCTGCGTGGTCTGGATGGGCTACAACACCCTGGCACCGAAGCCGTGGCAGTTCGACTCGGCGGCCATCGGGTTCACGGCGCTGACGCTCGTGCTCTCGCTGCAGGCCTCGTACGCCGCTCCCCTGATCCTGCTCGCGCAGAACCGGCAGGACGACCGCGACCGCGTGCAGTTCGAGCAGGACCGCCAGCGCGCCGAGCGCAACCTGGCCGACACCGAGTACCTGGCCCGCGAGGTCGTCGCCCTGCGCCTGGCGATGCGGGACATGGCGTCGAAGGACTTCATCCGCGCCGAGCTCCGCTCCCTGCTCGAGGAGCTCGACCGCCGCGACGCCGACGAGGCCGGCTACGCGGACGAACACGACAGCTCCACCCGTGGCTGACGCCGCCCCCACCGACGAGCAGCTCGGCACGGCGGTCCTCGCTGCGCTCGGCCGTGTCATCGACCCCGAGATCCGCCGCCCCGTCACCGAGCTCGACATGATCCGTGGTGTCGACGTGCAGCCAGGAGGCGCGGTGCGCGTCGACCTGCAGCTCACGATCGTGGGATGCCCGGCCGCCGACACCATCGAGCGCGACGTCCGCGTCGCCGCCGGGTCCGTGCCGGGGGTCGCCGCAGTCGCCGTCAACGTGTCCGTGATGGACCCGGCGACGCGCTCCGCGCTCACCGAGCGGCTGCGGGCCGGCCGCCCCAAGGGTGTCCAGTTCACCGCGGACTCGCTCACCCGGGTCATCGCCGTCACGAGCGGCAAGGGCGGCGTCGGGAAGTCCACCGTCACCGTGAACCTCGCCGTCGCGCTCGCTCGGCGGGGTCTGCGCGTCGGGGTCGTCGACGTCGACGTGCACGGCTTCAGCGTCCCCGGGCTGATGGGTCTGACGGACGAGCACGGGGTCGCACCCCGTCCGACCCGCGTGGACAGCATGATCCTGCCGCCGGTGGCGCACGACGTGAAGGTCGTGTCGATCGGCATGTTCGTCGACGACGTCTCGACCGCGGTGTCGTGGCGCGGACCGATGCTGCACCGCACCGTGAACCAGTTCCTGACCGACGTGTTCTTCGGTGATCTCGACGTCCTGCTGCTCGACCTGCCCCCGGGCACCGGTGACGTCGCGATCTCGGTGGGGCAGCTGCTGCCGCACGCCGAGGTCCTGGTCGTCACGACCCCGCAGGCCGCCGCGGCCGACGTCGCCGAACGCAGCGGGATCGTCGCCCGGCAGACCGGGCAGCGCGTCATCGGCGTGATCGAGAACATGGCCGGGCTCGTGCAACCCGACGGATCGGTCCTGCACCTGTTCGGCGAGGGCGGTGGCGCCGAGACGGCCGCGCGGCTCTCCCGCGGGCAGGACGCCCCCGTCCCGGTGCTCGGCAGCGTGCCGCTGTCCGTGCCGCTGCGAGAGGGCGGCGACGCGGGCGTGCCGGTGGTGCTCAGTACCCCCGAGGACCCGTCCGCCGTGGCGCTGACGGCGATCGCCGACCGCATCACCACGATGGGACGCGGGCTCGCGGGTCGGAAGCTCGGGTTGTCGCTGTCCTAGGCTCGGGGCATGAGCACGGATCACGTCGACGTCGACTGGGACCACGCACGCGCCACCAACCGCGCGAACTGGGACGACCGGGTGCCGATCCACGAGGGTGCCTACGCGATCGACGCCCTCGCCGACCCCGGCCACCGCTCGGACGTCGTCCGCGAGGACCTGCCGGCCCTGACGCCCTGGTTGCCGACCGGATCGCTCGCGGGCCTCGACGTCTGTCACCTGCAGTGCCACATCGGCACCGACACGGTGTCACTCGCCCGCGAGGGTGCTCGACTGACCGGCGTCGACTTCTCCCCCGCCGCCCTCGCCTCGGCCGCCGGGCTCGCATCACGCCTCGGCCTCGACGTCACCTGGGTCGAGACCGACGTGCTCGATGCCCGGGCCGCCGTCACCGGCGACTTCGACGTCGTGTACACGAGCATCGGCACGATCTGCTGGCTCCCCGACCTCGACCGTTGGGCTGCGCAGGTCGCCGGCCTGCTGCGCCCCGGCGGGGTGTTCTTCATCCGCGACGGCCACCCGGCGCTGTACGCCCTCGACGAGGACGCCGACGAGCTCGTCACCCGGTACCGGTACTTCCCGGACGGCACGGCGCAGCAGTGGGACGACGCCGGCACCTACGCCGGCGACGGGACGGTGGCGAACACTCGCACCTTCGAGTGGCCGCACCCGCTGTCCGAGATCGTGAACGCCCTGCTCGGGGCCGGGCTGCGGATCCGGCGGCTCGACGAGGGCCGGACGCTGCCGTGGCGCTTCAGCTCGCGCATGGTCGAGACCGGCACCGGGTCGTGGGCCTGGCCGGAGCACGACCGCGACCGGATCCCCACCACCTACACGATCGTCGCGACCCGCGATTGACGCGTCCCCTGGTCCGTTCGGCGCATCCTGTGCGTTCGTTCATGGACAGGGCGTTCTACCCCGGCGCATTATGCAAGGGCATTACACAATGCCCTTGCGGAATATGATGTGAGGGCTCCACCCGTCGGACGACGACGTCCGACCGAGGACAGGAGAACCGTGTGAACCAGAACACCCGTGTGCGATCGGGCCTCGTGGCCACCATCGCCGCCGTCATCATCGCAGGGGGCTCGCTCACTGCGGCGCCAGCCTTCGCCGCGACGACCTGTGCGACCGCTTGGAGCGCCGGCACCGCCTACAACAGCGGAGCCACCGTCAGCGAGAACGGCTCGAACTACACCGCGAACTGGTGGACCCAGGGCGACGAACCGGCGACCCACTCCGGTACGACCGGCAGCGGCCAGCCGTGGACGTCGACCGGCGCGTGCACCGGCGGCAGCACGGGCGGTGGGACGACACCTCCGGGCGGCGGCACGACGACCCCGGGCAACGGCAGCACCGGGACCGCGAGCGGGCTGGTCTTCAGCCCGTACAAGGACATCACCGTGAACCTCGACTGGAACACGAACGTCATGAACACCGCGGTCACCGGCACGCGGATCCCGGTCGTCGGGTCGACCAACAGCCTCGTGTCGACGCGGGAACCCGGTCTCAAGGCCATCACGCTCGCCTTCGCCACCGGTACCTGCGGCAGCGAGAACTGGGGAGGTGTGGCCGCCGACGCGTTCGCCAGCGCCAACATCGCGAAGCTTGACGCTGCCGGGGTCGACTACATCGTCAGCACCGGTGGCGCCGCAGGCTCGTTCAAGTGTTCCGGCACCGCGCTCCAGTCCTTCATCGCCCGGTACGCCTCGCCGCACATGATCGGCGTCGACTTCGACATCGAGAGCGGGCAATCCGCCGCGGACGTGCAGAACCTGGTGAGCGCAGCGGCCCTGGCGCAGTCGAAGTACCCCGGCCTGCGCTTCTCGTTCACGCTCGCCACCCTGGCGGCGTCCGACGGTTCGTTCGGCGGGCTGAACAGCACCGGTGACGCCACCGCCAAGGCGATCAAGGCCTCGGCGCTCACGAACTACACGATCAACCTCATGACGATGGACTTCGGGCGTGCGACCACGGCCAACTGCGTGATCGTCGGGTCGACGTGTCAGATGGGGCAGTCCACGATCCAGGCGGTCACGAACCTGCAGCACACCTACGGGATCGCGTCCTCGAAGATCGAGGTCACGCCGATGATCGGTGTGAACGACACCCAGGACGAGGTCTTCACCCTCGCCGACGTCGACACCGTGGCCGCCTACGCGAAGTCGCACGGCCTCGCCGGCGTGCACACCTGGTCCCTCGACCGCGACACCCCGTGCCCGGCACCGCAGAGCACGGCGTCGCCGACGTGCAACTCCGTGACGGGGTCGGCGCCGCTCGCGTGGACCGACCGGTTCCTGGCGGCGCTGCGGTAGGCGCGCACCGGACGGACGGGAGGCCCGGTGCCAGCTGGCACCGGGCCTCCCGTCCGTCGCGTGGGGACGTGACGGGCGTCAGGTCGCCTCGGCGTCGAAGGGTGCCGGTTCACCGGCGGCCAGGGGCACGACGGGAGCCGTCGCGCGCACCTTGGAGGCCGTCACCTGGGCGGTCTGGACGGCTGCGGCACTCGTGCCGGAGTCGAGCAGTGCGTCTCGGATGATGCGACGCGGGTCGTACTGGCGCGGGTCGAGCTTCTGCCACTCGATGTCGTCGAACTCGGGGCCCATCTCGTCGCGCATCCGCTCCTTCGCGGTGTCGGCGAACCGACGCACGGCCTTGACGAACTCGGCCAGCTTCTGGGCGTACATCGGCAGGCGCTGCGGGCCGAGCAAGAGGACGCCGATGACCCCGATGATCAGGATCTTGTCGAGCGGGATGTCCACGCGAGCGAGCCTAACGCGTGCTGCTGCGTTGCACCTCTAGAGTTGTCTCCCGAACGGAGTGTGCGTGTCAGAGAAAGAGTCGAACTGGAAGTTCGCCGAGGACATCGTCTCGGAGACCGAGGCGATCGCCCGTGCTCGTGAGCACTCCCTGGAACTCGGGGTCGAAGCGATCTCGCCCGCGATCGGTGCGCAGATCGGGGTCATCGCCGCAGCCTCGCGAGCCACGAGCATCATCGAGATCGGCACCGGCCTCGGGGTCTCCGGCCTGTACCTGCTCGCCGGCGCCCCGGACGCGACCCTGACCACGATCGACGTCGAGGTCGACCACCAGCAGTTCGCCCGCGACGCCTACATCAGCGCCGGTACCGCTCCCGCACGGATCCGGCTCATCCCCGGTCGGGCGAACCAGGTGCTCCCCCGCATGAACGAGGCGTCGTACGACGTCGTGCTCGTCGACGCCGACCCGGAGCACGTCATCGAGTACGTCGAGCACGGGCTGCGCCTCGCCCGCCTGGGCGGCACCGTCCTGGTGCCGCACGCCCTGTGGCGCGGGCGCGTGGCCGACCCGGTGAAGCGTGACCGCGCCACCACGGACTTCCGGCTGCTCCTGACCGAGGTGTCGACCTCGGGTGCGGTGCGGAGCGCGCTGTCGCCCGCCGGTGACGGGCTGCTGCAGTTGACGAAGGTCACCAACTAGCCCTCGACCCGCCGACGCTCGCGCAGGTCAGTCGAGGTGCCGCAGGTACCGCTCGGGCGACTCGAGGAACGCACGCTCGTTCCGCACCAGGTCGAGGTCGCGCCATCCGGTGCGCCGCAGACCCCACTCGCCGACCTCGTTGATCTCGGCCCCGGGGAACGCGGCGAGCACGGGTGAGTGGGTCGAGAGCACGACCTGGCCGACACCCGTCTCGACGATGGACTGCAGGAGCCCGATCAGCGCCAGGCACCCCGAGAACGACAGCGCGGACTCCGGCTCGTCGAGGATCCAGAGCCCGGGCCACTGCGACCGGTGGATGACGAAGTCGAGGAACGACTCACCGTGGCTCCGTTCGTGGAACAGCGGCTCGGCTCCCCCGGGGTGCTGTTCGAGGTAGGTGAAGACCCCGTGCATCGTCTCCGCCCGCAGGAAGAAGCCGGACCGCACCGCGCCGGGCTCCCGGTGCAGGGCGATGTGCTCCCAGAGCTGCGATTCGCTCGGGCGGGTGCTGTGCCCGGACTTCGTCGAACCGCCCTCTGGCCCCATACCGAAGGCGAGCGCCATCGCCTCGACCAGGGTGGACTTGCCGGCACCGTTCTCACCGACCAGCACCGTCACCGGAGCGAGGTCGAGCCCGTCGTCGAGGAGTTGCCGGACGGGCGCAAGGGTCGCGGGCCAGACATCGCGCGGCATCGGGTCGGGCGCGTACTCCTCGACGCGGCGGATCGGCAGTCTTGTCCTCGGCACGGCCCCATCCTGCCGGAGCCGACCGACAGCGCCCGGGATGCTCCCGCCGCGGGATCGTCGGCGGACAGACGGAAGGCCCGGAGCGTACATGCTCCGGGCCTTCCGTTCTGGTGCTTCGACGTACTAGGCCGAGACGACCTCAGCGAGTGCGTCGTGGAGTTCCTTGGCCTCGGCATCGTTGACCGAGACGACCAGGCGGCCTCCACCTTCGAGCGGAACCCGCACGATGATGAGTCGACCCTCCTTAACAGCCTCCATCGGCCCGTCACCGGTCCTCGGCTTCATGGCTGCCATCAGATGTCCCCTTTCGTGCAGTAAATGCAGCCCCATTATCCCGTATGGAGGGGGCAACTGCGAAACCGCCCAGGTTGGGGGTGTCGGATGTGCGGTTCGGATGCTCCGCAGAACGCGGATCCACGGGCCTCAGGCACCCCGCATCGATCACGGCGGGGTCCAGTCGTAGCCGTCGATCCACCACGTGGAGTACAGCCAGACCCACTGCAGCCCGATGAACGCGACGACGACGGCCACGCGGTACACCCGCGACCGCGGCAGCGCCACGATGCCGAGCAGCGGTGCGATCGGCACGAGGATGCGCCAGGTGCTCGACTGCGGGAAGAACACCGCGAGCAGGTACACCAGGTACGCCACGCCCCAGAGTCGGAGCTCGATGCCGATCCGACGTGCGGCCGGCATGCCCACGAACGCCGCGAACCCGACGAGCACGACGACGAGCAGCACCGTGCCCGCCGGCTGTCCGAACCACCACCCGAACCCCTGCACCCACGGCGCGAACGGCACGAGTTCCTTCCAGCCGATGTACGACGACCGCCAGGCGAGCTCGGTGTCCGTGTAGGCCTTCGGCACGCCGGTGACCGCCCATGCGATCGCAGGCCAGGCCAGACCGACCAGACCCGACACCGTGGCGACCACCGCGGGCGGTACCAGCCGGCGGAGGGTCAGCGGTTCCGACGAGCGCACCCAGGCCGGGCGGATCGCCCACGCGGCCACGAAGAGCACCACCAGGAACGCGAAGGCGAGTCCCGTCGGTCGGGTCATGCCGAGCAGGAGCACGACGGGCAGCATCGCCCACCACCGTCGATCCACCATGAGCAGCAGCGCGACGAGCAGCAGGAACAGACCCATCGACTCCGCGTAGGCCACCTGGAACATCGCCGACACCGGTGCGACGCAGAACAGCACCGTGGCGAACGTCGCCCGTCCTGGGTCGAGGAACCGTCCCATGAGCCGGCGGAACACCAGCGCGGCCCCGAGTCCGGCGAGCAACGACACCGAGACCGCGACGGACTCGAACGACGCTCCGGTGAGCAGCGTGAGCGCGCGCACCAGGAACGGGTACGCGGGCATGAACGCCCACGCGTTCTCGGTCACGTGCCCTGCGGCGTCGACGGGCAGGGTCGACGGGTACCCGCCCGTGGCGATCACGCGGTACCAGGCGCCGTCCCAGATCGACGCGAACGACAGGTAGCCCGGGCTCTGCACGGTGAACGAGTTCGCCGCCTGCACGCGGGCGAAGGCGAGCATCATGGCGCCCGTGACGAGCCGCGCCAGCACGTAGACGACCGTGATGCGCACCCACCACGGGACGACCCGGTACCGGGCCCGCCAGCGGTTCCGAGCAGGGGTCTTCCGGGCGACCCCCGCCGTCGTCAGGCCGTCAGCCACCGACGCAGCCCGGCCTCGACCGCGGTGATCTGCGCGACCGGGACCTGCTCGTCGTCGTGGTGGGCGAAGACCGGCTCGCCGGGGCCGTAGTTGACCGCGGGGACCCCGAGCGCCGAGAAGCGTGCGACGTCGGTCCAGCCGTACTTCGGACGGGGCTCCGGTCCACCGACGGCCGCGACGAAGTCCTGCGCGAGCGGGGCGTCGAGCCCGGGGCGGGCACCGGCGGCGAGGTCGACGATCGTGACCTCGTACCCGTCGAACAGCTCGCGGATGTGGGCGACGGCCTCGTCGGCCGAGCGCGAGGGGGCGAACCGGTAGTTCACGTGCACCATCGCCTCGTCCGGGATGATGTTGCCCGCGATGCCGCCGCTGATACCGACCGCGTTCAGGCCCTCTCGGTACTCGAGCCCGTCGACCGTGACGGTCCGCGGCTCGTACGCGGCCAGGGTGGCCAGGATCGGGGCGGTCTTGTGGATGGCGTTGTCGCCGATCCAGCTCCGGGCGCTGTGCGACCGCTTGCCGAACGTGCGGATCTCGGCGCGGAGGTTGCCGTTGCACCCGCCCTCGATCTGCGCCCCGGACGGCTCACCCAGGATCGCGAAGTCAGCGGCGAGGAGTTCGGGTCGCGTCCGGGCCAGGCGGCCGAGGCCGTTCAGGGCGTCGCTGACCTCTTCGTGGTCGTACCAGACCCACGTGACGTCGACCGAGGGGTCGACCAGGTCGTACGCGAGCTTGAGCTGCACCGCGCAGCCGGCCTTCATGTCGACGGTGCCGCGGCCCCAGAGGATCTCGGTGCCGTCCTCGGTGGTCCGGAACTCGGTCGGCAGGTTGTCGTTGAGCGGCACCGTGTCGATGTGACCGGCGATGACGACCCGGCGGTCGCGGCCCAGGTTCGTCCGCGCCACGATCGCGTCGCCGTCGCGGATCACCTCGAGGTGCGGCAGCGGTGCGAGCACGGCCTCGATCGCGTCGGCGAGGGCCTGCTCGTTGCCGGACACCGACTCGATGTCGCAGATGGCACGGGTGATGTCGATGGACGAGGCGGTGAGGTCGAGGTGCTCCGGCATGCGGGCAGCCTACCGGCCGCCCCTCGCACCGCCCCGGCAGTCCGGACGGTCGGCGACCCCACCCGCCCCGGCCGTCCGGCCGGACGGTGCCCGCCGACGGCCGCTCGGTACCCTGGAGCCGTGACCGACACGACTGCCACCGACCGCCCGACCCACGCCTGGGGCCACGGCCTCGCGACGATCGCCGCCGACGGCACGACGCTCGACACCTGGTACCCGGAGACGCACCTCGGCGCCCTGCCCGCCGACGCCGTGTTCCCCGCCGAGCTGCAGGCGCACGTCGGTGACGACCCCCGCCGCGAGGTCCGGATCGAGGCCGTCACCACCGAGATCACGATCGACGCCGGCCCGACGAGCACCCCGGACGCCTACCTCCGCCTGCACCTGCTGAGCCACCTGCACGTCCGTCCGAACGAGGTCTCCCTCGACGGCGTCTTCGGCCACCTGCCGATCGTCGCGTGGACGAACGCCGGCCCGGTGCACCCCGAGTCACTGACGCGCCTGCGCCCGTCCCTGCAGCGCGCCGGCATCGCCGTGCACGCCGTCGACAAGTTCCCGCGCCTGCTCGACTACGTCGTGCCGGACCGCGTCCGCATCGGCGACGCCAACCGCGTCCGCCTCGGCGCTCACCTGGCGCCGGGCACGACGGTCATGCACGAGGGCTTCGTCAACTTCAACGCCGGCACCCTCGGCGACGCCATGATCGAGGGGCGCGTCTCGCAGGGCGTCGTCGTCGGCAACGGCACCGACATCGGCGGTGGCGCCTCGATCATGGGCACGCTCTCCGGCGGCGGCACGCACCGTGTCTCGCTCGGCGAGCGCGCGCTGCTCGGCGCGAACGCGGGCCTCGGCATCTCGCTCGGCGACGACTCCGTCATCGAGGCCGGGCTCTACGTCACGGCCGGCACGAAGGTGGTGCTGGTCGGTGCGGCACCGAACCCTGACGGCACCAAGAAGACCGTCAAGGCCGCCGAGCTCTCCGGCACCCCGAACATCCTGTTCCGCCGCAACAGCATCAGCGGCGCCGTCGAGGCGCTGCAACGCACGGGCGAGGGCATCCAGCTGAACACCGCGCTGCACGCGTAGCGCTCGGCGAGCGGTCGCGACGCGCCGCCTGCGCGCGCCGAGCGCGCACGAACCGTCGCTCCGGCACTCGCCGGACGACAGTTCGCGACCGCTCGGCGGAAGTGAGGGGCACGTCCTGCCTCCTCACGCAGACCGACGCACGCACGCCAGGCCCGGAGCCGGTCCACGAGACCGGCACCGGGCCTCCCGGCCGTCGCGTCCAGAGCCCGCCCCGCCCCCGCCAGCCGTCACAACACGCCGTCCGCGTGCGCCGAGGGCGCGCGAACCGTCGTTTCGACACCCGCCGGACGACAGTTCGCGACCACTCGGCGGAGGTGAGCGGCGCGTCCCTGCCGGACGGCGGCACCCGGCGCACACGCACGAACGCCCCGCGCCATGGAACCGTGGGGCGGGGCGCTCGGAGTCGGTCAGCGCGTGGGGACGTCGCGCTCGGGCGCCCCCACGTAGAGCTGCTGCGGGCGCCCGATCTTGTTGAGCGGGTCGTTGTTCAGCTCGCGCCACTGGGCGATCCACCCCGGCAGACGCCCGATGGCGAACAGGACGGTGAACATCCGCGGCGGGAAGCCCATCGCCTTGTAGATGATGCCGGTGTAGAAGTCGACGTTCGGGTAGAGCTTGCGGCTGACGAAGTACTCGTCCTCGAGCGCGATCTGCTCGAGTTCCATCGCGATGTCGAGCAGGTCGTCCTGCACGCCGAGGGACTCGAGGACCTCGTGCGCGGACTCCTTGACGAGCTTCGCGCGCGGGTCGTAGTTCTTGTACACGCGGTGCCCGAAGCCCATGAGCTTGACGCCCTGCTCCTTGTTCTTCACCCGCTCGACGAAGCGCGTGACGGGCTCGCCCGAGTCCTTGATCTGCTGGAGCATCTCGAGCACGGCCTCGTTCGCACCGCCGTGCAGCGGGCCGTACAGGGCGTTGATGCCGGCCGAGATCGAGGCGAACATGTTCGCCTTCGTCGAGCCGACCATGCGCACCGTCGAGGTCGAGGCGTTCTGCTCGTGGTCCTCGTGGAGGATGAGGAGCCGCTCGAGCGCCTTCGAGAGCACCGGGTTGGGCTTGTAGGTCTCGGCCATGGTGCCGAAGTTCAGCCGGAGGAAGTTGTCGACGAACGACAGCGAGTTGTCCGGGTACAGGAACGCCTGCCCGATGGCCTTCTTGTGGGCGTACGCGGCGATGACCGGGAGCTTGGCGAGGAGCCGGACGGTCTGCAGCTCGACCTTCTCGGGGTCGTCGACGTCCATGTCGTCCTCGTAGTACGTGGACAGGGCGCTCACGGCGCTCGACAGCACGGACATCGGGTGCGCCGAGTGCGGCAGGGCGTCGAACAGGCGGCGGAGGTCTTCGTGCAGCAGGGTGTGCCGACGGATGCGGGCGTCGAACTGCTCGAGCTCGGCGGGGGTCGGCAGCTCGCCGTAGATCAGGAGCCACGCGACCTCGAGGAAGGTGCAGTTCGCGGCGATCTGGTCGATCGGGTACCCGCGGTAGCGCAGGATCCCCTGGTCGCCGTCGATGTAGGTGATCGCGCTCTTCGTCGCTCCGGTGTTCACGAACCCGTAGTCGAGCGTGTTCATCCCGGTCTGCTTCTTGAAGGTCGAGATGTCGATCGCGGACGCGCCGTCGACGCTCTGCAGGATCGGGAACTCCGCCGTGCCACCCGGGAACGTCAGCGTCGCGGTCGCGCCCTGCTGTTCGGCGGCGGGACTCACGGGGACGGGCGTGGTGGGCGGTGTGGCCGTCTTCTGAGCGTCATTGGCAGTGTCAGTCACGAGGACAGCCTAATCGCGGCACCTGTCGGTCGTGCACACATCCCAGGTGACGATTTGGTGGTTCCCACGGATTGCGGGCACCACCGGAACCACTCGTGTCCGTGCTACGCGGTGCCGAGGCGACGGCTGCTCGCCAGTCGCTGTGCCGCCGCGGCGATGCGTTCGTCGGTCGCTGTGAGGGCCACGCGGACGTGTTCGCCCCCCGCTGCACCGTAGAACGTGCCCGGTGCGACGAGGATCCCGCGGTCGGCGAGCCAGGCCACGGTGTCGAGTGCGGGTTCGCCCCGGGTGGCCCAGAGGTAGAGCCCGGCCTCGCTGTGGTCGATCCGGAACCCGGCACCCTCGAGTGCTCGCCGGAGCATGTTCCGTCGCGCTCGGTAGCGGGCCTTCTGCTGCTGCACGTGGGTCTCGTCCTGGAGCGCGACGACCATGGCCTGCTGCACGGGCAGCGGCGGCATGAGCCCGGCGTGCTTCCGGACGGCCAGGACGTCGGCCAGGATCGCGGCGTCACCGGCGACGAAGGCCGCACGGTACCCGGCGAGGTTCGACTGCTTCGACAGCGAGTACACGCTCAGCACGCCGTCGAGCGAGTCGCCGACGACCCGGGGGTCCAGGATCGTGGGGGTCGGGGTGGTGGCGTACTCCGGGTCCCACCCGAGCTCGGCGTAGCACTCGTCGCCGACGATGACGGCTCCGAGCTCGCGGGCGCGCACCACGGCGGCACGGAGCTCGTCGATCGTCAGCACACGGCCGTCCGGGTTGCCCGGGGAGTTCAGCCACACGAGCTTGGTGGTGGACGGCCACGCGGCGGGGTCGTCCGACGCGAGGGCCTCCGCACGGACCAGTGCGGCACCGAGCTCGTACGTCGGGTACGCGGCGGCCGGGAACACCACGGTGTCACCGGGGCCGATGCCCAGCCAGAGCGCCAGGCCCGCGATGAACTCCTTCGAGCCGATCGTCGGCAGCGCGTTCGCCTCGGTCAGGGCGACGCCGTGCCGGCGGCCGTACCAGTCCGCGATGGCCTGCCGCAGCGCCGGGGTGCCGGCGACCTGCGGGTAGGCGTGCGCGTCGGTCGCGGTGGCCAGTGCGGTGCGGACGACCTCGGGCGTGGGGTCGACGGGCGATCCGACGCTGAGGTCGACGATGCCGCCCTCGTACGCCGCGGCACGCTGCTTGAACGGGACGAGCTGGTCCCAGGGGAAGTCGGGGAGGTCGAGCGCCACGAGGGGTCCGGTCAGCCGCGGACGGGCTCGGCCGCGACGACGGGGTGGTCCTTGTGGATCACGCCGACCTTCGCGGCGCCGCCGGGCGACCCGACCTCGTCGAAGAACTCGACGTTGGCCTTGTAGTAGTCGGCCCACTGGTCGGGCAGGTCGTCCTCGTAGTAGATGGCCTCGACGGGGCACACCGGCTCACACGCACCGCAGTCGACGCACTCGTCGGGGTGGATGTAGAGCGAGCGGTCACCCTCGTAGATGCAGTCGACCGGGCATTCGTCGATGCAGGCGCGGTCCTTGACGTCGACACAGGGCTGGGCGATCACGTAGGTCACGGTTCGGGTGCTCCCTTCGACGAGCGGGTTCGAGTCTACTCGCGGCCCGGGGCCGTCCGGGACCGCAGCCCCGACAGGTCCGGCCACGCGAGGACCAGGGCGGCGATCACCGCGGGGGCGAAGGTCCACACGTACCCGGCCGCGTTGGCGAGGACGAGCGGCGAGCTCTCCCCGCCGACCGACACGAGCACCTGCGTCGCGACGAGGATCCCGATGCCGATCGCGGCGACCATCGCCCGCGAGCGGTAGACGAGCCGCACGCCCACGGTCAGGCCGAGCACGATGAGGGTGGTGACGACGAGCCCGACCGGGAACGCGCCGAGCGTCTGCTGGTGCGTGACCGTCCCGAGCCCGCCGGCGAGCAGCCCG
Organism: Curtobacterium poinsettiae; assembly: GCF_025677645.1. Taxonomy (NCBI): domain Bacteria; kingdom Bacillati; phylum Actinomycetota; class Actinomycetes; order Micrococcales; family Microbacteriaceae; genus Curtobacterium; species Curtobacterium flaccumfaciens. The sequence continues at coordinate 1,460,861 of NZ_CP106879.1, read as the reverse complement.
AGCAGCAGCGAGACGACGACCGCCGCGGCCTTGCCCTGGCCGGACATCTCGGCGTAGGTCTGCGGGGCCGCTGGCTGCGGGGCCGCGTCGTGCCGGAACGCCTCGACCGCCGGGGCGTGCTGCCGGACGCCGTGCGGCATCACCCACGACAGGGCCGCGGGGTTGGCGGGGTCCACGGGGTCGACGGCGACCTGGGAGCGGTACTGCTCGACGGCCGCACGCACCTTGGCGCGGACCGGCAGGACGTCGACCGTGACGTCGGCCTGGCCGCTGGCGGGGTCGACGATCATCGAGAAGGGGACCTCCTCGGCACGGGCCGCGTACTGCGCCGCGTGGTGCATCCGCACGTGGTCGGGGTGCCCGTAGCCGCCGTCGTCGGCGTAGCTGATCACCGCGTCGGCACCGGTGGAGCGGATCGCCGCGCGGACGTCGTCGACGACCTCGCCCAGGTCGGCCGCGGTCAGCGAGTCGGCCGGGGCGTCGTCCGCGGCGGTGGCCCGACCGTCCGGGCCCCACTGCATGCCGGAGTCGACGTAGCGGCGCTCCGGCAGGTCGGTCGGCCGGGCCCCGGGCCCGCCGAGCCACAGGTGCTGCGGACCGCCGAGGGCGGCGAGGGCCGCGGCGATCTCGGTCTCCCGGTGCCGTGCCACCCGCGCGGGGTCCCCAGCCAGCGGGGCCAACTGCTCCGTGAGCATCTCACCGCGCTCGCCCCGGGTCGCGGTGAGCACGGTCACCTCGGCGCCGCGCTCGAGCAGGGTCGCGATGGTCCCGCCCGACGAGAGCGTCTCGTCGTCGGGGTGGGCGTGCACGATCAGGACGCGCTCGGGGCGTGTGACGGGGGCCTTCAACATCGTCCCCAAGGGTACGGGACTAGCGGGGCGTGACGATGTAGGTCGCCGTGACGCCGCCGCTGTCCTTGGTCTCCGAGAAGGTCAGGACGACGCGGTAGGCGTCGCTCCGGAACATGCCGAACGCGCTTGACGAGTCGGCACGCTTGGCCGACTCGGTGTACCCGGCCTCGGTGAGCTGCTGCACGGCGGTCTGGAAGTCGTCGACCGAGGCCGCCCGGACCTGCGCGACCCACCCGGAGCCGTTCGGTCCGGCTCCCCCGCCGAGCACGGTGCCGTCGACGAGCGGGACGTCGGCCGACGGGAACCCGTCGGGCACCTTGCCGTCGGAGGTCACGTCGGCACCCTTGAGCGCCGTGTCGAGCGCGCCGTCGATGCCGCCGGCGACCGAGGACATGCCGTCCTGGATCGCCTTGCCGTCGATGCCGGCGACCCCGTCGGCCACGTTCGACGCGACGGAGGATCCGAGGTCGGTGGCCTGCTGCACGGCCTGGGTCGAGCAGCCGGTGAGTCCGGCCAGGGCGATGCCGGCAGCGACGGCGGCGATCAGCGGGGTACGGAAGGAACGCATGGCGCGACCGTAACGGACGAGCCGGGAGGCCCGGCGCGAGTTGGCTGTGAACGTGCCGTCCCCGGGGCGGTCACGTGCGCGGCGGGGCCGCCCCGGGCCTCCTTCCCGACGGACGTGTCAGGCGACGTAGGCGCGCGTTGCCGCGACCAGGGCGTCGACGCCGACCGGGATCGCGGTCTCGGCCTGCGGCGCGTAGAACGGCGAGTGGTTGCTCGGGATCTCCTCGCCGCGGCGGAAGCGCTCCGGGTCGGTGATGCCCGTGAACCAGTACACGAGCGGCGCCCCGGCGGCGGTGGCGAGCTGACCGACGTCCTCCGACGCCATGGCGAGGCCGATCTCCAGGTCGCGGGCTCCCGGCACCTCGGCGCGGATGGCGTCGAGCACGGTGGCGGCGGCCTCGGCGTCGTTCACGGTGACCTCGGCGCCCGGTGCACGCACGATCGTCGGCTCGGACAGGCCACCGGCCGTGCTCTCGGCCCGGACGATGCGCTCGATCGAGGCGATGATGCGCTGGCGGGTCTCCTCGTTGCGGGCGCGGGTCGAGATCTCGATGACGGCCTCGTCGGGGATGATGTTCGCCCGCGTGCCGGCGTGGAAGCTGCCGACGGTGACGACCCCCGCGTCGCTCGGCGAGACCTCGCGGGCGACGACGGTCTGCAGCCGCACGACGGCCGAGGCCGCGGTGACGACCGGGTCGAGCGAGGCCTGCGGCGCCGAACCGTGCGCCCCTCGGCCGTTGAAGGTCACCGTCAGCCGGTCGCTCGACGCCATCACGGGGCCGGTGCCGACCGCGACGATGCCGACCGGTGCGGGTGCGGAGTGCTGCCCGAGCACGACGTCCGGCTTCGGGAACCGCTCGACCAGGCCGTCCTCGACCATCGCGCGGGCGCCGGAGATGACCTCTTCTGCAGGCTGGAAGACGGCGACGACCGTGCCACGCCAGTCCCCCGTGGTCGCGACCAAGCGCTCGAGCGTGCCGAGCAGCCACGTGACGTGGATGTCGTGGCCGCAGGCGTGCATGGTGGGGACCTCGCGGCCCTCGTCGTCGGTGCCGACGTGCTCGCTGGCGTACGACAGGCCGGTCCGCTCCTGCACGGGCAGGCCGTCCATGTCGGCGCGGAGCCAGACCACGGGGCCCTCGCCGTTCGACACGACACCGACGACGCCGGTGCCGCCGACGCCCGTCGTCACCTCGATCCCACCGATCTCGGCGAGCTTCGCAGTGATGACACCGGCGGTGCGGTGCTCCTGGAAGCCGAGCTCCGGGTGGGCGTGCAGGTCCTGGTAGATCGAGAGCAGGTCGAGAGTCACGCTGACCACGGTACAACCGCGAACGGCCCGGCCACCTGTTGCAGGTGACCGGGCCGTCGGACGGAGGACGGGCCTCCGCGGGTGTTGCTCGTGCCGGTGCTTACGCGTCCTGGCGCTTCAGGCGGGCGTACGAGCGCTGGCGGGCCTGCGCGTCGAGCTCGACCTTGCGGATGCGGACGGCGTCGGGGGTGACCTCGACGCACTCGTCCTCGCGCGCGAACTCCAGGCACTCCTCGAGGGAGAGCTGGCGCGACGGCGTCATCGACTCGAAGGAGTCGGCGTTCGCCGAACGCATGTTCGTGAGCTTCTTCTCCTTCGTGATGTTGACGTCCATGTCGTCGGCGCGCGAGTTCTCGCCGATGACCATGCCCTCGTAGACCTCTTCGGTGGGGTTGACGAAGAACGTCATCCGCTCCTGCAGGTTCGTGATGGCGAACGGCGTGACGACACCCGAGCGGTCGGACACGATCGAGCCGTTGATGCGGGTCTGGATCGGGCCGGCCCACTCGTCGTAGCCGTGCGAGATCGCGTTGGCGATGCCGGTTCCGCGGGTCTCGGTCAGGAACGACGTGCGGAAGCCGATCAGGCCACGCGACGGGACGATGAACTCCATGCGCACCCAGCCGGTGCCGTGGTTCGTCATGTTCTCCATGCGGCCCTTGCGGGCGGCCATGAGCTGCGTGATCGCGCCGAGGTACTCCTCCGGCGTGTCGATCGTCATGTGCTCGTACGGCTCGAGCAGCTTGCCGTTGTCGTCACGCTTCGTGACCACCTGGGGCTTGCCGACGGTGAGCTCGAAGCCCTCACGACGCATCTGCTCGACGAGGATGGCCAGTGCGAGCTCGCCGCGACCCTGGACCTCCCACGCGTCCGGACGACCGATGTCGAGGACCTTGAGCGAGACGTTGCCGATGAGCTCGCGGTCGAGGCGCTCCTTGACCATGCGGGCGGTCAGCTTGTGGCCCTTGACCTTGCCGACGAGCGGGCTGGTGTTCGTGCCGATCGTCATCGAGATCGCCGGGTCGTCGACCGTGATGGTCGGCAGCGGACGGACGTCCTCGGGGTCGGACAGGGTCTCACCGATGGTGATCGTGTCGAAACCGGCGACGGCGACGATGTCACCGGGGCCGGCCGACTCGGCCGGGTAGCGCTCGAGCGCCTTGGTGATGAGGAGCTCGGTGATGCGGGCGTTGACGACGGTGCCGTCGTGCTTGACCCACGCGACCGTCTGGCCCTTCTTCATCGTGCCGTGGAAGATGCGCAGCAGCGCGAGGCGACCGAGGAACGGCGACGCGTCGAGGTTGGTGACGTGGGCCTGCAGCGGGTGCTGGTCGTCGTACTTCGGCGCCGGCACGTGCTGCAGGATGGCCTCGAACAGGGGCTCGAGGTCGTCGTTGTCGGGCAGCGAGCCGTCCGCGGGCTTGTTGCGCGACGCGGCACCGGCACGACCCGAGGCGTAGACCACGGGGACGTCGAGGATCGCGTCGAGGTCGAGGTCGTCGACCTCGTCCGACAGGTCCGAGGCCAGCCCGAGCAGCAGGTCCTGCGACTCGGAGACGACCTCGTCGATGCGGGAGTCGGGGCGGTCCGTCTTGTTGACGAGCAGGATCACCGGGAGCTTCGCGGCGAGCGCCTTGCGGAGCACGAAGCGGGTCTGGGGCAGCGGACCCTCGGACGCGTCGACGAGCAGGACGACACCGTCGACCATGGACAGGCCGCGCTCGACCTCGCCACCGAAGTCGGCGTGGCCGGGGGTGTCGATCACGTTGATGGTGATGGGACCGCCCGCGCCGAACTCACCGGCGTGCTTGCCGTTGTAGAGCACCGACGTGTTCTTCGCGAGGATCGTGATGCCCTTCTCGCGCTCGAGGTCGTTCGAGTCCATCATGCGGTCTTCGCCCTCGAAGTGGGCGTCGAACGAGTTGGTCTGCGTGAGCATCGCGTCGACGAGGGTGGTCTTGCCGTGGTCGACGTGTGCCACGATGGCGACGTTGCGCAGGTCGGACCGGGTGGCGAGCGCCATACAGGACATCCTTCAATTTCTGGGAGAGTGTCGGGCCAGCTGGTGATCAACCCCGTTGGTCGATCGGCACCGCACCCGTGGGCAGAACGCCCGACACGCCAGTCTACCGGTAGTTCGCAAGCGACAGGAGTACAGCGCATGAGCCGTCGGCGAACGTGGGTCGAGATCGCCATCGTCCTGCTGCTCTCGCTCGGCGCCAGCGCCCTCTGGTCGATCCTGCAGATCATCGACGACCTGTCGCAGACGACCCCGCTCGGCGAGCAGTCGACGGCGCTGAACACCTCGTCGACGACGGTGCAGTACGTCGACCTCGCCCGGCAGCTCCTGGGCATCGCGGTGGACCTGGCCCCGGTGGCGCTCGTCTGCTACCTGCTGTGGGACACGTCGCGGCCGCACCTCGGCCGGCTCGGGATCGACCGGTTCCGGGCGAAGCCGGACCTGGGCGGCCCGGCGCTCATCGCCCTGTGCATCGGGATCCCGGGGCTCGCACTGTACTTCGCGGGTCGGGCGCTCGGCATCACGGTCGCGGTCGACCCCGCCGCACTGAACTCGTACTGGTGGACGGTCCCGGTCCTGCTGCTGTCCGCGATCCGCTCGGGCCTGCAGGAGGAGGTGATCGTGATCGGGTACCTGTACGCCCGGCTCGGCGACCTGGGGTGGGGCCGCTGGCAGGTGATCCTGTCGACCGCTCTGCTGCGCGGCAGCTACCACCTGTACCAGGGGTTCGGCGCGTTCATCGGCAACGCGGTGATGGGCATCGTCTTCGGCTGGATCTACACGCGGTGGGGCCGGCTCCTGCCGCTCGTCATCACGCACGCCCTGCTCGACGCGGTGGTCTTCGTCGGGTACCCCTGGGTGGCGCACGCGTTCCCGCAGTTGTTCTCGTAGGCCACGCCAGCGGCTCGTCGACGCGCCGCTGGCCGTTCAGCGCTCCCCCGAGCGCATCCACAGCCCCCGCACAGCGCGCCGAGGGGCGACCACCGCCGTGCCGCCCTACCGTGAGACCCATGAGCATCCCCGCGATCGGCGAACCGGCCCCGTCGTTCACCCTGCCCGGGATGGTCGTGCGCGGCGGCATCCGCACCGACGACGAGTACGACCTGTCCGCCGAGATCGGCCGGACCGTGGTGCTGGCCTTCTACCCGGGCGACGCGACGGCGGTCTGCACCGCCCAGCTCTGCAGTTACCAGGCCGAACTCGACGAGTTCAGCGACCTCGGCGCGACCGTGTGGGGCATCAGCCCGCAGGCACTCGACTCGCACGAGGGGTTCGCACGCGGATCATCGCTCGCGTTCCCGCTGCTCAGCGACACCGCGGGCTCGGTGGTCCGCGCCTACGGGGTGCAGGCACCGGGCATCGGCCTGCGCCGATCAGTCTTCGTGATCGGCCCCGACGGCGTGGTCCGCTGGCGGCACATCGGTCTGGTCGGTCTGCGGTTCCCGAAGGCCGAGACCATCCGCGAACAGATCGAACTGCTCGTTTCGTAGTCCCGGGCGTGGGAGTCCCCTGAATGCGTCGCGATGGGGTATTGACACCCCAACTGGGGGCGACGACCATTGTCGGCACGAGGGTCCGTCCAGGATCTGCCTCCCCGGGGAATCGGGTCGTCCGGAGATACGCGCCGGTGTGTCACACCCGCTCCCCGGGCGTCTCCGGGGAGGCATCTCGTACCCTCGTCCGGTGCCCACCACCATCGTCGCCCCCGGCCTGCGCGCCCTCGCCGTCGTTCTCTGGGTCGTGGCAGTCGTGCTCGTTCCGCTGGCCCTGCTCGGCGGCGGCGCCGCCTGGCTCGTGCCGATCCCGAGCATCGCCGTCGCGTTCGTCGCCTGGGCTGCGCTGTGGCGTCCCCGGATCGAGCTGACGCCGGAGCACCTGCGCATCGTGGACGTCCGGCGGACCAGCACCTACACCTGGTCCCGCATCAGCGAGGTGCGAACGAAGTACGGCATCGAGGTGGTCACCAGCGAGGGCGTCCGCCGTGTCTGGATCGCGACCCGCCCGACGGCGCGTCTCGCCGAGCACACCGGTGACCAGCCGGGAGGCCCGGATCGCCTGGACGTCGACGCTGCGGCCGCGCGGATGCTGGCCCACGTGCCCGCCCCGGCAGCGCAGGACGGCCCACCCCCGTCGACCGTGACGGCTGCGCCGATCACGCACCGCACCCACGGCTGGACGATCCTGGCGATGGTCGTCCTCGGGGTCGCGGCGTCGCTCGCGGCGGCACGGTTCTAGCGTCCGCGCAGTCCGCGCAGTCCTCGCGGCCGTGCCGCACGACAGCGCCCCGACACAGGACGACACCCCCGACGTCGTGCGACGTCGAGGGTGTCGTTCGTGAACGCGGTCGCGACTACTTCGTGTAGCCGACGTCCTGCCACTTGACCGAGGACTGCTGGAACTGCGCCGGACCGTAGTTCACCAGGTCCTTGCGCACACCCCAGGCGTACGGCTCGGCGAACAGCGGGATGGTGCCGGCGACCGCGACGATCTTCTTGTCGATGGCCTGGGCGTCCTTGATGCGAGCGTCCGGGTCGAGCTCGCCGTTCGCCTTGTCCCACGCGGCACCGAGCGAGTCGTCCGTCACGCCGGTGTAGTTCTGGCCGGCGTCGGCGGGGTAGTAGATCGACTTCAGCGACGAGATCGGGAACGGCGTGCCCTGCCACGCGAAGTACGTGGCGTCGAAGTCACGGGTCGTCGTGGTGATGTACTTCGTGAAGAAGTCGTCGGTGGGCACGGTGTCGATGGTCACCTTGAAGCCGGCGAGCTTGGTCTGCTGCTGCACGAGCTGCGCGATGTTCGCCGAGTTCGGGTTGTCCGACGGGATCACGAAGCGGACGTCGAGTTCCTTGCCGCCCTTGGTCGCGTAGCCGTCCGAGCCGATCTTCCAGCCCGCGTCCTCGAGCTTCGACTTCGCCTTCTCGGTGCTGTAGCCGTAGACGCTCGACACGTCGTCCTGGTAGCCCTCCTGACCGGGCAGGTACGTCAGGTTGTTGAGCACGTCGCCCGGGCTCTTCACCGGCGACAGGATCGCCTGGGCGAGCACCTTGCGGTTGATCGCCTGCGCGAACGCCTGGCGCACGTCCTGGTCCTTGAATACGTCCGATGTGCCGTTCAGCGTGATCTGGCGCTGCGTGGTACCGAGCGACCGCTCGATCTTCGAGTCCGAGCGCGAGTTCGCCGTCTTGAGGTTGTCGGCGCTGCCGTTCAGGTTGAACGCGTCGAGCTCCTTGTTGCCGTACGCCTGGGCGACACCGTCACGGGACACCGTCTTGAAGACGATCGTGTCGAGCTTGCCCTCGTCGCCCCACCACTTCGGGTTCTTCTCGAAGGTCACGACGCCGCCGTTGGCGTCGAAGGACTTCAGGATGTACGGACCACCGGAGACGTACGTCTTGCCGTCGGCCGCGTACGGGCCCTTGGCCCAGGCCTTGTTGAAGTGGTCCGGGGTGTCGACGGCCCAGTACGGGTAGATCGCCGTGAAGACCGACGCCCAGTCGGCGTTGGTCTTCGAGAACGTCATGATGACGTCACGCTCGTCGGAGCCCTGCTTGACCGAGTCCACGTCCTCCCACACGTTGGTGGCGAGGGGCGCGAAGGCCTTGTTCGTGCCGTTCAGCGCCTTCCAGTTCGCGATGACGTCCTTCGCGCTGATCGGGGTGCCGTCCGACCACACGGCCTTCGGGTTGATCTTGATCTCGACGGTCTGGGGCGAGTCCTTCGTCAGCTCGATCGAGTCGACGAAGTCCTTGTTCGCCTCCCACTCGCCGTTCTCCTTGAACTGGATGAAGCTCGGCAGGTAGGTGCCGGAGATCGTGTTGTCGTCGACCGTCCCCGAGTCCAGGTTCTGCAGCTGCCAGTTGGCCGGAGCCGTGTCGATCGGCAGGGTGATCGACCCGCCGTCCTTGACGTCGGCGCGGTCCGCGACGGTCCAGCCGGTCGACTTCAGTGACGACTCGGCGACCGCGGAGCTGCTGTTGCCGGCCTGTCCGCCGCCCGAGCAGCCCGCCAGCACGACGGCGGCAGCCGCAGCGGTGGCGAGGACGGCGATGCCCTTGATCCTCTTTCGCATGGCGAGGATTCCCTTTCGTTGTGGTTCGCGCGGATCGCGCTGGACCGCGGCGGCCCCCGCCGTCGCGTCTGTTGGTTGAGAACCCTAGCCACATCCGAAGGCGGCACAAGGGTCTGTGCGATGAATCGAAACACGCTCGTAACGAATGTTGCATAGCGTCACTTCCGTTGTCCCAACCAGTCGCCCGAACGGCTAGCCTGTCGCCACCGACAACGCCGTCCGGTCGGACGGCCGCACCCAGAGGTCACGAACCACATGCTCGCCTTCATCGCAAAGCGGATCGTCAACTACATCGTCCTGACGATCGTGGCGACCACGCTCGGGTACATCCTCGCCAGCACGACGCTCAACCCGGCGGCCCGGTTCCTGGGGCGCAACCCGGCCGTGCCGCAGGGCACCATCGAGGCGTCGCTCCGCAAGCTCGGCGCCGATCCGGACACCCCGCTCCTGGTCCGCACCTGGGACTGGTGGGTCGGTCTGGTGACGCACGGCTCGCTCGGCATGAGCACCCGCGGCACCGAGGTGACGGCCGACATCATCGCCCGCTCCGGCACGAGCCTGCGGCTGCTCGTGATCGGCACGCTGCTCGGCGCGGTCCTCGGGGTGCTCCTCGGGGTCTGGAACGCGGTCCGGCAGTACCGCACCTCCGACCAGGTCTCGACGTACCTGTCGTTCGCGGTGCTCGCCACCCCGACCTTCGTCATCGCGGTCGTGCTGATGATCCTCGCGACCACGCTCAACCAGGGCGTCGGGACGCAGGTGATCCGGTTCACGGGCGAGTACACGCCGGGGGTGACCGGGTTCTTCCCGGTGCTCGGCGACCGGCTCGTGCACCTGTTGCTACCGACGATCTCGCTGACGATCGGTGCCGTCGCCACGTACTCGCGCTACCAGCGCTCGGCGATGCTCGACGTGCTGTCGAACGACTTCATCCGCACCGCACGCTCGAAGGGCCGCACCCGCGGGTCGGCGATCATGCGCCACGGCGTGCGGGTCGCCCTCATCCCGATGTCAACCTTCTTCGCGTACTCGTTCGGACTCATCCTGACCGGCGCGAGCATCACCGAGCTGGTCTTCAGCTGGCACGGGATGGGCGAGTACTTCGTCCAGAGCATCAGCAACAACGACATCAACGCGGCATCGGGCACGATCCTCTTCACAGCGATCCTCGTGCTCATCGCAGGGACCCTCGCGGACCTGCTGTACGCCGCGCTCGACCCGCGAGTGAGGGTGTGACCCGTGTCTGTTCTCGACCCCACGACCACGACCACCGCCGGTGACCCCGGCGACGGCAACGCCGGGACGCCGGCGCACGTCATCGAGGTGACGGGCGGCCGCACCCCGCTCTGGCGCAAGGTGTTCGGCACCTGGCGCGCGCGCATCGGCGGCAGCGCCCTGCTGCTCATCATCCTCTGGGCGTTCCTCGGCCCGTACCTGTACCACTGGAACGCCGTCGACTCGGACGGGCTGGCGTTCGGCATGCCGCCGAGCGCCGCGCACTGGTTCGGCACGAACGACATCGGCCAGGACATCTACGCGCAGACCCTGGTCGGCCTGCAGAAGTCGCTGCTCATCGGCCTGATCGCCGGGCCGGCAGCGACCCTGATCGCCGGCATCGTCGGCGCGATCGCCGGGTACTTCGGCGGCGTCACCGACCGGCTGCTCGTGTGGGTCATCGACCTGCTGCTCGTGATCCCGTCGTTCTACGCGCTCGTGCTGCTCAGCCCGGTCTTCAAGAACCTGACGTGGGTGGCCCTCATCGTCGGCCTCGCGGTGTTCAGCTGGATGGTGATGGCCCGCGTGATCCGCGGCCAGACGATGTCCCTGCGCGAGCGCGACTACGTCAAGGCCGCCCGGTTCATGGGCGTCCCGGCGTTCACGATCATCCGCCGGCACATCCTGCCGAACGTGGCGTCGCTGCTCATCATCGACGCCACGCTCGGCGTCGGCGCCGCGATCCTGGCGGAGAGCTCGCTGAGCTTCTTCGGCTTCGGCATCCAGATCCCCGACGTCTCGCTCGGCACCCTGCTCGCCGCCGGCAGCCAGTCCGCCGTCACCCGACCGTGGCTGTTCGTCCTGCCCGCCGCGACCCTGGTCGCGACCGTGCTCTCGACCAGCCTGCTCGGCGACGCCCTGCGCGACGCCATCGACCCCACCTCCGGAGCCAACCGTGACTGAGCCGCTGCTCACCGTGTCCGACCTGTCGGTCACGTTCAACCCGAAGACCAAGCCCGTGTACGCGGTCCGGGGTGTCGACTACTCGGTGGCCCCCGGTGAGTTCCTCGGCATCGTGGGCGAGTCGGGTTCCGGCAAGTCGGTGTCCTCGATGGCCGTGATGGGTCTGCTGCCGTCGTCCGCCCAGGTGCAGGGCAGCATCCGGTTCGACGGGCAGGAGCTCGTCGGCAGGAACGACCGCGAGATGTCGGCGCTGCGCGGTCGGGACATCGCGATGGTGTTCCAGGACCCGCTGTCCGCCCTGACGCCGGTGTACACGATCGGCCAGCAGATCATCGAGGGCCTGCGCCTGCACGACCGCTCCCTCACCCAGCACGCCGCACGCACCCGCGCCGAGGAACTCCTGCGCATCGTCGGCATCCCGAACCCGGCGCGACGACTCGACGCGTTCCCGCACGAGTTCTCCGGCGGCATGCGACAGCGCGCGATGATCGCCATCGCCATCGCGAACGACCCGAAGCTGATCATCGCCGACGAGCCGACCACGGCGCTCGACGTGACGATCCAGGCGCAGATCCTCGACGTGCTGCAGACCGCCAAGGACATGACCGGCGCGGCCGTCGTGCTCATCACGCACGACCTCGGCGTCGTCGCCGGCAACGCCGACCGCGTCGCCGTGATGTACGCCGGCCGGATCGTCGAGACGGCGCCGGTGCTCCCCCTGTTCCGCGAGCCGGTGATGCCGTACACGATCGGGCTGCTCCGGTCGATGCCGAACATGACGTCCGCCCGCACCGAGCGGCTCGTCCCGCTCGACGGCCGCCCGCCCCTGCTCACGCAGAAGCCGACCGGCTGCCCGTTCGCCGACCGCTGCCCCGCCGTCATCGACGCGTGCCGCGACGGCGAACCCGCCCTCGTCGCACCGTCGGTGCCGCAGAGCGCCGACAACCCGGTCCTGACCGGTGCCGTCCAGACGATCGGCAACGGCACCCTGCTCGACGACCACACCGCCGCGTGCATCCGTCGCGACGAGATCGCCGCGGGCACCCTCGAGCGCTCGGAGATCTTCCCCCGCCCCGAGGACGTCCCCGAGGCAGCGGTCGACCACGGCGACGAGGTCGTGCTCGAGCTGCAGGACGTCGTCAAGACGTTCCCGCTCACCAAGGGTGCGCTGTTCCGTCGGCAGATCGGCGAGGTGCACGCGGTGGACGGCATCTCCCTCACCCTCAAGCGCGGGCAGGTGCTCGGCCTGGTCGGCGAGTCCGGCTGCGGCAAGACGACCACCATCATGGAGATCCTCGAGCTCGCCGGTGCCCAGCACGGCACCATCCGGGTGAACGGCGTCGACACCGCCTCGCTGTCCAAGAAGGACCGTCTGGCACTGCGCCGCGACATCCAGGTCGTGTTCCAGGACCCGATGGCGTCGATCGACCCCCGCCTCGACATCGGCTCGGTGATCGGCGAACCCCTCACCGTGCACGGCGTCGCGAAGGACGAGATCCGCCGGCGGGTGCGCGAGGTGCTCGAGCTGGTCGGACTCGAACCGAGCTACATCGACCGGTACCCGCACGAGTTCTCCGGCGGCCAGCGGCAGCGCATCGGCATCGCCCGTGCGCTCATCGTCGAGCCGAAGATCCTGGTGCTCGACGAGCCGGTCTCCGCGCTCGACGTCTCCGTGCAGGCCGGTGTGATCAACCTGCTCGAGGACCTCAAGCACCGCCTCGGGCTGTCCTACCTGTTCGTGGCGCACGACCTGTCCGTGGTCCGGCACATCGCCGACGACGTCGCGGTCATGTACCTCGGCCGCATCGTCGAGTACGGCGACGGCGACGCGGTCTTCTCGAACCCCCAGCACCCGTACACCCGGGCCCTGCTGTCGGCCGTGCCGGTTCCGGACCCGATGGCCGAGGCCGCCCGCGGGCGCATCCTGCTCGAGGGCGACCTGCCCTCCCCCACGGAGCGCATCGACGGCTGCCGCTTCCGCACGCGCTGCCCGCTCTACCAGCTCCTCGACGAGGGCCGGCAGGAGCAGTGCCGCACGATCGACCCGGGTCTCGAGCCCGTGCACGGCCGCGGTGTCGCCTGCATCCAGACCGACCAGGAGCACCTACTCACCGAACGGGTCGGCGCGGTCGTCTGACGACGCCGGTCACGTGCACCGCTCCAGATCGTGAGCAGGAATGGTCGGGTCCCGTTCGCCGACTCGACCATTTCTGCTCACCGAGCGCGGCAGTGGACGTGACCAGCAGACGGACGGGAGGCCCGGCGCGCGTCGTGCGCCGGGCCTCCCGTCCGTCCCGTGGTCGCGATCGCGAGCCGCGTCAGGCTCCCAGCCACAGGCTGAGCAGCGAGGCGGCGAGCAGCGCCAGCGCGGCTGCGCCGACCGCCAGGGCCGGCACGTCCCAGCCGCGCACGGCGTCGCCGGCGCCGGCACCGGCACCGTCGCGGTGCTCGGACCAGCGGTCGAGCAGCACGGTCATCTCGTCCGGCTGCCGCAGGACCGCCCGCTCACCGCGCCGGGCCGGCTTGGGCCGCGGCAGCGACGGGCCGCCCCAGCACTGGATCTTCCGGCCGGCGACCGTCTCGATCACGATCTGCCAGCGGAGCCGGACGTCGGCGACGGCCGGCCAGGGCACCAGGGTGCGGCGGAGCGGGTTGACCACGGTGACCGCGCGCTCGTCGATCACGATGCAGGGGCGGTAGGTCAGGACCCAGAGCGCCCAGACGAGCACGGCGATCGGGCCGGCGGCACGGAGGACGACGTCCCAGCTCCCCCGGAACGCCGCATCGCCGAGCAGGAACAGCCCCAGGACGGCGACGAGGCCGGACGCCACCGCACCCCCGCGACCAGCGCGGAGGACGACGGGGCGTCCGGCCTCGTTCGTGTCCAGGTGGATCAGCGTCCGAACTCGAACCCGGCGCCGGGGATGGCGGCCAGGAGGTCCTTCGTGTACTGCTCCTTCGGGGCGGCGAAGACCTCGTCGGTCGTCGCCTTCTCGACGATCTGCCCACGTCGCATGACGCACACGTTGTCCGCGACGAGGCGGACGACCGCGAGGTCGTGGGTGATGAACAGGTACGTCAGGCCGAGCTCGGTCTGCAGCTCGGTGAGCAGGTCGAGGATCTGCCCCTGCACGAGCACGTCGAGCGCGGAGACGGCCTCGTCGAGGACGATGACCTCCGGCTTGAGCGCCAGCGCGCGGGCGACGGCGATGCGCTGTCGCTGGCCACCGGACAGCTCGTTCGGGTAGCGGTTCACCATCGACTTCGGCAGCGCGACCTGGTCGAGCAGCTCGAGCACCCGGGCACGACGCGAGGCCTTGTCGCCCACCTTGTGCGTGGCGAGCGGCTCGGCGATCGTGTTCCCGACGTTGTACATCGGGTCCAGGGAGCCGTACGGGTCCTGGAACACCGGCTGCACGCGGCGGCGGAAGTCGAAGAGGTCCTTGCCCTTCAGCGCGCCGATGTCGATGCCGTCGAACTGCACGGTGCCGCTCGTGATGCTCTCGAGCTGCAGGACGAGCTTGGCGACGGTCGACTTGCCCGAACCGGACTCGCCCACGAGCGCCGTGGTGGTGCCCTTCTGGATCGAGAACGACACGTCGTCGACCGCCTTGAGCTCGCGCGTGGCGAGGTTCTTCCCGCGCAGCTTGTAGACCTTCTCGAGGTTCTTCACCACGATGAGGTCCTCGGCCGGACGGTGCTCGCGCTCCTGGGCCCGGGCGATCAGCTCGGCGTCGTCGGAGCCGGCGTCGGCGATGTCGACGCGCTCGTGCTGCACCTTCGACTGGATGCGGCGGCTCGCGAGCGAGGGCGCCGCGGCCACGAGGCGCTGCGTGTACGGGTGCTGCGGGTTGGCCAGGATCTCCTTCGAGGGACCGGCCTCGACGACCTGGCCCTTGTACATCACGACGAGCTTCTCGGCTCGCTCGGCGGCGAGACCGAGGTCGTGCGTGATGAACAGCACCGAGGTGCCGAAGTCGCGGGTCAGGCTCTCGAGGTGGTCGAGGATGACGCGCTGCACCGTGACGTCGAGCGCACTCGTCGGCTCGTCGGCGATGAGCAGCTGCGGGCGGCTCGACAGACCGATGCCGATGAGCACGCGCTGCCGCATGCCGCCGGAGAACTCGTGCGGGTACTGCTTGAGTCGGGTCGACGCGTCGCCGAGCCCGGCCTCCTTGAGGACCTCGATCGCGCGGTCGCGGACGGCCGCCTTGCCGGTGGCCATGCCGTTCGCACGGATCGCCTCTTCGACCTGGAAGCCGATCGACCACAGCGGGTTGAGGTTCGACATCGGGTCCTGCGGGACGTAGCCGATCTCCTTCCCACGGATCTCGGACATCTCCTTGTCGCTCAGCCCGACGAGCTCGCGCCCGTTGAACTTGATCGAACCGCCGGTGACCTCACCGGTGCCGGGCAGCAGCTTGATGATCGCCTGGGCGCTCGTCGACTTGCCGGAACCGGACTCGCCGACGATGGCCAGGCGTTCGCCCTGCTCGAGGGTGAGGTTGACGCCGCGGACGGCCTGCACGAGGCCGCTCTGGGTCTTGAAGCCGACCTGCAGGTCGGTGATCTCGAGCAGCGGCGCACCGGTACCACCGGTGCGGCTGCTGTTCGGCTGGGTCAGTGTCTCGCTCATCGGCGGGCCCTCGCCTTCGGGTCGAGCGCGTCGCGCACCACGTCACCGAGGAGCAGGAACGCGAGCACGGTGATGGACAGGGCTGCCGACGGCCAGAAGATCGTCGACGGGTTCGTGCGGATCGAGGTCTGGGCGGTGCCGATGTCGAGGCCCCAGCTCAGCGCCGACGGCGGCAGACCGATGCCGAGGAACGACAGCGTGGCCTCGGCCACGATGAACGTGCCGAGCGACACGGTCGCGACCACGATGACCGGAGCGAGCGAGTTCGGGATGACGTGGCGCACGAGCGTCCGGAACCGGCTGACGCCCAGGGCTGCCGACGCCATGACGTAGTCGGCCTGCTTCGCGCTCAGCACGGCACCACGCATGATGCGGGCGATCTGCGGCCACGCGAACGCAGCGAGGACGAGCGCGACGGTGATCGCGTTCCGCGCGGGGATGACCGACATGATCACGATCGCGCCGAGGACGGTCGGGATCGAGAAGAAGATGTCACCGATGCGGGACACGATCGTGTCGAGCCAGCCGCCGTAGAAGCCGGCCAGGGAACCGATCACGATGCCGATGACGGACACCAGGATCGTCGCGACGATGCCGACGATGAGCGAGTTTTGGGCACCCCAGATCACGCGGGCGTAGACGTCCGAGCCCTGACGCGTGAAGCCGAGGATGTGCCCGGCCTCGGGTCCGCCGTCGCTGTTGTCGAGGTTCGACGCCCGCGGGTCGACGTGGGCGAAGAGCCCCGGGAAGACCGCGACGACGATGATCAGCAGGATCAGGATCGAGGAGATCCAGAACGTCGGACGGGTCCGCATGGACTCCCACGCGTCGGTCCACAGGGAACGGGTCTTCTCGTCCTCGTTGACCTGGTCGACCGCCTGCAGTGGGGTTTCTTCGAGCGGGGCGACGTAGTGCGTCGCCGAGCGGGGTGCGGCGTTACTTGGCATAGCGGATCCTCGGGTCCAGGACGGCGTAGAGCAGGTCCACCAGGAGGTTGGCGAGCATGAAGATGATGACCATCACGGCGACGAAGGAGACCACCGTCGGGCCCTCGCCGAGCTTGACGGCGCGGAACACCGTGCCGCCGACACCGTTGATGTTGAAGATGCCCTCGGTGACGATCGCGCCGACCATCAGGTTGCCGATGTCGACACCCAGGTAGGTCACCACGGGGATGAGCGAGTTCCGGAAGATGTGCACGCCGACGACACGACGACGGGGCAGACCCTTGGCCGTGGCGGTCCGCACGAAGTCGGCGCTCATGTTCTCGGCGACGCTGGCCCGGGTCAGACGCACGATGTACGCGAACGAGACCGAGGCGAGGACGATCGCCGGCAGGACGAGTTCGCTCCACGGCGCCTCGCCGGACACCGTGACCCGGAACAGTCCGAGCTTGATGCCGAAGACGTACTGCAGCACGAACCCGACGACGAAGGTCGGCACCGAGATGAGCAGGAGCGACACGACGAGCGCGGTGGCGTCGAACAGCTTGCCCTTGCGCAGACCCGCGATGACGCCGACGACGATGCCGGCGACGGCCTCGAACACGAGCGCGAGGATCGCCAGGCGCGCGGTGATCGGGAAGGCCGATGCGAGCTGCTGGCTGACGGGCAGACCCGAGTAGGTCACGCCGAGGTCGCCGCGGAACACGCCGCCGATCCAGAGCAGGTACTGCACGATGAACGGCTTGTCGAGGTTGTACTGCTGACGCAGCGTCTCGATGACCTGCGGCGACGGCTGCCGGTCGCCGAACAGCGCGGCGATCGGGTCGCCGGGCAGCGAGAAGACCAGGAAGTAGATGAGGAACGTGGCCCCGAAGAACACGGGGATGAGTTGCAGGAGGCGCTTGCCGAGGTACCAGAGCATCAGATCACTGCCCGGTCCGGAGCGATGTCGATCAGGTTCATTGTGGTGAGGGGTGGACGGTCCGAGGGTCGGCACGGATGTCCGGTGCGGGAGGGCGCCCGCTGTGTGGGGGTGTTGTCACCGTGGTACGGGGGTTCGGGGACCTGTGCGGCCCCCGAACCCCCGTCCGGTGATCGCGAAGCAGGATACCTGCTCGCGCTTCGGTCTCTAGGAGACCTGGATCAGTTGTTGACCTCGATGTCGTAGTACAGCGGCACCGAGTTCCAGCCGAACTTCACGTTCGAGACGTTGTCCGCGTTCCAGACACCGGTCACGTTGGAGTACCAGAGCGGGATCTCGGGCAGGTCTTCGAACAGGAGTTCCTGAGCCTGGTCGAAGGACTTGTTGCCCTCTTCGACGGTCGCAGCCGAACGGCCCTTGGCGAGCAGCTCGTTGTACTCCTTGGAGTCGTACCGCGAGTAGTTGTTCGACGAGCCCTCACCCATGGTCGGGCCGAGGAAGTTGTACAGCGACGGGTAGTCGGCCTGCCAACCGGTGCGGCTGCCGCCCGTGAGCTTGTCGTTCGTCTGGAGGTCCAGGGCTTCCTGGAACGTCGGGATCGCGTTGCCCTCGGCCTTGATGCCGAGCGTGTTCGAGATCGAGTTCGTGACCGCGGTCACCCAGGCCTCGTGGCCACCATCGGCGTTGTACGTGATGGTGAGCGTGTCGTCGTACTTCGAGATCTTGTCGGCCTCGGCCCAGAGCTTCTTGGCCTCGGACTCGTCGTAGTCCAGGACGTCCGAACCGTCGAGGTCGTCGTTCCAGCCGGCGATCACCGGGGAGGTGAAGTCCTTGGCCGGGGTGCGGGTGCCGTCGAAGATCTTGTCGGTGATCTGCTTGCGGTTGATCGCCATCGAGACGGCCTCGCGACGCAGCTTGCCCTCTTCACCCTTCCAGTGATCGAGGTAGTAGGGCAGGTAGATCGCCTGGAAGATCGCGGCGGGCTGGTTGACGTTCGAGTCCGGGAAGTCGGACTTGTAGGTCTTGAAGGCGCTGTCCGGCACGGCGTCGAGGACGTCGAGGTTGCCGCCCTGGGCGTCGGAGTACGCGGTGTCCTGCGAAGCGTAGAACGTGATCGTCAGACCACCGTTCTTCGGCTTGCGCTTGCCCTCGTAGTCCTTGTTGGTGACGAGCTTGATGGACTGGTTGTGCGTCCAGGCCTTCTTCCCGTCGAGCTTGTACGGGCCGTTGCCGATCGGGTTCTCACCGAACGCCTTGGTGTCGTCGTAGAACGCCGACGGCAGCGGCACGAACGCCGAGTAGCCGAGCGACAGCGGGAAGTCGGACTGCGCCGACTTCAGCGTGACGGTGAACTCGTCGTCGTCCACGACCTTGAGGCCGGTGAGCTCGGAGTCCTTGTCGGCGTTGTAGCCCTCGATGTTCTCGAAGAAGTAGCTGGCGCCCTGGGCGTTCGACTTCTGGGCTGCCCAGTTCCACGCCTTGGTGAACGACTCGGCCGTGACCTTCTCGCCGTTGGTGAAGGTGTAGTTGGTGTTCAGCGTGATGTCGAACGTCTTCGAGTCATCGGTGTCGATGCTCTTGGCGACCTCGTTGACCGGCTTGCCGTCGGCGTCGTACGAGACGAGGCCCTCGAAGAGCGAGTCGATGATCTTGCCGCCACCGGTCTCGGTGGTGTTCGACGGGATCAGCGGGTTCTGGGGCTCGCTGCCGTTGGTGGTGACGATCCCGGACGCGTTCGCCGAGCCCGAGCCACCCCCGTCGGAGCTGTTGCTGGAGCAGGCGGTCAGGGCGAGTGCTGTGGCCCCGAGCACGGCGAGGGCTGAGAGCCCGGCGCGCTTCTTGATCAAGGTTCCTCCTGGTGCATGGGACGCGCAGGGCACAGCGGTGTCGCCCGGGCGCGTTTGACCTTTGCACTGTAGGCAAGGTGAACAGCGGCGTCCAAACCCTGGAGCGAACGGTTACACGCCGGTAACCAACTTGCACGATCCTTGCGAGAAGATGCAACATTCGCGCGCCTGCCGGTGAAGGGTGCGTTTTTGTTGCATCCGCATGAAATCCATTGCACTGCGTCACACTTCTGTGCAAGTCGGGGGACGGCCGAGCATCGCTCAGGGGTACGGCTTGCGGGCTGCGCCGAGCGGGGAGGACCCGCCGTGGTTGGCTCGCCGAGTGGTCACGAACTGTCGGTCGGCACGGGTTCTGACGACGGTTCGTGACCGGTCGGCGGAACTGAACGGGGTGTCGTGACCACCCGGGACGCGGCCGTGCCCCGTCCGACCCCCGCCGGACACGACCGCGCCCCGCCCGGAGGACCGGACGGGGCACGAGGCGCTCGGCGACGGAGCGCACGGCGACGATGGGGTGTCGGCGCCGGTCGGGATCAGGCGAAGGCCTCGATCGGCGGGCAGGCGCACACCAGGTTGCGGTCCCCGTACGCCTGGTCGATCCGACGCACCGGCGGCCAGTACTTCCGGCCGCTGATGCCCGGCAGCGGGTAGACGGCCTGCTCCCGGGTGTAGGCGTGTGCCCAGTCCCCCGAGATCACCGACGAGGCGGTGTGCGGCGCGTGCACCAGCGGGTTGTCGTCCGCCGGCCACTCTCCGCGCTCCACCGCCGCGGCCTCGGCCCGGATCGCGAGCATCGCGTCGACGAAGCGGTCGAGCTCGGCGAGGTCCTCGCTCTCGGTCGGTTCGACCATGAGCGTGCCCGCCACCGGGAACGACATCGTCGGGGCGTGGAACCCGTAGTCGACCAGGCGCTTCGCGACGTCGTCCACCGTGATGCCGGTGGTGTCGCGCAGCGGGCGGAGGTCGAGGATGCACTCGTGCGCGACCAGTCCGTCGTCGCCCGTGTACAGCACCGGGAACGCGTCGCGCAGGCGAGCCGCGATGTAGTTCGCCCCGAGCACCGCGGCCTCGGTCGCATGGGTGAGGCCCTCGAGCCCCATCATCCGGACGTACGTCCACGTGATCGGCAGGATGCTCGGGCTGCCGTACGGCGCGGCACTGACCGGGCCGCCGGCGTGCGCCAGGCGGTCGTCCGCCTCGGCGGCGGTCGCACCGGAGCGCCGGTCGGCCTGCTGTGCGAACGGGTGCCCGGGCAGGAACGGTGCCAGGTGCGCCTTCGCGGCGACGGGTCCCACGCCGGGGCCGCCACCGCCGTGCGGGATGCAGAAGGTCTTGTGCAGGTTGAGGTGCGACACGTCGCCGCCGAAGTCGCCGAAGCGGGCGTGCCCGAGCAGCGCATTGAGGTTCGCGCCGTCGACGTAGACCTGACCGCCGGCGTGGTGCACGGCGTCGCAGATCTCGCGGATGTCGTGCTCGTAGACGCCGTGCGTGGACGGGTACGTGATCATCAGCGCCGCGAGGGTGTCGGCGTTGGCTTCGACGCGGGCCCGGAGGTCCTCGAGGTCGACGTTGCCGTTCTCGTCGCAGGCCACCACGACGACCTGCATGCCGGCGAGCACGGCGGACGCGGCGTTCGTGCCGTGCGCGCTCGACGGGATCAGGCAGACCGTGCGCTCGCTGTCGCCGTTGGCCTGGTGGTACCCGCGGATGGCCAGCAGTCCTGCGAGCTCACCCTGGCTGCCGGCGTTCGGCTGCAGGGACACGGTGTCGTAGCCGGTGACCTCGGCGAGCCACGACTCGAGGTCGCCGATCATGTCGAGGTACCCCTCGACGTCCTCGCGCGGTGCGAACGGGTGGATGTTCGCGAACTCCGGCCAGGTCACGGCGGCCATCTCGGTCGCCGCGTTGAGCTTCATCGTGCAGCTGCCGAGCGGGATCATGCCGCGGTCGAGCGCGTAGTCCTTGTCGGACAGGTGCTTGAGGTACCGCATCATGCGGGTCTCGCTGCGGTGCGCGCTGAACACGGGGTGCGTCAGGTAGTCGCTCTCGCGCTGGAGGGCGGCCGGGAGGCCCGTGGCTGCGTCGCGCACGGCGGTCTCGGTCGCGGGGACGGTCACGTCCACCGCCCCGAGCACGCCCGCGAGCGCCACGACGTCGTCGGGCGTGGTCGTCTCGTCGACGGACAGCTGGAACGTGTCGGCGTCCACGACGTGCAGCAGGTAGCCGGCGTCCTGCGCTGCCGCGACGATCACCTCGGCGCGACCGACGGCCCGCAGGGTGAGCGTGTCGAAGAAGGCGTCGTGCACGACCTCGACCCCGGCGTCACGCGCCACGGCGGCGAGCGCCCCGGTGGTCCGTGCGACCCGGCCGGCGATGAACCGCAGGCCCTCGGGCCCGTGGTAGACCGCGTACATCGAGGCCATCACGGCGAGCAGGACCTGCGCGGTGCAGATGTTGCTCGTCGCCTTCTCGCGGCGGATGTGCTGCTCGCGGGTCTGCAGGCTGAGGCGGTAGGCCATCTGACCGTCGGCGTCGAAGGACACCCCGACCAGGCGACCGGGGAGCTGACGCTCGAGGCCGGCGCGCACGGCGAGGTAGCCGGCGTGCGGGCCACCGAAGCCGAGCGGGACGCCGAAGCGCTGGCTCGTCCCGACGGCCACGTCGGCACCCAGGTCACCGGGGCTGGCGAGCAGGGTCATCGCGAGCAGGTCGGCGGCGACGACGGCGATGCCGCCACCGGCGTGGACCCGCTCGATGACGGACGACGGGTCGACGATGCGGCCCGAGGCGCCCGGGTACTGCAGGATGACGCCGAACGCGCCGTCGAGCTGGTCGTCGCTCGGGCCGTCGGCAGCGTCGAACGCGCGCAGCGTGATGCCCACGGCGTCGGCACGGTGGTCGAGCAGTGCACGGGTCTGCGGCAGCAGGTCGGCGTCGACGAGGAACGCGTCGCCCTTGACCCTGGACGCGCGGCGGGCGAGGAGCATGCCCTCGACCACGGCGGTGCCCTCGTCGAGCATCGAGGCGCCGGCGGTGGCCATGCCGGTCAGGTCGGACACCATCGTCTGGAAGTTGATGAGCGCTTCGAGGCGGCCCTGCGAGATCTCCGGCTGGTAGGGCGTGTACGCCGTGTACCAGCTCGGGTTCTCGAGCACGTTGCGCTGGATCACCGCGGGCGTGTGGGTGCCGTGGTAGCCGAGGCCGATCATGGCGCGGCGGACGGTGTTGCGGCCGGCCTTGGCGCGGAGTTCGGCGAGCGCCTCGGTCTCGCCGACGGCGGCCGGGATCACCGAGTCGGCGACGGGGCCGACGTGGATGGACTCCGGGATCGCCGCACGGACCAGCGCGTCGAGCGACGGCTGTCCGACGACGTCGAGCATGGCCTGCTGGTCGGCGGGGGTGGTGCCGATGTGGCGGTCGGCGAAGGACGTCTGGAGGTTCTCGAACGCGGTCATGCGATGGAGGCCCGGTACGCGTCGTGGTCCATCAGGTCCTCGGGGAACGAGGTGCCGTCGACCTTGATCTTCACGAGCCAGCCAGCACCGAACGGGTCCTGGTTGACGGTGTCGGGGGTGTCGACGACGGCGTCGTTGACCTCGACGACCTCGCCCTCGATCGGGGCGAAGAGCTCGCCGACGCTCTTGGTCGACTCGATCTCGCCGATCTGTGCACCGGCGGTCGTGGCGGTGCCGACGGCGGGGAGCTCGACGTAGACGACGTCACCGAGCTGCTCGGCGGCGTGGTCGGTGATGCCGACGGTGACGGTGTCGCCCTCGACGAGCAGCCACTCGTGGTCGGCCGTGTACTGGAGTGCGGTCTGGTCGGTCATGGGGTCAGCCTTTCGAGGCGCGGCGGTAGAAGGGGAACGCGGAGATCGTGCTGGGGACGGCAGTCCCGCGGACGTCGATGTGGAGGGCCTGTGCCCCGTCCGACACGGCCGCGAGCGCGGCGGGGTCGACGAAGGCCATCGCGACGGGGTGGCCGAGCGTCGGCGAGAGCGCGCCCGAGGTCACGGTGCCGACGACCGTGCCGTCGAGCACGACGTCGTAGCCGGCGCGGGGAGCGCGGCGTCCCTCGGTCACCAGGCCGACGAGCACCCGGGCGTCCGCGGACGGGGTGACGCCGGCAGCTCCGACGAAGTCGCCGTCCTTCGCGACGACGCGGCCGAGGCCGGCCTGGGCCGGACGGACGTCGGTGCCGAGTTCGTGCCCGTACAGGGGCATGCCGGCCTCGAGCCGCAGCGTGTCCCGTGCGGCGAGCCCGGCGGGGACGACCCCGCGGTCGGCACCGGCCTCGAGCAGGGCGTCCCACAGCACGGGGGCGGTGTCCGGGGCGGAGTAGACCTCGAAGCCGTCCTCGCCGGTGTACCCGGTCCGCGCGACGAGCACGTCGGCACCGTCGAACAGCGCGTGCAGCACGCGGTAGTACCCGAGTTCGTCGAGCGGGGTCTCGGGCTGCAGGCGGTCGGCGACGACGAGCGCGTCCAGCGTGCCGGCAGCCGCGGGGCCCTGGATCGCGACGAGGGCCGTGGTGTCGGAGTCGTCGGAGACCTCGACGTCGAACCCGTCGGCACGGGCGGTGAGCGCGCTGACGGCGACGTCGCGGTTGGCCGCGTTCGCGACGACCAGGAAGACGTCGTCGTCGGTCCGGTACACGACCAGGTCGTCGAGGATCCCGCCGTCCTCGGCGAGCAGCAGCGAGTACTTGGCGCGGCCGATCGGCATCGTGCCGAAGGACCCGGCGAGCGCGTGGTCGAGGAAGGCGACGGCGTCGGTGCCGGTCACCCCGATCTCGGCCATGTGCGACAGGTCGAAGACCCCGGCGGCCTGGCGCACGGCGTGGTGCTCGGCGAGGTCCGACGAGTAGCGCACGGGCATGCGGTACCCGGCGAAGTCGGTGAAGGTCGCACCGGCGGCCTCGTGCACGGCTTCGAGCGGCGACGAACGCTGACCCGGCGTGGGCAGTGGGGACGGACTCATGGCGGAGTTCTCCTGGCATCGGCAGGGCCCGGCGACGATCGCCGGGTGGAACTCCCCCTCTGTCATGGGCCTGAGAGTTTCACCGCGGCCCGTGAGGTCCGGCGGCTTTCACCGTGGGCGAGACGACCGAGCGTCTGCTTTTCAGAGTGGCCTGTCCGCTGCGGTGTGGGACCTGAGAGATTGACGGGGGGATTGCTCCTTCGGTGCCGTGCGTGCGCCCGAGGGCGCGGTGTACCCGAGGGCACGACGTACCCGGAGGTACGTGCACGGCGTCTCCCGCGACGGATGAGCGGCCGGTGTGTTCAGTTGTCCGCGACGAGCATACCGAGGCCGCGTTTCGAGCGTGTGTCGCGAACGGCCGTTCGACATCTCGTAGAATGCGGGGATGGCCGGACAACGATCGCGCCCCCGCGGGCAGCTGGAGCAGGCGGTGCTCGACGCACTCCGCTCCGCCGACGCCGGGCGCACCGCACGCCAGGTGCTCGACGCGTTCCCGGAGCCCCGCCCCGCGCTGACGACCGTCCTCACCGTGCTCGACCGGCTCGGCCGCAAGGGCCAGGTGGAACGCGAGCAGCACGACGACGCTCCCCTGACGTTCCGCGCCGTGCACAGTCGCGACGAGCAGACCGCCTCCCTGATGTCGAGCGCGCTGGCCGCATCGTCCGACCGCGAGGCCGCGCTGCTGCGGTTCACCGGCTCACTCGCCTCGGACGACCTCGAGGCCCTGCGCCGCGCCCTCGACGCCCGCGCCCGCTCCTGACCGGCCGCGCACCGTGGTCGTCGCCGGCATCGCGCTCATCGTCCTCGCACTCGCGGTGGTGGTGTTCGCACCCCGGGTCCTGACCCGTTCCGCCTGGACGATCGACCTGCCCCGCACCGCGCTGGTCTGCTGGTCGGTCGCGGTCCTGCTCGGCGTCGTCGGCTTCGTGGCCGGCATCACCCTCGTGGTGCTCGCCGACCGTCCGGTCACCGAGCTGTTCGGCGGGGACGACTCCCCCACGCACGGCTTCAACGTCGGCGTCGCGCTGCTCGCGGTCGTCGCGTTCGTCGTCGCGGTCCGGGTGCGCCCCGGTCCGGAACACGAGGCCGTCCGGCAGGCGATGCGTTCCGGCGTCGCCCCGCACCGCGAGATCGACGGCACCCCCGTCGCCGTCGTCGAGGCCGACCACGCACTGGCGTGCGCCGTGCCGGGTCGGAGCGGTGGCGTGCTCGTCAGCACCGGCTTGGCAGACCGGTTGCGCACCGACGAACTGGAGGCCGTGGTCGCCCACGAACGCGCCCACCTGACCCAGCACCACGCGGCTGCGGTCGCGGTCGCGGAATCGATCGAACGTGCGGTCCCGTGGGTGCCCGGCGCGCGCGCGATGGCGCGGTCGACGCGTGTGCTCGTCGAGTTCGCCGCGGACGACGCGGCGGCCCGTCGCGTCGGACGCGACGCACTGCGCCGGGCGGTGCTGGTGGCGGACGGGAGCAGCGCGCTCGGGGCGATCCGTGCCTCCAGGCTGTCGTAGCGCCCCTGTCGGAGGCGAGGAATAGGGTGTCAGCACCGTGAAGCCACTGACCGAAGCCGACATCCGATCGTCGTTCGTGAACGCCACCCCCGACGAACTCGCACAGCTGCCCATCCCCGGCCTGCACGAGACGCTCTGGGACGAACGCGAGTTCCTGGGCTGGCGCGACCCGCAGGCCGCCCGCCGCGGGTACATCGTGTCCTGGATGGACGAGCGCCCGGCGGGCATCGTCGTCCGGTCCGCCGGTGGCTCGCTGCGCCCCGGCATCGCCGCGATGTGCTCGTTCTGCCACTCGCCGCAGCCCGCGACCCAGGTCCGGCTGTTCTCCGCAGCGCGTGCCGGTGAGTCCGGGCGCAACGGCAACACGATCGGCACCTACATCTGCGAAGACCTCGGGTGCCCGATGCTCATCCGGACCGCGCCGCCGCACCTGAACCCGCCCGCGACCATCGCGATGCGTGGCGCCTCCCTGCTGCAGCGCGTGCAGAACTTCACCGCGGACATCACCGGGACGGCGTGAGCCGGTTCGGCACCGCCCGCTGGGCCGTGGTCGAGGAACTCGGCGACGGGCGGTGGCGGCTGACCCTGCGGGACGAGGCTGACGACGAACTCGGCGCGTTCGGCCTGGGCGTCGAGGGGCCGTGGGACCCCGACGTCGAGCCGCACGTCGGGTTCGTGCTCGTGCAGCTCGGCCTGACGGTGCGCGGGGCTCGGCCGTGGCGCATCGACGAGCTCGGCGACCACCGGGCACCCGTGCTCGCGCTCGGCTGAGCGAGGACGCCCGACCGGCGTCCACCCGCGCAGCCGGTCCGCTCGGTCAGTCCGCGGCGACGAAGTTGCGCAGGATCTCGCGGTCGTCGTCGGCGCGCATCGCCCAGGCGAGCTCGCTGCGGTGGTCGCTGCCCTCGAGCGGCAGGAGCGCCACGGTGTCGGGTGCGGCGAGCGCGGCACTCTCCGGCACCACCGTGACACCGAGGCCGACCCCCACCAGGTGCAGCACGGTCGCCCAGGTCGTGGCCTCCTGCACGATGACGGGACGGCGACCACCGGCGGTGACCGGTGCGAGGTTGCGCTCGGTCGCGAGCGAACCGGCCACGGCGGGGAAGAACACGAACGGCTCGTTCACGAGCTCGGTCCCGCGGATGGCCGCACGGCCCGCGAGCCGGTGTCCACGCGGGACCGCCGCGACGAAGGCCTCGGACCGGAACGGCAGCAGCCGCACGGCGGGGTCCGGGTCGGCATCGCGGACGACGGCGAGGTCGAGCTCGCCGCGGACGATCCGGGCGAGCAGGGTCGACGAGTACCCCTCGGTCAGGTCCACCCGGACCAGGGGGTAGCGCTCCCGGAACGCCTGCACGCGTTCGATCGGACCGAGGGGCAGCGCGGAGACGACGAACCCGACGTCGAGCCGACCGATCTCGCCCCGGCCGACCCGCACCGTCTCGTCGAGGTCCCGCCGCACCTGCCCGAGCAGCGATCGCGCACGGCCCTGCAGCACCCGGCCGGCGGCGGTGAGCGCGACGCTGCGGCTCGTGCGGACGAACAGGTCGACGCCGAGCGCGCGCTCGGTCCGCCGGATCTGCTGGGACAGCGCGGGCTGCGCGATGCGGAGTCGCTCGGCAGCCCGACCGAAGTGCAGTTCGTCGGCCACGGCCAGGAACGCGCGGAGCTGACGGAGGTCGACGTCCGGTTCCCGATCCATGCACGGAGCTTATCGATCGAAGCGAACGAGTATTGGACGTGACCTCATCGTGGTCCGAGGATGGAGCCATGCCCGAAGCGACCTCCACCGTCACCATCGCCGACCTCGCCACCCCCGCGGACGCCGAGGCGTTCCGCACCCTCAACGAGGCGTGGATCACTCGGTACTTCACCCTCGAGGATGAGGACCGCGTGTTCCTCACCGATCCCGTCGGTCGCGTCGTGGAGCGCGGCGGGGCCGTCCTGGTCGCCCGGCTCGACGACCAGGTCGTCGGCTGCATCGGCATCGTCCCGACGACGCCCGGGGTGTTCGAGCTCGTGAAGATGGCCGTCTCCCCCGATCACCAGGGGCACGGCACCGGGCGGAAGCTCATCACCGCGGCGCTCGACCGGGCCCGCGAGCTCGGCGCGCACCGCATCGACCTGGAGAGCAACGCACAGCTGGCCAGTGCCGTGCACCTGTACGAGGCGTTCGGCTTCCGGCACCTGCGCGAGGACGAGCTCGTGCCGAGCCCCTACGTCCGGGCCGACGTCCACATGACGCTCGAGCTGCACTGATGTTCAAGCCGCACTGACGTTCGAGCTGCACTGACGGCGGACCGGCCCGCTTCGGTACGCTCACGGCATGGCGACGTACGAGGTGCAGGCGGTCCGCGAGGCCGGCGCGTGGCAGGTGTTCATCGACGGCTTCATGGTGACCGAGGTGTCCCGGTGGCCGTCCGTCGGGTTCGTGGCCCGCGAGCTCCTCGCGATGGACCGCGACGACGACCTGCGCATCCGCGTCGTCGGCCGCAACCAGTACATCGACTGACCCCAGCGCTCACGCGACGTGCCAGACCAGCCCCTCCTGCGCACTGGACGGGTACGCCGAAGCGATCCGGAACACGGCCTCGCGCAGGGTCTCCGGTGAGCACGCCAGGTTGAGCCGGACGAACCCGCGCCCCTCGGACCCGAACCCGAGCCCGGAGTTCAGCGCGACGTACGCGTTCTCGCGCAGCGGCACCGCGGGATCGTCGCCGAGGCCGATGCCGCGGAAGTCGAGCCACGCCAGGTACCCGGCGCGCGGCCGGGTGTAGACGACCGCGGGCAGGTGCTCGGCGAGGAGCTTGGCGAGCAGCCGGTCGTTCGCCACGATGCGCGCCACGACGTCGTCGAGCCAGTCCGTCGCCAGGGTGAACGCCGCCAGGTTCGCGTGCAGCCCGAGGATGCTCGTGCGGCAGGCGACCTCCTCCCACAGGGTGTCGAGGAGCGCGGCGGTCCGGGGATCGCCGGCGACGATGACCGAGCACTTCACACCGGCGAGGTTCCACCCCTTGCTCGCCGAGGTAACGCACACGCTGCGGGCACCGAGCGGCTCGGCGACGGCAGCGAACGGGGTGAACTGCACGCCGGGGTGGGTCAGGGGCGCGTGGATCTCGTCGCTGATGACGAGGACGTCGTACTTCGCCGCGAGCTCGGCGATCGCGACCAGGTCGGCGCGGTCGTGCACCAGGCCGACGGGGTTGTGCGGGTTGCAGAGCAGGAAGACGCCGACCCCGCTGGCGAACGCCCGCTCGAGCCCGTCGAGGTCGAGCCGGTACTGCCCCCACTGCTCGAGCAGCGGGACTTCCTCGATCTGACATCGGGCCTCTTCGACGAGCTCGAAGAACGGCGGGTACACGGGCGGTGTGATCGCGACGCGGCCGCCGTCGGGCAGCGCGAGCCGGAGCGACTCGACGATCCCGACACTGACGTCGGTGGCCAGGTGGATCCGCGACGGGTCGATGTGCCAGCCCCACCGGTCCAGCGCGAACTGCGCGAACGCGGGAGCGAGCGGCCCGGGGCCGTCGAGGTACCCGAGGTCCGACTGCGAGACCCGTTCGATCAGGGCCTGCCGGATCGCCGGCGCGACGTCGTGGTCCATCTCGGCGACGAACAGGGGCAGCACGTCGGGCGCGTACCGCGTCCACTTGATGCTCGTCCGGACCCCGCGGAGCGTGCCGACCGGGTCCTCCTCGTCGCTCGCCATGCGATCCAGCATGCACCGACCGGGAGGCCCGGCGCGAGCCCGCCCGTCATCCTGCGTCGTCTTCCGCGCACCCTGGGACGCAGGGCGTCGCCCCGCCTACTGTCGGTCCCATGAGCACGAGCAACGCCGACAAGGCCGTCACCCTCAAACAGCTGCACGAAGCCCCCGAGATCCTGCGCGTCGTGAACGTGTGGGACGCGATCACCGCGAAGGTCGTCAGCGACCTGCCCGGCACGAAGGCGATCGCCACCGCCGGCCACTCGATCGCCGCGTCGTACGGGTACGAGGACGGCGGGATGCCCCTCGACCTCGCCCTGTCCGGGGCAGCGATCGTCGCCGCCGCCACGGATCTGCCGGTCACCGCCGACCTGGACGACGGCTACGAGGACCCCGCCGAGACCATCCGGCGCGCCATCGGTTCCGGCATCGTGGGCGCGAACGTCGAGGACCGCCTGCGCCCCTTCGACGAGGCCGTCGCCCGCGTCGCGGCGATCACGGCCGCTGCCCAGGCCGAGGGCGTCGACTTCCAGCTGAACGCCCGCACCGACGCGATCGCCCGCGGCGGCGACCGTCCGATCGACGAGAGCATCGAGGACGCGATCGCCCGTGGCACGGCCTTCCTGGACAACGGCGCCGCCCTGGTCTTCGTGCCCGGCGCGATCGAGCGTTCCGTGGTCGAGCGGCTCGTCGCCGGTCTCGGCCGCGGCAAGCTCTCGGTCATCGGCCTGCCCGGCGCCCTGCCCGCTGCCGAGTACGAAGCGCTCGGCGTCGCTCGCATCTCCTACGGTCCGCTCACGCAGCGCGTCGCACTGCGCGCGCTCCGCGACCTGGCGACCGACCTGTACGCCGACGGCGTCGTGCCGGAGGACACCCCGACCCTGAACTGACGAAGCAGACGGACGGGAGGCCCGTGGCGGTGTCGCCACGGGCCTCCCGTCCGTCCTGTGGTCGCGATCGCGACCCGCTCAGCTCAGCCGAGCGCCGGGTACAGCGCGGGCGTGGTGCGCGCGTGCGTCTCCTGCTCGAAGGCGTAGCCGAGGCCGATGACCGTGCTCTCGTCGAACGAGCGGCCGAGGAACTCCAGGTTCACGCCGGCACCGGTGATGGTGTTGTCGGCAGCGGTCGCCTGACCCATCGGGACGGTGATCGCCGGCATGCCGGTGTTGGGGCTGAGGCGCATGTTCGTCGACTGCGTGCCGTACGGCGTGCCCGACGGGTAGACGAGCGCTTCGAGGTCCTGGTCGTCGAGCATCTGCGTCACGAGCTGCTTGCCGGTGGCGAGCTGCGTCGTGTGCGACCCCGTCGGTCCGGCCCACGCCTGGTACTGCGCGTCGGTGATCAGGTCGCGCGACTGGTAGGTGCTCTTGCGGCTCGGCACGTACTCACCCGAGGCCAGGATGCCCTGCAGGGAACGCGCGGTGACGTCGAGGTCGAGGTGCTTCGCGACGTACTCGTCCAGGTCGTGCTTGAACTCGTTCGTGCTGCCGCTGCCCTCGGACAGGACCCGGTTGAAGGCCGTCGTCGCGGTGATCGGGACGACGGTGGCACCGGCGGCCTCGAGCTTCGCGACGGAGGCGTCGAACAGGCGCTTCGTCGTGGCGTTCGTGCCGACCATGCTCGTCACGTAGCCGATGCGGGCGCCCTGCAGGGAGTCGGCGTCGAGCGACGACGTGTACGACGTCGGCACCTTGCCGGCCTGCGCACTCGTCGCCGGGTCCGCCGCGTCCACACCGGTGACGGCGTCGAGCGCGACCGCGGCGTCGGTCACCGAGCGGGTGATCGGGCCGCCGGTGTCCTGCGACAGCGCGAGCGGGATGATCCCGTCACGGCTGGTCAGGCCGACCGTGGGCCGGATGCCGACGAGCTGGTTGTACGTCGACGGCACACGGATCGAACCGCCGGTGTCGGTGCCGAAGCCGATGCCCGCGAGGTTCGCGGAGATCGCCGCACCGGTGCCGCCGCTCGAGCCACCGGCCGTCTGCGCCGTGTTGTACGGGCTGGCGACCAGGAGCGACGAGCCGGCGGGCTGGTTCGACGAGAACTCGGAGACGAACCCGTAGGCGAACTCGTCGAGGCTGGCCTTCGCCAGGATCACGGCGCCGGAGTCGCGCAGACCGGTGACCATGGCCGCGTCGGTGTCGGTCTGGTTGTCGTCCCAGCAGCCGCAGCCACCGGTGGTCGGCATGTCCTTCGTGTCGTAGTTGTCCTTCACCGCGATCGGCACGCCGAGCAGCATGCTCGTCATCCCGTGCTCGGCGCGCTCGGCGTCCGCGGACTTCGCGGCGGCCAGGGCGTCGGCGTTGGTGGTGACGATCGAGTTGAGCGCGCGCCCGGTCGACGCTGGGTCGACCTTGGTGCGGTCGTACGCGGCGATGCGGTCGAGGTACTCCTGCGTGATCGCGACCGAGGTCGTGACGCCGGCGTTCATCGCGGCCTGCATGTCGATGGTCGACGCCTCGACGAGCTGGAACGGGCCGTCGTCGTAGATCATCCGCTGCGACAACCCGGCCAGGTCGGCGACGCTGATGGTGCCGTCGGCGTCGGTGTCCGCGGCGCTGACCGTCGCCCAGTCGGTGCTCGCGGTCGTCGCACCGAGGTGGTCGGTGAGCACGGCGAGGTCGGCCTTCGTCACCTGGTCGTCGCCGGTCAGGTCGAGGTCCGTGTAGTACGGCGCGAGCATGGCGGCGGGGCTGGCGTCGACGGCCGCGGGTGCTGCGGCGGCGGTGATCGCGGGGGTCGCGGCGAGGACGGTGCCGACGAGGGCGATGAGCGAGGCGCCGGCGACGGCGGTGCGCTTCTTGCTGGCGGCCTGCTTGCGGGCGGCTCGCTTCTTGGCGGTCATGCGGAGGCTCCGGTGCGCTCGCGGCGGGCGCGGCGCGCCCGCAGGGTGATCAGGGTCCCGCCGGCGGCGAGGAGGGCCAGGGACGCGGCGATCCACGGCGCGACGTCGGCGCCGGTCCAGGCGAGGTCGCCGCCGGTCGGACGGTCGTCCCCTCCGGCTGCCGCCACGGCGGTGGCGCCGTCGGTCGGGTCGGTGCCCGGTGCCGTCGGGTCGCCGGGGGCGGTGGGGGTACCCGTGCCGCCGCCGGCGCCGGGCTGCGTGGTCGCGCCCGGGGTCGGCGTGGCCGTCGGGGCGGTGGTCGCAGCCGCCGCGACGACGACGGTGGTGCTCGCCGGGTCGTCGAGGGTGGTCGACGTGCCGTCGGAGCCGACGAGGGTGATGCTCGTGACGTCGAGGTCGACACTGGCGACCGCAGTCGGGGTCAGTGAGATCGAGGTGGCCAGGTCGCCGTCGAGTGCCGGCGAGGTGCCGAGGCGGGTGTGCACGATCGTCAGGGCGTCGCCGTCCTGCTCGACACTGTCGAAGCCCCCGTCCGGGCCGGTGACGCTGTCGGCCCGGTACTGCACCGAGTCAGCCTCGAGCGTGATCTCGTACGCGTAGACGTCGGCGGTGTCGGGGATCGTCACGTCGACGTCGAACGCCGTGCCGACGGTCACGGTGGCCGGGGCGTCGATGGTGGCGGTGGTCGCGGTGGGTGCCGCCTGGGCCGGAGCGGCCGTCAGGACGGCGAGGCCGAACGCCCCGGCAGCGACGAGCGTCGAGGAGACGATCGTCGCGCGGGAGCGCAGCCGTGGTCGGTGCTGCATGGGCGCAGTTCCTTCGGGTGGGGTGGAGGGGTGCTGAGCGGGTACTCAGTGAACCGAAAGCTAACGGGGCGCTGTTTCCGGTTCTGGCCCGGACGTTTCCGCCCCGTTACGGCTCGTTCCTGCCGCTACTGTCGTGCCATGTCGGTCGACGTCGCAGCCCTGCTCACCCCGCCCTCGCCCGTCGCTGCGCGCGCCCTGGACGTCGTGCGGGCGTGGTCGTCACCGGCTCTCGTCAACCACTGCCGAAGGTCGTGGGCGTGGGCGGTCCTGCTCGCCCCGACGGTCGACCTCGAACCCGATCCCGAGCTGCTCTTCGTCGCGACGATGCTCCACGACCTCGGCGTGACCCCGTCGTTCGACGCACACCGGGTGCCTTTCGAGGACGCCGGCGGCGCGGTCGGTTCGGTCTTCGCGCTCGGAGCCGGGTGGGACGCCGTGCGAGCCCGTCGGGTCGGGGAGATCATCGAGCGGCACATGTGGCGGTCCGTCGACCCGGAGCTCGACGCCGAGGGGCACCTGCTCGAGGTCGCGACCTCGCTCGACGTCTCCGGTGTGGGCTTCGAAAGGTGGTCGGCGGACGACCTGCGGGCCGTCACGGCCGCGCTGCCCCGCCTGGACTTCTCGGCGACCTTCGACGGGCTGATCCACGAGCAGACTGACCGCAAGCCGTCGTCCGCGGCCGCTCGCCTGGACGGGTCGGGCAACGTCGCCTCCGGCGGAGAACGCTGGGCCGCGTTCCTGGCGTCCTGACGCTCGGTCCGGTCGCTCGCTGGACTTCTCGGCAGGGTGGGCGTATAGTTTGTGATTGGTGCACTGCAGCGAACCCATCTGACTCGCGCACACCACCCTCTCGACACCGACTCACCCGAGTCGCATTCCACTCGAGACACCGCTCGATCCGAACGGACGAGCTGCACGTTGAAACTCGACGTGCGCGCCCCGCACTCGATGCGTCGCGCTGGACTGAGACGTCCGCCGACACCGAGTCGCCCTGGCGCCGAATGACCAGGAAGTACAGCACCATGACCAGCAACGAACGAATCACCGTGTTCGGGACCGCACTCGCGGCCCCGACGATCACCCCAGACCGCATCGCCGAGTTCCCGGTGCGCGACGACCGCTCGCAGCGCGAGTACCTCGTCCGCATCGCGGCCGACGACCTGCAGACCTTCGTCACCCGCGGCACCCGGCTCGACGCCGTCGGCGAGGCCGGCTGGACCGTCCCGGGCCGCTCCTGGGCGGGCGAGGCCAGCCGCACCCTACTGCAGGCGCAGTCCGTGCGGGCGGGCGAGATGGCCCTCGCGGCCTAGGTCACACCAGCACCACCACGAAGCGCCGCCGAGTCCGCTCGGCGGCGCTTCGTCGTTCCCGGGCGGTCGTCTACAGTCGAGAGCTATAGGAGGGTCGCCATGCGGGTCGAACGTGCTGCGGAGCTGATCCGCGCTGCCCGCGAGGACCTCGGTCTCTCGCAGACCGGTCTCGCTGCCGCCGCAGGCATGCAGCAGCCCACCATCTCGGCGTACGAGAGCGGGCGAAAGCAGCCGCGCCCGGAGTCGCTCCGGCGGATCCTCGAAGCGGCTCACACCCGCCCGAGCATCCCCCTCGCGATCTACGCCGACGCGATCCTCGACGAGGCGAAGCGCTTCCACCTCGACGACGTCCGCGTCTTCGGCTCCGCTGTTCGCGGTCAGGACACCGAACACAGTGACATCGACCTGTTGGTCCACCTGACCCCCGCGGCATCGCTGTTCGATCTCGGTGGGTTCGCGCACGAGGTCGAGCGCATCACCGGTTTCGAGGTCGACGTCCTCACCGACGACCTCGAGGACGACGAGCACTTCGCCCACGTCCTCGACGAAGCCGTGCCGCTGTGATGCCGGCTCCCCGGTTCACGCCTCGGCCCCGCAACGACCGTGACCCTTCTGCCCTCGAGGAGCGGTGGCCGTCGCTCCAAGCCAGCTTCCTCGACCTGCTCGCCGAGTGCGCCATGATCGTCGAGCACGGGCGGAACGAGTTCGACGCGGCCCGCAGCCTCACCTACCGAGCAGCCGAAGCGGAGGCACTGTGGCAGGACATCACACGAAACCGGCCAGACGGTCAGTCGGTTAATGCGCTACTTCTTCAGCACCCCGAACTATGGATGATCGTAGGCAAGCTCATCTACACCGGACCGAGCGAAGCGAAGTACCAGCACCTGCCGATCTTGTTCTCAATCTCGCCCCGATCGGTCTGCCTTCGGTCGCCGTCGAGATTGAGTTGAGCAAGAAGACGCCAGACGAAATGAGGCGGATTGTCGCAACCTACTTCCGCCGCGAAGGCCCTACGCCGATTGGCAAGGTCGTCTATCTGACCAACCAAAAGGCCATCGCGAAGCGAGTCATGGAAACTGCTCAGGAGTACTACGACGAGATGGAACGGCAGAAGGACAAGCCGGAAGAGGATCGGAAGCAGCAGCCGCTATTCAGAACAGCACTGCTCACAGACGCCGAGGGCAAGCCGTTCTCGGGGAATGTCTGGGATCTCTGAGAGTGAACGAACTGCACAAACCGTCAGGTGTGCGCACACCAACGGCGGCGAGCGTCTACCATTCTCGCCGCCGTTTTGCTTTGCTTCGGATCAGAGCCGTGGGCCCGCAAGGTTGATGGCATTCACTAGGAATGTGAGCCGCACCGCGAGAGCCGTTCTCGATGCTTCAGGTACAGAGTCGAAGGACTCCGACAGGCTCTCCAGCGACGATTGCTCGACCCCAAGCAGTGCAGCGAGAGCCGGGATAGTGAACCCATAGGTTTGTGTAAGGGCGGCAAGGATGCCTTCTACGCGATCGGAGTCTGGGATCTCCCGAATCGCTGTGAGCTGCGAAACAAGCATCGACACTCGCTCTCCCTCGTCAAGAGAGAGCGACCCGCTCTGCGGTCTGGTCAAACCTTCCGGCGAGGCATCAGCGAAGGCCCGAAGCGTATCGGCCTCAATGCTTGTGATAGCGGCGAGTGAGTGATACGAGATCTGATTGCGTTCGACAAAGCCTCGAAGCTCTTCTGAAACGCTCTGCTGATTGGTCATCAGGCATGGCCCCTTCATAGCGGCGCGGCATCAGGCAGCTAATACCTGATGCCGCGCCGGAGGTTCACAACTTGGTTAGAAGTCGCTGTACTTGTACTGCGTCGAGTTCGGCACAGTGTTCGCGATCGGGACACCCGCCAAGTAGGCGGTTCCGGTCAGTGTCCCAGCGTAGAGATGGTTCTTCAGCTTGCTCGTGGGAGTGCTTCCCGAGAAGCTGAACTTCAGATCCCTGCCGCCACTGATCCCACTGGTGCGGTCCGTGATCTGGAACGCTCCTGTGAAGGAAGTAGCGGGAACCTTCATATACACCTCGTAGTGGAAGACACCCTTGGCTGCGGTGACAGTGATGGTGCCGTAGTTGGAGTCGTAAACAGCATCGGTGTGCACGGTTCCTGGCTGTTCGACAGCGACCATCGGGTAGCTGACGGTCTGCCCTTCCTCAAGGGTGGCCGTCTCGCTGCCCACCGCCAGCGAGTAGTCCGCTCCTACCTGGCTGTCAGCAGTCGCAGCCGACGCCGCTGGCGCAGCTAAGCCGATTGACCCCAGTGATGACGGCCGAGTTGGCCGCTCGGCGCTTCTTTTCGTCGTCCTCCCAGTTGCGGTGACGGGCAACCGCCTCGGCAACCTCGCGCTCACCGGCATGCTCTTCGACATCCTGCTTGGATGCGAGCCGAACATCGACGCCGTACTGAAGCTGGATCACCTTGTGCAGCGCAAGGAAGTAGGCGTTGGGGTTGTCCTCAAGGTTCCAGTTCTTGAAGTGACGATCAAGACCGACCGTCAGAACCTCCGCCGATTCCCCGTCCTCGGACCTGGTGGTGACGATGTAGCCAAGCGCGGCCGGGTCCTCGACCTGGCTGACGACCTCGACGGCGTTGGTGACGCCTGCCGGGATCTTGTCCTCGTCGTAGAGGTCCGAGACCTCCACCTCGTCGGCGGTTAGCAACTGATCCGGAGTGGCAACAGCAAGATCCGTCATGGAATCCCGCTTCGTAAAGCTGTAGATCACTCATGACCCTGTCAGAGAGGACACACGGGAAACAACCCGCCCGTCTGGGGGCCATGGCTGCGCCGCAGGAGCGATTTCGCGTCGAGGCCGACAGCATGTGCGCCCGGAGGCAGATCATGCCTGAGACGGGCAGCTACAGCCTCAATCGTGGAGGCGATGAGCCTCCCGTCGATTGACACAAACTCGACACAGAGGGCGATTTATGAGTCAAATCTGTGTCAGATTTCAAGGCTAGATCCGCACCAGATCAACGATCTAGTTATTAAATCGAAACTCCACCACGTCGCCGTCCTGCATGACGTAGTCCTTGCCCTCGATGCGGGCCTTGCCGGCAGCGCGGGCCTCGGCGATGGAGCCGGTCTCGACCAGGTCGTCGAACGAGATGACCTCGGCCTTGATGAAGCCCTTCTCGAAGTCGGTGTGGATGACGCCGGCAGCCTGGGGAGCCTTCCACCCCTTGCCGATCGTCCACGCTCGGGCTTCCTTCGGACCGGCCGTCAGGTAGGTCTGCAGCCCGAGGGTGTCGAACCCGATGCGGGCGAGCTGGTCGAGGCCGGACTCGGTCTGCCCGGTCGACTCGAGCAGTTCGGCGGCGTCGGCGGGGTCGAGGTCGATGAGCTCCGACTCGACCTGGGCGTCGAGGAACACGGCCTGAGCGGGGGCGACGAGCGCGGCCAGTTCGGCCTTGCGGGCGTCGTCGGTCAGGATTGCCTCGTCGACGTTGAACACGAAGATGAAGGGCTTGGCGGACAGGAGTCCGAGCTCGGCGATCGGCGTGAGGTCGATCTTCGTCGCGGACAGCAGCGTGCCCTGCTCGAGCGCGGCACGGGCCTCGCGAGCGGTCTCGAGCACGACCGGCTCGGCCTGCTTCAGCTTCAGCATCTTCTCGTACCGCGGGAGCGCCTTGTCGATGGTCTCCATGTCGGCGAGGATCAGCTCGGTGTTGATGACCTCGAGGTCGTCCTTCGGGGAGACCTTGTTCGCGACGTGCACGACGTCGTCGTCGGTGAAGCCGCGGACGACCTGCGCGATGGCGTCGGCCTCACGGATGTTGGCAAGGAACTTGTTGCCCAGGCCTTCGCCCTCGCTCGCACCCTTGACGATGCCCGCGATGTCGACGAACGACACCGGCGCCGGCACGGTCTTCTCGGAGTGGAACAGCTCGGCGAGCTGGTCGAGTCGCGGGTCCGGCAGGTTCACCACGCCGACGTTCGGTTCGATCGTCGCGAACGGGTAGTTCGCGGCGAGGACCTGGTTCTTGGTGAGGGCGTTGAACAGGGTCGACTTGCCGACGTTCGGGAGACCGACGATTCCGATGGTGAGAGCCACGGAAGGACAGCCTACCGGCGGCGACCTGCCGGAGCCGCCCCGGGCCTCCAGTCCGTCCGTCAGGACAGCGGACGCGACCCGCCGCTCCGGGGTCGCAGGGCCGTGATGCGGCGCTCGACGACGTCGAAGACGTCGGCCTGCAGCCGCTGCGAACGCCGCCAGTCCCCCGGAACCTGCAGCGAGTGGTCGGCACGGTCGACGGTCTGGAGGCACGCAGCAGTGCCCGAGACCCGCTCGGGCTGCCACATGGTGTCGTCTCCACCCCCGATCGCGTCGTGCGCGTCGGTGGCAGCTGCGAGCGCCGTGGCCACGTCGTCGTGCGTGAGGACCGGCGTCAGCCAGACGCCGGAAACCGCGTGGCGGATCGCCCACGGCAGGGCGAAGCAGCCGAACGACTTCGCGATCACGAGGTCGGGCAGCCGGTTCCCGATTGCTGCTGCGACAGCGGTCTCGACGAACCCGACCGGATCGGCACCGGCGGCGTCGTCGACCTGCCATCGTGGCGCGACGACCTCGCACCCTGCCGCGGTGGCGATCTCGCTCGTCCACCAGAGCAGCGGCGCTTGCTGCCCGTAGCCGGCGCCGGCGAGCACCAGGACGAGCGGACGGCGGTCGGTCTCGTTCCCCATGCGCCGACAGTAGCCACACGCAACGCCGACGGGAACGGAGGGCGATGTCGGAACCCCGTGCGACGATCGGGACCGTGCCGTTGAACTTCACCGCGATCGACTTCGAGACCGCCAACAGCTCGCCCGCCAGCGCCTGCTCCGTCGGCCTCGTGAAGGTCCGGGCCGGCCGGGTCGTCGATCGGGCGTCGTGGTTCATCCGCCCGCCGTTCGGGCACGACGCGTTCCTGGAGTGGAACACGCGGATCCACGGCATCGTGGCCGAGGACGTCACGCACGCCAAGACGTGGGAGCAGCAGTACCCCGACCTCGTGGCCTTCGCCGAGGGCGACGTCCTGGTGGCGCACAACGCCCGCTTCGACATGGGCGTCATCGCCGGTGGGTGCTCCGCGACGGGCATCGACCTGGCCGAGCACCACTCACTGTGTTCCCTGGCCGTGGCCCGCAAGACCTACACGCTCGACTCGTACCGCCTGCCGGTCGCCGCGATGGCCGCCGGGTTCGAGGGGTTCCAGCACCACGACGCCGCTGCCGACGCCGAGGCCTGCGCCGCGATCGTCGTGCACGCCGCCGGGCACCACGGGGTCGAGACGGTCGAGGCGCTCGGCGCGGCGACCCGGGTGACGATCGCCCCGGTCCGCGCACGTGCCGAGAAGCCGAAGGCCGCGAATCAGCCGCGGCTGTCGAACCGGCCGATGGTGTTCGCCGACTGACGCAACGCCCGCTGCGTGCGGCCGGGGTGGCACATCCCCGGTGGTATTGTCACGACAATGCCGTCGGCACCGACGCCGGCATCTCCGCACGTGTGAAGGACCGCGATGACCAAAGAAGGCCAGCTGCCGTCCGACCTGTTCATGGACCTGGACCGGTCGGGTCCCATGCCCCTCTACTTCCAGGTCGCCTCGCGCATCGAGGAGTCGATCCGCTCCGGCGCGATGCCACCGGGGGCCCGGCTCGAGAACGAGATCGCCCTCGGTGAGCGCCTCGGCCTGTCGCGGCCGACGATCCGTCGTGCCATCCAGGACCTCGTCGACAAGGGCCTGCTGGTTCGCCGTCGCGGCATCGGGACCCAGGTCGTGCACGGCCCGGTGACCCGCAAGGTCGAGCTGACGAGCCTGTACGACGACCTGGCGCAGGGTGCGCAGGCTCCGGCGACGAAGCTCCTGCAGCGCAACGACGTCCCCGCATCCGACGAGGTCGCTGCGGCGCTCAGCCTCGAACCCGGCACGACCGTCGCGCACATCCGGCGGGTGCGGTTCGCCGAGGACGTCCCGATGGCGATCCTCGAGAACTACCTGCCGCCGGAGTTCCTCGACCTGACCGACGACGACCTGCAGGCGCACGGGCTGTACCAGCTGCTGCGCGGGCGCGGCGTCACGATGCGGGTGGCGAAGCAGCGGATCGGGGCCCGTGCGGTCACCGACGAAGAGGCCGGCCTGCTCGAGATCGAGGACGGCGACCCCGTGCTGACGATGAGCCGCACCGCGTACGACGCCTCGGGCCGTGCGGTCGAGTACGGCGTGCACTGCTACCGCCCCGACCGGTACTCGTTCGAGGTCACGCTCGTCGACAAGTAGGCCGCTCGGTCAGGTTCCGTCGCCGGGGCCGCTCGTCGAGGGGTCACAACATGCCGTCGGTCGTGCGCCGAGTGGTCACGAACTGTCGCCCGGGCGTCCGGCAACCGACAGTTCGTGACCACTCGGCGGACCTGAGCGGGGTGTCGTGACCACACCGCATCCGAGCCCGCACCCGCGGTTGCGCCGACCTCAACCGAGCGCGGGTACCCCGAGCTCACCCGTGACGTACTGGGCACGCCCGAAGCCGAACGACCAGTCCTGCGGCCCGTTCTCGACGTAGCCGATGAAGACGTCCTCGGACGCGACATCGACCGCCGCGAGGGCATCGTGGACCGCCCGGTACAGCGCGGCCTTCGCCTCGTCGGTCCGCCCGCGCTGCGTGAACACCTGGATGACGATGACGCCCTCGGTGCGCTCGAAGCCCAGGCCGGCGTCCTCGGCGATGATCTGCTGCGCCGGGTGCTCGGTGATCACCTGGAACCGGTCGCGCACCGGGATGCCGTACACGTCGACGATGGCCTGGTGGATGGCGTCGGCGATGCCACGGACGGCCTCCGGCGTGCGGCCGGTGGCGAGGTCGATACGGACGAGCGGCATGGTGCCTCCTGGTTGCTCAGACTTTGTCCTTACATACTAACAAGCAAGCAGGGCCAGGTGTCTAGAACCTCGGCGTGGGCGCCCCGTAGGTCAAGGGTCCGTCGACCAGGGCGACGTCGTGCCAGGCGCCGTCGACCAGCGAGGCCTCCGCCGCCTCCACGATCGACGCCGCGGCGAGGCCGTCGGCGACCGAGGGCGCGAGCTGCTGCCCGCTCCGGACGCTCGCGATGAACTGCGCCGCCTCGATCGTCTTCAGGTCGTCGTAGCCCATCGCGGTGCCGGCGCCCGGCTGGAAGCGACCGAATTCGCCGTCCCCGGGGGCGACGTAGTGGGTGGCGTACCCGTCGACCTCCTGGCCGTCCAGGTACACCTCGAGCTCGTTGAGACGCTGGAAGTCCCACCGGACCGAACCGCGGGTGCCGTAGATCTCGAGCGTGTACTCGGCGTGCGGCCCGCGCATCACCCGGCTCGAGTCCATCGTGCCGACCGCACCGTCCTCGAACCGGAACAGCAGCGCGGCGTAGTCCTCGTTCTCGACGGCACCGAGCTCGCCCATCGCCGCCGCACTGCGGTCGACGATGCCGGCACCCGGGCGGGGACGCGACTCGATGAACGTCTCGGCGAGCGCACTGACCGAGGCGATCCGGCCGACCACGTACTGCGCCAGGTCGAGTCCGTGCGACAGCAGGTCGCCGAGCACACCCGATCCGGCACGCTCGCGCTCGAAGCGCCAGGTCAGCGGGGCCGCCGGGTCGGACGAGTAGTCGGCGAGCAAGGACCCACGGACGTTCGTGATGCGTCCGAGTCGCCCGCTGCGGACGAGTTCACGGGCGCGCTCGATCGCCGGGGCGTGCCGGTAGTTGAAGCCGACGCTCGTGATGACGCCGGCCCGCTGCACCGCCCGGTGGATGGAGCGCGAGTCGCTGGCGTACCGGCCCATCGGCTTCTCGATCCAGAACGGCTTGCCCGCCTCGGCCGCGGCGACGGCCATCTCGCGGTGCAGGAAGTTGGGCGAACAGATCGACACGACGTCGACCGCCGGGTCGGCGAGGACCTCGTGGTAGTCGGCGACGGCCCGCGCGTACCCGAGCCGGGTCACCGCCTGGTCACGTGCCGCCTCGATCGGGTCCGCCGCGACGACGAGCCGCGGGTGGACGCCGAGCTCCGGGAAGTGATCAGGCAACGCTCGGTAGGCACGCGAGTGCAACCGCCCCATCCAGCCGACCGAGATCAGCCCGACGCCGATGCTGTCCATGGAGAACTCCTTCGTTCAGGTGACGCGCGTTGGAGCGCGACAATGAGCCTAGCCCACGCGGCGGACTTTGTCAGCACATGACGCAACCGTCTGGAGGCCCGGTGCCGGTCTCGGGGACCGGCAC
Source organism: Curtobacterium poinsettiae (assembly GCF_025677645.1). Lineage (NCBI taxonomy): Bacteria > Bacillati > Actinomycetota > Actinomycetes > Micrococcales > Microbacteriaceae > Curtobacterium > Curtobacterium flaccumfaciens. Next base: position 1,418,091 of record NZ_CP106879.1, on the reverse strand, counting down.
CGGGCCTCCAGGCTGATGCGGTAGCGCGCGGGGCGCGACCCGTCGTTGCGACCGCGGATCGCACCGCGCAGCAGATCGCGTCTCAGACCGCGGGGACGAGGATGTCGCGGACCAGGGCGTCGAGCTTGGCGTCGGCGTCCAGGAACTGCCGGAGCGTCGTCACGGTCGCACCGAAGCGATCGAACTCGTCGATCGTCATGCCGTCCACGTCGTAGCCGCGGGCGAACTCCGGCGTCGCGGCCCGGAGCGCCTCGATGACGTGCGCGGGGACCTCGTCGTCGATGGCGTGCGGACGGAACGGGAACGCGTTGTCGTTGATGTCCTTCGTCCACTGGAACGGCGGCGACACCACCAGGTCACCGCCCTGGAACTCGGACCACTGCAGTGCGTTGCGGAACGCGGCGACCAGGACGCGCGAGCGGAACCCACGCTCCTGGAAGACGCGGTAGGCGTTCTTCACCGCGGCGACGCCGGCCCACTCGAGGATGCCCGGGTCCACCATCACGTGGTCGCGCTTGACGACGGCCTTCAGCCAGTCGTCGAAGCGGCCGGCCATCAGGGTGACGACGTGGCCGAACTCCTGCTCCGGCAGGCCCTCGGCAGCACGGCGGTCGAGTGCCCGCTCGATGGCCTCGCCCACGGCGACGACCTGCGGCACGGTGAACGACACCGTGGCGTTGATCGAGACCCCGCGGTAGGCGGCTTCCTCGATCGCGGCGATGCCGACCTTGGTGGCGGGGATCTTCACGATGATGTTCGGCGCGAGCTGCGAGAACCGGACGGCCTGCTCGACGAGCGCGTCGGCGTCGCGGTGGAACCGGGGGTCGGTCTGCATGGACAGTCGACCGTTCCGGCCGCCGGACGCCTGGAACGCGGGCAGCAGCTGCGCCGCGGCGGCGATGGAGAGCTCCTCGACGGCCTTCCAGCCGATCCAGGATTCCCCCGCCGTCGGGTACTCCTCGGCGATCTCGCGGATGCGCGGGACCCAGGTGTCCGGGTCCTGCTGGATGCAGGTGTACGCGATCACCGGGTTGCAGGTCGCACCGACGGCGCCGTACTCGTGGATGGCGGTCGACAGTTCGCGCGGGTCGGCGGAGTCGTTCCACAGGGCGGTCGGGGTCTGCTCCGCGGCCTGCAGGGTGACGGGACGGGAGTCGGCGGCGGTGGACGCCTGCGTCTCGAGGGTGGTGGTCATCGTTGGAGTCCCTTCGTGATCGTGTCGAGCTGGAACCGCGACACCGCGTCGGCGTTCTCGTCCTCGGCGAAGACGCTCGAGACCGCGACGGTGTCCTCGCGCGCCGAGAAACCGACCCGGTCGAGTGCCGCCCAGAAGGCGTCGAAGTCGACGTCCGCCTGGCCGACCGGCAGGTGCTGGTGCACGCGGACCGGGTTGCCGGGCGGATTCGTGATGTACCGCAGGCCGTGCGAGCGACGGTGGTCGTACGCGTCGGCGACGTGGACCAGCTGCAGCGAGTCACCGGCGGCGTCGATGATCTCGTCCATGTTGCCGCCGTAGTGGAACGTGTGGCAGGCGACGTAGACGAAGCCGACGTGCTTCGAGTTCAGGCCGCGGATCACCCGGAGCGCCTCGAGCCCGTCCTCGACGAAGTCGTCGGGGTGGGGGTCGATGAGCACACGGATGCCGGCGTCCTCGATGATCGGCAGCAGTTCCTCCATCGACCGGTAGAACTGGTCCTCGGACTCCTCAGCACGCTCGGGGCGGCCGGAGAACTCCGTGTTGATGGTGTCCACACCGAGGCGCTTCGTGATCTCGATGACCCGCTTCCACTTGCGCACCGCAGCCTGTCGGGCGTCCTCGTCCGGGCCCGACCAGCGCAGCACCGGCAGCACGCTCGCCACCTGGACCCCGGCGTCACGGCAGGCCGCGGCGAACGCGTCGACCAGGTCGTCGTCGGCCTTGGGGTGCCGGTAGAAAGGGATGAAGTCCTGGTGCGGGGTGAGCTGCAGGTACTCGTAGCCGAGCTCCGCCACCTTGCGCGGGAACTCGAGCAGCGACAGGTCGTGGTGGAACGGGGTCGGGTCGAGCGCGATCTTCGGCATCGATCAGGCCCCGGCGAGCGCGGCGGTCTCGTCGCTCGTCGCGTCGCTCGTCTCGTCGTAGAACGACGGCTTCGTGACCGCGTACTCGACCACTTCGTGCGCGCCGGACTGCTGGGCGCGGACCGCGACCTCGGCGACGACGGAGGCCGTGTAGCCGTCCCAGGCACTCGGCCCGTCGATGCCGCCGGTCCGGGCAGCGTCGACCCAGCGCTGGACCTCTTCGTCGTAAGCGGCGGCGAAACGCTCCTTGAAGGACGGCGTGACGCCCTGCGAGGTCGCTCCGGCTGCGACGAGCGAGAGCGAGGTGTCGCGGCCGATGGAGGCGACAGCGGACTCGAACACGGCGTCGGTGGTGACCTGGTAGCCGAACTGGGCGTTGACGTTGATCTCGACGATCGCCATGGTGCCCGACTCGGTGGTGAACAGGACGAACTGCGGCTCGGGCAGGTCGGCCGGCGCGAGGGAGTTCTTCCGCGGCTTCTTCACCTCGACGCTCGTGATCGCTTCGCCGGTCAGGAACGGGATGATGTCGATCTCGTGGATCACCGAGTCGTGGATGAGCATCGACTCGCTGAAGTTGGGCGGTGTCGTCGGGTTGCGGTGCGCGTGGTGCAGGGCGAGCAGGGCGCCGTTCGCCCCCGACTCGCGCAGCGCCTTGAGCTCCTGGTACCCGGAGTCGAACCGGCGCATGAAGCCGACCTGGATCACGGGTCGGGCGGCGTGCTGCTGCTCCAGCTCCACGATGCGCAGGGAGTCCTCAGCGCTGGTCGTCAGCGGCTTCTCGCACAGGACGGTGAGCCCGCGCTCGAGCGCGGTCACCAGGATCGGCTCGTGCAGGAAGCCCGGCGTCGCGATGATGACGGCGTCGATCTCGGTCTGCTCGAGTGCCTCATCGAAGGACGCGGCGGTGATCGCGCCGGGGGCCAGGGCGGCTGCCGCGGCGGCACGAGTCTGATCGGGCTCGACGACGGCGACGACGTCGGCGTTCGAGATCTTGGCGGTGATGCGGCGGACGTGGTCGGCGCCCATCATGCCGGCGCCGACGACGGCGACGCGGAGGTTCTGCGTGGTGGTCATGGTGGTGTTCTCCTGGGGTTCGTTGACGCTGCGTGGACGGCGCGTCAGGAGGCGCGGGCGGCCGAGGTCGAGCCGAAGATGTGCTGGAAGGTGCGCTCGGCGATCGGGCCGGGGGCGTCGACGGAGCAGCCGTACATGTCCTGCTCGACGATGCCGAAGACGTCCGGGTTGATCGCGGCAACGGCCTCGATGATCGGGGCGAGCTCCGGGGTGCCGTGCGGCGGCTCGGTCATGATGCCCTGCGACACGGCGGTCGCGAACGGCACGTCGTTCTTGAGCACGTCGAACAGCAGGTCGGTGTCGACCTGCTTGAGGTGCAGGTAGCCGATGCGCTCCGGGTGGGCGGCGATGAGCTTGAGGTTGTCGCCGCCGTAGTAGGCGAAGTGGCCGGTGTCGAGACAGAGGTTCGTGTACTCGGGGTTCGTGACCTCGAGGAACCGCACGGTCTCCTTGTAGGTGCCGACATGGCTGTCCGCGTGGGTGTGGAACTGCTGGTGGACGCCGTACTCCTCGAGCAGCGCCTTGCCGAGCTGGTCGTGGCCCTTGCCGAGTCGCTCCCACTGCTCGTCGGTGAGCGTGCGCGCCTCGAGCACCTCTTCGGTGGCGTCCGAGCGCCACAGGTCGGGGATCGTCACCAGGTGCTCGGCGCCGAGCTTCGCTGCCAGACCGGCGACCGCGACGGCCTGGTCCCACGCACGCTGGAACTGGTCCTCGCCCTTGTGGAAACCGGTGAAGACCGTGCCCGCAGACAGCTTGAGCCCGCGGGACTCGAGCTCGTCGGACAGCTGCGACGGGTCGGTCGGCAGGTACCCGTACGGGCCGAGCTCGATCCACTCGTACCCGGCGGCGGACGCCTCGTCGAGGAAGCGCTGCCACGGCACCTGCTTCGGGTCGTCCGGGAACCAGACGCCCCACGAGTCCGGGGCGGTGCCGATACGGATCGAGGCGGGCGCCGCGTCGGTGGCGGGGCTGCCGATGGGGGTGGCGGTGTCGGTCATGACGTCGCTGTCGCTTTCTGTCTCGTGAACGGTTCAGCCGAGCAGCGGACGCTGCGTGGCGACCTGCTGCTCGTACTCGGCGCGGGCGGCCTGGGTGCTGGGGAGGGTGGAGGTCTGCGCGACCGGCACGTCCCACCAGCCGTCGCCCTCGGGGGCGTAGACCAGCGGATCGGAGTTGATGTGCACCAGGGTGGTGTGGTCGTTCGCCTTCGCCTGACGCAGCGCGGCCTTCAGGTCCTCGATGCTGTCCGGACCGGGGTGCACCTCGATGACGTCGACGCCGTACGAGCGGGCGTTGGCGGCGAGGTCGACGGGCAGGGGCTCGCCGTTCTCGAACGACTCGGTCTCGTCGAGGTAGCGGTACTTCGTGCCGAAGCGCTCGGAGCCGACGGTCTCGGACAGGTGCCCGATCGACGCGTACCCGTGGTTCTGGATGAGCACGACGATGATCTTGATGCCCTCGGCCACGGCGGTGACAAGCTCGGTGTGCAGCATGAGGTAGCTGCCGTCACCGACCATCACGATCGCGTCGCGGTCCGGAGCTCCGCGTCGGACACCGATGCCGCCGGCGATCTCGTAGCCCATGCACGAGAACGCGTACTCGACGTGGTACCCGAGCTCGTCGCGGACCCGCCAGAGCTTGTGCAGGTCGCCGGGCAGCGAGCCCGCCGCCTGGATCACGACGTCGCGCGGGTCGGACACCGACTGCACGGCGCCGATGATCTCGGGCTGGCCGGGCAGGTCCGCGCCGGACGCCGCGAACGCGCCGTCGACGGCGGCGTCCCACGCCGCCTTCAGCGAGGCGATCTCGGACGCGTAGGCGGGCTCGACGACGTACGCCGTGTCCGACGTGAGCGACTCCGTCAGGGCGACCAGCGCCTCCCGGGCGTCCGCGATCAGCGGCAGCTGCGAACCGTGCTTGTAGGCGTCGAACGCGGCCACGTTGACGTTGACGAACGTGACGTCCGGGTTCTGGAACGCGGTGCGCGACGCCGTGGTGAAGTCGCTGTAGCGGGTGCCGATCCCGATGACGACGTCGGCCTGGGCGGCGATCGCGTTGGCGGCCGCGGTGCCGGTCGCACCGATCCCACCGAGGTACTGCGGGTGGTCCCAGACCAGGGACCCGCCACCGGCCTGCGACGTGCCGACCGGGATCCCGGTGGCCTCGACGAAGGCGCGGAGTTCGTCGGCGGCGTCGGAGTACAGCACCCCGCCGCCGGCCACGATGACCGGACGCTTGCCGGCACGGACCGCGGCCACCGCACGCTCGAGCGGACCGCGCTCGGGCAGCGGACGGCGGATGTGCCACTCGCGCGGCTGCAGGAACGCGACGGGCACGTCGAACTCCTCGGCCTGGACGTCCTCGGGTAGGGCGATCGTCACCGCACCGGTCTCGGCCGGGTCGGTCAGGACCCGCATCGCGGCGAGGGCGATCGAGAAGAGCTGCTCCGGACGCTCCACGCGGTCGAAGTAGCGCGACAGCGGCCGGAAGGCATCGGTGACCTGCAGCAACGTGTCGTGCGGCAGCTCGATCTGCTGGAGCACCGGGTCCGTGGTGCGCGTGGCGAAGGTGTCCGACGGCAGCAGCAGTGCCGGCAGCCGGTTCGTCGTGGCCAGCGCCGCGGCGGTCAGCATGTTGGCGGCACCCGGGCCCACCGATGCCGTCGACGCGTAGGTCGCACGGCGGCGGTGCATGCGGGCGAAGCCGACGGCCTCGTGCACCATGGCCTGCTCGTTGCGGGCCTGGTGGTACGGCAGCAGCCCGGGCTGCTCGACGTGGAGCTGCTTGATGGCCTGACCGACCCCGGCGACGTTGCCGTGCCCGAAGATGCCGAAGATCCCCGGGATGGTGCGTTCGCGGACGTCGCCGTCGACGGTCCACTGGTTGGCCAGGAACTCGACGAGTGCCTGGCCGACGGTCATCTTCCGCGTGGTGGTGGTCACGCCTGCTTCCTTTCGTAGGGCAGTCGTGGGTCGATCGATTCCGATGCCCACGCCTGCCGGACCCACCCGTGGGCCGGGTCGTCGGTGATGTTCCAGACGCGCTCCGGGTCCGGCCCGGCCATCACGTTGAGGTAGTACATGTCGTAGCCCGGAGCGGCGACCGCCGGGCCGTGCCAGCCGTACGGCACCAGGGCGATGTCACCGGTCCGGACCTGCCGGAACTCGTCGATGACACGGTCGTCCGAGGCGTACGTGCGGTGCAGGGCGAACGGGTCGGAGGCCTCGGGAGCGATCGACTCGAGCCCGCGGGACACCGCTGCCTCGTAGTAGTAGATCTCCTCGAGGTTGGACTCCGACCCGGGCACGTTCGTGTCGTGCTTGTGCGGCGGGTACGACGACCAGTTGCCAGCCGGCGTGATGACCTCGCACACGATGAACTTGACGGCGTCGAGCGCGGCCGGCGTGCCGAAGTTGTGCACCTGACGACTCGACTGCCCAGCGCCGCGGAGCTCCACCGGCACGTCCGGCCGGGCCACGTAGGTGGTCGGCTTGACGGTGTCGGTGGGGGCTTCCGCGACGGCGAACCGCCCGCTGCCGGTGATGGTGGCCGCGGACCCCGAGCCCAGGTACAGGACGTCGGTCGGGCCGTCGAAGACGCTCCCCCGCCCCTGCAGGGCCTGCTCGCCGTCGCCGGCATCGCCCGAGTGGGCCACGTGGAACGACCCGGCGAGCGGCACGACGATGCGCTCCACGGCGTCGGCCGGGAGGCGCAACTCGCCTCCGTCGGTCAGCGCGCCGGTCCGGAGCCCGGTGTGCGCCCACCCCTCGATGCGACCGTCGACCACGTCGGTCCAGCCTGCCTCGGGCCGGGAGCCCGCCGGGATGAACCACTGGTCGTGGTCGTGCTGGTGCTGTTCGTTCGCCATGCTGCGGGTCAGTTGTTCGACGGGAAGCCGAGGTTGATGCCGCCGTGCGACGGGTCGAGCCACCGGCTCGTGATCGCCTTCTGACGGGTGAAGAAGCTCACGCCGTCGGCACCGTAGGCCTTGTGGTCACCGAACAGCGAGTTCTTCCAGCCGCCGAACGAGTAGTAGGCGACCGGCACCGGGATCGGGACGTTGATGCCGATCATGCCGACCTGCACGTCGCGCTGGAACCGCCGGGCGGCGCCACCGTCGTTCGTGAAGATGGCCGTGCCGTTGCCGTACGCGCCGGAGTTGATGAGCTCGAGGCCCTCTTGGTAGGTGGCGACCCGCACGACGCTCAGCACCGGACCGAAGATCTCCTCGGTGTAGACGCGGCTCGTGGTGGGCACCTGGTCGATCAGCGTCGGGCCCAACCAGAAGCCGTTCTCGTCGCCGTCGGGTCGGACGGTGCGGCCGTCCACCACAACCACCGCACCGTCCTGCTCTGCGACCTCGATGTACGAGGCGACCTTGTCACGGTGCTGCTTCGTGACGAGCGGCCCCATGTCGCACCCGCGACGACCGTCGCCGATGCGCAGGGTCGCCGCGCGGTCCTTGATCTTCTGGATGAGCTCGTCCGCCACCGGCTCGACGGCAACGACGACCGAGATCGCCATGCAGCGTTCGCCGGCCGAACCGAAGCCGGCGTTGATCGCGTTGTCGGCGACCAGGTCGAGGTCGGCGTCCGGCAGGACGAGCATGTGGTTCTTCGCGCCGCCGAGGGCCTGCACGCGCTTGCCGTGCTTCGTGCCGGTCTCGTAGACGTACTGCGCGATGGGCGTGGAGCCGACGAACGAGATCGACTCGACGTCGTCGTTGGTGAGCAGGCCGTCGACGGACAGCTTGTCGCCGTTGAGCACGTTGAAGACGCCGTCGGGCAGCCCGGCCTCCTTGAACTTCTCGGCGAGCCAGATGGCGGCCGACGGGTCCTTCTCGCTCGGCTTCAGCACGACGGTGTTGCCCGCGGCGATCGCGATCGGCAGGAACCAGAGCGGCACCATCGCCGGGAAGTTGAACGGGCTGATGATGCCCACGACGCCGAGCGGCTGGCGGATCGAGTAGACGTCGATGCCGGTCGAGACCTGGTCGGAGAACTCGCCCTTCATCAGGCTCGGGATGTTGGTGGCGAGCTCCACGACCTCTTGCCCACGGGCGATCTCACCCAGGGCGTCGTCGATGACCTTGCCGTGCTCGCTCGTGATGATCTCGGCCAGCTCGGCCTTGTCGCGGTTCAGGATCTCGCGGAACGAGAACAGGATCGCCTGACGCTTGGCCAGTGACAGGTTGCTCCAACCGGGGAACGCCGCCTTGGCGCTGCCGATGGCCGCCTGGATCTCGGACTCGTCGGCCAGGGCGACCTGCTTCGTCGCGACGCCGAGCGCCGGGTCGTACACGGGGGCGGTGTTGCCCGACGCGGATTCGACGCGCCTGCCGTCGATCCAGTGCCCGACCGTGGTGGTGGTCGTGTCGGTGAGCGTCATGCGTTGCTTCCTTCCGAGATGGACGAGTCCATGGTGGTGGCGCCCGCGAGCCGAGCGGCTGGGTCGTGGGCATCTGTGGAGAACCCGCCCCGGGCCTCCTGGCTGTGGACGAGACCGGCGGCCACGTCCACGGCGGCGGCAACGTCGCCGTCCGAGGGGTAGAGCAGGGTGCGTCCGACGACCAGGCCGCGGACGCCGGGCAGTGCCAGGGCGTCAGCCCACTTGGCGTACGTCTCCAGCGGGCGCGAAGCCGGGTCGCCGCCGAGCAGCAGCGTCGGCAGCGTCGTCGCCGCCATCACGCGCTCCATGTCGTCGACGACGGGGATCTTGAGCCAGCTGTAGGCGCTGGACTCGCCGAGGCCCGCAGCGATCGCCATCGAGGTGATCACGGCATCTGCCGACAGGTCGTTGACGACCCGGCCGTCCCGCCACTCCGACATGAACGGCTCGAGCATGATCGGCAGCTGGAGTGCCGCGGCCTCGCTGACGGCGCGGGCCGTGGCCTCGAGCGTCGGCGCGGTGCCCGAGTCCTCCAGGGCGATGCGCACCAGCAGCTTGGCGAAGTCGAGCCCGGAGTCCTTGATGGCCTGCGCCGAGTACGCCGTGTACCGGTCGTCCATCTCGAAGGTCGCGCCGCGCAGTCCGCCGCGGTTCATCGACCCGACGACGACCTTGCCGTCGAGGGCGCCGAGCAGTGCGAGGTCCTCGAGGATGTCGGGGGTGCCGAGCACGCCGTCGACCCCCGGCCGGCCGAGGGCCGTGACGAGCCGCTCGAGCAGGTCGTAGCGGTCCGCCATCGCGGACTCGTCGTCGCGCACCGCAAGTGCACCGCGTGCGGGGTGGTCGGCGGCGACGATGAAGAGCTTGCCGTCGTCGGCGAGCAGGGAGCGTTTGTGGCGGGCGTCGAGCGTGGCACGCACCAGGTCGGGCTGGCCGGCACGGATGTCGCGGAGGCGCTGGAAGTCAGCGGGGCTGAGCTCAGGCATGGGTCTTCTCCTCGGTGTTCGTCTCACCCGTGTTCGTTTCACCCGTGTGCGCCTCACCCGTGTGCGTCGTGCCCTCGGCCGGGTTGTCGGTCAGGAACTGTTCGATCTCGTCGCTCGTCGGCATCGCCGTCGAGCACTCGAACCGCGTCGCGACGATCGCGCCGGCGGCGTTGCAGAACGCCAGGATCCGCGCGAGGCTCCAGCCCTGCAGCAGTCCGTGGGTCAGTGCACCGCCGAAACCGTCGCCCGAGCCGAGCCCGTTCACGACGTCGATGTGGTGCGGACGGAACTCGACGAACTCGTCCCGGGTCTTCGCCAGCACGCCCTTCGGCCCCTGCTTGACGATCGCGATCTCGACCCCGCGGTCGAGCAGGGCGTCAGCGGCGCGGACCGGGTCGGTCTCCCCCACCGCCACCTCGCACTCCTCGCGGTTGCCGACGGCGACGGTGGCGTGCTCGAGGGCGATCGCGACCTCGCGCGTCGCGGCCTCGGGGCTCGACCAGAACATCGACCGGTAGTCCAGGTCCAGCACGGTGTGGGTCTTCGTGCTGTTCTGCACGGCGGACCGGGCTTCGTACGCCACGTGGTGCGCCTGTCGGCTCGGCTCCTCGCTGAGGCCGGTCACCGTGGTCCAGAAGATCTTCGCGCGCTCGATCTCGTGCAGCGGCAGGGACTTCGCCGTGATCATCAGGTCCGGCGCCTTCGGGGCCCGGTAGAAGTAGAGCGGGAAGTCGTCCGGCGGGAAGATCTCGCAGAAGGCGACGGGGGTGTTCAGCCCCTCGACCGTCTCGACGAAGGCGTTCGCGACGCCGTACTCGGGCAGCGTGCGGGCGATGTACCGGCCGAAGGGGTCGTTGCCCGTCCGGGTGATGACCGCGGCGTCCGCTCCGTGGCGAGCAGCGGCGATGGCGACGTTCGTGGCGCTGCCGCCGACGGACTTCGAGAAGGTCGAGACGTCCTCGAGCGGGCCGGTCTGCTGCGGGTAGATGTCGACGCTGACGCGTCCCATCGTGATCACGTCGTAGGCGTGGGGGGCTTGGTTCGTCATGCGACGCGGTGGACCTTCCGTGCGGCTTCATCGGCGGACGATCACGACTGTACACCCTGTTTGCCCTAATGTCATGACATGGATTCCGAGGTCCGTCACGCGCGTCGCGTGGCGCCGGTCACGCCGGTCCTGCGGGGCGCGCCGGTGGGCCGGGAGGCGCGGTGTCGGTGGGTTCTGCCAGGGTCGCGACATGCAGATCCTCGCCCTGGTCATCGGTCTCGTGATCGGCATCGCCGTCGGTGCGGTCGTCGCCTGGTCGCTCGCCCGCTCGCGCGCGGGCGTCGACGCCGCGTCGGCCCGCGCGACGGCCGAGGCCCTGCGCGGTCAGCTCGAGGCGGTGCGGCGTGACGCCGAGGAACGCCTCGACGCCCAGGACACGCAGTACCGCCGCCAGGTCGACTCGCTCGAACGGCGCTCCGCCGAACTCGAGCACCTGGTGCAGCGCATGCACGGCGTCGACGCAGCGCGCAACCAGAACGAGTCCAAGGTGCTCTCGGCGCTCAGCCCCGTGGCGCAGACGCTCGACGTGATGCGCACGAAGATCGCCGAGCTCGAGCAGTCCCGGAGCGAGCAGTACGGCGCGCTGTCGGCACAGCTCCGGTCGGCCGCCGAGTCGGAAGAGCGCCTGCGCGCCACCGCCGACACCCTGGCCAGCGCCCTGTCGTCGAACAGCACGCGCGGCGTCTGGGGCGAGACGCAGCTGCGCAACGTGGTCGAGGCCGCCGGGCTGCTCGAACGGGTGGACTTCGACGTGCAGTCCTCCGTCACCACCGCCGTCGGCTCCGCCCGCCCGGACATGGTCGTGCACCTCCCCGGCGGCAAGACCATCGCCGTCGATGCCAAGGTGCCGTTCAGCGCCTACCTGCAAGCAGCCGAGATCCCGGCGACCGCCACCGGTGCCGAGGCAGCACGACGCGACCAGCTCATCGCCCAGCACGTCAAGGCGCTCCGCGCGCACGTCGACGCCCTCGCCGCACGGGAGTACTGGACCGGCTACGACGCCTCCCCCGAGCTCACCGTCGCCTTCATCCCGTCCGAGTCGCTCATCTCGAGCGCCCTCGCCGCCGACCCCGGCCTGCTCGACCACGCCTTCCGCAAGCGCATCGCACTCGCCTCACCCGTGACCCTGTGGTCCGTGCTGAAGACCGTGGCGTTCTCGTGGCAGCAGGACGTCGTGTCGCAAGAGGCGCACGAGCTCTTCAAGGTCTCCCGCGAGCTCTACGGCCGGCTGTCCACGATGGCGGGGCACGTCGACAAGCTCGGCCGCTCGATCCGGGGCTCCGTCGTCGACTACAACCGCTTCGTCGGGTCGCTCGAACGCCAGGTCCTGCCGAGTGCCCGTCGGTTGTCGCTGCTCGACGAGTCGAAGGTGATCGCGGACCCGGCGTCGATCGAGGACGAGCCGCGGCTGCTCACGGCCCCGGAGCTCGTCGGCGCCGTCGACGAGGACTGACGGCGGAGCGCAGCGCAGCGCGACGTCCGGCGCAGCGGCGCAGCGGCGCACCGCACCGCACCGCACGGCACAACGGAAACCCGTCCGAACCACGGGATCGCGTGGTTCGGACGGGTTGCAGTGGTGCAGCGCGGATCCGCGCCGATCAGGACCGCGTGCGGATCAGAACCACTTCTCCGCACGGTGGTCCGCCTGGATGCGGCGGATCGTGTTCGAGCGCGAGCGGAGCACGAGCGAGTCGGTGTGGATGACGCCGCGCGAACGACGCACGCCGTCGACCAGGACGCCGTCGGTGACGCCGGTGGCGACGAAGAACGTGTTGTCACCCGTCACCAGGTCGTCCTGGTCGAGGACCTTGTCCAGGTCGTGGCCGGCGGCGATGGCGCGCTCGCGCTCCTCGTCGTCCTTCGGCTGGAGCTTGCCGAGGATCACGCCGCCGAGCGCCTTGATCGCGCACGCCGTGATGATGCCCTCGGGGGTGCCGCCGACACCGACGCACATGTCGATGGTCGAGCCGGGCAGGGCGGCGGCGATGCCACCGGCGACGTCACCGTCGAGCAGCAGTCGCGTGCCGGCACCGGTCGCGCGGATGGCGCGGATCAGCTCGTCGTGGCGCGGACGGTCGAGCACGGCGACGACCATGTCCTCGAGGTCCTTGCCCTTGGCCTTCGCCAGCGCGCGGATGTTGTCACCGATCGGCTTCTCGAGGTCCAGGACACCGCGACCCTCGGGGCCGGCGGCGATCTTGTCCATGTAGAAGACGGCGGAGGGGTCGTACATCGAACCGCGGTCCGAGACGGCCATGACGGAGATGGCGTTCTGGCGGCCGGCGGCGGTGAGCGAGGTGCCGTCGATCGGGTCGACCGCGATGTCGCAAGCCGGGCCGTGCCCGTTGCCGACGTGCTCGCCGTTGTAGAGCATCGGGGCGTTGTCCTTCTCGCCCTCGCCGATGACGACGACGCCGTCGAAGTTCACCGTGCCGAGGAACTTGCGCATCGCGTCGACCGCAGCACCGTCGGCGAGGTTCTTCTCACCACGCCCGACCCACGGCTGCGCACGGATCGCGGCGGCCTCCGTCGCACGCACGAGCTCGAGCGCGAGGTTGCGGTCGGGCTGGAGGAACAGGGAGCCGGTTTCCGTAGTGGGAGTCACGACCCGAGCCTACCGACCGGCGGCCGACCCGCGGTCCGGACACCGGGCCCGTGCACGCATGTGCACGCCGGACGTGAGCCGACCGCGTAACCCGGACCGCACCTCCCCGACCGGCACGGCCGGTGCGCCGCTGGCGCGTCGCACCGGAACCGGCGGTCGGGGCCCAGAGCTTCTGACTACGATCGGCGGGGACATCACCGAAGTCGAAGGAGATCCACGTGCCCATCGCAACGCCGGAACAGTACGCCGAGATGATCGAACGCGCGAAGGCGGGCAAGTTCGCGTACCCCGCGGTCAACGTCTCCTCCTCGCAGACCATCAACGCGGTCCTCCAGGGCCTGCAGGAAGCCGGTTCCGACGGCATCCTCCAGGTCACGACGGGCGGTGCCGACTACTTCGCCGGCCACACCATCAAGAACCGCGCAGCGGGTGCCCTGGCGATGGCGAAGTTCGCCCACGAGGTCGCCAAGAACTACGACATCACGGTCGCGCTGCACACCGACCACTGCCCGAAGGACGCCCTCGACGGCTTCGTCCTGCCGCTCATCGCGGCGAGCGAGGAAGAGGTCCGGCAGGGTCGCAACCCGATCTTCCAGTCGCACATGTGGGACGGTTCAGCCGTGCCGCTCGACGAGAACATCGAGATCGCAAAGACCATGATCGAGAAGACGCGGAACATCAACGCGATCCTCGAGGTCGAGATCGGCGTCGTCGGCGGCGAAGAGGACGGCGTCCAGCACGAGGGCACGAACGACGCGCTCTACACCACCCCGAACGACGTCGAGAAGGTCGTCGACGCACTCGGCCTGGGTGACAAGGGCCGCTGGATCGCGGCGCTCACCTTCGGCAACGTGCACGGCGTCTACAAGCCGGGCAACGTCAAGCTCCGCCCCGAGCTCCTCGGCGAGATCCAGGCGTCGGTCGCGGCGAAGCACGGCACCGGCGAGAACCCCCTCGACCTCGTCTTCCACGGCGGCTCCGGCTCGACCGACGACGAGATCCACGAGGCCGTCCGCAACGGCGTCATCAAGATGAACATCGACACGGACACGCAGTACGCGTTCACCCGCTCGATCGCCGACTCGATGTTCCGGAACTACGAGGGCGTCCTGAAGATCGACGGCGAGGTCGGCAACAAGAAGCAGTACGACCCCCGTGCCTGGGGCAAGGTCGCCGAGACCGCCATGGCGGCTCGCGTCGGCGAGGCCGCGAAGGTCCTCGGCTCCGCTGGTCACACCCAGGGCTGAGCAGATCCGTCGGGTCGGGTCCACCGGCCTGGAGGAACGGGGTGCGTCCGACGGACGCGCCCCGTTCTGCGTCGGGTCGTCTCCACCGCGTGCCACGATGGACGGGTGACCGTCGACGCCATCGCCTCCGAGTTCGCCCAGTTCGTCACCGAGTCGCCCACCGCGTTCCACGCGGCGGCGGCGACCCGTGACCGTCTCGTCGCTGCCGGGTTCACCGAGCTGTCCGAACTCGACGCCTGGCCGACCGAGTCCGGTGCGTACGTGGTGGTCCGCGACGGCGCCGTCATCGCGTGGCGCCTGCCCGACGGTGCCGGCCCGACGACGCCGTTCCGGATCCTCGGCGCCCACACCGACTCCCCCGGCTTCCGCGTGAAGCCGAACCCCGGCGTCCGCACGGGCGGCTGGGAGCAGCTGAACGTCGAGGTCTACGGCGGCGCGCTCCTGTCGACCTGGTTCGACCGCGACCTGCGGATCGCCGGCCGGGTCGTCGACGCCGACGGCAGCGTGCGGCTCGTCAGCACGGACGCCGTCGCCCGCATCCCGAACCTCGCGATCCACCTCGACCGCGGGGTCAACGACGGCAAGGAGATCGACCGCCAGCGCCACACCCTGCCGATCGTCGGGGTCGATGGCGACGCCGGTGGGACCGCTGTCGTGGAGTGGCTGCTCGCCCGGCTCGGCGATGGTGCCGTGTCGTGGGACCTGTTCCTCGCCGACACCCAGGTGCCGGCCCGGATCGGCATCGAGCGCGAGTTCCTGGCGTCCGGCCGGATGGACAACCTGACGAGCGTGCACGCCGGACTCCGGGGCATCGTCGACGCGCCGACCGACGGTGACCACATCCCGGTGTTCGCGGCGTTCGACCACGAGGAGATCGGGTCGTCGACGCCGTCCGGTGCCGGTGGTCCGTTCCTCGAGGACGTCCTCGGCCGTGTGCAGGAGGGCCTCGGCGCCACCCGCTCCGAAGCGGCCCGGGCCTTCCGTGCGTCGTGGCTGCTGTCGAGCGACGCCGGGCACCTGGTGCACCCGAACCAGCCGGAGAAGCACGACCCGACGAACCGACCGCGCCCGGGAGCCGGACCGCTGCTGAAGATCAGCGCGAACCAGCGCTACATGACCGAGGCGAAGGGCGAGGCCGTCTGGGCAGCCGCGTGCGAGACCGCCGGTGTGTCGTGGCAGCCGTTCGTCAACGTGAACACGATCCCCGGCGGCTCGACCATCGGCCCGATCGCGGCGACCCGGCTCGGGATCCCGACGATCGACATCGGCGTCGGACTGCTGTCGATGCACTCGATCCGGGAGCTCGTGCACGTCGACGACCTGGCTGCCTTGCACGGAGCGGTCGCCGCCTTCCTGGCCGGCTGACCTCCGGCCGGCGTCGGCTGGCTGGGGTGATCACGACTCCCCGCACGCGCAGGGCCGAGGGGTCACGAAGTGTCGGTCGAGTCGGTGCCAGACGACACTTCGTGACCACTCGACGGCGGGGCCGCGGCGTGTTGCGACCACTCGGCGCGCGGAGGCCGGCGGCGCGAACAACCCCGCGGTCAGGCGGTCAGGCGCCGGACTGGCGCAGCATGAAGTCGACGAATGCCTGGTCCTGCATGACCACGACGACGAACGCGATCGTGCTGATCGCCGTGGCGACGACGGCTCCGACCAGCGGCACCCAGAACGTCCGCCTCCGTGCCCGGAGCCGGCGGATGGACCACCAGGCAACCAGGGCGAACACGACCACGTTGGTGATCGCGGCGATGGCGGCCGCCGTGCTCAGGGCACTCGGGTCGTTCAGCGCCGTGTACTGGGTCTCGAGGGTGCGCCGCACGGTGGAGGCGACCTCGCCCACCGAGAGGGACTGCACCACGGAGACCAGTCCGAAGGCGAGCAGCCCGACGGTGAGCACGAAGTCAACCGGTGTGCGACCGAACCGGCTGCGGACCATCGACCGCTGCGCCCCGGCAGGGACTGCACCGGAGCGAGCATCCGTACCAGTGCGGTCGCCGCCGGAGCGGTCGCGAGGAGCAGCGTCGCGCACGCCGGTGGCGGGGGCCTGGTCCTGCCGCTCCCGTGCCTGACGCTCCCGCTCCTGGCGTTCCTGCTCGATGAGGACCGGGTTCACCCAGCCCTCGGGCGCGTACTCGCCGTACCCGGGGGCGGGACGGCCCTGGGGCCGACCGCTCGCGGGACCGGCGGCCGCCGTCGGGGACGCACCCCGGGCCTCCTGGCCGGCACCAGCACCGGCGTCACCGTGGTCCGCCGGGTCGCGACGCGGGACCGAGGACCAGCCGTCCGAGCCGCTCATGCCCGACGCCCGCCGAGCGCGCGCGTCGGGTTGCCCGAGGCGTCGGTGCGGAGCTCCTTGGGGAGCGAGAACATCAGGTCCTCGTGTGCGGTGACGACCTCTTCGACGGCGGCGTAGCCGGCGTCGGCGAGTTGTTCGAGCACCTCGGCCACGAGTTCTTCCGGCACGGACGCACCGCTCGTCACGCCGACCGTCTCGACACCGTCGAGCCACTCCTGCTGGATCTCCTCCGCGTAGTCGACACGGTGAGCGGCGCGGGCACCGTGCTCGAGCGCGACCTCGACCAGGCGGACGCTGTTCGACGAGTTCGCCGAGCCGACGACGATCACCAGGTCGGCACCGGGCGCGACCTTCTTGATCGCGACCTGGCGGTTCTGCGTGGCGTAGCAGATGTCGTCCGACGGGGGGTCCTGGATGGCCGGGAACTTCTCGCGCAGCAGCCGCACGGTCTCCATCGTCTCGTCGACGCTGAGCGTGGTCTGCGACAGCCAGACGAGGTTGTCCGGATCGGAGACGGACAGTGCGGCGACGTCGTCGGGGCCGTTCACCAGGATCGTGCGGTCCGGGGCGTGCCCCATCGTGCCCTCGACCTCTTCGTGGCCGGCGTGGCCGATCAGGATGATGGTGCGCTCGGCCTTGGCGAACCGGGTGGCTTCGCGGTGGACCTTGGTGACGAGGGGGCAGGTGGCGTCGATGGCGTGCAGGTCGCGTTCGGCGGCGCCCGCGACGACGGCCGGCGACACACCGTGCGCGCTGAAGACGACGTGCGAGCCCCGGGGGACCTCTGCCACGTCGTCGACGAAGACGGCACCGCGCTGCTCGAGCGTCGACACCACGTGCACGTTGTGGACGATCTGCTTGCGGACGTAGACGGGCTCGCCGTACTGCTCCAACGCCTTCTCGACCGCCACGACCGCGCGGTCCACCCCGGCGCAGTAACCACGGGGGGCCGCGAGCAGCACCTTCTTGGGGCCGGCGACCGGTTCGTCACGCAGTCTGCCCCGTGCCGCGTGCACACGCGGCGGGGCGAGCGGGACCGTGTGGCCGTTGGTGATCGTCACGTCCCCGATGATAGGTGAGCGGCACGCACGCGACCTGGGCGCGTGGAGTGCCTGTGGAGAACACGACGTCCGTCCCCTGTCACCGGTCTCGGGCACGATGGACGTCCCAGCAGGACGAGGAGCGACATGGCGATCGAACAGGGCCCGCCGACGGCCGACAACCCGTGGCCCGTGGCGCTCCTCGGCGCGAAGCTCCGCGACTGGATCGACCGGCTCGGCACCGCCTGGGTCGAGGGCGAGATCACGCAGTGGAACGTCGCCGGGGGCAACGTGTACGGCAAGCTCAAGGACGTCGAGGTGGACGCCACCGTGTCGTTCTCCATCTGGTCGAGCGTGCGCTCCCGGGTGCCGGCGGACATCAAGCAGGGCGACCGGGTCGTCGCCGCGCTCAAGCCGAACTACTGGGTCAAGGGCGGCTCACTGACGATGCAGGTCGTCGAGATGAAGCACGTCGGGCTCGGTGACCTGCTCGAACGCCTCGAGCGCCTCCGCCGCACCCTCGCCGAGGAAGGGCTGTTCGACCGGTCCCGCAAGCAGCGTCTGCCCTTCCTGCCGCACCGCATCGGCCTGATCACCGGCAAGGACTCCGACGCCGAGAAGGACGTCAAGCGCAACGCGCAGCTGCGGTGGCCCCATGTGGAGTTCCGCACCGTGCACACGGCGGTGCAGGGCGAACGGACCATGGGCGAGGTCACGGCGGCGATCCTCGAGCTCGACGCCGACCCCGAGGTCGACGTCATCATCATCGCCCGTGGCGGCGGCGACTTCCAGAACCTGCTCGGCTTCAGCGACGAAGGGCTCGTCCGTGCCGCGGCCGCTGCGTCGACCCCGATCGTCTCGGCGATCGGGCACGAAGCCGATCGCCCGATCCTCGACGAGGTCGCCGACCTGCGCGCCTCGACCCCCACGGACGCCGCGAAGCGGGTCGTGCCCGACGTTGCCGAGGAGCTCGCCAACGTCCGGGCGGCCCGCGCCCGACTCGGGCTCCGGCTCTCGCACACGCTGTCGGTCGAGGCCGACCGGCTCGCCGCGCTGCGGTCGCGCCCGGCTCTGGCGTCGACCGCGTGGCTCGTCGACACCCGTGCGGAAGAGGTCGCCCGCGACCTGTCCCGCGCCCGCGAACTGCTCGACCGCCGGCTCGAGCGCGGGCACTCCGAGGTCGGGCACCTGACCGCTCGGCTCCGGGCACTCTCACCGCGCGACACCCTGCGCCGCGGGTACGCCATCGTGCAGCGGGCCGACGGGGGCGTCGTCCGCGGCACGGACGACCTGTCCGGAGCGACGCCGGTGCACGTCACGCTCGGCGCCGGCACGGCCACGGGCACGCTCGAACCGGACGGCCCCGGCCCGGACGGCTCCTGACCACCACGGGTGTTCTCCACAGCCTGGGTCCGAGCGGCGGATCGTCGGTGGACGCTCGGTAGGATCGACCCGTGCCATCCCAGCAGGAACCCGAGCAGACCGACGTCCAGTCGCTGAGCTACGAAGCTGCCCGCGACGAACTCGTGCGCGTCGTGAGCGAGCTCGAACAGGGCTCCGCGACCCTCGAGCGTTCGCTGGCGCTCTGGGAGCGGGGCGAAGCCCTCGCCGCCCGGTGCGAAGAGTGGCTCGTCGGCGCCCGTGCACGGCTCGACGCGGCCCGTGCCGCCAGCGACGCCCAGGACGGCTCCGGGCGATGACCGACCCCACCGGCCGCCCGATCGTCGCCGAGCTCGGTCGCCCCGAGACGGCAGAGGAGACCTGGGCTCGCAAGGACGCCGCCCGGACCGCCCGCCGTCAGCACCAGACCGCGTTCAACCTGGTCATCGCGCTCATCGCCTCACTCGGCATCGTGCTGTTCCTGGTGGCGGTCGTCGTCCGGCCCGACACCACCGTGGACCGCACCGTCGACTACCAGCAGATCGCGGCGAAGGCGAACGTCGACGACGTCACCCTGGTCGCGCCGCCGCTGCCGAACGGCTACAGCGCCAACCGCGCGGACTTCGCGAGCAAGACCACCGACGGCGTGGACGTCTGGACCGTCGGCTTCGTGACGCCGGACAAGCAGTACCTCGGTGTGCAGCAGGGCATCGACGCCAACGCCTCGTGGGTGTCGAACCAGCTCGACCAGCGGCCGTCCACCGGTGACCGCACGATCGGTGACACGGAGTGGACCGTCTACGACCGCCGCGCCGAGGGCACCGACGCCGGCAACCACGCCTACTCACTCGTCTCGACGTTCGGCAAGAACACGATCGTGCTCTCCGGAACCGCCGACGACAAGGCCTTCCGGACCGTCGCGACCGCCGTCTCCCGAGAACTGACCGAGTAGACGACGGGCACCGCCCCGTCAGTCACCACCCCGTCCCACCCGAACCGAGGAGCCCCATGCCCGACCGCGCCGCCTCCACCCCGTCCGACGCCCTGCGCCTGCTCGTCGACGGCAACGCACGATTCGCCGCCGACAAGCGCCGGATGGGCCGCGTGGACCCGGACCGCCGCACCGAGCTCGAAGGATCGCAGTCGCCGTTCGCGACCGTCCTCGGCTGCTCGGACTCGCGGGTGCCGTTCGAGCACGTCTTCGACGCCGGCATCGGTGACCTGTTCGCCATCCGCAACGCCGGCCAGATCGTCGACGACGTCGTGCTCGGCTCGATCGAGTTCGCGGTCGTCGCCCTGGGCACGCCCCTGGTCGTCGTGCTCCGGCACACCCGGTGCGGTGCCGTCGCGGCAGCGCGCTCCGGTGAGCCCGTCCCCGCCCCGCACCTGCAGGCCCTCGTCGATGCGATCGCCCCGAGCGTCGAGAAGGTCCGGCTCACCGACGCCGAGCTCCCGCAGGAAGCCGTCGGCGCCGCACACCTCGAAGCCACCCTCCGCCAGGTGATCGAGCGCTCCGGCGCGGTCTCCGACGCCGTGGCCAAGGGTAGATTGGCGGTCGTCGGGGCGACGTACGACCTCGCCACCGGAGAAGTCACCATCGACACCGTCGTCGGCCAGGTCTGACCCACCCGACCCCGACGACCGCCCCGGCGACCCCGGGGCGCAGGCACGGGCCGGCGCGACCGCGACCGGCGAGCACCCCAGGAAGGACCACGACGACGTGACCGACACCACTGCGAACGACACCGCTGCGACCGAGTTCCGCATCGAGCACGACACGATGGGCGAGGTACGGGTGCCGAAGTCGGCGCTCTACCGTGCCCAGACCCAGCGCGCCGTCGAGAACTTCCCCATCTCGGGCACCGGGCTCGAGTCGGCGCAGATCGTGGCGCTCGCACGGATCAAGCGTGCGGCGGCCGTCGTGAACGGTGCACTCGGCATCGTCGAACCCGCCGTCGCCGACGCCATCGCGGGCGCGGCCGACCTGATCATCGGCGGGCAGCACCACGACCAGTTCCCGGTCGACGTCTACCAGACCGGCAGCGGCACGTCGTCGAACATGAACATGAACGAGGTGCTCGCGACACTGGCGTCCGACATCGCGGGCTCGGCGGTGCACCCGAACGACCACGTCAACGCCTCGCAGTCGTCGAACGACGTCTTCCCCACCTCCGTGCACGTCGCCGTGACCGAGGCGCTCCTCCGCACCCTCGTGCCCGCCCTCGAGCACCTCGCCGAGTCCCTCGAAGCGAAGGCCACGCTCTGGGCCGACGCCGTGAAGTCCGGCCGGACGCACCTGATGGACGCCACGCCCGTCACCCTCGGGCAGGAGTTCGGCGGCTACGCACGCCAGATCCGCCTGGGCATCGAGCGTGTGCAGGCGACGCTGCCCCGCGTCGCCGAGGTCCCGCTCGGCGGCACCGCGGTCGGGACCGGTATCAACACCCCGAAGGGCTTCCCGCAGCGGGTCATCGCCCAGCTCGCGAGCGACACCGACCTGCCGATCACCGAGGCCGTCGACCACTTCGAGGCGCAGGGGGCGCGTGACGCCCTGGTCGAGGCCTCCGGTGCGCTCAAGGTGCTCGCCGTCAGCCTGACGAAGATCAACAACGACCTGCGCTGGATGGGCTCCGGTCCGAACACCGGCCTGGGCGAGCTGCACATCCCCGACCTGCAGCCCGGCTCCTCGATCATGCCCGGCAAGGTGAACCCGGTGATCCCCGAGGCCACCCTGATGGTCGGCGCCCGGGTCATCGGCAACGACGCCACCATCGCCTGGGCCGGTGCCTCGGGTGCGTTCGAGCTCAACGTCGCCATCCCGGTGATGGGCACGGCGCTGCTCGAGTCGATCCGGCTGCTGGCGAACAGCTCGCGGGTGCTCGCGGACAAGACCATCGACGGGCTGCAGGCGAACCTCGAGCGTGCTCGCGCGTTCGCGGAGTCCTCGCCGTCGATCGTCACCCCGCTCAACCGGGTCATCGGCTACGAGGCAGCGGCGAAGGTCGCGAAGTACGCCGTCGCCGAGGGCATCACCGTGCGCGACGCCGTCGTGGCCCTCGGCCACGTCGAGCGCGGCGAGGTCACCGAGGCACAGCTCGACGAGGCGCTCGACGTCCTCAGCATGACCCACCCGAACTAGCGGGACGCTCCTGACGCACCCCCACGACGGACGGGAGGCCCGGTGCCAGCTGGCACCGGGCCTCCCCTCAGTCAGGAGCCGGCTCGACCCGCCTCACGCCAGGTCCGGCGAGTCCAGCAGGTCGGTGACCAGGGCGGCGATCGCGGAGCGTTCGGAACGCGTCAGCGTGACGTGCGCGAACAGCGGGTGCCCCTTGAGCCGCTCGATGACCGACGCGATCCCGTCGTGCCGACCGACCCGCAGGTTGTCGCGCTGCGCGACGTCGTGGGTGAGCACCACCCGCGAGTTCTGACCGATGCGGGAGAGCATCGTGAGCAGCACGTTCCGTTCGAGCGACTGCGCCTCGTCGACGATCACGAAGGCGTCGTGCAGGGAGCGGCCGCGGATGTGCGTCAGGGGCAGCACCTCGATCAGGCCGCGCTCGACCACTTCGTCGAGCACGTTGTCCGACACCACCGAACCGAGGGTGTCGTAGACGGCCTGCGCCCACGGGTTCATCTTCTCGCCGGCATCGCCGGGCAGGAAGCCGAGGTCCTGCCCACCCACGGCGTACAGCGGCCGGAACACCATGATCTTCTTGTGCTGCTGCCGTTCGAGCACCGCCTCGAGTCCGGCGCACAGGGCGAGCGCCGACTTGCCGGTGCCGGCGCTGCCGCCGAGCGAGACGATGCCGATCTCGGAGTCGAGCAGGGCGTCGATGGCGAGCCGCTGCTCGGCCGAGCGTCCGCGGAGTCCGAAGACCTCGCGGTCGCCGCGCACCAGGGCGACGGCTCCGGCGACGTGCACGCGACCGAGGGCCGATCCGCGCTCCGAGTGGATGACGACCCCGGTGTTCACCGGGACCCCGTCGAGCTTCGCGGAGCGGATCTCCTCCTTCTCGTACAGGTCGGACATCTGCTCGCCCGAGACCTGCAGGTCGGCGATGCCGGTGTAGCCCGAGTCGACCGCGAGTTCGGCGCGGTACTCCTCGGCCGCCATGCCGATCGACGACGCCTTGACCCGGAGCGGCAGGTCCTTCGACACGACGACGACGTCGAGTCCGTCGTTCTTCAGGTTCGACGCGACGGCGAGGATGCGCGAGTCGTTGTCGCCGAGCTGCAGGCCCGACGGCAGGACGGACTGGTTGGAGTGGTTCAGTTCGACGCGGAACGAGCCGCCGTCGCCGATCGCGATCGGGAAGTCGAGCCGCTCGTGCTCGATGCGCAGTTCGTCGAGCAGCCGGAGGGCCTGCCGGGCGAAGTACCCGATCTCCGGGTCGTTGCGCTTCGACTCGAGTTCGCTGACGACCACCACGGGCAGGACCACGGCGTGCTCGGCGAAGCGGAACAAGGCCCGCGGATCGCTGAGGAGCACCGATGTGTCGAGCACGTACGTGCGCTGGGCGACCGATGTGGACGAGTCCGCGGTGTGCTGCTGCTGTGCTCCGCGAGAGACGTTCTGAGAGGTCACGACCACTCCATCCCCGGGCCGCGACGGGCCCGGTCCTGTCCTCGAACGCGGCCACGGAGCGGATCCCGAAGCACCGACTGTGGCCGCTTCGATCGGGCGCGGTGCCCGATGGGGACAACGTACGTCCGGCCCCCGACACCCCGCCAGCGACACGCGGTTTCCGGAGTTACGGTCGCGTGAACAACGCGAGCGTGGCTCGCGCAGCCGCGCACGCCGGTGACGCCGAGTGGTCACGAACTGTCGGCTGCGACGGTGCCAGCCGACAGGTGGTGACCACCCGGCGGACGCGAGCGGGGTGTCGTGACCGCTCGCCTGCCCCGGACGGGCGGCACGAGACGCTGCTACTGCATCGTGGCGTACGAGACGCAGGCGTCGCGGAACATGTCCAGGGTCTCGTCGGTGGTCGACGGGAACACGGACACCCGCGCGACCCCGAGCCGCGTGGTCGCGGTGACGCCGTGGTTGTGCATCGCGGCGGACAGGGCCGTCACGCGACCCTGCGTCGGCCGGAGCACGACGATGCCGGCGCGCTCGGCCGGGTCGCGGCTGGACTCGACCTCGAGCCCGAACTCGTCCGCGATCGCGAACACGCGCTCGACGCGGTCGGTGACACGCTCCTGCACGGCGGCGACGCCGACCGCGGTGAGGCGCTCGAGCGACACCGCGAGCCGGGCCTGCGCGACCGGGTCGATGCGGGACATCTGGAAGCCGGCGGCCCCCGGACGCACCGCCGGGACCTCGGTGGGCCAGCCGGAGGTGCCGTGCGGACCGGACAGTGCCGGACGGATCCGGTTCAGGGCGCGATCGCTGAACGCCACGAAGCCGGTGCCCCACCCGGCGTGCAGCCACTTCTGCCCGCCGGTGGCGACGACGTCGGCGACCTCGTACGGGGCGTCGACGACGCCGAAGCCCTGGATCGCGTCGACGATGAGCAGGCGGTCGCCGATGACCTCGCGGATGGCGGCGAGGTCGGTCAGGTAGCCGGTGCGCCAGTCGACCAGGGACACCGCGACGGCGGTCACCTCGTCGGTCAGGCGCTCACGGATCAGCTCGGGGGTCACCCAGCCGGCACCCGACTCGATGACGACGGGCTGCACCCGTCCGCCGGTGGCCGAGGCCGCGCTGGCCAGCGCGAGCGGCAGCGACGGGTACTCGTCGGCGGACACGAGCACGCCACCGGTCAGGCCGAAGGCGGTGTGCAGCAAGCCGGGGGTCGTCGCGGCCTGCGAGACGACCTGGTCCTCGCGGCGGCCGACCAGGCGGGCGGCGACGGTGCGGACGCGGGCGTCCTGCTCGTCGAGGGTCTCCATCGCGCCGAAGCGCATGTGTGCCTGGATCGTGCCGAGCACACGCTGCTCCTCGAGCACGGCGGTCTGCACGGGGCCGAACGCAGCGTGGTCGAGGTAACCGGGGTCTTCGGAGAAGCCGGCGGCGTACTCGTCGATGTTCACAGGTGGTGCACCTTTCACAGGGTCGAACCCTGAGAGCCTACTGGGACGCGGCTCCGCCGCCGAACCCGGTGCGGCAGGTGGCTGGTCGCTGGTGGTTCGGTAGCCGGCCGCGCCCGACCGTGCTCAGCCGCCGAACCGACGCGACCGGAGTCCGAAGTCGCGGACCGCCCGGAGGAAATCGACCTCGCGCAGGTCCGGGTAGAACGCCTCGACGAAGTAGAACTCGCTGTGCGCGCTCTGCCACAGCATGAAGTCGGACAGCCGCTGCTCGCCCGAAGTCCGGATCACCAGGTCGGGGTCGGGCTGGCCCTGCGTGTACAGGTGGTCGCCGATGAGCTCCGGCGTCAGGACCTCTGCCAGGGTGTCGATGGTGCCGCCGCCCGCGCCGTGCGCCTGCACGATGCTGCGCATGGCGTCCGCGATCTCACGCCGACCGCCGTACCCGACGGCGAGGTTGACGTGCAGCCCCGTGCGTCCGGCGGTGCGCTGCTCGGCCCGTTCGAGCGCGGTCACCAGGTTGTCCGGCAGCCCCTCGTTCGAGCCGACGTGCTGCACGCGCCAGTCACGGTTGTCGGCCAGGACCCCGGCGAGGTCGGCGATGATCCCGACGAGTTCCTCGAGCTCTTCGCCGCCACGACCCGTCAGGTTGTCGGCGGACAGCAGGTAGAGCGTCACGACCTCGATGCCGAGGTCGTCGCACCACGTCAGGAACTCCGGGATCTTCGCGGCGCCGGCACGGTGACCGTGTGCGGCGGACTCGAGCCCGAGCTGCTTCGCCCAGCGGCGGTTGCCGTCCACGATCATGGCGACGTGCTTGGGCTTCGCTGCACCGTCGAGCTGGCGGCGGATCCGGCGCTGGTAGGCGCGGTAGAGGATCCCTCGCCCTGTCCATCCCGCCGTCCCGGTCACGCACCGAGCGTAGTGCACCACCGACACACGCTCCCTGAGGCTCCCGCTCTCCGGACACGTGGCTGTCGTTCGGGGTCAGGCCCTATGGTCGGGACCATGCAGGACGAGCACGAGACCGGAACACTCCCCCACGTCCCGTTCACGGAAGAAGCGTCGGCGACCACGACCGCCGAACCCCGTCCGGCCTGGCGTGGCTGGATCCACCTCGGCGCGTTCCCGTTCGCGATCGCGATGGGGGTCGTCCTGATCACCCTCGCCGACAGCACCGCGGCGAAGGTCGGCAGCGCCGTGTTCATGGCGACGTCGTTGGCGATGTTCGGCGTCTCCGCGACCTACCACCGGTTCCCGTGGGGGCCGAAGGTGAAGGCCGTACTGAAGCGCATCGACCACACCAACATCCTGCTGCTCATCGCCGGCACCTACACGCCCGTCGCGATCTGCGCCCTGCCGCACACGCTCATGGTCGTCGTGCTCTGGGTGATGTGGTCGGGCGCCGCGCTCGGCATCGCGTTCCGGGTGCTCTGGATCAACGCGCCCCGCTGGCTGTACGTGCCGATCTACCTGGTGCTCGGGTGCGCTGCCCTCGGGCTGCTGCCGCAGTTCTTCGCGGCGAGCGTCCCGATGACCGTGCTCATCCTGTCCGGTGGCGTCGCGTACATCATCGGCGCGCTGGTCTACGGCTTCAAGCGCCCGAACCCGGTGCCGACCCAGTTCGGGTTCCACGAGGTGTTCCACGCCCTGACCGTGGTGGCCTTCGGTGCGCAGTGGGTCGGCGTGCTCATCGTCGCGCTGGACCCGGTGCGCTGACCGTCGCACCTTCCTTCCCAGAACGGGTGCGATGCCTGGTGGTCCCGGGCGTCCTCACCAGGAACTTCTGACCAGGTACGCCCGGTTCAACCAGGTACGCCCGGTTCGACCCGGTACGTCCGGTTCCGGTCGGCGCGCACGAGGCGGACGGGAGGCCCGTGGCGGTCGCGCCACGGGCCTCCCGTCCGCTTCGGAGTCGCGTCAGCCGCGCTCGGTGTCGTCGCCGACGTCGGCCCGGCCGCCCTCGGCCGCGCGCCACTCCGGCTCGTCCGTCGCGGTGCCGTTCGCCTCGGCCTCGAGCCGCTCGCGCACCTCGGCGCGGTAGCGGGTCCGACGGATGCGTCGGGTCATGTCCACCACGAGCAGGATCGTCACGATCGCGACGAGTGCGATCGCGATGAACCCGACGACACCCGGGGTGACGTCGACGTCGGGGACGACCGAGGGGCTGGGACTGGGGGTGGCGGCGAGTGCCGCCGCGATGGTGCTCACGAGGTCGGTTCCTTGTCGGCTGGGATCCCGGCGAACAGGTCGGTCTCCGGGAGCTCGGTCGGCACGCGTGCCTCCACGAGCTGGTAGTCCTCGGTCGGCCACACCGTCGCGAGGAGGTCGTTCGGCCAGTAGAAGAAGGCGCTGTCCGGTGCGACCTGGCTGGCGTGCGCGCGGAGTGCGGCGTCACGCTGGTCGAAGTACTCGTGCACGTCGACGTGGGTGGTGGCGAGGTCGGGCCGGTCGGCGAACCGCTCGACCCACTCGCGCAGCTGCTCGACGGCGGGGCTGTCCGGGTCGCGCTCCTGCAGGGCCTCGAAGATCGTGCTGAAGCGTCGCGGGTTCATCGTGCGCTCGTAGTAGAGCTTCGCGATCGACCACGGGGCACCGGCGGACGGGTACGCCGACGGGTCGGCGGCAGCGGACCACGCGGCCATCGACACCTCGTGCGTGCGGATGTGGTCGGGGTGCGGGTAGCCGCCGTTCTCGTCGTAAGTGACGAGCACGTGCGGGCGGAACCGGCGGATCACGCGGACGAGGGCCTCGGTGCTGTACTCGAGCGGCACCGTGGAGAACGTGCCCTGCCGGACCGTCTCGCCCTTCTCGGCGTCGGGCAACCCCGAGTCGTGGTAGCCGAGCCACACGTGGTCGATGCCGAGCGCCTGCTGCGCCGCGGCCATCTCGGTGCGGCGGTACCCCGCCATGTCACGGTGCGCACGGCTCGTCGCCGGCTCGCCGAGCTGGTCGTTCAGGATGTCGCCGGCCTCGCCACCGGTGCAGGACACGACGAGCACCTGGTGCCCGTCGGCCACGTACTTCGCGGCGGTCGCGGCACCCTTGCTCGACTCGTCGTCGGGGTGGGCGTGGACGGCCAGCAGACGGTAGGGCACGTGGGGTTCCTCACTGCGGGTGAGCGGCGTCGGACGCGGGCAGCGCACAGCATCGCGTGAACTACCCTGGGATCAGGATATCCACCCCGGGAGCCCCGAACTGTCCGAACAGCACCAGACCGCCACCCTCGACGAGCGCTACGGCCGCACCCCGGCCCGCAAGCGCCGCAGCCGCCTCTTCGCGATCGTCGCGGCCATCGCGGTCGTCGTGGTCTTCGGTGCGTGGGTGATCTGGGCCGGGCTCGACCAGTCCGACCGCGGCCTCGACCAGGACGTCATCGGGTACGAGGTCCTGTCCGAGCACAGCACCGTCGTCCACTCGCAGGTGTCCGTCGACCCGGGCGTCGAGGCGAAGTGCGCCGTGCAGGTCCTCGACAAGAGCTACTCGATCGTGGGCTGGAAGGAGATCACCGTCCCGGCGTCCGAACAGCGCAGCCGGAGCATCTCCACGCAGGTCACCACGACGACGCGGGGCGTGACCGGCTTGATCCACGACTGCTGGATTCCCTAGACTGTCCTGATTCGCCTCTCGAGACCGACCACTCGGCCGGTCTCGTTTTTTCATGGTCGAAGGGACAGAACATGAGCAACGACACGCAGGTCACCTGGCTGACCCAGGAGGCGCACGACCGTCTCAAGGCGGAGCTCGACGAGCTGAGCGGCGAGGGCCGTGCCGAGATCGCGCGCCGCATCGAGGCGGCTCGCGAGGAAGGTGACCTCAAGGAGAACGGCGGCTACCACGCCGCGAAGGACGAGCAGGGCAAGATCGAGGCCCGCATCCGCGTCCTCACCGAGCTCCTCAAGCACGCCACCGTCAGCGAAGCCGAGTTCGACGGCACCGTCGAGCCGGGTACCGTCGTCACGGCGGTCATCGCCGGCGACGAGTCCACCTTCCTGGTCGGCAGCCGCGAGATCGTCGCCGAGGGCTCCGACCTGACGGTCTACAGCCCCGTCAGCCCCGTCGGGGCGGCCATC
Source organism: Curtobacterium poinsettiae (assembly GCF_025677645.1). Lineage (NCBI taxonomy): Bacteria > Bacillati > Actinomycetota > Actinomycetes > Micrococcales > Microbacteriaceae > Curtobacterium > Curtobacterium flaccumfaciens. The sequence continues at coordinate 1,388,851 of NZ_CP106879.1, read as the reverse complement.
GTCGGCCTCAAGGCCGGCGACGAGGCCACCTACACGGCGCCGAACGGCAAGGAGATCGCCGTCGAGGTCGTCAAGATCGAGCGCTACGAGCCGTAGACCCGGCCCACTGCAGACGGGAGGCCCGTGGCGACGCCGCCACGGGCCTCCTGTCTGTCCGCTGGTCCCGCCCAGGACGCGCACCGCGCGTCCGACGGCCCACGCGTCGAACGACTCGTGGATCGTCGCGGACTAGTGCTCGAGGAGTTCCGGGCGGAAGCCGACCTCGTGCAGGCGCTGGATGACCTCCTGCGCGTGCTCGGGGCCGCGTGCCTCGATCGACAGGTCCAGCGCGACCTCGTTGATGACCAGGCCCTGTCCGTGGCGGGTGTGCAGCACCTCGACCACGTTCGCACCGGCATCCGAGATGACCTGGGCGACCCGGGCGAGCTGACCCGGGCGGTCCGGCAGCATGATGCGGATGCCGATGTAGCGCGAGGCCGCGACGAGCCCACGGGTGATCACGCGCTCCATCATGAGCGGGTCGATGTTGCCGCCGCTCAGCAGCACCACGGTGCGGCCGGTGTCGCGGACGGCACCGGACATGATCGCGGCGACGCCGACGGCCCCCGCTGCCTCGACCACGAGCTTGGCGCGCTCGAGCAGGACGAGCAGTGCGCGGGCGGTGTCGTCGTCCGAGACGGTGACGATGTCGTCGACCAGGTCGCGGATGATCGGGAAGTTCAGGTCGCCGGGGCGTGCCACCGCGATGCCGTCGGAGATGGTCGGCTTCGTGGTGATGGTGACGGGCTCGCCGGCGGTGATCGAGGACGGGTAGGCCGCGGCGTTCTCGGCCTGCACACCGATGACCCGGATCGGCCGTCCGAGGCGCTCGGCCATGCCCTTGACGGCGAGTGCGATACCGGAGATGACGCCGCCGCCACCGATCGGCACCACGACGGTGTCGACGTCCGGCACCTGGTCGATGATCTCGAGGCCGAGCGTGCCCTGCCCGGCGATCACGGCCGGGTGGTCGAACGGCGGGATGAACACGGCGCCGGTGTGGGCGGCGAAGTCCTTCGCGGCGCTCAACGCCTCTTCCACGGAGTGGCCCCGCAGCACGACGTCGGCGCCGTAGTGGCGGGTGGCCTGCAGCTTGGGCAGTGCGACTCCGACCGGCGTGAAGATCGTCGCGGGGATGCCGAGCTCGCGCGCGGCGAGGGCGACGCCCTGTGCGTGGTTGCCGGCGCTCGCGGCCACGACGCCCTTGGCTCGCTGCTCCGCGGACAGGGTCGAGAGGCGGTTGTAGGCACCGCGCACCTTGTAGGCACCCGTGCGCTGCAGGTTCTCGCACTTCAGGTGGACGGGGGACCCGAGCAGCTCGGCGAGGAACTGCGACGTCTCCATCGGGGTGACGCGTGCGACACCCTTGATGGTCTCGCGCGCCGTCTCGATGTCCGCGAGGGTCGGGATCGCGGTGAGCGTGTGCGGAGAGGCGCTGGTGTCGGTCACTCCCCCATCATCGTCGCTCCCGGCCCCCGCGGCGAACTCGTGTGACGCTCAGTTGGTGCTGGCGGTGTCTTCTTCGGCCGAGGGACCCGAGTCGACGCCCGGTGCCGGCACGTCGTCGCCGACCTTGTGCCGACGGCGTCGGAGCAACTGGATCTGCCCGTGCTGCCCGCGCTTCGGCGTCGCTTCGAGGACGTGGTCGGAGTCGAGCCGCCGCCAGCGTCCGCTCGCGATGGTGGTGACCATGGCGTTCAGCGTCGCGATCAGCGGGACAGCGAAGAACGCGCCGGCGATGCCGGCGAGACCGGAGGCCGCGGTGACGCCGAGGACGACCGCCAGGGGGTGGACCTTGACCGCGTTGCCCATGACGAGCGGCTGCAGGATGTGTCCCTCGATCTGCTGGACCAGCAGCACGACCCCGAGCACCAGGACAGCCGCGAGGGGACCGTTGAAGATCAGCGCGACGAACACCGCGAGGAAGCCGGTGACGATGGCACCGACGACCGGGATGAAGGCGCCGAGGAACACGAAGGCGGCGATCGGGATGACCAGCGGCATGCCGCCGAAGAAGAGCCCGACGATGAAGGACCCCAGGCCGATGCCGACCGCGTCGACGAACGCGACGAAGATCTGCACGCGGATGAAGCTCGTCAGGGTGATCCAACCGGCGACACCGGCGCCGTCCACCGCTGCGCGGGCCTTCTTCGGGAACAGCCGGACGGACCAGCGCCAGACGTTCTTGCCGTCGATCAGCAGGAAGATCGTGGTGAACAGGATGATGAAGAGCGCCTCGAAGGCATGCGTGGCACCCGAACCCGCGCTGGCGACCCCGGACAGGATCGACGCGGAGTTGTCCTGCAGCCACTTCGTGCCGTCGTCGAGCCAGCCGTTCACGTCGGACTGGCTGATGCCGAACCCGGAGCTCAGGACGAAGTCCTTGATGTTCGCGTACTGGTCGACCGTCCGGTCACGCAGGGACGGGTAGGACGCGATGATCTGGTCGACGACGAGCCAGATCAGGCCGCCGAGTGCCGCGATGCCGCCGAGCAGGCTCATCACGACGGCGAGCCACTTGGGCACGTGGTGCCGCTGCAGCCAGTTCGAGATCGGCACGAGGAGCGCCGAGACCACGATGCCGACCAGGAACGGGATGAGGATCTCGCTGAAGACCGTGACGAGCCAGATGAAGACGGCGATCACGCCCACGACGACGAGCGCCCGCCACGACCACGCACCGGCGATGCGCACGCCGACCGGGACGGATTCCTCGACCACGGGGTCGGGGTGTGTCTGCTTGCTTCCCCATGCCATGGGCCCGAGTGTAGCGATGTGCTTCGCGTCAGGTGCCAGATGCGGCATACGTTCGTGGACCCTCATGTCGGCGGGGTTCGGTAGCGTCACGGCATGCCCAGGTCGACGCTCTCCGCCGCCGAGGCCCGCCGGGTCGCACTCGCCGCACAGGGGTTCGGACGACCACCCGCCGAGCCGGTCTCGACGCGTGCCCTGAACGCCGCGTTCGGCCGGCTCGGGCTGTTGCAGATCGACTCCGTGAACGTGTTCGAGCGCAGCCACTACCTGCCGCTCTTCGCCCGGCTCGGGGCCTACGACCGGTCGACGCTCGACCGGCTGACGCTCGGACGCTCGGGCCCGTACACCGAGTACTGGGCGCACGAGGCGGCGTTCATCCCCCGCGACGACCTGCGGCTCTTCCGGTGGCGGATGGACGCCCTGCGGGAGCGTGACGCCGGCCCGACCCGGGTCGACGGTGTCACCCGGACCGCTGCCGTCCGGCGCGAACTGCACGCGCTGCTCCGGGCCGAGGGGCCGATGCGGGCGAGCGCCGTGGAGCACGAGTCGAACGTTCGGCGCGGCCCCTGGTGGGGGTGGAGCGACGTGAAGCTCGGGCTCGAGCAGATGTTCCGCTGGGGCGAGGCGGTGAGTGCCGGACGAGCCGGTTTCGAGCGGGTGTACGCCCTGCCGGAGCAGGTGCTGCCCGCAGGCTTCCTCGAGACCGCCCCACCGCGTGCCGACGCCGTGCGCGAACTCGTGCGCCAGGCCGCACGGGCGCTCGGCATCGGCACCCGAGCGGACATCGCGGACTACTACCGGCTGCGCTCCGACGACACGGCCACCGCGATCGCCGAGCTCACCGACGCCGGCGAGCTCCTGCCGGTTCGGGTCGAGGGGTGGGGCGAGCGGGCCTGGCTGCACGCGGGCGCTCGGGTCCCCCGGCAGATGACCGCGGACGCGGTGCTGAGCCCCTTCGACCCGGTCGTCTGGTTCCGGCGACGGGCCGAGCGGATGTACGGCTTCCACTACCGGATCGAGATCTACACGCCGGCCCCGAAGCGGGTGTTCGGCTACTACGTGCTGCCGGTGCTGCAGGACGACCGGCTCGTCGGCCGGATCGACCTGAAGAGCGACCGGCAGCGCGGCGTGCTCCGCGTCCGGACCGCCTGGCAGGAGCCGGGCGAGCACCTGGACCCCGAGCGTCTCGCCGACACACTGCGACGGACCGCGAGCTGGCAGGGCCTCGGCGCGATCGAGGTGACCGATCGCGGTACCGCTGCTGCGGCCGTCGCCGGGTCGCTCGGAGTGCCCCTGGTGCCGCACGAGTCCGCTGACGACGCGGACGCCCCGGAACCGGTCGAGACGGCCGACGACACGGCCGCCGACCGCGTCTTCTGATCCGTCAGAACCGGTCGGCGTTCGCCCGCAACCGCGCGATGCGGTCGGGCAGCGGTGGGTGGGTCGAGAACAGCCGGTCCATCACGCCGGGGCGCATCGGGTCGGCGATCCACAGGTGCGCCATCGAGGAGTTCTGCGTCTGCATCGGTCGGCCGTACGCACCGAGCTTCTCGAGGGCCCGCGCCAGGCCCTCCGGGTGCCGGGTCGTCATCGCCCCCGTCGCGTCCGCCAGGTACTCGCGCTGCCGGGACACCGCCGCCTGGACGCCGGCCGCGGCGATCGGGGCCACGATGACGGCGACGATCCCGGCGATGAGCAGCACCGGGTTGGCGCTGCCGCCGTTGTCCGAGTTGCGGTTCCGCCCGCCGGACAGGCCGCTGAAGATCGAGATGCGGAGCAGGACGTCGGCGATGAGGCCGACGGCCACGACGAGACCGAAGACCATCGTGGACACCCGGATGTCGTAGTTCCGGACGTGTCCGAGCTCGTGCGCCATCACGCCCTGCAGCTCCTGGTCGTCCATGAGCTCGAGCAACCCCGTCGTCGCCGCCACCACCGCGTGCTCGGGGTCGCGCCCGGTGGCGAAGGCGTTCGGCGAGGGGTCGGGGATGACGAACACCCGGGGCATCGGCATGCCGGTCGCGATGGCGAGGTTCTCGACGGTCCGCCACAGCCGTGGTTCGGAGACGCGGTCGATCTCGACCCCACCGGCGATCGCGGTGGCCTGCCGTGCCGCCAGGAAGTACTGCACCACCGCGTACCCGAGGGCGACCACGAGGACGATGAAGCCGATCGAGACGTTGCCGGCGAGGTACCCGCCGAGGAACCCGAGCGCGCCGATGATCAGCAGGAACACCAGGACGATGACCACGGTGTTGCGCTTGTTCCGCGCGATGGCGCTGTACACGTCGGATCCGACGCTGGGGTCAGAACTGGACGCGCGGCGGCTCGGCGATGGCCGCCGGCTCGTTCGTCTCGAAGAACGGCGCCTCGGAGAAGCCGCGGTTCTTCGCGAACGCGGAGTTCGGGAACACCCGGATCTTCGTGTTCAGCTCACGCACGCCACCGTTGTAGAAGCGGCGGGCCGCCTGGATCTTGTCCTCCGTGTCGACGAGTTCGGACTGCAACTGCAGGAAGTTCTGGCTCGACTGCAGCTGCGGGTACCCCTCGGCCACCGCGAACACGCTCTTCAGCGCCTTCTGCATGTGCCCCTCGGCGGTGGAGGCCGTGTCGGCGTCACCGGCGGACAGGGTCTCGGCGCGGGCCTTCGTCACGTCGTCGAAGACCGCCTTCTCGTGCGTGGCGTACCCCTTGACCGTGTCCACGATGGTGGGGATGAGGTCGGCGCGGCGCTTCAGTTGCACCGAGATGTCGCTCCAGGCCTCGTCGACCCGGACCTTGAGCGTGACGAGGGAGTTGTACGTCACCCAGAGGTAGATCCCGATGATCACCAGGACGACCACCACCACTCCGACGACGATGAGCGTCGTGACGAGTCCGGTGTCCATGCGGGCGTACTCCTTTGCGCGTCGGGATCCGCGGTGCTGCGTTGGCCTGAACGGCCATCGTGAAGTCTATCGACGCGCTGAGCATGCTCCGTTCCGTGAGCAGTGTTCACGGCCGATTCCCGAGTCACGCACACCGGGTTCCCGGACTGCGGCCCGATACCGAACCTCATCCGCGAGGTGTATTGACCGGACGCCCGAGATCCCGTGGGATGGGTCCGGTGAACATGAGCGGGGAGAACGTGGACGAGGGGGCCGTCGGGGGCGACGGCCCTCGTCGTCGTCCCCGCTTCGCCCTGCTCGCAGCGGCGACGACGGTCCTCGTCGCCGGTCTGCTCGGCGCCGCCGTCGCCCCGGCCGTCGCGGTCGCCGCGGACGGCACGTCGGTGGAGGCTGCCGCTGCGGACGCCCCGGCAGTCCCCGTCGCCCGGGCAGCCGCCACTCCCACTGCGACCCCCGAGCCGAGCGAGATCGCTCCGCCGAGTCCCGGCCGGCCGGGCGCTCCGACGCCCACCCCCACGCGTCCCGCCGTCCGGCCCACCATCGCCGACCCGGGTGACGTCACGACGGGGACGACGCGCTTCCACGGCACCGGCACCCCCGGGCACACCGTCCGGGTGACCGGCCCGGCCGCGACGGGTCCGTCCGGGTGCACGACCCGGGTGGACCCGAACGGTTCCTGGGCCTGCCTCGGCACCGTCCGCTCGGGCCCGCAACAGGTCTTCACGGTGCGCGACCTCGTCGCCGCGCTGCCCGTCGCGAGTGCACCGGCCTCGGACGTCATCGTCCCGCCGACACTGGCGGCCGCCGGGCCCACCGGCGGCACGGTCTCCGGGACGGGGTACCCCGGATCGACGGTGCTGCTGTCGGTGACCGGGTCGTCGGCCCAGCAGACCGCCCGGGTCGGTGCGGACGGCCGGTGGGTGGCCGCCCTCGGGTCGCTCGCCGACGGCCGGTTCACCGTCACCGCGTCGCAGACCGCCAGCACGGCGCGCGGCTACCGGTCGGACCTGCGGAGCGCGGCATCCGCTCCCGTGACGGTCACGGTCGACCGCACGGCGCCCGCCGCCCCGCGCATCGCGACGCCGGACGACGGCGAACGGATCGGCACCCGCTCGACGACGGTGGCCGGGACCGGTGAGCCGGGCGCCCGCGTGACCGTGTACGTCGACCGTGCGCCGGTGTGCGGCGTGGTGGTCGCGTCGGACGCCTCGTGGTCGTGCTCCACCGCGGGGTCGACGCTGCGCGCCGGTGTGCACCAGCTCACCGCGACGCAGCACGACGTCGCGGGCAACTACTCCCGGTCGTCGGCCGCCGTCCGTGTCACGGCGTGGTCGACCACCACGGCCCCGACCGCCACACCGACCCCGGGCGCCACCGACACCCCGGGGACGCCGGGCGCGTCGACGCCGGGGTCCGGCACGACGACGGGCACCCCCGGCGCGACCGGCCACGGTGGCACCAGCAACGGCAGCGGCAACGGCAACGGCACGAACGCCGCGGGTCACGGGGGCGACGGCGGCAACAGCGACGAAGCCGGCGGCGCAGCAGGCAACGGCACCGGCACCGGCAGCGCCCCGGTCGGCGCCGGCAGCGCCGGAGGCCACCCCGACTGGTCCGGCCCCGCGGGCGACTGGACCGCGGCGACGACGTACGACCGCACCGTCCCGACCATCCAGGCCGCGTTCTCGTGGCGGACCGTCCTGGTCGCCACCGCCGTCGCCGCCGGGTTCCTCGTGCTGGTCGCCGCGCCGCTCGCCCTCGTGGCCGCGGTCACCCGGGGCCGCCTCCGCTCGCCGTTCGCCGGGCTGCTCGGACGCAACCGCTCGCGGTCGGACCGCTCCCGCGGCGACGACGTCCTGCCGACCTGGGCGTCGATCACCGTCGCGGTGTCCGTCGCGGCGCTGTGCACCCTGCTCGGGGTCGGCGTCGAGCTCGAGGCCCGCTACGCCCGTCTGGCGATCGCCGTCCTCGCCGGTACCGGCGTCCTGACCGCCGCCGTCGTGTTCGCCACGCGGTGGGCAGCCGGCAGCGACCACCGCACGGTCGGGTTCCGGGTGTCGCCCTGGCTCGTGCTCGGAGCCCTCGTGGCGTGCGGCGTCACCCGCGCGGCGGACCTGTCCCCCGCACTCATCGTCGGGGTCGTCCTCGTGCCGTCCGTCCGCCCCGGACTCGGGACCGGCCCGCTCCGCCTCGGCACCGGGATCGCGACGAGCGCCCGGGATGCGACCTGGCGGGTGCTGGCGCTGCTCGGACTCGCCGCGGCCGGCTGGGTGCTGCACAGCCTGCTCGCGGGCGGTGGTTTCTGGGTGTCGCTCGGGTCGGAGTTCGCCATCACACTGTGCGTCGGCGGCCTCGGTGCCGTGGTCGCGACCCTGCTGCCCGTCACGGGGTCCGCCGGCAGCGCGCTGCTCGCCGCCTCGCGCGCTCGGTACGTCGCGCTCGCGGTGGTCGCCGTCGCGCTGACCACCGCGGTCTACTCGGGGACGACCGGCACGCACGCCGCACCGGCCCTGCTCGTCGGGATCGCCGCGGCCTGCGTGGCGGCCGCGATCGCGGCCCTGGTCTGGCTGCGCACCGGCCGGCGCGCGGCCCGCGTCTGAGCGGAGCCGAGCCTCCCGAGCGGCGCTCCGCACCGGCCGTGGGACAGGAACCGCACATCGGACCCGGTTCGCGGACGGCGGGATAGTGTGACGAGCGGTGCACGTCGCACCGCACGGAGCACCTTCGCCGTCGCGCGCGGCCGACCACGCCGCACCGGACCAGCGGGGCAGCGGCGCCTCGTGACCGGTGCCCGCGCAGGACACTCAGCGTGCACCGCACGACCGCGGCAGGAGCGATGATGACCGACACCCGACCCGACACCGGCACCCCCACGCGGTCCGACTACGACGCGACGCGCTTCCGCGAGGTGTTCGAGGGCAGCTTCACCTACGCGAACGGCTTCGTCCGCAACACCCACCGCTTCGCCGGCCGACTCGCTCTGCGCGAGCCGGAGTCGGACCGCTCGTGGACCTACGCCGAGCTCGGCGACGTCGTCGACCGGATCGCCGGGTGGCTCGTCCGGCACGGTGGCGGACGGGGTTCGGTCGTGATGGTCGAGCTGTTCAACACACCCGAGTTCGCGATGCTCTACCTGGCCTGCCACCGCATCGGCGCGGTGTTCTCGCCGACGAACTTCCGGCTCGCCCCCGACGAGGTCGCGTTCATCATCGAGGACTCCGCACCCGCCGTCCTGGTGCACGACACCGAGCGGACGACTGCCATCGCCGCCGCGCTCGGGTCGTCGCCGCACCGGCCGGACCAGGTCGTCCCGGTCGGCGGCGACCACGACCGGTTCGCCGAGCTGCTCGCGTCCGAGCCCCTCTCACCGGACGAGCTCGCGACGATCGGTCCGCGCAGCACCTACGACGAGTCCACCCGGCTCTACACCTCGGGCACCACCGGTCGGCCGAAGCCGGTGCCGCTGCCGAGCCTGGTCGAGGTGCTCAGCGCGCACGACGTGGTCATGCACTTCCCGCTCAGTCCGTTCGACAAGACGCTCAACATGTCGCCGCTGTTCCACCGCGGCGGCCTGTACTCGGGCGGCCCGAACCCGGTGTTCTACGTCGGCGCGGAACTCACGACCCTGCGCCACTTCGACGCCGACCGGGTGCTCGACCTGGTCGAGTCCGAACGCCTGACGTTCCTGATCGGCGCTCCGCCGAACCTGGTGCAGCTCGCCGACGCGCAGGAACGTCAGGCGCGGGACCTGTCGAGTCTGAACGGCATCGTCACGATGGGCGCACCGCTCGACCGCGCCGCGGCCCTGCGCTACCAGGAGCTGCTGTCGCCGCGGATCTTCAACGGCTACGGCACCACCGAGACCTTCTGGAACACGTTCCTCCGGCCAGAGGACTTCCCGGACGGCGCCGGTTCGACCGGTCGCGCATCGACGGACGACGACGTCGCCGTCGTCCGCGTGCACGAGGACCGTCTGGCAGACCCGACCGACACGGTGGCGAAGGACGGCGCCGAGATCGGCGAGTTCGCCGTGCGGACCGTGAAGTCCGGCTACTCGTACCGGAACCCCGGGCTCGAGGCCGAGAAGTTCGCGAACGGCTGGTTCTACCCCGGCGACCTCGCCACGTGGGACGAACACGAGCGGGTGACGATCGTGGGCCGCAAGGACGACATGGTCATCTCCGGCGGCGAGAACGTGCACCCCGTCCAGGTCGAGGCGGTGCTGCAGGAGCACCCCGGGGTCGCCGACTCCATCGTGGTGGGCGTGCCGGACCCGCGGTGGGGCGAGGTCGTCACGGCGTACGTCGTCCGTGCCGGCGATCGGCTGCCGGCCGACGACGCCGAGGCAGCCGCCGTGCTCGAGGAGTGGACCGGATCCCATCCGGGCCTCGCCCGGTACAAGCGCCCGCGGCGGTACCGCTTCGTCACGGACGTCCCCTACAACGCCACCGGCAAGAAGGTGCACTACCTGGCGAAGGACACGGCCGCGGCGGACCAGGCAGCCGGCCGGCTGATCGAGCCGTAGCGGGCCCGGTACCCGACCGGTGACGGACTGGAGGCCCGTGGCGGCGCCGCACCGGGCCTCCGGTCCGTCAGCTGGTCGCGTCCACCGCGCGCCGGGGCGCGTTGCGGGCGAAGAGCCCAGGTAGGAGCCCGCCGATCTTCGTCCCGATGCACAGGCTGACGAAGGTCGCGAGCGGGGTCGAGAGCGCCTCGGGATCGAAGGTGGCAACCGCCACGAGCCCGACCGTCCCCGGCACGAGCAGCAGGAACGCCGGGAAGAACGACACCGTCGCCGGGATCGCCGGCACGAGCCGCTCGAGCAACCGGGTCGCGACGAACAGCAGCGCCGCTGCGGCACCGGTCGCGACGACGCTGCCCCAGAGCGGCGTCGTCGTGCTCACCACGGCGTAGGCGGTGACCATGACCGCCACCGACACGAGCGTCAGGCGCCACCCGGACCGGAACACCAGACCGAGCCCGACCGCGAGCACCACGACGGCGACCCACGACACCCAGTACGCCGGCACGGACTCCCAGCCGGCCAGGTCCGTGCCGACCCCCGCGACCTCGCCGACGAGCGCGGCCGACGACGGGTCGACGTGCAACCCGGTCAGGGCGCTGCCGGACGCGATGCCGGCGGCCATGAAGCCGAGCATGATGAGGCCCTGCACCAGCCGCGACGACCCGGTGACGATGTCCGCGGCGGTGAGTTCGAGCAACGCGTTGGTGATGAGCGCGCCCGGGACGAACACCGCCACCGGGGCGCAGACCGCGAAGAGCGGGACCTGCTCGAACCCGGTGCCCGCGGCGACCAGGCCGACGATCGCCGTCGACACGAACGCGGCCAGGAACGGGATGATCGCCACGGCCTCGCGGAAGCGTCGGAGCACCAGTCCGATCACGCCGACCAGGCCACCGACGACGAGCGCCAGCACGATCGCCCACCACGGGCACCGGAAGACGACGGCCAGGCCGGCGGAGGTCAGGGCGTTGCCGAGGATCCACGGCAGGGCGGGTGGCGGGACGGTGCCGGCGCGGATGGCCCGGACGCGGGCCGGGATCTCGGCGAGGGCGATGGAGCCGCTCTCGAGCCCGAGCACGACGCGGTTGGCGCGGGCGGCCTGGCGGGAGGACAGTTCGACGCCCTCGGCGTTGACGATGGTGGCGGCGCCCGTCGAGACCTCGCTCACCATCACCAGGGCGGGCAGGACGCCGATCGCGAGCGTCGGTCCGACCCCGGCGGCGTCCCGCGCCTTCTCGAGCGCCGACCGGACGTCGGTGACGGAGCTGCCGGCGTCCAGGAGCAGGGCTCCGAGGGTGCCGAGGAGCATGCCGACCGGGACGCTCTCGCCGTCGACGACCTCGACGTGGGCCTCCGGTCGGCGGAGGGCGTTCTGCAGGTTGGCGAGTGCGCTTCCGAGTCCGACCACGATCGTCGATGCTACTGGGCGCGCGGTGTTCGGCACCCCCGGTGGGACTCGAACCCACAACTCGGCGATTGTGAGTCGCGTGTCGGTTCACGAAGTCGGTACCCCCGGTGGGACTCGAACCCACAACTCGGCGATTTTAAGTCGCATGCCTCTACCGGTTGGGCCACGGGGGCGGGCCGCAACAGCCTACCGATGCACGAAGGCGGTCACCCTTCGCAGATGACCGCCTTCGTGACGAGTGGTGCTACTTGGCGTCGGCCGGGGCCGTCACCGGCTCGGCGGCGTTGGAGACGTCCTTCGCGGGTTCGCCGTAGACGGGGCCGGCGGCACCGGCGACCTTGCCCTCTTCCGGAGCCTGGGCTGCGGCGGGCGCGGCCGGAGCCTCGGCAGCGGGCTTCGGACGGGACGCGAACGCCTCGAACGCGGCACGGGGGGTCTCGCGGTCGTCGAGCGACACGATGTCGCGGCCGAGGAAGAAGCCACCGACCCAGTCGCCGATGACGCGCCACTTGCGCTCCCACGACGGCATGGCCAGGCCGTGGTAGCCGCGGTGCGCACCCCAGGCCAGGAAGCCCTTCATGGCGAACTTGCCGGACTGGAACACACCGGTTCCCAGGCCGAGGCCGGCGACGGCGCCGAGGTTCTCGTGCTTGTAATCGGTCGTCGCCTCGCCACGGATGGTCGCGACGACGTTCTTCGCGAGCTGCTTGGCCTGGCGCACGGCGTGCTGGGCGTTCGGCACGCAGAACCCGCCGACACCGCCACCGGTCAGGTCCGGCACGGCTGCGACGTCGCCGCAGGCCCATGCGTCGGCGATCACGCCGTTGTCGTCGACCACGCGCAGGTCGGGCTGCACGCGGATGCGGCCACGCTGCTCGAGCGGGAAGTCGGTGCCCTTGACCATCGGGTTCGCCATGACACCGGCGGTCCAGATGATGAGGTCGGACGGGATCGTCTCGATCGCTCCGTCGCTCGTCTTGAGCTCGCAGACGCCACCGACGGCCGAGGCCAGCTGGGTCTCGAGGTGCACGGTCGCGCCCCGCTCGGCGAGGTTCTTGAGCACCCAGTGCGAGGTCTCGAGCGAGACCTCGGGCATGATGCGGCCCATCGCCTCGACCAGGTGGAAGTGCGTGTCGTCGAAGGACAGCTGCGGGTGGCTCTTCAGCAGGTCGGTGACGAAGGAGCGGAGCTCGGCGAACACCTCGATGCCGGCGAAGCCACCACCGACGACGACGACGGTGAGCAGGCGGTCGCGCTCGGGACCGGCCGGCAGGTTCGCCGCCTTGTGGAAGTTGCTGAGGATGCGGTCGCGGATCGACGCGGCTTCCTCGATGGTCTTCAGGCCGATGGCCTCGTCCGCGACGCCCGGGATCGGGAACGTGCGGGACACCGCGCCGGCGGTCATGACGATCTGGTCGTAGGACTCCTCCCACGCCTCGCCCTCGGTCGGGGTGATCGTCGCCGTCTTGGTGGCGTGGTCGACCCCGGTGACCTTCGCCGTGACGACGCGGGTCTTCTTGAGGTGACGACGGTGCGCGACGACCGCGTGACGCGGCTCGATGGAACCGGCGGCGACCTCGGGCAGGAACGGCTGGTACGTCATGTACGGCAGCGGGTCCACCATGACGACCTCGGCTTCGCCCTGGCGAAGGTGCTTCTCGAGCTTCCATGCGGTGTAGAAACCGGCGTAACCGCCGCCGACGACGAGGATCTTGGGCACGGGGGATGATCTCCTTGGATGGGGGTGTGCGGGAGTCGAGTCAGACTTCGCCGCCACCCGCCCCGACTCCAGCGTCTGCACCGTCATCATACGCCCGGCATGTACACCGGGAGGGCGACCAGTCCGCGCGCTCGAGCGCGAGGTCACCGATGGGGTTGACGCCGGGTCCGGCGGCGAGGGCGTGGCCGACGAGGGCGTGCAGGCACTTCACGCGGGTGGGCATGCCACCGGCGCTGATGCCGTCGATCTCGTCGACGTGTTCGATCGACTCGCGATCGGCCAGGTAGGACTCGTGGGCCGCGCGGTACTGCGCGGCGACTTCGGGGTCCTCGAGCAGGGCTGCCAGCTCGGGCATGACCTGGTTGGCCTCGAGGGTGCTGACCGCAGCGGTGGCCGCGGGGTGGCACAGGTAGTAGAACGTCGGGAACGGGGTGCCGTTCGACAGCCGGGGCTTCGTGGAGACGACGGTGGGGTTGCCACAGACGCAGCGTGCCGCGATCCCGATGACGTCACGTGCCGGTCGGCCGAGCTGCGCCGACACGACCTGGACGTCGTGGTCGGAGGGCGGGTCGAAGGGAGGGGTCGTCACGGGAACGTGAGCCTACCGGAGAAGCGGAACCCCTCGCACCGTCGGGCCGGACGGCTCCGCGCCCCGCGCCCCGCGCCCCCGCGACTACTTGCTCTCGCCCGTCCCGGAGACGTCGGGGGCGACGAGGTCGGCTGCCCGCTCGTCGGTGAGCCCGGACTGCAGCACCGACGAGAGCATCGCCTGCACCCAGTCGACCTTGGGCGTCTGCACCTTCGCGCTCACGGGGGTGCCCGAGTCGGTGGTGGGGGTCGTGTCGGCGGCCCCGTCCTCGGCGCCCATCACGAGGTAGCTCTCCTCGCCCGGGTACACGTAGAGCAGCCGATCGCGGGCCTGTGCCTCGATGTACGCCGGGTCGTCCCAGCGCGCGACGTCCTGCTTCTTCTGCGCGACGTCGGCCTTCTGGCTCGCGACCTCCTGCTGCTGCTGGGCGATCTGCTCCTGCTGCTGGATGAGCGTCCGGAGCGACGGCGCGAGCACCACCACGAAGAGCACGATGATCGCGAGCATGAGCAGGCTGAACCCGGAGAAGTGGATCGAGCGGTACCAGGGCTGCGCGGGCGTGCTGCCGTCGGGCAACGCCACGGGGACGCGGCGGACGCGGGGCTTCTGGCTGGGCACGGTCCGACGATAACCCGGCACGGTCGGTCGGGGCCGCCCGGCACGCGGCCGTTCGGCGCCCTCCCAGCGTCCCGCCTCGTCACGCCGAGGCAGCCGGGAGGCACGGCTCCGGCCCGTCCCTCCCGTCCCGCACCTGGAGTGGTCACCACACACCGCCCGGTTCACGTCCGGTGGTCACGTCCCGTCGGCCAGACCCGGTCCAGCCGACGACTGGTGACCACTCGACGCAGCACGCGCGGCACGTCCTGACCGCTCGGCACTCCGGGGCCACACGCACGACGAAACGCCGTCCTCCCGGAGGAGAACGGCGTCTCGGTGGTGCGGGTGCTGCTGGTCGGGCTGGTTACAGCGACGCGGCGCGCGGGAAGGCCGAGCGACCGGCGTACACCGCGGCGTCGCCGAGCTCTTCCTCGATGCGGAGCAGCTGGTTGTACTTCGCGACACGGTCCGAGCGGGCCGGGGCACCGGTCTTGATCTGGCCACCGTCGACCGCGACCGCGATGTCCGCGATCGTGGTGTCCTCGGTCTCGCCGGAGCGGTGCGACAGGATCGAGGTCAGGCCGTGACGGTGCGCGAGCGAGACCGCGTCGAGGGTCTCGGTGAGCGTGCCGATCTGGTTGACCTTGACGAGGATCGAGTTCGCGGCCTTCTCGTCGATGCCCCGCTGCAGACGCTTCGGGTTGGTGACGAACAGGTCGTCGCCGACGATCTGGACCTTGTCGCCGAGCTCGGCGGTCAGGTGCGACCAGCCCTCCCAGTCGTCCTCGGCCAGCGGGTCCTCGATGGTGACGAGGGGGTAGTTCGCGACGAGCTCGGCGAAGTAGGAGGTGAACTCCTGGCTCGAGAGCTGCTTGCCCTCGAACTGGTACTTGCCGTCCGAGAAGAACTCGGTGGACGCGACGTCGAGGCCGACGGCGATGTCCTTGCCGGGCGTGTAGCCGGCCTTCTCGATCGCGGTGAGCAGGAAGTCGAGCGCCGCGCGGTTCGACGCGAGCTCCGGCGCGAAGCCGCCCTCGTCGCCGAGGCCGGTGGCCAGGCCCTGCTTCTTCAGCTCACCCTTGAGGGCGTGGTACGTCTCGACGCCCCATCGGAGTGCCTCGGAGAAGGACTCGGCGCCGTAGGGCACCAGGAAGAACTCCTGGATGTCGACGTTGGTGTCCGCGTGGGCACCACCGTTGACGACGTTCATCAGCGGGACGGGCAGCGTGTGCGCGTTCGGGCCGCCGAGGTAGCGGAAGAGCGGCAGGTCGACCGAGTCGGCCGCGGCACGGGCGACGGCGAGCGAGGCACCGAGGATCGCGTTCGCGCCGAGGCGGGACTTGTTCTCGGTGCCGTCGAGCTCGATGAGCGCGGCGTCGACGAGGCGCTGGTCGGTGGCGTCGAAGCCCTCGAGCGCCGGGCCGATCTCGTCGAGGACGGCGTCGACGGCCTTGAGCACGCCCTTGCCGCCGTAGCGCGAGGCGTCGCCGTCGCGCAGCTCGTACGCCTCGAACGCGCCGGTGGATGCACCGGACGGGACGAGCGCGCGGGACACGACGCCGTCGTCGAGGAGGACCTCGACCTCGACCGTCGGGTTGCCTCGGGAATCGAGGACTTCGCGTGCGCCTACGGCATCGATCAGGGCCACGGGGTACTCCCTACACATTGGTTGTGGTGATTGCGGTGTTGATCCTAGCGAGCGGAGGTGAACACGACGTCGGCCGTGACGCCCCGCCGTGGACGAGTCCGCGCTGGAACGAGGACCGGGTGCTCAGTCGAGCGGGCGGAACTCGACGCCCTCGAGCGACGCGGTGTCCGCCGAGACGGTCGCGAACGCCGTGAAGCCCTGGGCGGCGAGGCCGGCGAGCAGGTTCTTCGTGTTCTTCGTGCGGCGCTCGAGCCGGACGCGTCGGTGGGACGCCATCGCCTCGGTCTTCAGCGCGGCGAGCCGGACCGGGTCGACGTCCTTGTCGTACACGAGCACGACGGCGTCGGCCTCGGCGGACTCCGGGAGGGTCACGAGGTCGACGAGCCGCTCGAACCCGAGCGAGAACCCGACCGCGGGGACGTCCTGCCCGAGGAACCGGCCGATCATCCCGTCGTACCGGCCGCCGCCACCGAGGCTGTAGCCGAAGTCGGGGTGCGCGACCTCGAAGATCGTGCCCGTGTAGTAGCCCATGCCGCGCACGAGCGTCGGGTCGAAGCGCAGGTCCACCCCGGGGAGCGCCTCGCGCAGGCGGAGCAGGTCGGCGAAGGCCTCGGCGTCGAGCCACGGCGCCCCCTCGACCGACGTCCAGTCGGCGGCCTCGAGTGCGCGGATGGTCTCCTCGAGCCCGGGCAGGTCGGCGCCCACGGTGCTGCGGAGTTCCGCCGCGACGCCGTCCGCGCCGATCTTGTCGAGCTTGTCGATCGTGATGAGCGCGCGGTCGGCGGCGGCCGTCCCGGTGATCCCCCACGACGCGAGGAGCGCCAGCAGGATCCGGCGGTCGTTGATCCGGATCGTCGTCCCGCTGACCCCGAGGGCGTCGAGGGCCGCGGTCGTCGCGCGGATGAGCTCGATCTCGGCGAGCTGCCCCGGCTCACCCAGGATGTCGATGTCGCACTGCACGAACTGGCGGTAGCGGCCCTTCTGCGGGCGCTCGGCACGCCAGACCGGGGCGATCTGCACGGATCGGAACACCGACGGCAGCTCCGCGCGGTGGGAGGCGTAGAACCGGGCCAGCGGGACCGTCAGGTCGAACCGGAGACCGAGGTCGGCGAGGTCCAGCGGTGCTTCGGCCGCCCGCAGGTCGTCGGTGGTGAGCCCGCGCTTCATCACCGCGAAGGCCAGCTTCTCGTTGTCACCGCCGAGTCCGGAGTGCAGCCGCGCAGCGTCCTCGACCACCGGGGTCTCGATCTCGTCGAAACCGTGTCGCGAGTAGACGTCCCGCACGACACCGAGCACGTGCTCGCGCCGGGCCTTGTCCGCCGGGAGGAAGTCACGCATGCCACGGGGTGCCGTCACGGTCGTTGCCATGCGGTCAATCCTGGCAGATGGGCGTCCCGGCCTTGCGCATCCTCCGACTCACTGACATACTGCATGCAGAACCTCGGTCCGGATCGTGCCTGATCCGCGCTCCGGACCGATTCGCGGGGCGACGTGCTGCAGTGCGTCCCGCGGTTCGAGCGGGCTTCCCTGTCGGCCCCTCTCCCTGGTGGAGCCGACGCCCGCTCCCGGGCGCCCTCTCTTTTTCGGGTTGGGAGGGCGCCCGTTCCCCCTGCCCGGATCCTCCGAGCCCCGAGGCGACGTCGCGCAACGGGACGACGTCGCGCGCCGGGGATCACTCCACAGCGCGACCGGCCTCCTCCAGCGCTGACACGGCGGCCCGCAGACTCGCGACCGGGTCCACCCCGCGTCCTGCCGCCGCCGCGACCTCCCCGAGCACCGCTCGCCCCCACTCGGCGTCGACCGTCCCCACCCCGTCGTCCGCAGCCGGCGCGGCGGACGCACCACGGGCCTCCAGGCCAGCGCCGGAACCGACGCCGACGACGGACGCGACGACCGCGTCGGCGTCCCCACGTTCCTCCAGGCGTTCCAGCAGCTTCACCGCACGCTCCAGGGGCGGCATCGCCCGCGGCACCCCGTCGAACGCACTCCGCCGACTCGCCTTCTCGGCCGCCTTGGCCGCACGCCAGACCCGGACGACGTCCTCGACGGTGTCCGCGGTCTCGTCCCCGAACACGTGCGGGTGCCGCCGGGTCATCTTGTCCCGGACCCCGGCGGCGACGTCCTCGAGGGTGAAGTCCCCCGCCCGGGCGGCGATCCCCGCGTGCAGGACCACCTGGTAGAGCAGGTCGCCGAGTTCCTCGCGGACGTCGTCCGGGTCGCCGTCGTCGACGGCGTCGACGAGTTCGTACGACTCCTCGACGGCGTAGCGGGCGAGCGAGGCGTGGGTCTGCGCCCGGTTCCAGACGCACCCGCCGTCCTCGGCGAGCAGGCGGTCGACGACGGTCACGAGGTCGGGTACGGCGGTCATCTGGTCATCGTGCCACCCGCGTAGACTGGCCGTGGTGTGTCGGGAAGTCTGGTCGACGGACACTCACCCGACCCCTCGAGACGGAGATCCATGTCGTCCCTCGTCCGCTCTCCCCGCTTCAGCGCCATCGCGCTCCTCACCGCCGCCGTGCTCGGCCTGGTCGTGGCGAACTCCCCGATCGGCCCCGGCCTCGAACGGCTGCTCGACGCGCACCTGCCGCTCGGTGCCCTCGGCCTCGACCTGTCGATCGCGCACTGGATCAGCGACGGTCTGCTCGCGGTCTTCTTCCTGCTCGTCGCCATCGAGCTCAAGCAGGAACTCGTCGACGGCGAGCTGTCGAACCCCAAGACCGCGATCATCCCCGCCATCGCGGCGGTCGGCGGGGTGCTCGTCCCGGCCGGCATCTTCCTGCTCGTCACCGCGGGCACGACGTACACGCACGGGTGGCCGATCCCGACGGCGACGGACATCGCGTTCGCGCTCGGGGTGCTCGCCATGTTCGGCCGCGGGCTGCCGAGCGGCATCCGGGTGTTCCTGCTCGCGCTGGCTGTGCTGGACGACCTCATCGCGATCATCATCATCGCCGTGGTGTTCGCCCACGACACCGACTTCCTGGCCCTCGTGGGTGCCGTGGTCGCGCTCGCGGCGTTCTGGCTGCTCGGCCGCATGCTCCGCCCGGGGCGCAGCGGCCAGACGCTGATCATCGTGGTGATGGTCCTGGTGGGGCTCGTGACGTGGTGGCTCGTGTACCACTCCGGTGTGCACGCCACGATCGCCGGCGTCGCCCTCGGTCTCGTGCTCCCCCGCCGCCCTGGCCACACCCTGCACGAGAACGTCGAACCGTGGTCGAACGCCGTCGTGCTTCCGGTGTTCGCGTTCGCATCGGCCGCCGTCGTCATCCCCGCGGTCGGCATCAGCGAGCTCTCCCCCACGTTCTGGGCGGTCGTCGTCGCCCTGCCGGTCGGCAAGGTCATCGGCATCACGCTGTTCGGCACGATCGCCACGCGGATCTTCCGCTCGCCCGGCCGCTCGTCGCTGTCGTTCTTCTCGATCATCACCGTCGGTGTGCTCGGCGGCATCGGGTTCACGGTGTCGCTGCTCATGAACAAACTGGCGTTCGCCCGCAACGAGGAGATCCTCGACGAGGGCGTCCTCGCCGTGCTCGTCGGATCGGGCATCGCGATCGTCGCGTCGGCGGTCGTCGTCACCCTCCGGGCGCGCGCCTACCGCGCACGCCGCGAGCTGTCCGAGGCCGAATACACCGAGTAGCGACTCGCGGGCCGGGGTTCGCACCCGTTCCGCGACAGAGCACGCGTCGTTCGACGCGTGGACCGTCGCAGACGGCGTGTGCGCCGTGGACGTGGCGACGGACGGACTGGAGGCACGGTGCCAGCTGGCACCGTGCCTCCGGTCCGTCTGCGCTCGCGTCTACGCGGCCGGCGCCTCGGCCGGGGTCGTCGCCCCGTACACGGCGGTGAGGATGCTCTCCACCCACCGGATGAGGGCGTCGTCCGGCAGCGCCTGGTCGTGCGGACGCGGCATCGGGATGCTCGTCGCGTTCTGCTGCGGGAACCAGCGCGCCCCCGGGAACATGCGCTTCAGCCGCACCTGCGACGAGTCGGCGAGTTCCTTGCCGGCGACCCGCAGGTTCGAGCCCATCACCACGACGTCGGACAGGCCGACCTGCTGCGCCATGCGACGGAGGCGGGAGACCTCGACCAGGGTCTGCACGGCCTGCGGCGGCTGTCCGTAGCGGTCGGTGAGCTCGTCGAGGACCATGTCGATCGCGTTCGGTTGCGCCGTCGGGGCCGAGGCGGCCGAGAGCTTCTGGTACGCCTCGAGCCGGAGTCGCTCGGACTCGACGTAGTCCTCGGGGATGTGCGCGTCGACGGGGATCTCGAGCCGGAGCTCGGTCTGCCCCTCGGCGACGTCGCCACGGAACTGCGACACCGCCTCGCCGATCATCCGCAGGTACAGGTCGAAGCCGACGCCGGCGATGTGGCCGGACTGCTCCCCGCCGAGCAGGTTTCCGGCCCCGCGGATCTCGAGGTCCTTCATGGCGACCTGCATGCCCGCGCCGAGCTCGTTGTTCGCGGCGATGGTCTCGAGGCGGTCCTGCGCGGTCTCGGACAGCGGCTTCTCGGAGTCGTAGAGGAAGTACGCGTACCCGCGCTCCCGCCCGCGGCCGACCCGACCGCGCAGCTGGTGCAGCTGGGACAGACCGTACTTGTCCGCCTTGTCGATGATGAGCGTGTTCGCGTTGGCGATGTCGAGGCCCGTCTCGATGATCGTCGTCGAGACCAGGACGTCGAAGCGGCGCTCCCAGAAGTCGACCATGACCTGCTCGAGGGTGCTCTCCGACATCTGCCCGTGCGCCACGGCGATGCGGGCGTCCGGCACGATCTCGGCCAGGTGCGCGGCGACCGACTGGATGTCCTTCACGCGGTTGTGGACGTAGAACACCTGCCCCTCGCGCAGCAGCTCGCGGCGGATCGCCGCCGCCACCTGCAGGTCCGACTGCGGCCCGACGAAGGTCAGGATGGGGTGGCGGTCCTCGGGCGGGGTGGCGAGGGTCGACATCTCGCGGATGCCCGTGACCGCCATCTCGAGCGAGCGCGGGATCGGGGTCGCCGACATCGCCAGGACGTCGACGTTCGTCTTGAACTTCTTGAGCTGGTCCTTGTGCTCGACGCCGAACCGCTGTTCCTCGTCGATGATGACCAGCCCGACGTCCTTGAACGTGATGCCCTGCGAGAGGATCCGGTGGGTCGCGATGACGATGTCGACCGTGCCGTCGGCGAGCCCGGCGATGGTCTCCTTCGACTCCTTCTCGGTCTGGAACCGGCTGAGGGCGCGCAGGTGCACGGGGAACCCGGCGAAGCGCTCCTGGAACGTCTCCATGTGCTGGCGGACGAGCAGGGTCGTCGGGACGAGCATGACGACCTGCTTGCCGTCCTGCACGGCCTTGAACGCGGCACGGATCGCGACCTCGGTCTTGCCGTAGCCGACGTCGCCGGAGAGCAGGCGGTCCATCGGGATCGGGCGTTCCATGTCGCGTTTGATCTCGTCGATCGTGGTGAGCTGGTCGGCGGTCTCGGCGAACGGGAACGCCTCTTCCAGCTCGCGCTGCCACGGGGTGTCCGGACCGAACGCGTGCCCCTTCGACGCCATGCGCGCCGAGTACAGCTTGACCAGGTCGACGGCGATGTCGCGGACGGCCTTGCGCGCCTTCGACTTGGCGGCGGACCAGTCCGAGCCGCCCATCTTCGACAGGGTCGGGGACTCGCCGCCGACGTACCGTGACAGCTGGTCGAGCTGGTCGGTCGGCACGAAGAGCTTGTCGCCCGGGTAGTTGCGCTTCGACGGCGCGTATTCGAGCACGAGGTACTCGCGCTGCGTCTTCACGGCGTTGCGGCCGCCGCTGGAGACCTCGCGGCTGACGAGCTCGACGAACTTGCCGATGCCGTGGGTCGCGTGCACGACGACGTCCCCCGGCTTGAGCTGCAGCGGGTCGACGACGTTCTTGCGCCGGCTCGCGAGCTTCTTGACGGTGCGGGCGCCCTGCTGGACGCTGCGGCCGTAGAACTCGGCCTCGCTCAGCACCACGATGCGGGGGTCGGGGATCGCGAAGCCGTGCTCGACGCTCGCCGTCGTCACGACGGCGACGCCGGGCTCGGGCGGCGCGGTCACGGCGTCGGCACGTGCGGCGACCCCGGCGTCGGCGAGGACCTGCACCGCACGCTCGACGAGGCCCTGGCCCTGCGCGGTCACGACGACCGCCCACCCGTCGTCCGTCAGCGACTTGACGTGCGCGATCGCCCCGTCGGCACTGCCGGCGAAGCTCGGGACGGCCTCGGCCCGGACGCGGATGTACTCGCCGGCCTCGGCGGCGGCCTCGGCGTCGGTGAGGACGCGCTCCGTGTCCCCTTCGTCGAGGCCGGAGTCGAACGGCGACACTGTCCACCAGGTGCGCTGGCCGCGGGTGTTCTTGAGCTGCTGCACGGTCAGGAAGTTGCCCGCGTCGAGGTCGATCGGGGCCTGGGCACCGGCGACCGCGGCGCTCCAGGCCGCCTGCAGGAACTCGGTGTTCGTCTCGGCCAGGCTGTTCGCGCGGCCGTTCACCCGCTCGGGCGAGAACACCGCGATGGTGGCCTCGTCCGGCAGGTAGGAGGTCATCGGCACGAGGTCCTGCACGAGCGCCGGTGCGAGGGACTCCATGCCCTCGACCGGGATGCCCTCGGCGATCTTCGCGAGCATCTGGGACAGGTTCGGGAACTCGTGCAGCATCTCGCGCGCCCGCTGCCGGACGTCGTCGCTGAGCAGGAGTTCGCGCGAGGCCGTCAGCTCGACCGAGCCGAGGTCGTCCTCTGTGGTGCGCTGGTCGGCGACGGAGAACGCCTTGATCGCCTCGATCTCGTCGCCGAAGAAGTCGACGCGTGCCGGGTGGTCGGCCGTCGGCGGGAAGACGTCGAGGATGCCACCGCGCACCGCGAACTCACCACGGCGGGTGACGAGGTCGACGCGCGAGTAGGCGAGGTCCACCAGCTGGGACGCGATCGCCGCCAGATCGTTGCCCCGCGAGTCGGTCCGCAGCACCACCGGCGCCAGGGACGTCAGGTTGCTCGCGATCGGCTGCAGCGCGGCGCGGACGCTCGCGACGACGATGGTCTGGCGACGCTCGGCCGGGTCCGCCGCCTGCCACGCCGCGAGCTTCCGGAGCGTCGCGATGCGCGTGCCGACGGTCTGGGCACTCGGGCTGAGGCGTTCGTGCGGCAGGGTCTCCCACGCCGGGAACTCGAGCACGTCGGCGTCGGGGACGTAGCTGCCGAACGCTTCTCGGACCGCCTCGGCTTCACGCCCGGTCGCCGTGATCACGAGGACGCACTGCGGACCGTTGCGTTCGGCGAGCAGCGCGCCGAGCAGCGGCACGCGCAGGCCGTCCACGACGGAGAAGTCGGCGTCGCGCGGTGCGGCGCGCAGCACGCGATCGAAGGCGGAGGCGCGCGAGAGCGCAGGGATGATGCCCGAGATCGTCACTCCGCCCATGGTACCGGCGAGGTCCGACACCCGGACCGGTGTGCGCAGCGGGCGAACAGGGGCCGGTGTGCGGGGTGGTCGTGCGGTCAGCCGCGGTTCCGGCGGGTGCGAGAGCTGCGGACCACGAGCCCGAGCCCGAGCAGGACCGCGGCGGCGAGGAGCGGACCGGCGACGGAGGCACCGGTGACGGCGAGGGCCGACCGTGTCGGAGGAACGGCAGGGGCAGCGGTCCCGGCGGCCGTGGTCGGAGTGGCAGCACCGCCGGCTGTGGTGGGACCCGCGGCTGCCGCGCCCCCGGTGAGCACCGGCGCCGTGGGGGCCGTCGCCCCGGGTGTCGGAGCGACCGGCGTGGAGACCTCGGGGGTCGGTGGCACGGGCCCGGTCGTGGGGTCGGGCACGGTCGGTACCGGAACAGGGGCGGTCGTCGGCCGTTCCGTCGGGGTGACCGTGGCCGTCGGGACCGGAACCGGCGTCGGCGTCGGCGCACCGGTCGGTTCGGGTGCAGGGGTCGTCGGCACCGGTTCCGGGGCCTGCGTCGTCGGCGGCCCCACGACCGTCGTGCTCGCGGTCGGCTCGGCCGCGAGGGAGCGCGTGGCCGTGACGACGCGACGCCGGTTGTAGTCCGCGACCGCCATCCGGGGTCCGTCGACCGACACCGCCGTCGGGTTCGCGAGCGGGGACCCGTCAGGCGCTGCGTCGAGTGCCACCGTCCAGGCCTCACCGTCGTACGACCACACCCTCCCGCCACTGTTGTCGACGGCGAACACCGAGTCGTCGTCGTCCACCGCGACCCCGAGCAGACGGGCGCGCTCGGTGGCCGGGAACCCGAGGGCCTGGACGCTGCCGTCCGACCGTTGCATCCGCCAGACCTCGTCGCGCTGGGCATCGGTGACGACGAGCGCGCTGCCGTCCGCACTGAGGGCGACCCCGCCCGGGTCCGTCCAGGGGCCGGTGACCGTCGTCCAGTCGCCCGATCCCAGGTCCGCGGTCCACAGTTCGCCGCTCCCGGGGACGGCAGCCCACACCGTCGTGCCGTCCACGGCGAGCTCGGAGACCGACCGGCGGACGGGTGGTGCGGGGATGCGTCGGACCGAGCCACCGTCGAGCACCGCGACGGTGCGTCGACCGGCCTCCGCCACGACGAAGCGTCCGTCCGCCAGGGCCACGACGGCCGATGGGTTCCACATCGCCGCGTCGTGCGTACCGAACCCGGCGACGGTCTCCCAGGCGCCGTCGACGTCGCGACGCAGGACCCCGTTCGCCGCGAAGTCGGCCACGACGAGGCGTCCGAGTGCGTCGTGGTCGACGTCGTTCGGTGCCGAGAAGGACGCCGCCACCGGCGGTGCTGTGGTCTCCGCGGTCTGGGGAGCCCACTCGTCCGGCACGGCGCCGACCGCGGGGACGGTGAACCCGTTGAGCACACCGACGGTGACCAACCCGGCCACGAGTACGGCGACGCCGCCCGGCAGCACCGCGGCCCGGAGACCGCCGGAGATCGTCGTGCCCTGCGTCATCCGTGCCCCCGGCCCTCGTCGTGGGACCCGTCGCCCCGACGAGAACCTACCCGCGGCGGGGTACGCCGTCGGTCCCCCAGTTCGGGGACTGCGCGGGAACAGGACAGCGACGGGACCGAGCCCGCGCGAGCGCGTGCGCCGGGCTGACGGACGGGATCAGGACGGGGCGTGCACGCGCTGCTGTGCGGCGAGCAGCCCGACCTCGGCGATCGCCTGTACCGCGTCGGCGGCGTCGGCCAACAGGATCGGGAGGGTCTTCTTCTCGGCTGCGGAGAAGTCACGCAGCACGTAGTCGGCCGGGTCCTGCCGACCGGGCGGACGTCCGATGCCGACCCGGACGCGCGTGAACTCGTTCGTGCCGGTGGCCTTGATGATGTCGCGCAGACCGTTGTGGCCGCCGTGCCCGCCGTTGCCCTTCAGGCGGACGGTGTCGAACGGCAGGTCGAGTTCGTCGTGCACGACGACGAGGTCGGCCGGGGTGGCGCTGTAGAAACCGAGCACCGAGGAGACCGGTCCGCCCGAGGTGTTCATGAACGACCCGGGCTTCGCCAGCACGAGTCGCGTGCCGCCGGGCACCAGGCGCCCCTCGGCGACCTGGTTCGGCGTCTTGTGCTTCTTGAACGTCGCACCCATGCGCGAGGCGAGTTCGTCGAGGACCATCTGGCCGACGTTGTGGCGGTTGCCGGCGTAGTCGGGCCCGGGGTTCCCGAGCCCGACCACGACGAGGATTCGATCCGTCACAGCGTCGACCAGATGTCTTCGGAGGGGTGTTACTCGGAGACCGGCTCGGAGCCGCCCTCGGCACCCGCTTCGGCGCCGGCCTCGGCCGATGCCTCGTCCGCGGCGTCGTCATCCGCGGTGCCACGCGGGGTGACGATCTGCACGACGAGCGCCTCGCCGTCGGTCTCGAGCTCGGCGCCCTCGGGGAGGGTCAGCTCGGCGGCCGTGATCTGCTTGCCGTCCTCGAGGCCCTCGACATCGACCGTGACGTGCTCCGGGATGTCGGTCGCGAGCACGAGCAGCGAGACCGTGTTGAGGTCCTGCACGTGGATGGTGCCGGAGAAGGACTCGCCCTCGACGACGACGGGCACGTCGACCGTGACCTTCTCGCCGCGGCGGAGGACCACGAGGTCGATGTGCTCGATGATCTGGCGCACCGGGTCACGCTGGACGTCCTTGACGAGGGCGAGCTGCGCAGCGCCCTCGATGTCGAGGTCCACGACCGCGTTGGCGGTACGGACGAGCAGCATGGTCTCGTGACCGGGCAGCGAGATGTGCTTCGGCTCGGTGCCGTGGCCGTAGACGACCGCGGGGATCTTGTCGGCCGCGCGGAGCTTGCGAGCAGCGCCCTTGCCGAACTTGGTGCGGACTTCCGCTGCGAGCTTGGTGTAGTCGGCCATGGTGCCTCCTGGTGTCTGGGACGACGCCGGGGTGCCGGCATCGTGGGGGTCTGTGGTGTTGCAACTCGAACGCGTGCACGCGTGAGGAACGATCCCAGGGTCTTGCCGGGTATCCCACCGCGTCGATCACGGCCGCGCGTACGCAGCCCTCGCCGAAGTCAGGGACTGAGTCTAGCAGGACCGTCCGGGCGTGTCGCGCGCCACGGTCCGGACACACACCAGTGACGGACGGGAGGCCCGTGGCGGTCCCGCCACGGGCCTCCCGTCCGTCGCCCCGCGCGGCGGGCGCGGGGCGCTCCCCCCAGGACCGCTCCCCGCGACTGCCGGGTCAGTCGACGTCTGCAGGCGCCGCCGGCGCGAGCCGCGCGATCGCCCTGTCGAGGCGGGCGTCGACCTGCAGCTGCCTCGTCGAGCCCTTCCGGAGCACGACCGCATCGGTCGCGGTGACGTGCAGCAGCCGCTCCCACTCCGCCGCGTACAGCGCGTTGCGGTAGCCGGAGGACCCCTGGCACGCGACGTCCCGTCCGGCGACGGCGATCTCGGCCTTCCCCGGATCGTCCGAGAACAGGACGACCTGGTCGCCGTCACGTGCGCTGACGTGCATCGAGGGGGTCGGCATGCCCTCCGGACCCTCAGGCAGGTCCGGCACACCGGACGGCGCCATGCAGGTACGCCACCCGGCCGCGGCTGTACGGACCCGGTCGTCCTGGCGCGCGTCCAGCGCCGCCAGGTAGGTCAGGCGCTGGGCCAGTTCTGATGCCGCCTGCTCGGTGCCGCGCAGCGTGGTACCGAGGGTCATCCGGGCCGCGTTCCAGCAGCGGGCGGCCACGCCGTCCGGGAGCGCGGCGAAAGCCGCCTGGCGGTCGGGGTCGTACCCCCACTTCCGCATGCCCTCCTGGTTCGCACCGGCGGTGGACGGCCCGTGGTAGCCGCGGGTCTCGGCGAGCGCCGCGGTCAAGGGCCGGGTGGTCGCGAGTGCGGGTGACGGGTTCGCCCGAGCGGCGGTGTCGCCAGCGTCGTCGTCGGCCTGCAGCCCGGCCCCGGTCGCCCAGGGAGCCGCGTCGTCGATGCCAGCCTTCCGCAGGCAGGGTTGTGCCACCAGGTTCTCCGCGTACGTGCTCTTCGACGAGGCCGGTGCGGCGAAGGCGTCGAGCGGCATCGTCCACGCCGTGCTGTCCTGTTCGACGGTGGGTGCGACCGCGACGTCGGCGCGATCGGGCAGCCCGTGGACCACGGCGCTGGCCAGTCCGGCGAGGACGACGACGAGGGTGCCGGTCTTCGCGATGCGGTCGGTGATCTGCATGGTTCCCCCTAGGCGCGGACGAGGCCGCGTTCGTGTGCGGTGATGACGACCTGGATCCGGTTCCGGAGTCCGAGCTTCATCAGGACGGCGCGGACGTGGGTCTTCACGGTGGCGTCGCTCAGGAAGACGGACTCGGCGATCTCGGCGTTGCTGAGCCCCTTCGCGACGAGCAGGAAGACCTCGCGCTCGCGGGCGGTCAACGCGTCGAGGACCTCTTCTCGCCGATCGGTCACGGCCGGGGTGCCCTGCGCGCGAAGCAGGTCGAGCGCCTCGGCTTCGGTCGGTGCCGGTCGGCCGGCGTGCACGTCGCGGATGGTCGCGGTCACGACATCGGGCAGGGCGTCCTTCGTCAGGAACGCGGCGGCTCCGGCACGGAGTGCTGCGAGGACGGCGTCGTCGCGGCGGATGGTGGTGAGCGCGACGACCCGCGGGCGGTCGTGGGTCGAGTCGGCGAGACGCGTCAAGGTCTCGATGCCGTTCATGACCGGCATCCGCAGGTCGAGCAGCAGCACGTCGGGGTGCTCGGCGGCGCAGAGCTCGAGGGCGGCGGCACCGTCACCGGCGGTCCCGACGCAGGACATGTCGTCCTGGGCGTCGACGAGCATCTGCATCCCGGTGGCGAACAGTCGCTGGTCGTCGACGACTGCGACGCGGACGGCGGTCATCGGACGTGCTCCGGCAGGCCGGTCTCGGTCTCAGCCGTCGCTGCGGTCGGCAGCACACCGGCCGTCGCCGCGGTCGGCACCACCGCGGTCGTCGGGAACCACGCCGTGACCACCCACTCGTCCGGGGTGTCGCCGACACCGGCGCGCAGCCAGCCGCCAGCCAGTCGGGCGCGCTCCTGCATCCCGGCCACACCGGACCCCGTGCCGTCGAGCTCCACGAGGGGTTCGCTCCCGCGCGACGACACGACGACGCCGAGCCCCGGTCCGCGCCAGTCGAGCGCAACCCGCGCCGTCGCTGTCCGGCCCTGGTGCTTCAGCACGTTCGTCAGGCTCTCCTGCGCGATCCGGTGCACCGCGCTGGCGCCGCCCGCGGGCAACAGCCCGGCCCCGTGCTCCTCGAACGTCGCGGTCATGCCGAGCTCCCGCATGTCCTCGACCATGTCGGGGACATCGCGCAGCCCGTGGTGATCGGCGTCGTCGCTCGCTTGGATGCGTTCCACCAGGGCGCGGACGTCGCCCAGTGCCGATCGGCTCACGTCGGCGATGTCCTGCAACGCTCGGGCGGCGTGGTCGTCCCGCACGGCGATGGCCGCGGCACCCTGGGCCTGGGAGACGACGACCGCCAGCGAGTGGGCGAGCGAATCGTGCACGTCACGGGCGATCCGCGCGCGGTCCTGCTCGGCCCGGAGCTCTGTCGTGGTCACCTCGGTGCGGCGCTGTGCCTCGACCACCCGGACCCGGGCGAGGCCGATCCGCCACGCGGCACCGATGGCCACGCCGACCGCCCAGGCGACACCGCTGACCCCCACGAACGCGAACGCGATCGTGACGAGGTCGGACCGGGTCCCGCCCGAGTGCCCCACCCAGCTGCTCCAGACATCCTGGTCGGCAGCGGTCGGGACCGCCATCGCCCAGGCGGCCGCCGCACTCGCGAGCAGGAGCACGGGGAGGGCCAGGTAGCGGAGCAGGTCGGACCGGCCGGCGCCGACGACGCCGACGACGATCGCGATCGCCAGGTACTCCGGCCAGGTCGTGTCGGTCGGCCGGGTGAGCAGTCGGGCCGCCTGCAGGAGCGGGATGCCGACGACCAGTCCGAGCGCGGTCCCGGGCATCCACGCGGCGAGGCCGATGGCGACGGCGAAGGCCGACACCACGACGACGTGATCGGCGAGCTCCGCGCGCCCGGCTTCGGCGACGATCCAGAGCACGAGGTACACGGCGCCGGTGGCGGGGGCCAGCAGGTGCCGGTACCGGCGGAGGAGGGAGGTCATGACGCGAGCGTATGGGCCGCGCCGGACGGGGACCGAGCCGTGCGGCCGCTTTTCATCCGAGGTGATGAGGTCCGACCGGACGGCTCAGCGGCCGACCTTGCGGCGGTGCTCCTGCGCGGCGTGCAGGACGTCGCGGGCCCGGTCGCTCGCCGCCTCGGCCTCGTCGCGGGCTGCCTCGAGGCGGGTGATGTCGGCTTCGGCCTGCTCGAGGGCACGCTGGAGCTCCGCGCGGCGCTCCTCCGCCTGTTCGAGGTCGGCCTCGGCCGTGTCGAGTGCGGCGTCGGCGTCGCGGGACTCCGTGCGCGCTGCGGTCTCGGCCTGGCGCGCGGCCTTCCGGTCGGCGGCCGGGTCGCTGGCCGGTTCCGGTTCGGGCTCGGGTTCGGGTTCGGCGTCCGGTTCCGGGGCATCGCGCTGCGCGGCCCTGGAGGCACGGCTCGCCTGCCGCGCACCCCTCGCCTGGGAGATGGGGATGGGCGGGGCATCGCTGCCGGACCAGGCATCGGGGACCGCGTCCGGGTCCGCGAGTGCCCCGTCGAGGTCGACCGCGTCGAACCCCACGCTCTCGAGGGCCGTCACGAGCAGCCCCGACCGGACGGCCGCGCCGGCGTGCGGGTCCGCCATCGCCGCCTCGATCGTCGCCCGGACCTGCTCGAGCACCGCCGGGGTCACGGGGTGTCCGGCGTCGGACGCCAGGTCCGCACCGGCCTGCGCGAGGGCGTCGACGACCTCGGTGCGCTGCCGACGGAGGGTCCGGATCGCGTCGGGGTCGGCGTCGGCCTGGGCCCTGCGGAGCGCCGGCCCGAGGTCGACGGCGTCGTCGAGGGCACCGTCGTGGGCGAGCAGGTCGATCACCCAGGCCGCCGGGGCGGGCTTCCGGAGCCGCCCGATCGCCGTGGCGAGGG
Organism: Curtobacterium poinsettiae; assembly: GCF_025677645.1. Classification (NCBI taxonomy): domain Bacteria; kingdom Bacillati; phylum Actinomycetota; class Actinomycetes; order Micrococcales; family Microbacteriaceae; genus Curtobacterium; species Curtobacterium flaccumfaciens. The sequence goes on along the minus strand of NZ_CP106879.1, from coordinate 1,358,223 downwards.
CACGGTCGTCCTTCCGCACCGCGCGCTGCCGAGCGGTGCGCTCGGCGACGAAGTCCTGCGGCGCGACGAGCAGCAGCTCCCTGGCGACGTCGGCGAACTCCACGCGACCACTGTGCCCGTTCAACACCAGGCCCGTTCAACACCGCGCCCGTTCAACACCGCGCCCGTTCAACACCGCGCCCGTTCAACACCGCGCCCGTTCAACACCGCGCCCGTTCAACACCGCGCCCGTTCGACACCGCGCCCGTTCAACACCGCGCCCGCCACGCGTCGAGGACTACCAGTCGTGGACGGTGCCGTCGGCCAGGCGGTTGAACGGCAGGTACGCCTGCTCGTAGGGGTACTTGCCGGCCTCGTCGACGTCGAGGCTGACCCCGAGGCCCGGCTCGTCGCCCGGGTGCAGGTAGCCGTCGGTGAACGTGAACGTCTGGTGGAACACCTGGTTGGTCTGCGGCCCGTGCTGCATGTACTCCTGGATGCCGAAGTTGTGGATCGCGAGCCCGAGGTGCATCTGCGCGGCGAGTCCCACCGGGGAGATGTCGGTCGGCCCGTGGAAGCCGGACCTGACCTGGTACAGCGCCGCGTACTCCATCGTCTTCTTGAGCGGGGTGACGCCGCCCATGTGCGTGACGGCTCCGCGGACGTAGTCGATGAGCTGGTCGCGGATGATGTCCTTGAAGTCCCAGATGGTGTTGAAGACCTCGCCGATCGCCAGCGGCGTCGTGGTGTGCTGCCGGACGAGCTTCAGGGCCTCCTGGTTCTCGGCGGGGGTGCAGTCCTCGAGCCAGAACAGGTCGTACGGCTCGAGCGACTTGCCGAGCTTGGCGGCCTGCAGCGGGGTCATCCGGTGGTGCCCGTCGTGCAGCAGCGGCAGTTCGGGACCGAACTCGTTGCGGACGGCCTCGAACACGGTGGGGACGTGGCGCAGGTAGGCGCGGGTGTCCCAGTCCTCCATCGCCGGGTGGGCACCGCGCTGCGCGGGCTCGAAGTCGTAGCGGACGCCGGCGTTGCCCTCGGTGGTCCTGTTCGACGCGATGCCGTAGATGGACTCGAGGCCGGGGACGCCGGTCTGCACCCGGATCGAGCGGTAGCCCTCTTCCTGGTGTTCGCGGATGGAGTCGAACAGCTCGGGCAGCTCCTTGCCCGAGGCGTGGCCGTACGCCATGAGCCCGGTGCGCGATGCCCCACCGAGCAGCTGGTAGAGCGGCATGCCGGCGACCTTCGCCTTGATGTCCCAGAGGGCCATGTCGACGGCGGCGATCGCGGCCATCGTGACCGGACCACGGCGCCAGTACGACGACCGGTACAGGAACTGCCAGGCGTCCTCGATGCGGCTGGCGTCACGGCCGACGAGCAGCGGGACGACGTGCTCGGACAGGTAGGCGGAGACCGCGAGCTCACGGCCGTTCAGGGTGGCGTCGCCGAGTCCGGTCACGCCGTCGGCCGTGGTGAGCTTGAGCGTCACGAAGTTCCGGTTCGGGCTGGTCACGATGACCTCGGCCCGCTCGATCAGCTGGCCGCGGTCCGCCGAGGCCCAGGTGTCCGGACGGCCGGCGGTGGTCTCGGCCGGCCCGCTGTCGGTGGCGCCGGGGACCGGGGCCGCAGGGTTGGTGGTGTTCGTGTCGGTCATGCGTGGACTCCTCCGTTGGAGCGTTCGCGGGCGCGTGCCGCGGCGGTGCGGATGCGGTCGGCCGCCGCCGTCACGGCGGCGACCACGGGGGTGGTGTCGAGTTCGGGCGCGACGACGGCCAGAACGTCGTGCACGTCCGAGTCTGGCCCGGGGGCACCGGGGTCGTCCACCAGGTCGGGTTGCTCGGTGACGTGCAACCACCAGGCGGCGAGGGCGGTGGCCGCTCCGGTGCCGATGCCGGCCGAGGGGTCTCGGGCGAGCCGGTGGCGGACGACGTCGACGACGCGGACGGGCAGCTTCTGCGAGCCGCCGGACGCGATCTGCCGCAGCGTGTGCCGGATGCGCGGGTTGGCGAACCGCTCGACCAGGGCCGCGCGGGCGTCGGTGACCTCGGCCTCGGGCAGCGGGAGCTCGAGCGCGGCTTCGTCCCAGAGCTGCTCGACGGCGGTGCGGCAGACCGGGTCGTCCATCGCCTCGGCCACCGTGTCGTGGCCGAGCTGCAACCCCAGGTAGGCGAGGAGCGAGTGCGAGCCGTTCAGCAGCCAGAGCTTCCGCTGCTCGTACGGGGTGACGTCGTCGACGATCCGGACGCCAGCCGCCTGCCACGCGGGCCGGTCGATGCCCGCGAAGGCGTCCTCGAGCACCCACTCGGCGAACGGCTCGGTGACGACGGGGACCCGGTCTCCGGCGAGCGCACCCGGCAGTTCCGACAGGTGCGCGACGTCGGCGTCGGTGGTCGCGGGGGTGATCCGGTCGACCATCGAGCTCGGGAACGCGACGTTCGCCTCGATCCAGTCGCGCAGGTCGTCGTCGGTGACGGCCTCGAGCACGGCACCGCGGAGGACCACCCCGTTGTGCGTCAGGTTGTCGAGACTGACCAGCGCGATGCGCCCGGAGCCGGCGGCACGGCGGGCGTCGAGCCCCGCGACCAACCGCGACGGCACGTCGGAACCGGGCCGGTAGCCCTGCTCGGTGACCGTCAGCGTGACGATGGTCGTCTCGGGGGACGCGACCACGTGCCTCCAGGCCGTGTCGTCGCTGCCCGGGTGGGCGGCCACGATCGTGTCGACCACCTCGGCTCCGTCGCCGGACGCGGCTCGCGTGACCAGCGTGTACCGGCAGTCCTGCGCGGCCAACGCGTCGGCGGCCGCGGGCGAGCGGCCGGTGAAGGCGGTGATGCCCCACGGCTCCCCCGTGGTGTGGGCGGTGTACCAGGCGAGGTGGGCGCGCGCGAAGGCGCCCACCCCCAGGTGGACGATCCCCGGACGGCGATCGGTCATGCCGACACGGGGACGAGGGAGCGGAGGTAGGCGAGGTTGTCGGCGGTGCGGGTCTCGAGCGGGAGGTCGGTGGAGAAGTCCTCGATGGTGACCCACCCGTCGTACCCGACCTGGCGGAGCGCGTCGAGGTACTCGGACACCGACGCCTGGCCGGTGCGCAGGGGTGCCCACTCGTGCTGCCAGATCGAACTGCCGTCGGCCCGGGTGTCGCCGCTGTCGACCCAGCGGGCGTTCTTCACGTGGGCGTGTGCCAGGTACGGCCCGAGCAGTTCGAACGCGGCGAGGTGGTCCTCGTACCCCTCGATCACGAGGTTGCCGAGGTCGTGGATGACGCCGACGTGTGCGGGGTCGAGACCATCGATCAGCCGCAGCGCTGCGGAGGCCGACGGTGTGATCGTCATGTGGTGCAGCTCGACCAACACCTTGACGCCGAGTTCGGCCGCGCGGTCCGCCGCCCACTCGAGGTCGGTGCGGGTGCGGTCGAAGAGCTCGGGGTAGGTCTCGCCGGCGCGTTCCTTCTCGGCCCGGTAGTTCGGCATCGTGACGCGGACCTGCCGGGCACCCAGTTCGCTGGTCACGCGCAGCATCGTCTCGACGCCGTCGTGGTCGGCGGCCGGCTGGTAGCCGCCGATGCCCGAGTACTCGAGCCCGGCGGCGTCGGTGACCCGGGCGATCTCACCGACCCGGTCGCGGATGCCGGTGTACTGCCACGTCGAGTTGTTGCCCGCCCAGAACGACCGTTCGGCGGGGACCTCGGCGCCGTCGGCCGGGCGGTCGTCGACGATGCGCCACTCGATGCCGTCCCAGCCCTGCGCGGCCAGGGTCTCGGCGGCTTCGGACGGGGTCCAGTCGGGGGTCGAGGCGGTGAACACGGAGAACTTCATCGGGTGGCTCCTTCGGTCGTGGGGGCGGTTGCGGGTGTTCCGACGACCGGCACCACGTCGTCGTACGTCCCCTCGATCACGTCGTCGATGCGCACGGGTCGTCCGAGCGTCGCGCTGACGTAGAGCCCGCGGACGGTGGCGAGCGACACCAGGGCTGCGTCGACGGTGACACCCGGTTCGCGTCCGTGCCGGATCGCGTCGACGATGTCCGTGTACTGCCGAGCGTGCCCCGCGGCGAAGTGGTCGGGCTCAGCGGGGCCGCCGACGACGTGCTCGGGCGGGACGACGTTGTCCTTCTGGTCGACGGCTCCGGCGACCGCGGTGGCGTTCGACGTGGTCGCGGCGGACTCGAGCGTGGCGGTGTCCGGGGCGATGTGGAAGTACGCGAGCCGGTCGTCGTCGACGATGGCGGAGCCGTGCGTGCCGTACACGGCGTAGCGAGCGGACAGCCCCGGGTACGCGGCGGTCGTGCAGTGGACGACGCCGAGCGCGCCGCCGGCGAACCGGACGGTGGCGACGGCGGTGTCCTCGACCTCGATGCGGTCGTGCGCGAGCAGCCCGGTCTGCGCCGAGATCTCGACCGGGCGACCGAGTGCCCAGACGAGCAGGTCGACGGTGTGGACGCCCTGGTTCATCACCGCCCCGCCGCCGTCGAGGGCCCAGGTGCCGCGCCAGTCGCCGGAGTCGTAGTACCCCTGCGACCGGTACCACGCGACGCTCGCGAGCCCCGAGGTCACGGTGCCGAACCCGCCGTCGTGCGCGGCCCGGGCGACGGCTGCCGACGCCGGGTCGAAGCGGTGCTGGCTGATGACGCTCGTGACGAGCCCGCGGTCACGAGCGGCTGCGGCGAGCGCCGCGATCTGCCGTGCACGGGGCATCGTGGTGTCGAGCGGCTTCTCGATGACGACGTGCTTGCCGGCGGCCAGGGCGGCCTCGGCGAGCTGCACGTGCATGCCGGACGGCGAGCAGATCGCGACGACGTCGATGTCGGTCTGTTCGATCGCCTCCTCGATGGTGGACGTCGTGATCGGGCGGGCGGCACCCAGCTCCTGGACCGCGTCCGCGGCGCTCGTGGCGGCTTCGGGCACGGCGTCGACGAGGGCGACGACCTGCAGGTCGGGGTGGCGGACGGCGACGGTGGCGTGGTGGCGTCCGATGACGCCGGTGCCGACGACGGCCAGGCGGAGCGGGTTGGTGGGGTCGGTCATCGCAGGGTGACTCCGATCTGGTCGGTGAGGGTGCGGAAGGCCCGTCCGGCACGACCGAAGGCCGCGGGGCCGGAGAACCCGCCGAGGGAGGTGAAGTCGCTGAGGTGCGGCTCGAGCGAGGCGTACCCGGAGTACCCGGCGTCGCGCAGCGCGGTGAGGGTCTGGAGCAGTTCGCCGTCGCCCTCGCCCGCGGGCACCACCGACGAGTCGGCGGCCAGTGCGTCCTTGACCTGCAGGTAGTCGACGTACGGGGCGAGCTGCGCCCACCCGTCGGTGAACGGCTTGACGCCGCACTGCACGTAGTTCGCGTTGTCCCAGGCCAGTCGGAGCGCCGGGGACCCGACGCTCTCGACGATGTCGAGCACCCGCGCGGGGACGTCGCCGTAGATGTCCTTCTCGTTCTCGTGCAGCAGGGTCACGCCCTCGCGTGCGGCGAGGTCGGCCAGGGCGCGCATCCGGACGAGGACGTCGTCGCGGACGTCCTCCGGCTGCCGGCCTTCGAAGTAGAACGAGAAGATCCGGATGTTCGTCGTGCCGAGGGCGTGCGCGGCACGGATCGCACGGGCGAGTCGGGACACTTCGTGCTCGACGGGTTCGTCGACGGGCACCTTGCCGATCGGCGAGGCGATCGCGGACACGGTCTGTCCGCGCTCCTCGAGCAGGCGGTGGAGTCCGGCGAGCTGGTCCTCGTCGAGGTCGACGACGTTCACGCCCCAGGCGCTGCGGACCTCGATGGCGCTCGCGCCGAGCGCCTGCAGGACCGCGACCTGGACGACGGGGTCGGCGTCGATCTCGTCGCCGAAGCCGGAGAGTTCCCAACTGGGCTGGTCGGTCATGGTGTCCTTTCGTTCGGACGGGAGGCGCGCGGCGGGGCCGCCACGGGCCTCCGGTCCGGTTCTGGGTTGCGGCCTACTTGACGGAGCCGGCGGTGAGCCCGCCGACCAGGTAGCGCTGGAAGATCAGGTACAGGGCGACGACGGGGACGGCGCAGACGATCGAGGCGGCCATCATCTGGCCGTAGATCGGGACTGCGCCGCCCTCTTGGGTGGTGCCGAGCACCTGCAGGACGACGGCGACCGTCCGGGTGTTCGGGGTCGTCATGATCGTGGAGAACAGGACGTCGTTCCAGCCGAGCAGGAAGGCGAAGATCGCGGAAACGACGATGCCGGGCCACGACAGCGGGAGCACGATCTTCGTCAGGATCTTCGTCGAGCTGGCGCCGTCGATGCGGGCCGCTTCCTCGAGTTCCTTCGGCAGGCCGCGCAGGTACGTGACCATGACCCACGTGGAGAACGGCAGGGCGAAGGTCAGGTAGGTGACGAACAGGCCCCACCGGGTGCCGATGATCTGCACGCCGGTGGCGCTGGCGATGTTCGAGAACACCACGAAGACCGGCAGGAGCAGGAGCGTGCCGGGGATCGACTGCAGGGCGAGGAGCCCACGCAGGATGGTCAGCCGCCCGAGGAACCGGAACCGGACGAGCACGTAGGCCGTCGACACGGCGAGCGCGGCACTCGCGACGGCGACGGCACCGGCGGTGAGCATCGAGTTCACCAGTCCCTCGCCGAGGGCGACGGTGGACCAGATCTCCACGTAGTTCGACAGGGTGAACTCGGACGGGAAGTACTCGCCGCGGGCGACCGCGACGTCGGAGTTGACCGAGCCGAACAGGATGTAGAGCACCGGGACGGCGATGAAGGCGATGATCACCGCGATGACGGTGACGAGCAGCCAGCGCGGCAGCAGCCGGGTGACGTCGGTGTCGTAGGGGCGCTTGCTCCGTCGCCCGCCGCTGCCGGTCGTGATGCTCTCGGTGAGCGTCGCGGTGGGGCGGGTTCGGGTGCTGAAGGACGTGCTCGGGGTGGTCATGCGCGTGCTCCGTCGATGTCGGCGGCGGTCGGGGCGGCTGCGAGCGTGGCGCGGTCGGCGCGACGCTGCTTCCGGCTGGGCCCGGCGTCGTCACCGGTGTCGAGCTTGACGGCTCGCAGGTAGACGAACAGCGGGATCGCGACGATCACGAGCGAGCAGATCGCCATCGCTGCGGACAGACCGAAGCGGAACGACTGGAAGCTCGCGATGTACGTCAGGACGGGCATCACCTCGACGCTGGACGGCAGCGGGATGCCGAACAGCACGAACGGCAGCGTGAAGTTGTTGATGTTGTGCAGGATCGCGATGATCACGGCGAGGCTGAGGGGTCCGCGCAGGTACGGGAAGATGATGTAGCGGAGCCTCGCCCACCAGGTCACCCCGTCGAGCGCGGCGGCCTCGTGCACCTCGTTGTCCACGGCCTGCAGCCCGGCAAGGGACAGCAGGTAGACGAACGGCCAGCTCGTCCAGATCATCACGCCGGCGAGCGCCCAGTACGACGCCGAGCCGTTCAGCCACAGCACGTCGGTGTGCAGGATCGAGTTCACGACGCCCTGCGGCTGGAGCATCGTGCGGAAGAAGGTGCCGACGACGAACGCGGGCAGCACGTAGGGGATCAGGTAGATCGACCGGACGAGGCCGCGCCCCGGGAACCGGTTCTGCGTGGAGATCGCCGCAGCGACCCCGATCGGCACGGTGACCGCGGTGACCAGCACCGACAGCGACACCGAGATCCAGATCGAGTGGAGCAGGGGCGAGTTCGTGAAGGCCTCGGTGAAGTTCGCGAACCCGACGAACGGGGCGCTGAACCACTGGCGGAGCGTGTACTGGTCGAGGTCGAGCATCGCGATCCAGAAGCCCACCAGGAGCGGCACCACGATGACGGCGAGCATGAGGACCCCGCCGGGGACGAGCATCCAGAGCGGACGCTCGCGCTTGTAGAGGGGCGTCCCGCCGACCGGGCGGACGGGCCGGGGCGGCGCCGCGTCGGTGCGGGGCCTGGTCTGCGTGCTGGTCATCACAGACCTCCGTTCTTCTGACGGTCGAGGGTGGCCTGGGCGTCCTGCTGGGCGTCCTGCAGTCGCTTGCGGAGCTGGTCGTCGGTGACCTCGCCGGACTTCAGCGACGGGATCGACTGCACGACGACGTCGACCAGGGCGAGCTGGATGTCGGACCAGGCGCCGGTGAACGCGGTCGGCTTGGACAGGCGGCCGGCGTCGATGATCGGTTTGAGCTGCGGGTTGTCGGCCGCCAGGTCGGCGGCGGCCGAGGCGTTCGTCGGCAGGTTGCCGAACAGGTCGTAGTACTCGAGCTGGGCCTTCGGGGCGCTGAGCTGCTTGACGAACGCGAACGACAGCTCCTGCTTGGTGCCGTAGTCGGCGACGACCCAGTTGTCGCCGGACAGGATGCTGGCGGCCTCGATGCCGCCGGACGGCCGCTCGGACGCCCCCGGCGGGACGGTGGGCAGCAGTGCGAACTCGTACTTGCCGTCGACCTTGGTGTCCTGGAACGAGTTGATGGCGGTGGTGGTCGTCATCGGGAAGAACGCCGCCTTGCCCTCGGTGAACTGCGCGAGGGCCTGGGCGTTGTTCCAGCCGATCGCGGCCGGGTCGACGACACCGTCCTTCGTCACCCAGTCGAAGTAGGTGCGGTAGGCGTTCTCGACGACCTCGCTGTCGATCTCGGCCTTCGAGCCGTCGACGATCGTGTTGCCGGCGTTCTGGGCCATCCCCCAGACGAACTTCCAGGGGTCGAAGCCGTCGGCGTAGGCGATCGCCATGCCGTGGCGTCCGTCACCCGTGGTGGCCTTCGCGTCGGCGGTGAGCTCGTCCCACGTCGTGGGCATGTCGGTGATCCCCGCCTCGGCGAGCAGGTCCTTGTTCACCGCCATCACGAACGGACGGCTGGCGAACGGGATCCCGATCTGCTTCGACGGACTCGGACCGGAGATGCCGAACGACGCGGGGTCGAACTGGTCCTTGCCGCCGATCGCGTCCCACTCCTTCGTGCCCATCTCGACGAAGGCCCCGGTGGCGTACGCGGTCGGGGTGAAGGTGGTGCCGATCGCGTAGACGTCGGGGCCCTGCCCGGAGATGACACTCGTCTGGATCGCGGTCAACTCCTCCTGCGCGGACGAGTAGGTCTCCCACTGGATGTCGGCACCGGTCGTGCGCTCGAACTCGGCGGCGGTCTCCCGCTGCCACTGCTTGCGTTCCTCGGGGTAGGTGGTGTCCGCGCCCATCATCACGCGGAGGGTGTTCGGGTCGTCGCCGCTGCCGTTCACCACGGCACATCCCTGCAGGGACAGTGCGGCGAGGGCGACCACGGCGACGGCACCGACGAGGGTGCGGACTTGCAGTCTTCGCGTCTTCACGGGGGTTTCCTCCTCGAGACCTCCTCCGAGCGGCGCTGCTCGGTGGCACCACTGTTCCGCCGTTGGCAACATGCGGCAACCGGTTGCCACTTGTTGCCAGACGCGAATACGTTCGGCCTCGTGAAGGACCTCTCGACGGACGGCGGCGGGCGCACGGGCGGTGCCACGGGCGCTGCGCGTCGCGTCACCATCCGCGACATCGCCGACGCCACCGGGGTCGCTGCGTCCACCGTCTCCCGCGCCCTGTGCCTGCCCGACCGGGTCAACGCCGTCACCCAGGAGCGCATCCAGCGGGCGGCCCGCGAGCTCGGCTACGTCGCCAACTCACAGGCCCGGGCACTGACCTCAGGCCGTACCCGCGCCGTCGCGGTGCTCGTGTCCGACATCACGAACCCGTTCTACTTCGACGTCATCCGCGGCACCCAGCACCAGCTCGCCGGGGCCGGTTGGACGCAGCTGCTCGTCGACACCGAGGAGTCCGCCGACGCCGAGATGGCCGCGCTCACCGCCGTGGGGGCCAAGGCCGACGGGGTCGTGCTCACGGCGTCACGACTGTCGGACGCGCAGATCGCGCGGTTCGCCGAGCGGATCCCCCTGGTCGTGGTGAACCGTCGGCCCACCGGCGTGCCGTCGGTGCTCATCGACACCCCCGGCGGAGTGGAGCAGGCGGTGCAGCACCTGGTGTCGCTCGGACACCGGGAGATCCTGTACGTCGCCGGGCCGGACAGCTCGTGGTCGAACGAGCGTCGGTGGCGCGCGCTCGTGCAGGTCGCCAAGCGCCTGGGGATCCGCGTCGCCCGGGTCGGACCGCACGCCCCCTTCGTCGACTCCGGTGCCGCGGCCGCCGACGCCGCCGTGCACGCCGGTGCGACCGCGTGCATCGCCTTCAACGACCTGATCGCCATCGGGATGCTCGCCCGGCTGCGGGAGCGCGGGGTCCGCGTCCCCGAGGACATGAGCATCGTCGGTTGCGACGACATCTTCGGTGCCGACTTCTGCAACCCGCCGCTCACCACGATGACCTCGCCGATCGAGCGGGCCGGCCGGGTGGCGATCCGGATGCTGCTCGGACGGCTCGGTGCCCTGCCCGCCGACGAACTGCCCGGGGAGCACATGTCCGGCGCCGTCGCCCTGCCCACCCACCTGACCGTGCGGGAGTCGACCGGGCCGGCGGCCCGCGCCGGCACCGGCTGATCCCGCACGAGCAGCCCCCGCACTCGCAGACCCGAACTCGCCGCCCCGAAGGAGTCGATGATGACCCGCACCAGCACCCCCACCCGGCTCGCACCGCACCCCGACCGGCTGTTCCCCGCCGACCCCGGAGCGCGAGCCGTGGCACGCACCGTGTACGAGGCGGTCAAGGACGCCCCGATCATCTCGCCGCACGGGCACGTCGACGCGGCGCTGATCGCCTCGGACCAGCCGTTCAGCGACCCCGCGTCGCTGCTCATCACCCCCGACCACTACGTGCTCCGCCTGCTGCACGCGAACGGGGTGGACCTGGCCGCCCTGGGACGCGCCGACGTGTCGGGAACCACCCCCGTTCCTCCAGGCCGCGCCGTCTGGCGGCAGCTGGCGGAGCACTGGGACGACTTCCTCGGAACCCCCGTGCGCTACTGGTTCGAGACGGAGCTGCACGACGTGTTCGGGCTCGATCAGGCGCCGTCCGCCGCGAACGCGGACGACCAGTACGACCACATCGCCGGCCTGCTGGCCTCCCCCGCGTTCCGGCCACGCGCGCTCTTCGACGCCTTCGGCATCGAGGTCCTCGCCACCACGGACGGCCCGGCGGACGACCTCGCTGCGCACGCGCAGCTCGCGGCGGACCCCGGCTTCACCGGCCGCGTGCTCCCCACCTTCCGCGCGGACGCCGTGTTCGACCCGACGCGGTCGGACTGGAGGCCCGTGGTCGCGTCGATCGGCGAAGCCGCCGGCATCGACACGGGCACCCACGCAGGGCTGCTGGCGGCGCTCCGCGCACGTCGCCACCACTTCATCGAGCACGGCGCGACCGCCACGGACACCGGGGTGCTCGACGCGGGCTCCGCTCCCCTGCCGCCGAGCGAGCGGGAACGCATCCACGCGGCGGCACTGCGCGATGCGTCGTCGGTCACCGAGGCCGAGGCCGCGGCGTACCGGCACGACATGCTCTACCGCTGGGCGGAGATGAGTGTCGAGGACGGCCTCGTCATGCAGCTGCACCCCGGGGTGATCCGGAACCACCACACCCCGACGCTCGAGCGCTTCGGGCCGGACACCGGGCACGACCTGCCGGCCGTCGGGTCCTTCACCGAGCCGCTCCGGCCGCTGCTCGAGTCCTTCGGCACCGCTCCGGGCTTCCACCTCGTGCTGTTCACCGTCGACGAGACCGTCTTCTCGCGCGAGATCGGGCCGCTCGCGGGCTTCTACCCCGCCGTGTACGCGGGCGCGCCGTGGTGGTTCATCGACACCCCGGCGGCCATCGAGCGCTACCGGGCGGCCGTCACCGACTCGGCGTCGTTCACCAAGACCTCCGGGTTCATCGACGACACCCGCGCGTACTGCTCCATCCCCGCGCGGCACGACATGGCGCGGCGGGCGGACGCGGCGTACCTGGCGTCGCTCGTGGTCACGCACCAGGTCTCCGAGGAGGACGCCGTCCGCACCGCCCGGCGCATCGTGTCCGACATCCCGAAGGCGACGTTCAAGCTCTGACGCTTGGATGCCGCGGCGCGCGGCGCTGCCGCGTGGCTGCCGTGGTGCGAGGCGCTGCCGCGTGGTGCGAGGTTCCGTGCCTGGTGCGAGGGTTGCCGGGTCGCACGGAACACGGAACCTCGCACGGTCCGGCGCTGCGGCGGTACGGTCGGGCGCATGACGGAGCGGGTGACGGCGGCGTACAGCGCTCGAGCCGACGAGTACGCGGCACTGCTCGGGTCGATGGACGCCGTCCACCCCGACGACCGATCCCTCGTCGACGACTGGGCAGCCGGTCGCAGCGGTCCCCTGGTCGACGCCGGGTGCGGCCCCGGTCACTGGACGGCGCACCTCGCACGGCAGGGGCACCGTGTCAGCGGTATCGACGCGGTGCCGGAGTTCGTCGAGCACGCACGTCGGACGCACCGCCCCTCGGTCGAGTTCCGGGTCGGGTCGCTCGACGCGCTCCCGCTCGCGGACGGCAGCGTCGACGGGGTCCTGGCCTGGTACTCGGTGATCCACCACGAACCGTCGCGGATCGGTGAGCCGCTCGCCGAGTTCCGCCGGGTGCTCACCCCCGTCGGTGGGCTGCTGCTCGGGTTCTTCGAGGGCGACGCGGTCGAAGTCTTCGACCACGCGGTCGTCAGCGCGTACCGCTGGCCGGTCGCGTCCCTGGTGACGGTGCTGGACGAAGCGGGCTTCGACGTCGTGGACGTCCACACCCGCACGGACCCGGGGCACCGGCCGCACGGGGCGATCAGTGCGGTGCGCCGCTGATCGCTGTCCGTTCAAGCGACCGGTCGGACGTCCGCGACCATCGAGCTCAGAGCCGCAGCGATCTCCGGCACGGCATCGAGGCGCTCACGACGCGGTGTCCTTGCAGGTCGTCGGTGTTCGTCAGCCGGTGGTGACCGCGAGCGCGGCGAGGATCTCCCGCACCGTGTCGTCGACCGATCCGTCGATCGGCACCGCGACGGCGGCTTCGTCGGGCTGCGGCCGCTCGAGGGTCGCGAACTGCGAGTCGAGCAGCGTCGTCGGCATGTACTCGTGCTGGCGGTGGGACTGCCGTTCGGCGATCAGGTCGCGCGACCCGTCGAGGAAGGCGATGACGAGACCCGGCGCGGACTCGCGCAGACGGTCCCGGTAGGCGCGCTTGAGCGCCGAGTTCGCCATCACGCACCGGGAGCCGTCCGATTCGACCGCCGCGATCCGCTGGGCGCAGGCGTCGAGCCACGGCCAGCGGTCATCGTCGGTGAGCGGGATGCCCTGCCGCATCTTCTCCTTGTTGGCGACCGGGTGCAGGTCGTCGGCGTCGACGAAGACGCACGGTTCGCCCTGCGCGACCAGGGCGTCGGTGAACGCCTGGCCGATGGTGGACTTGCCGGAGCCGGAGACGCCCATCACGAGGACGGGCGGGTGGACAGCGAGCTCGCTCATCCCTCCACAGTATTGATCCGGTGAACTCTGGTCCCCAGTTCCCGGAACACCTGTGCGGTCCCAGACCACCGGTCGTAGGTTGGGCGCCAACGTCAGGACAAAGGAGACCCTCGTGGCAGACAACAACGGTCAGGCGAACATCGGAGTCGTCGGACTCGCGGTGATGGGCTCGAACCTCGCCCGCAACCTCGCATCGCGCGAAGGCAACACGGTGGCGGTCTACAACCGCACGTACGCCCGCACCGAGGAGCTGCTCCAGGAGCACGGCGACGCCGGGTTCATCGCGTCCGAGGACATCGACGGGTTCGTCGCCTCGCTGTCGAAGCCCCGGACCGCCATCATCATGGTGCAGGCCGGCAAGGGCACCGACGCCGTGATCGGCCAGCTCGCCGAACGGTTCGAACCGGGCGACATCATCGTCGACGGCGGCAACGCGAACTTCCACGACACCATCCGACGTGAGCACGACCTGCGCGAGCAGGGGCTGAACTTCGTCGGCACCGGCATCTCCGGTGGTGAAGAGGGCGCGCTCAAGGGCCCGTCGATCATGCCCGGTGGCTCGAAGGAGGCCTGGGAGACGCTCGGGCCGATCCTCAAGTCGATCGCCGCGGTGGCCGAAGGCGAACCGTGCGTGACCCACATCGGCACCGACGGCGCCGGGCACTTCGTCAAGATGGTGCACAACGGCATCGAGTACGCCGACATGCAGCTCATCGCCGAGTCGTACGACCTGCTCCGTCGCGTCGGCGGGCTCTCGGTGGAGGACCTGGTGCAGGTCTTCGACGAGTGGAACAAGGCGACCTCGAGTCCTACCTGATCGAGATCACCGGGGAGGTCCTCAAGCAGCGCGACGCAGACACCGGCAAGCCGCTCGTCGACGTCATCCGTGACGCGGCCGGCTCGAAGGGCACCGGCGTCTGGACCGTGCAGAACGCCGTGGGCCTCGGCATCCCCGTCTCGGGCATCGGCGAAGCCGTTTTCGCCCGCGCCGTCTCGTCGAAGCCGACGCAGCGTGCCGCCGTGCAGCAGTCGATCAAGAACCGTCCACAGATCGCGGAGGTGCCGGACACCTTCGCCGACGACGTCCGTGCGGCGCTGTACGCCTCGAAGGTCGTCGCCTACGCGCAGGGGTTCGACCTCATCATCGCCGGGGCGAAGGAGTACGGCTGGGACATCGACCTCGGCAACGTCGCGAAGATCTGGCGGGGCGGCTGCATCATCCGCGCCCAGTTCCTGAACCGCATCGTCGACGCGTACGCCGAGAACCCGAAGCTCGAGTCGCTGCTGGTCGACCCGTACTTCGCGAACGCGGTCGCCGAGGGCGAAGCCGCCTGGCGCCGCATCGTCGGCATCGCGGCCGCGTCGGGCGTCCCCGCGCCGGGCTTCTCGTCCGCGCTGTCGTACTTCGACTCGCTCGCGTCCGACCGTCTGCCCGCGTCGCTGATCCAGGGCCAGCGCGACTTCTTCGGCGCGCACACCTACCAGCGCATCGACAAGGACGGCACCTTCCACACGCTGTGGTCCGACGACGACCGCCGCGAGGTCGAGCAGGAGCCGTCCACGCACTGACGGCCGCGCCCGCTGCCGACCACGGCGGTCGGTGCGGGCTCTCGAGGAGGGCCTCGCTGACCGCGGGGCCCTCCGTCGCGTCAGGCGACGATGCGTTCCCGTGCCAGGTCGGCGACGAGCCGGTCCAGCCGCGGCCCGCGCCCGAGCAGCCGACGCGAACCAGGGGCGGTCCGGACGAAGAAGGTCGCCACGGCGGGGGTGTCGTCCGGCCGCACGTGGTGGATCGCCACCGCGCACGCGCGGCGAGCACCACCGGAACGGCCAGTTCGCCCCGGGCAGTCCGAGCCGTCGACGCCGTCCGCCACGTCTTCGAGCCCGACGTGCACGACGCGACTCCATCGGATCACGAGCAGCCGGGTCGCCCGCCGTTCGTCGAGTTCCCACAGGGAGGCCTCGGTGGCGCCGAAGGCCCAGGTCACGCGCGAACCGAGGTGGGTGTCCGGACGGACTTCGTCGACGACGCCTCGGAGTTCCGGTGTCGGCGCCGCCGGCACGAGCCACACCGTCGGGTCGATCCGCCGGATGGCGAGCGCGAGCGCCTCGTCCGCCTGCCGCCGCCGTGCCGTCGCGGTCCGCACGACAGCGACCACGATGACCACGACGCCGAGGGCGATCGCGCCGAACTCGACGATGCCGTACCAGGAGAGGTCGACACCCGGCGCCGTCGAGACGACGACGATCCGGGTGATCAGGAGGGCCAGCCAGACGGCGACGATGACCCAGCGCAGGGTGGCGAGTCGACGCGCCGGAGACATCGGTGTCCGCCGTGCACCGCGGGCGCGACCGGACCGCGGGAGACCATCCGGACGCTGCAGCACGGTCCGATCCTCCCACGAGCCGCGCGCCACCTGCTGGCCGATCCCGATGAACGCGCGGGGAAGCACGCACACACAGCCCACGAGCGGCCGGGCGACCTACGCTCGGGCGGTGACCACCGAGACGACGGACGAACCGATCGGTCGATCGACGGCGGGTCCGTCGGACGGCCCGAACAGGCCCGACGGCCCTGTGGCCCGACGCTGGACGCTGATCGCCGCGATCGTCGGCGTCCTGGCCGTCGCCGCGTTCCTCGGTGTCGCCGAGTTCGGGGCGCTGCTGCTCGGCGGAGCGGGCAGCCCCCTGGTCGCCGTCGGGTCCGCCGTCATCGACCTCGCTCCCCCGGGTGCCAAGGACTTCATGGTCGCCGTGTTCGGCACCGGGGACAAGGTCGCCCTCTTCGTGCTCATGACGGTGATCGTCATCGCGATCAGTGCCGGTGCCGGGGTCCTCGAACGTGTGCGGCCACCCTTCGGCGCCCTCGTGTTCGCCGCCGGGGGTGTGCTGGCGCTGCTCGCCGTCAGCACCCGCTCGGGCAGCGGGACGCTCGACGGCGCCCCGACGGTCCTCGGCATCGCGGCGGCCGTGGTCGTCCTGCGCCTGCTGCTCCAGCGGCTGCGCCGGTGGGAGGCCGCGGCGACCGTGCCGACGGCGGCACCGCGACCCGCCTCGGCGGAGCGCCGCACGTTCCTGGTCTGGGGGGTCGCGACGGCGACCCTCGCGATCGTGGTGGGCACCGCCTCCCGGCTGGGGTCGTCCGCGATGCAGGCGGCCGCTGCTGCCAGGCGGGCCGTCCGGCTGCCAGCCGCGGCGACCGCTGCACCGGCGGTCCCCTCGGGTGCGTCGCTCGACGTCGACGGCATCACCCCCTACATCACACCGAACGCCGACTTCTACCGGATCGACACGGCCCTGCGCGTCCCGCAGGTCGATCCGGCCGACTGGTCGCTCCGCATCCACGGCGCGGTCGAGAACGAGATCACGCTGACGTGGGACGAGCTGCTCGCGCTGCCCCTCGAGGAGCACGTGGCGACCCTGAGCTGCGTGTCGAACGAGGTGGGTGGTGACCTCATCGGCACGGCCCGCTGGCTGGGCTACCCGATCCGGGAGCTCCTCGCCCGGGCACGTCCGACGGCCGACGCCGACATGGTGCTCTCACGGAGCATCGACGGGTTCTCCGCCGGCACCCCGCTCGACGTGCTGCAGGACGACGGCACCGCGGCGCTGCTCGCGGTCGGGATGAACGGCGAGCCCCTGCCGACCGAGCACGGGTTCCCGGTACGCATGGTCGTGCCGGGCCTGTTCGGGTACGTCTCAGCCACGAAGTGGGTCACCGAGCTCGAGGTCACCCGGTCCGCCGACGCGCAGGGCTACTGGACACCGCGCGGCTGGTCGGAACGTGGCCCGGTCAAGCTCGAGTCCCGCATCGACACACCCCGGAACGGTTCGACCGTGACCGCGGGCAAGCCGGTTGCGATCGCGGGGGTCGCGTGGCAGCCGCACAAGGGTGTGAAGGCCGTCGAGGTCCGCGTCGGAGGCGGCGACTGGCAGCGCGCCGAACTCGCCGACTCGGTCTCCGCGGACACCTGGCGGCAGTGGGTGGTGCGGTGGACGCCGACCGCCGGCTCGCACCGCATCGAGGTGCGTGCGACCAGTGCGGACGGCGAGGTGCAGACGAGCGTGGACCGGCCGCCGGCGCCGAACGGTGCGACGGGCTGGCACACGGTGACGGTCGACGCGCGCTGACCGTCCGGGAGCGGGTCGGCGACACGCCCGCTGACTGCCGTCGAGGTCGCAGAACGTGTCGGCTCGCAGACGCGCGAGCGACACCTCGTGCCGCCTCGGCGAACCTGAGCGGCATGTCGTGACCGCTCAGCACCGGACCAGGCGGGCAGAGCGGGGTCAGGGAAAGGTCGCGACGACGCAGGTGCCGTCGACCTCGGCGTCCCGTTCGACCACGGTGGAGAAGCCCGCGGCCGTGAAGGCAGCGGCGGACGTCTCGGCCTGGGCCTCGGACACCTCGATGACGACGGCACCACCGGGGCGGAGCCACTCCCCCGCACCCGCGGCGATCCGCCGGTGCAGGTCGAGGCCGTCCGCACCACCGTCGAGGGCGACGCGGTGTTCGTGCTCGCGGGCCTCTGCCGGCATGAGCTCGATCGAGGCCGTCGGCACGTACGGGGCGTTCACCGCGATGACCGCCACGGCCCCGCGGAACCGATCGGGCAACGGCGCGAACAGGTCACCCGCGACGACGATGCCGCGGTCGCCGATGTTCTCGGCCGCGGCGTCGACGGCGTCCGGGTCGATGTCCGTGGCGACGAGGTCGAGCGCGCCGACCCGACCGAACAGGGCCACCGAGATCGCACCGGCGCCGCAGCACAGGTCGACCACGCGGTCGTAGCGCTGCAGCCGACGCGCAGCTTGCTCGACGACGACCGTGGTGCGGGCTCGCGGCACGAAGACCCCGGGGGTCACCCGGATGCGGTGCCCGTCGAAGGCAGCCCAGCCGAGTACGTACTCGAGCGGATCTCCGGCCAGCCGACGCTGCACGAGGGTGCGGAGTCGCACCGGCTCGCCGTCACCGGCCTCGAGCAGCAGGTCGGCTTCGTCCTCGGCGAAGACGCTCCCCGCGGCCCGGAGCCGGGCCGCGAGGGCGTCACGCGCGGGGTGGGTCACCACGGGCGACGGGACGCGTCACGCCGCGGAGGTCGTCCTGCGCCGTCGGCTGTGCCCATGGTTCGCCGGCTCCGCTACGCTGCGCCGTCGAACATCGACGTCACGGAGCCGTCGTCGAAGACCTCGTGGATGGCACGGGCGATGAGCGGGGCGATGGGCAGGACCTCGAGGCGGTCCCAGCGCTTCTCCATCGGCAGGGGCAGGGTGTCCGTCACGACCACGCGGTCGATGAACTCGCTCTGCAGCAGCTCGGTGGCGGGGTCGGAGAAGACGGCGTGGGTCGCGGCGACGACGACACCCGTGGCGCCGGCGTTCTTGAGCGCCTCGGCAGCCTTGGCGATCGTGCGGCCGGTGTCGATGAGGTCGTCGACGAGCAGGCACACGCGGCCGCTGACGTCACCGACGATCTCGTGCACCGAGACCTGGTTCGGCACGAGCGGGTCGCGGCGCTTGTGGATGATGGCGAGCGGGGCGCCGAGCTTCTCGGACCAGATGTCGGCGACACGGACGCGGCCCATGTCGGGCGACACGACGGTGAGCGTCTCCGGGTCGAGGATCTGGCGGAAGCGCTCGAGCAGCACCGGCATGGCGAACAGGTGGTCGACGGGGCCGTCGAAGAAGCCCTGGATCTGCGCGGCGTGCAGGTCGACGCTCATGATGCGGTGCGCGCCGGCGGCCTTGAACAGGTCGGCGACGAGGCGGGCCGAGATCGGCTCGCGGCCGCGGCCCTTCTTGTCCTGGCGGGCGTAGGGGTAGAACGGCGCGACGACCGTGATGCGCTTCGCCGAGGCACGCTTCAGCGCGTCGACCATGATGAGCTGCTCCATGAGCCACTCGTTGATCGGCGCGGTGTGCGACTGGATGACGAAGGCGTCGCAGCCACGGACCGACTCGTCGAAGCGGGCGTAGAGCTCACCGTTCGCGAAGGTCCGGGCATCGGTCGGCACGAGGTCGACCCCGAGCTCCTCCGCGATCTCGGCAGAGAGCGCCGGGTGTGCTCGCCCCGAGACGAGGACGAGTCGTTTCTGGCCGGTTGTCTTGATTCCGGACAAGTGCGGTGCTCACTCCCTGACCCACGAGGGGTCGATGTCGGCGACGGGTGGTCGCCGGGATCTATTCGCCGTTCGCGAGCCGAGCAGCCTCGGCCGCCGGTGTGCCGGGTCGGTGTTCCTCGACCCATCCGTCGGTGTTGCGCTGTGGGGCGTAGCTGATCGCGAGCGATCCTGCCGGAACGTCCTTGCGGACGGTGGTCCCGGCGCCGGTGTACGCACCGTCACCAATCCTAACGGGGGCGACGAACACGTTGTGCGAGCCTGTCCGGACGTTCGAGCCGACCTCGGTGCGGTGCTTGTGCACGCCGTCGTAGTTCGCGGTGATGGTGTTCGCGCCGATGTTCGAGTCCTCGCCCACCTCGGCGTCGCCGATGTAGGACAGGTGCGGGACCTTGCTGCCGCGGCCGATCCGGGCGTTCTTCGTCTCGACGAAGGTGCCGATCTTGCCGTCGTCGCCGAGGATCGTGCCCGGCCGCAGGTAGGCGAACGGGCCGACCGAGGCGCCGTCCCCGATCACGGCGAGGGTGGCGTCGACGCGGTTCACGGTGGCGCGGGCCCCGACCTCGGTGTCGCGGAGCGTGGTGGCCGGCCCGACGACGGCGCCGGCGGCGATCGCGGTGGCACCGATGAGCTGGGTGCCCGGCAGCACCTCGGCGTCGGGCTCGATGGTGACGTCGAGGTCGATCCAGGTGGTCGCCGGGTCCTGCACGGTGACGCCGGCGAGCTGGTGCCGGCGGACGATGCGGGCGTTGAGTTCACGCGCGGCGTCGGAGAGCTGCGCCCGGTCGTTGATGCCGGCGACGAGCCACGGATCGGTCAGGGTGACCACGTCGATGCGGCCGCCCCGCTCGCTGATCAGCGCGGGCGCGTCGGTGATGTACTTCTCGCCCTGGGCGTTCGCCGTGGTGAGCGACGGAAGGGCCGCCCGGAGGCGTGCCACGTCGAACGCGTAGATGCCCGCGTTCGCCTCGGTGATGGTCAGCTGTTCGGCCGTCGCGTCCTTGTGCTCGACGACGCTGACGAAGGCGCCGGAAGCGTCCCGCACGATCCGTCCGAGGCCGGTCGGGTCCGGGGCGATCGCACTCACGAAGGTCGCCCCGTTGCCGCCGCCGACGTGGGCGTCGACGAGGAGCCGGAGCGATGCGGCGTCGAGCAGCGGGACGTCGCCGGACAGCACCACGACGGCGCCGTCGAAGTCGTCGGGCAGTGCTTCGACCGCCACCTCGACCGCGCGCCCGGTGCCGGGGACGTCGTCCTGGTCGACGATGATCGCGTCGGGGGCGCGCTCGACGGCCTCGGCCGCGACGAGGTCACGCTCGTGCCGCACGACGACGGCGACGTGCTCGGGGCTGAGCGACGACGCCGTGCGCAGGACGTGCCCGATGAGCGGCAGTCCGGCGAGCCGGTGCAGCACCTTGGGCGTGGACGACTTCATGCGCGTGCCCTGCCCGGCGGCGAGGACGACGACGGCGATGCGCTGGTCGGTCATGCACCCATCCTGGCGCACCGCGGCCCGGGCCGCCCGACGCGACCACGGCACTGTGCGGAACCGTGCGCAGAACCGCAGCCTGTGGACGGACCGGCACCGCGCCTCCAGGCCGCGCCGACGGCACGCCGTGGATCAGGCCCGCGCGCCCTGCGGCTCCCGCTTGACGAACGCCATCAGCACCAGCCCGGCGACGAGCACGACCACCACGCCGAGGATCCCGAACCGGGTCGACCCACCGACGGTCACCGCGACGCCGAACAGCGCCGGCGCGAGGAACGACGCGGCCCGGCCGGTGGTGGCGTAGAGGCCGAAGAGCTCGCCCTCGCGGCCGGGGGTCGCCAGCCGCGCCAGGTACGCGCGGGACGACGACTGCACCGGGCCGACGAACACGGCGAGGGTCAGCCCGAGCACCCAGAACCACTGCGTCTCGTTGCCGGCAGCGAAGACCCCGACCCCGCACACGGCGAGTCCGACGAGCGAGACCATGATGAGCGAACGCGACCCGAACCGGTCGTCGAGGCGTCCCGAGACGAACGTCGCGATGCCGGCCACGACGTTCGCGGCGATGGCGAACAGGATCACCTGCGACGGCGTGAACCCGAACACCTGCGCGGCGACGATCCCGCCGAACGTGAAGACGGCCCCGACGCCGTCGCGGAACACCGCGCTGGCGAGCAGGAACGCGAGGACGTTGCGCCGCTCGCGCCACAGCCGCGCGATGTCCCGGCCGAGGTCCGCGTAGGCACTGAACACGCCGCCGCCGCGGGTGCGGTCGGGCACCGCTTCAGGCACGGTGAGGAACAGCGGGATCGAGCTGACGGCCAGCCAGACGGCGGCGATGCCGATCGCGACGCGGACGTCCCACTGGCCGGTGGCGACGGTGGCCGGCAGCTGCAGGAGCCCGCCGACGACCCCGTCGCCCCGGAAGTCCTGGATGCAGAGCACGAGCAGCAGGACGAGCAGCACGATCCCCCCGAAGTACCCGGCCGCCCACCCGATGGCGGAGACGCGGCCGGTGCGTTCCCCGGAGGCGATCTGCCCGATCATGGCGTTGTAGCCGACGCTCGCGATCTCGTAGGCGACGGTCCCGATGCCGAGCAGCGCCGCTCCGAGCAACAGGTACGGCTGGCTCGGCGCGACGAAGACCATGCCACCGATCGACAGCGCGACGCCGATCGTGGCGATGAGGACCGACCTGCGGCGGTGTCCGGACGAGTCCGCGAGCCGCCCCATGGCCGGTGCCACCAGGGCCACGACGATGCCCGCGATGGTCAGTGCGGTGGACACGACGGCGGCGTTGTGCGCGAGCTCGCGTTCCACGATCGCCTTGCCGGCCGCGGACGTGTCGCCGACGAGCGCCGGGTCCACGAACGCCCGGCTGGCCAGGTACGTGCTGAACACGAAGGTGGTGACGACCGCGTTGAACGCGGCGGACCCCCAGTCCCAGAGCGCCCAGGAGACGAGCGCGCGCCGGTCGGTGCGCTGCGGCACGACGGCGGCCGGTGAAGCGGTCATGCGCGAACCGTAGCGCGTCCCGGTGACGCGGCGGTGGCCCCGTTCCGGGTCACGTGCCGGACGGGAGGCACGGGGCGGCCTCGCCCCGCGCCTCCCGTCCGCACCGTGCGTCCGTCGCCACCCCGTGCGCGCTTCCACGCACCGTGCCAGGCTGCAACGCCGCACCAGGTCCGCAACGCGGCCCGGGCCGGCGGAACCCGCACCGTGCCTGTTCAGGCCGGGACGCCACCGGGGTAGACGACGGACTTGAGCGACTCCGGGTCGGTGTCGCTCTCGAGGGCCTCGCGGACGTCGTCGAGCCCGAAGCGACCGGTGACCAGCGAGTCGAGGTCGACCTGCCCGGACGCGACCAGCTCGATGGCGACCGGCCACGTGTTCGTGTACCGGAAGATCCCGGTGACCGTGACCTCGAGGTTCTGGATGTGCTCGACCGGCAGCGTCATCTCGGAGTTGCCGAGCCCGACCAGCACCGCGGCACCTGCCGGGCCGACCGCCTTGATGCCGTCCGACACCGCTCGGGGTGCACCGCTGGCGTCGATGAACGCGTCGACGGGGACGATGTCGGACGCGACGGACACGGCGGTGGGGTCGACGACCTCGGTGGCGCCGTACTCCAGGGCCCGCGCACGGCGCTCCGGCACCAGGTCGCTCACGACGACGCGCGAGGCGCCGAAGGCCTTCGCGACCTGGGCGCAGATGATGCCGATCGGACCGGCGCCGGCGATGAGCACCGACGAACCGGGCACGATGCCGGCCTTGCGGACGGCGGCGATGCCGACGGACAGGGGCTCGAGGAGCGCGCCGGCCTCGAACGAGACGGCGTCGGGCAGGACGTGCGCGAACTCGGCCTCGATGGTGACGAACTCGGTGAAGGCCCCGTCGACCGGCGGCGTCGCGTAGAAGCGCATGTGCGGGCAGAGGTTGTAGCGGCCGGCCAGGCACTGCGCGCAGCGGTGGCACGGACGCTGCGGCTCGATGGCCACGCGCTCCCCCACGCGGGACGGGTCGACGCCCTCGCCGACGGCCTCGATCGTGCCGGAGAGCTCGTGCCCGAGGACGAGGGGCTCCTCGACGACGAAGTCGCCGATGCGGCCGTGGCGGTAGTAGTGCACGTCGGAGCCGCAGACGCCCACGGCGGCGACCCGGACGAGCACGTCGCCGGGGTCGACGGCGGGGACGGGGCGGTCCTCGACGGTGAGGTCCTGGGTGCCGAGCAGGACGCTGGTGCGCTGGGTGGAGGTCATGCGGTTCTCGCTTCCTCGGTCGCGTCGTCGCGGCCGGACGTGTGGGTGGTGGAGGGGGCGGCTGCGGGTGCCGCGGGCGTGGTCGCTGGCACTGGTGCCGGTGCCGGCGCCGATGCCGATGCCGATGCCGACGGCATCGTGGCGTCGCGCAGCAGCTCCGCGAAGCCGATCTCGGCGGCGCCACGGACCAGGACGTCGCGGCCGAGTGCCGCCGGGACGATGCGGAGCCGGTCGGTCATGGCGGCCATCGTCTGCGCCCGGACGTCGGTCTCGACCCGGTCACCGACGTGCCCGAGCAGCGCACCGAGGAACCCGCCGAGCACGACGACCTCGGGGTCGACGGTGTGGATGGCGTTCCGCAGTGCGGTCGCGAGTGCGGTGACCTGTCGGTCGACGACCAGCTCGACCTCGGGCCGGCCCTCGGCGAGCGCCGCGGCGAGCGCGTCGAGGTCGTCCGGCGGCGTCCCGGTCACCGCGGTGAGGGCGGAGCGTGAGGCCTCGGTCTCCAGGCAGCCGACCGCACCGCAGTGGCAGCGGATCCCGTTCGCCGCGACGAAGGTGTGCCCGAGCTCGCCCGCGTACCCGTCGGCGCCGCTGAAGGGCCGGCCGGCGCTGACGATCCCGCCGCCGATGCCGCTCGCGCCACCGTTCAGGTACACGAGGTCGTCGACGCCGCGCGCGCTGCCGTAGAGCCGTTCCGCCCAGGCGCCGAGGTTGGCGTCGTTCGCGGCCCGGACCGGCAGACCCAGGCGTTCCGCGAGCGGTGCGGCGAGGGGTTCGTCGCGCCATCCCAGGTGCGGGGCGTCGCGCACGGTGCCGTCCTCGACCCGGACGATGCCGGGCACGGCGACGCCGACCCCGACGACCCGGGCCGCCGGTGAGGTGCGGGCGAGGAGTGCTGCGAGGACCCGGGCGACGGCGTCGATCGCCTGCGCCGCGGTGGGCACGGTGGTCTGCGGCTCGACCAGCCGGTCGCGGACGGTGCCGTCGAGGCCGACGAGGGCGACACCGACGGCGTCGATCTCGACCGTGACCGCGGCGGCGAGGACGTCGCCGGACGCCCGGACGACCCCGCTCGGCCGTCCGACACCGGCACCGGGGGTCCCCGCGGCGGGGGTCTCCTCGTGCACGAGACC
Source organism: Curtobacterium poinsettiae (assembly GCF_025677645.1). NCBI lineage: Bacteria > Bacillati > Actinomycetota > Actinomycetes > Micrococcales > Microbacteriaceae > Curtobacterium > Curtobacterium flaccumfaciens. Next base: position 1,333,368 of record NZ_CP106879.1, on the reverse strand, counting down.
GGCGTCGACGAGTTCCCCGACGAGCGCGAGGATGGTCGAGCGGTTCAGGCCGGTGCGCCGGGTGAGCTCGGCGCGGGTGACGGGGCCGTCCTCGTGGACGAGCCGGAGGACGCGCGCGGCGTTGCCCGGTGTGGCCGTGGGCTGCCGTGCCATGGGTCCTCCTCGTTGGTGGGTGGGGTCGTGGGTGGGTTCCGGGCTGCGCGACGAGTCTCGCACCGGCCGGCCCGTGGACGGTCGCGCAGCGCGAGACCTCGGCGACCGCGACGGCCCGGTCAGCGAGACCGCGAGAACGCGGCGTCGAACGCGGCGTCCGGCGGCGCGATGGTACCGAGCCGCCGGACGAACGCCAGCGCCTCGGGCCCGCCGACGAGCCGGTCCATGCCGGCGTCCTCCCACTCGACGCTGGTCGGGCCGGCGTAGCCGATGTGGTTGAGCACGCGGAACACCCGCTCCCACGGCACGTCCCCGTGGCCGGCGGTGACGAAGTCCCACCCGCGCCGGGGGTCGCCCCACGGCAGGTGTGAGCCCAGTCGACCGTTGCGGCCGTCGAGCTGCTTCACCGACTCCTTGCAGTGCACGTGGTACACCCGGTCGGCGAAGTCGAGCAGGAACGCGGCCGGGTCGAGGTCCTGCCAGACGAAGTGCGACGGGTCGAAGTTGAACCCGAACGCCGGCCGGTCCGCGAAGACGTCCAACGCCCGACGAGCGGTCCAGTAGTCGTAGGCGATCTCGGACGGGTGCACCTCGAGCGCGAACCGGACCCCGACCTCCTCGAAGACGTCGAGGATCGGTGACCAGCGGTCGTGGAAGTCCTGGTACCCGGCGTCGATCATCCCCGGGGGCACGGGCGGGAACCCGGCGACGGTCTTCCAGATCGACGAGCCGGAGAAGCCGGTGACGGTGTCGACACCGAGCGCCGCGGCGGCACGGGCGGTCCACTGCAGTTCCTCGGCCGCACGCTGCCGCACGCCCTCGGGGTCGCCGTCGCCCCACACGTGCGGCGGGACGATGTCCTCGTGCCGCTGGTCGATGGGGTCGTCGCACACGGCCTGGCCGACCAGGTGGTTCGCGATCGTCCAGACCTGCAGCCCGTTGCGTTCCAGGATCGCCCTGCGCTCGGCGACGTACGAAGGGTCCGTCGCGGCGCGCCGGACGTCCAGGTGGTCACCCCAGCAGGCGATCTCCAGCCCGTCGTAGCCCCAGTCGCCGGCGAGCCGGGCGACCTCCTCGAAGGGCAGGTCGGCCCACTGTCCGGTGAACAGGGTGACCGGCCTGGAGGCCCGGGTCGTCTCCGTCGTGTCGCTCGCGTCCGTCGTCGTCATCGTCGTCGTCCTTCTTCGCGGTGGTCGGGTTCCGTCACCAGGATCCGGGTGCGGACCCGGCGGCGACGGTGGCGGGTCGCTCGACGCGTGAGTGCACGTCGACGACCGTGTGTTCTCGGGCGGCGGCGGAGACCGCCTCCATGACCTCGAGCACGTGGAACGCGAGGTCGCCGGAGGCTCGGTGCGGCCGGTCCGTCGCGATCGCGTGTGCCATGTCGGCGAGGCCGTAGCCGCGGCCGGCGTCGGCGTACCCGGCGGCGACCGGCAGGTCACGCCACGAGCGGTCGTCGGCGGTGGCGATCGCGACGGTGTCCGAGAACCGGTTCGGGTCCGGGACGCCCAGGGTGCCGGCGGTGCCGTACACCTCGAACAGCGGGGCGCGGGTGGCCCAGACCTCGAACGAGACGGTGACGGTGGAGACCACGCCGCCCTCGTGCTCGAGGATCGCCACGACGTGCGTGTCGATGTCGACCGGGATCGACGTGCCGGCGTTCGGCCCGGTCGCGATCGTCCGTTCGCGGGTGGAGCGGGTGGCGCTGCCGCTGACCCGGACGACCGGCCCGAAGAACGTGACGAGGCTGGTCAGGTAGTACGGCCCCATGTCGAGGAGCGGTCCGCCGCCCGGCTGGTAGTAGAACGCCGGGGCGGGGTGCCAGAGCTCGTGCCCGGGTGCGCTCCAGGCGACGGCGGCACCGACCGGGGTGCCGATCGCGCCGTCGTCCAGGGCGGCCCGCGCGGTCTGGATGCCGGTGCCGAGGACGGTGTCCGGGGCGCTGCCGACGCGCAGGCCTGCGGCGCGGGCGGCTTCGAGCACCGGTACGGCCTCGTCGGTCGACATCGCGAGTGGCTTCTCGCCGTAGACGTGCTTGCCCGCGGCGATCGCGCGGGTGGCGACGTCGGCGTGCGCGGCCGGGATCGTCAGGTTGAGCACCACGTCGACGTCGTCGGCGGCGAGCAGGTCGTCCACGGTGGTCCCGCGCACGCCCTGTGCCGCACCGACCTGCTGGGCACGGGCGACGTCGAGGTCGGCGACCGCGGCGAGCTCGAGGCCGGGCAGCGCCGCGAAGTGCTCGAAGTACTGCTGGCTGATGACCCCGACGCCGACGACACCGACGCGGAGCGGCTTGGCAGCAGCGCCGCGGAGCACCCCCTCGTTCACCGTGCTGCCCACAGGAGTCCCCGTTCGATGATGGTGCGGAGCGGTTGCGACTCGACGACCTCGAGCCGGTGACCCGGAGCCGAGACGAACACCCGTCCCTCGCCCCACTGCCTGGTCCAGATCGCGGGCGCGGTGACCGGCCGGTTCCAGGCGTCGAAGTCCCGGGCCTCCTGCGTCGTGGTCGCCAGCACGTCGTTGTACTCGTCGCTGAGCACCCAGTACTGCTCGGTGACGAGGTCGAAGTCCTCGATGCCCTGCGTGATCGGGTGCTCGTGCCCGAGGTCGGTGATGTGCACGGTGTAGGGGATGTAGTTGTCCGACTGCTCGCCGACCCGTTCGTCGGGGTGCTTGCCCGCGTGGTGCGCGAACTGGCCGCCGATCATGTGCAGGTAGTCGGCGGTGTTCCGGAAGGCGTCGGCGATGCCGCCGTGCCACCCGGCCAGGCCGGTGCCGTTCACAACGGCCCGCTGCAGCCCGGCGAACTCGTCGTCGGCGATGGTCGACATCGTGACGACCTGGACGATCAGGTCGACCTCGTCCATGACGGACTCGTCGGCGTAGACGGCCGTCGAGTCGGACACCCGGACCGCGAAGCCGCTGTCCTGCAGGAACGGCACGAACAGGTCGGTGGTCTCGACGGGCTGGTGGCCGTCCCACCCGCCGCGGACCACCAGGGCCTGGCGTGTGCCGTCGGCGGCGCTCACGAGGTCACCGTCCAGCTGCTGCCGTCGGCGGCGCTGCGCTCGACGGCGTCGAGCACGCGTTGCACGTGCAGGCCGTCCTCGAACGAGGGCGACGGGTCGGTGCCGGACGCGATCGCGTCGACGAAGTCCTTCACCTGGTGGCTGAAGGTGTGCTCGTACCCGATGAGGTGCCCGGTCGGCCACCACGCGGCCATGTAGGGGTGCTCGGGTTCGGTGACCAGGATCCGGCGGAAGCCCTGCTCCCCCGCAGGGGCGTTCGACTCGTACAGGCGGAGCTCGTTCATCGCCTCGAGGTCGAACTGGATCGCCCCCTCGGACCCGCTGATCTCGAGCGTCAGGCCGTTCTTCCGGCCGGTCGCGTAGCGCGTCGCCTCGAACGTGCCGATCGCGCCGTCCGCCGCGCCGCCGGTCAGCCGTGCGGTGAAGAACGCGGCGTCGTCGACCGTGACCTGGCCGCGCTCCTCGGAGGCGGTACCGGACAGCCCGACGCCCTCGGCCATGAGCGGCCGCTCGGTGACGAAGGTCTCGAGCGTGCCGGACACCGTGGCGAGGGAACCGCCGGTGACGTGCTCGACGAGGTCGATGGCGTGCGCACCGATGTCGCCGAGCGCACCGGAACCGGCGAGTGACTTGTCGAGCCGCCAGGTCATCGGGCCGTCCTCATCGGCGAGCCAGTCCTGCAGGTAGAGCGCGCGGACCTGGCGGACCGTGCCGATCCGGCCGTCCTGCACGAGCTGCCGGGCGAACGCGATGGCCGGCACGCGTCGGTAGCTGAAGCCGACCATGGCGCGGACGCCCCGCGCACGTGCTGCGTCGGCGGCGGCGGTCATCGCCTCGGCCTCGGCGACGGTGTTCGCGAGCGGCTTCTCGCACAGGACGTGCTTGCCGGCCTCGAGCGCGGCGATCGCGATCTCGACGTGCGACGACCCCGGGGACACGACGTCGACCACGTCGATCTCCGGATCGGCGACGACGGCACGCCAGTCGGTGGACGCCGCCTGCCAGCCGTACTGCTGACGGGCAGCCTCGGTGCGTCCGGCATCACGCCCGACGACCACCGCCATCTCGGGTTCGGCGCCGAGGTCGAAGAACCTGGGGGCGGTCCGCCACGCCTGCGAGTGCGCGGCTCCCATGAAGCCGTGCCCCACCATCGCGACCCGCAGTCGTTGCTGCACCGTCGACTCACTTGCCATCCGCTCGCTCCTTTGCGATCACGTGCTTGCCACAGCCAACACTACCGCTTATGTTGGGCGCGGCAACATTTTGTTTCGACGACGAACGGTGACCACCATGGCAACGACGCCCACCCGTGCAGACAAGTTCTCCTTCGGTCTCTGGACCATCGGCTACAACGGCTCAGACCCCTTCGGCGGGCCGACCCGACCCGCCCTCGACGTGGTCGAGGCGGTCGAGAAGCTCGACGAGCTCGGGGCCTACGGCCTGACCTTCCACGACGACGACCTGTTCGCGTTCGGTTCCACCGACGCTGAGCGCCAGACCCAGATCGACCGCCTCAAGGGCGCGCTCGAGTCGACCGGGATCGTCGTGCCGATGGTCACGACGAACCTGTTCTCCGCCCCCGTGTTCAAGGACGGCGGCTTCACCTCGAACGACCGGCAGGTCCGCCGGTTCGCGCTCCGCAAGGTCCTGCGCAACATCGACCTCGCCGCCGAGCTCGGCGCGTCGACGTTCGTGATGTGGGGCGGCCGCGAGGGCTCCGAGTACGACAGCGCGAAGGACGTGCAGGCCGCGCTCGAGCGCTACCGCGAGGCCGTCAACCTGCTCGCCCAGTACGTCACCGACAAGGGCTACGGCATCCGCTTCGCCATCGAGCCGAAGCCGAACGAGCCCCGCGGCGACATCCTGCTGCCGACCCTCGGCCACGCGATCGCCTTCACCGAGACGCTCGAGCGTCCGGAGCTGTTCGGCATCAACCCCGAGGTCGGCCACGAGCAGATGGCGGGCCTGAACTTCACGGCGGGCATCGCCCAGGCGCTCTACCAGGGCAAGCTCTTCCACATCGACCTGAACGGCCAGCGCGGCATCAAGTACGACCAGGACCTGGTGTTCGGTCACGGCGACCTGCAGAACGCGTTCTCGCTCGTCGACCTGCTCGAGCACGGCGCACCGCAGGGCGGCCCGGCCTACGACGGCCCCCGCCACTTCGACTACAAGCCGAGCCGCACCGAGGACATCACCGGCGTCTGGGACTCCGCGTCCGCCAACATGCGCATGTACCTGCTCCTCAAGGAGCGTGCGCAGGCGTTCCGCGCCGACCCCGAGGTGCAGGCAGCGCTCGAGGCCTCGAAGGTCGGCGAGCTGTCGACGCCGACGCTGAACGACGGCGAGTCGTACGACACGTTCCTCGCCGACCGCTCCGCCTACGAGGACTTCGACGCCGACGCCTACTTCGGCGGCAAGGGCTTCGGCTTCGTCCGCCTGCAGCAGCTCGCGATCGAGCACCTGATGGGCGCGCGGAATTGACCGCAGACGCGCCAGCGGCTGCATTCCGCGCGCTGAGGCGGCCTGCCGCCGAAGGGGCTGAGAACACGGGCGAGCGCCAGCTGGTCGCCGGGGTCGACTCGTCGACCCAGTCCTGCAAGGTCACCATCCGTGACGCCGCGACCGGTGCGGTCGTCCGTGAGGGACGCGCGTCCCACCCGGACGGCACCTCGGTCGACCCTCGCCACTGGTGGGACGCCCTCGGTGCCGCCATCGCCGACGCCGGCGGCCTCGACGACGTCGGTGCCGTCGCCATCGCCGGGCAGCAGCACGGCATGGTGGCGCTCGACGCCGACGGCCGCGTGGTCCGCGACGCGCTGCTGTGGAACGACGTCCGCAGTGCGGATGCGGCCGCGCAGATGGTCGAGGAGCTCGGCCGGGAGGCTTGGGTCGCCCGGACGGGGCTGGTGCCCGTGGCGTCGTTCACCGGCACCAAGCTGCGGTGGCTCCGCGACGCGGAGCCCGAGAACGCCGCCCGCATCGCGGCCGTGGCGCTGCCCCACGACTGGCTGTCGTGGCGGCTCCGCGGCCACGGCCCGGCGGACGAGAGCCCGCTCGGCCCCGACCTCGACGCCCTGGCGACGGACGCGTCCGACGCCAGCGGCACGGGGTACTGGGACCCGGTGCGCCGCGAGTACGACCCGGAGCTGTTCGAGCTCGCGCTCGGACGGCCGATGCGTCCGGCGTCGACGGGCGACGACGACGCCGTGGTCGTGCCCCGCGTGGTCGCTCCCGACGAGGCGATGGGCACCCTGTCCACCGACGTCGAGCTGCCCGGCGGCGCGGTCGCGCGGTCGGGCCTCGTCGTCGGCGCCGGACTCGGCGACAACGCGGGGGCAGCGCTCGGCCTGGGTCTCGGCCCGGGCGACGTCGCGGTGTCCCTCGGCACGAGCGGCACGGTCTTCGGGGTCAGCGACGCCGAGGTGCGCGACCCGAGCGGGACCGTGGCGGGCTTCGCCGACGGGACCGGGTCGCGCCTCCCGATCGTCACCACGCTCAACGCGGCCCGCGTGCTCGAGGTGATCGGCGGCCTGCTCGGCGTGGACCACGACGCGCTCGGCGAGCTGGCGCTGCAGGCGCCGGCCGGGGCCGACGGCCTCGTCCTGGTGCCGTACTTCGTCGGCGAGCGCACGCCCAACCGGCCGGACGCGACCGCATCGCTGCTCGGCATGACGCCGGCGACCACCGACCGGGCGCACCTGGCCCGGGCGGCCGTCGAGGGGATGCTCTGCGCCCTCGCCGACGGACTGGCCGCGGTGCAGGGCACCGGGGTGACCGTCGAGCGGCTGCTGCTCATCGGCGGCGCTGCTCGGAACCCGGCGGTCCGTACCGTCGCCGCGCAGGTGTTCGGCCGTGACGTCCTGGTGCCGGAGCCCGGCGAGTACGTCGCCGCGGGTGCTGCGAAGCAGGCCGCGTGGGCGCTCACCGGCGCACTGCCGACGTGGGACACCGCGACGACCACCGTGCCGTCCGACCCGCACCCCGAGGTGCTCGAGCAGTACCGCGCCGCGGCGCGCTGACCGACGCACCGGATCCGACACTCCCCGCCCCCGGCGCCCTCCACCAGGGCACCGGGGGCATCATCGTCCCCGGAGGACCCCCATGCCACTGACCGACCTGCCCCTCGACGCGCTCCGCGCCCACCGCTCGGACGTCCGTCGTCCCGCCGACTTCGACGCCTTCTGGGCGGACACGATCGTCGCCGCCCGAACCGCGGGCGAGGGGGTCGAGACGACCCTCGTGCCGGCCGAGACCCCGGTGACCGGTCTCGTCGTCGAGGACCTGACGTTCCCCGGGTTCGCCGGCGATCCGGTGCGCGCCTGGGTCAACCGTCCGGTGTCGGACGACCCGGGCGCACTACCGGTCGTCGTCGAGTTCCTCGGCTACGGCGGCGGCCGTGGTCGCCCGGGCGAGCGCGTGCACTGGGCCCTCGCCGGGTACGTGCACGTCGTGATGGACACCCGCGGCCAGGGCTCCGGGTGGGCCGGCGGCGACACCCCGGACCCGCACGGCTCCGCACCGCACGCCAGCGGCTGGATGACGAACGGCATCGGCTCGCCCGCCGACCACTACTACCGCCGCGTCTACACCGACGCCGTGCGGCTCGTCGAGGCGGTGCGCACGCTGCCAGGGGTCGACCCGGAGCGCATCGCCCTGACCGGCGGCAGCCAGGGCGGCGGCATCACGATCGCCGCGGCGTCCCTGGTCGAGGCGCACGTCGGACCGGTCGCGGCGGTGCTGCCCGACGTGGCGTTCCTGGCCGACTGGCGGAACGGCACCGACGTCGCGGTGGGTGGGCCGTACCTGGAGCTCGCGCAGTACCTCGCCGTCCACCGCGACGCTGCCGACACCGTCTGGGCCACCGCCGCCTACCTGGACGGGGTGAACCACGCCGCCGGCATCACCGCTCCCGCGCTGTTCTCGGTCGCGCTGATGGACGACGTCGTACCGCCACGCACGACCTTCGCCGCGTTCAACGCCCTCGGCTCCACCGACCGCGAGATCGTCGTGTACCCGTACAACGGGCACGAGGGTGGCGGGTTCCGGCACTGGGAGCGTCAGGCGGCGTTCCTGGCCGACCGCTTGCGCTGACGGGCGTCGGGTGTCAGGCGCTCGTCCGGAGCGTCTCCTTCGGGTACTCGTCGAAGCGCTGGTGGTACGTGCTCGAGAACCGCCCCATGTGGCGGAAGCCCCACCGGTGCGCGACCTCGGCCACCGTCGTCTGCGCACAGTCGGCGAGTTGCAGTGCGATCCGCACCCGGTCGAGGCGGACCTGCAGCAGGTACGTCATGGGGCTCACGCCGACGTGCTGCACGAAGTTCTCCTGGAGCGTGCGGGAGCTGACCCCGATGGCACCGCAGACGTCCGCCAGCTGGAGCGGCCGGTCGCAGTGCTCCGCGAGCCAGGCCTGCGCGAGCTGCACGGTGTTCACCGTCCGGGGCAGCGTCCGGGCGTCGGGTTCGGCGTCCGCCCCGCCGTAGGCCCGCAGGACGGACTCGGCCAGCAGCACCTGCGCCGACAGGTGACCGCCCGGATTGCGGTCGGGGTGCAACGCGTTGACCGCGACCGCGTTGATGCGGGCGACCAGGTGGGGCACCTCGGCCTCGGTCGGGCGTGATCGCAGTCGGCCGGCGAAGCGGTGGTCGAACACGACGCCGTCGACGGCGTCGAGGAATCCCCTTTCCACCCGCAGCACCTGGACGGTCCCCGCCGGCACGAGCAGCGTGAACGGCCGGTCCGTCGGCAGGAGCACCGGCAGGCCGGGCCGGGTGGGCGCATCGTCGTCGACCCGGAGGCAGCCCGCGGTCGACCACGCCAGCACCGGCGTGCCGTCCGGCGTGAACGAGGCGGCGGCGGCCGTCGAGACCGCCGACGAGAGCAGCGCGACGTTGTGGTGGCGCACCGTCCGGTGCCGGAACGCGAACCGGTCGGTGGGCGCGAACCGGACGTCGCGACCGCCGTACACGGCACGCACCGTCCGGACGGCGTCCCCGGGGGTCTGGCCGCACCGCTGGGCCGTCCGGAGCGCGTGGCCGACGGCGACCCGCGGGACGGTGTCGCTGCTCATCGACCCGACCCACTCCGGGCACGGAGGTCCGCGAAGGTGAACCGCTCGCGGTCGACGTCGTCCTCGGACTGCACGATCCACCCGCGTCGGGCGGCGCGTGCCCGCGCCCGGTAGGAGGTGATGTGGACCGGGGTGACCCCCGGTGCACGCTCGTAACCACTCATCAGATCCTCCGATCTGTCCCCGGGCCTCCGACCCTGTTCGGAGGGGGACAGTGTGAGTACGTCTCGGACGATAAGCGCCCTCACCGGGGTCCACAATGGCCCCCGAACGGGTGCGATCCACATCCGCGCACCCCGGATACCGGCGGCGTCGTGGCGTCGGAGGCCGATCCGCCCGACCGCCTCGTACGCTCCACGTATGGACCAGGTACCGACCACGGCGAGTGGTCCCGAGCACAACGGAGCACGGCTGTCCCGCACCGTGCACGAGGCGCTGCGGTTCGTGCACGCCCACGCCCGCGAAGCGATCTCGGTACCGGACAACGCCGCCGCTGCCCACCTGTCGACCCGCGGCCTGCAGAGCGCGCTCCGACGAGAGCTGCAGACCTCTCCCGCGTCGTACCTGCGCGGTGTACGGCTCGAAGGGGTCCGCCGCGACCGAGCTCACGCCGTGGTCGGCACCCGACCACCCCGAACGACAGGACGGACCCTCCGCATGACTCCCGACCACCGTGCCCGCTGGACGGTACTGCTCGCAGCCGCGCTCACCGCAGGACTCGCGCTCGCCGGCTGCACGGCCCCGACCGCCGCCCGGGCCGACGGGTTCGACGTGACCGGCTTCCAGCCAGAGAACGCCGACACGGCACTGGTGGACGCGAACGCTGCCGCGATGGACGTGGTCGGCGTCGACGGGCTGCTGCTGAACAGCACGGGGACGAAGGTCACCGCCCCGTCGCGCGCCGCCAAGGCCCAGCGCAACCGGGCCCACGCGAACGGCCTCACCGCGCAGCTGCTCGTGAGCAACTACTCCGAGGCCGACGGGGACTTCAGCGAGCCGATCGCGCGGAAACTGCTCACCTCGCCCGCGAACCGCGCCCGGGTCGTCCGTTCGCTCGCCGCCGACGTGGCAACGGGCGGCTGGGACTCGGTCATGATCGACCTCGAGGCGCTGACCCCGGCCGAGAAGCCCGGTCTCACCGCCTTCGCCCGGGAGCTCCGGGCAGCCGTCGGCGACGACGTCCGGCTCGACATCGCCCTGTCCGCGTCGACCACCGCCGCCGGGTACGCCCGTCTCGGCTACGACGTGCGAGCCCTCCGTGCCCCGCTCGACCACCTGACGCTCATGGCGTACGACCAGCACGGCCCCTGGGAGCCGGACGCGCCGGGCCCCGTCGGGTCGCTCGCGTGGTCGTCGAAGGCCGCCCGTGCCCTCGCGACCCTCGCCCCCGCCGACCAGATCGTGCTCGGCGTCGCAGGGTACGGCTACCACTGGAAGGGGACGCGTCCGGCCGGCCAGCTCTCGGACGCCCAGGCACGACTGCGGGTCCGGAAGGCGGGCGCGACCGCCCGGTGGGACACGACGGTCGGCGAGTGGACCGCGACCCTGCGGAGCGGCGAGGTGCTCTGGTGGTCCGACGCACGCTCCCTGCGCGAACGGGTCGCCCTGGCGGAGCGGCTCGGCCTGACCGGCGTCGCCGTCTGGTCACTCGACCTGTCCGACCGGATCGAACCGGTCGGGTGACCGCGACCCGCTGACGGACAGGAGGCGCGGTGCGGGCCCGCACCGCGCCTCCTGTCCGTCGTCCGGTCACGCCCAGGGCGGGTGGTCCGTCACCAGGTCAGACGACCGACCACTCCACCAGGCGGGGATCGTCCGGGGTGACCTCGTGCACCGCGCCCGTGATCGCGACGGTGGCGCGCTCCGTGGCGGTGCCGGGGACGGGGTGTCGGACCGGCCCGTCGCCCGAGGCGACGATCCCACCCGCTGCCACCGGGCCTCCCGGCCGTGACGCCGCCGCGTGCGACGCGACCCAGACCTGCACGTCGCCCGGCTCGACCACCTTGCGCATCCGACGGTCGGTGAACGCAAAGCGCTGCACCGGGACGCGGAAGCGGACCCGCGCGGACTCCCCCGCGGCGACCGCGACCCGCGCGTACCCGAGGAGCTGCACCTCGGGCCTGGTGACGCTGCCGTGCACGTCGTGCCCGTAGAGCTGCACGACGTCCTCACCGTCACGGGCCCCGGTGTTCCGGACCGTCACCGACGCGGTGAAGACGCCGTCGGACCGGACGTCCGGATCGACGACGAGCTCGTCGTAGGCGAAGTCGGTGTAGCCGAGACCGAAGCCGAACGGCCGCACCGGCGTCGAGTCGGCGGCCGTGACGTCCGACGGACCGCCGAGCCGCGGGTGCAGGTAGGTGAACGGCTGCGCACCGGCGGACCGGGGCAGGGACAGCGGCAGGCGGCCCGAGGGCGAGGCGGCACCGGTGAGCAGGTCGGCGATCGCCAGCCCGCCGCCCTCGCCCGGGAAGAACGCCTGCACGACCGCGGCCGGACGCGGCTGGTCGCCGTCGAGCGCCCAGCCGATCGCGTACGGCCGGCCGGTGAGCAGCACCATCACGGTGGGGGTACCGGTCGCGACGACGGCCTCGACCAGCTCACGCTGCACGCCGGGCAGGTCGAGCGACTCGGTGTCGTTGCCCTCGCCGACCGTGCCGCGGCCGAAGAGCCCTGCCTGGTCGCCGACGACGACCACCGCGACGTCCGAGGCGGAGGCCACGGCGACCGCGTCGGCGAAGCCGGCCCGGTCGTCGCCCGTGACGGCGCAGCCCGCTGCGAAGCGGACCGCCGACGGGCCGAGTGCCTGGGCGACGGCTTCGCGGACGGTCGGGATCGCGAAGCCGAGCGGCAGGTCGGGGTGCGAGGCGAGCACGTGGTTCGCGAACGAGTAGCAGCCCTGCAGGGCCTCGGCGCGGTCGGCGTTCGGGCCGATGACCGCGACCGACACCCCCGGCGCGAGCGGGAGGACGGGGGCGGTGCTGTCGACGGTGGCGCTGCCGCCGTCGACGGTGGCGCTGCCGTTCGACAGCAGCACGAGCGACTTCGCCGCCAGCTGGCGTGCGAGTACCTGGTGCTGCGGGGTGTCGAGGTCGATGCCGGTGGGGGCGTCCCCGGCGAAGGCGTCCGGTTCGAGCAGGCCGAGCCGCTCCTTCTGCCGAAGCACCCGGAGCACCGCCCGGTCGACGAGGGCCTCGTCCACCTGACCGCTGCGGACGCGCTCGATGAGCGGCTCGAGGTACGCGTCACCGGTCGGGAGCTCGACGTCGATGCCGGCCTCGAGCGCCAGCGCCGCGGCCTCGCCACGATCGGCGGCGATGCCGTGCATGACCTCGAGGAACGCCACCGAGAAGTAGTCCGCGACGACCGTGCCGTCGAAGCCGAGCCGGTCGCGGAGCAGGTCGGTGAGCAGCTCGCCGTTCGCCGCGACGGGCACGCCGTCGATCTCGGCGTACGAGTTCATGACGCTCCGGGCGCCGCCGTCGCGCAGCGCCATCTCGAACGGCGGCAGGTAGACGTCGGCCACCTCGCGCGCCCCGGCGTGCACGGGGGCGTGGTTCCGCCCCGCCTGCGACGCCGAGTACCCGAGGAAGTGCTTCAGGGTCGCGTCGACCCCGGCGGACTGCAGCCCGCGCACGTACGCGGTGCCGACCGTGCCGACCAGGTAGGGGTCCTCGGCGATGCACTCGTCGACCCGGCCCCAGCGGGGGTCACGGATCACGTCGAGCACCGGAGCGAGCCCCTGGTGGACGCCGAGCTGGCGCATCGACGCACCGATCGCGGCAGCGACCTGCTCGACGAGCTGCGGGTCGAACGACGCACCCCACGCCAGCGGGGTCGGGAACGTCGCGGCCTTCCACGCGGCGAGGCCGGTCAGGCACTCCTCGTGCACGAGCGCGGGGATCCCGAGCCGGGTCTCGCGCTGCAGGCGGCGCTGTTCGGCCCAGAGCCAGGCGGCACGCTCGTCGGGTTCGACGGGGCGGGTGCCGTAGACGCGGGTGAACTGCCCGATGCCGTCGCGGGTGATGTCTGCCAGGGTGCTGCCCTGCTGCACAGCCGCCATCTCGCCCTGCATGGGGGCGACGACGCCGTTCTGGTCGAGCCAGTAGCCGACGAGCTGGGCGACCTTCTCGTCGAGGGTCATCACGGCGAGCAGGGCGTCGGCGCGGGGGCCGGCGGTGGTCGCGGTCGCGTCCGTCGCGGTCGCGTCCGTCGCGGTCGCGTCCGTCGCGGTCGCGTCCGTCGCGCTGTCGGCCTGGAGGCGCGGGTCGCGTCCGGCGGTCCGCGTCGCGTCGGTCGCGGTCACCCCTTCACCGCCCCGGTCAGGCCGCCGACGATGCGGCGCTGGAAGATCGTGAAGAACACGAGCGCCGGGATCATCGACATCGAGGTGAACGCGAGCACCTTGGCGGTGTCGACGGAGTACTGCGACGAGAACGACTGGACCCCGAGCGGCAGCGTGTACGCGGCCTCGTTGTTCAGGATGAACAGCGGCAGGATGTAGCTGTTCCAGCTGGCGATGAACGCCAGGATGCCGACCGTGACGACCCCGGGCAGCGACAGCGGCACGACCATCCGGAAGAAGAACCCGAGACGGCTCGCCCCGTCGATCGACGCGGCCTCCTCGAGCTCGTCGGGGATCGCCCGCAGGAACGGCACCAGGATGATGACGGTGGTCGGCAGCGCGAACGCGATCTGCGGCAGGATCACGCCGGCCAGGCTGTTCGTCAGTCCGAGGTCCTTGACGAGCAGGTACAGCGGGGTGATCGCGACGGTGATCGGGAACATCAGGCCCGCGGCGAACAGGGCGTAGAGCGCCCCGCGGCCGGCGAACCGGTAGCGGGCGAGCACGAAGCTCACCATCAGCCCGAGCACGACGACCCCGATGGTGGTCGTGACGGCGCTGATCGTGGAGTTGCCGAGCTGCTGCCAGAAGATCCCGCTGGACAGCACGGACCCGTAGTTGCCGAACTCGAACGGCGCCGGCAGCCCGGCGGGGCTCGTGGTGATCTGCGAGTTGGTCCGGAAGCCGCCCAGCACGATGTAGAGCACGGGTGCCAGGTTCGCGGCGACGAACAGGATCGCGACGACGTAGGTCAACGGGTTCGCGCGTCCGATCGCGGCACTGGACCGGCGCTCCCGCACGGCCCGGCGCCCGGGGGCGACGATGCTCGTGGTGGCCATCAGTTCTTCCTCTCGGTGAGTGCACCCGCGGTGTCGCGGCGGAGCACGAAGCGCTGGTAGATCAGGGCGACCACGAGCGAGATCACGAACATCACGACCGCGACGGCGCTGCCGAAGCCGAAGTTGCCCGAGGTCCGGCCGTTGGCGACCATGTACGTCGCCATCGTCGAGGTGCCCGCGGTCGACGCGATGTACTGGCCCCAGATGATGTAGACGAGGTCGAACAGCTGCAGTGAGCCGATGATCGACAGGAACGCCCAGATGCGGATGGTCGGACCGAGCAGCGGCAGGGTGATGCGCCGCTGGATCTGCCAGTAGCCGGCGCCGTCGATCGCGGCGGCCTCGAACAGTTCCTCGGGGATGCTCTGCAGGCCGGCGAGGAACAGGATCACCGCGAAGCCGATGTACTTCCACGAGATGATCACGAGCAGCGTCCAGATGGCGATGTCGGGGTTCGACAGCCAGTCCGCACGGAGTCCGCCCAGGCCGATGCTCTGCAACAGGTCGTTCACGGCGCCGTTCGACTGGAGCATCAGGCTCCACCCGGTGCCGACGATCACCTCGGAGATGACGTACGGCACGAAGACGAGCACGCGGACGAGCCCGCGGCCGTGCATCTTCTGGTTGAGCAGCAGGGCGAGCACGATCGCGATCGGCCCCTGCAGCACCAGCGAGAGCACGACGATGAAGCCGTTGTGCATCAGGACCGCGTGGAACGCCTTGTCCTGGAAGATGATCAGGTAGTTCTGCAGCCCGACGAAGTCCGTGGGAGGCCCGTAGCCCTGCCACTTGAAGAACCCGTAGTACGCGGCGAGCGCCACGGGCAGGATCACGAACGTGACGAAGACGATGACCGCGGGTCCGGCGAGGACCGCGATCTCGACGCGCTTCCGCCAGTCGGCGATGCGGCGCTTGGTCCGCCGACCGGCGGGGAGCGGCGAACCGCTCCCCGCCGGGGACGTCCCCGCGGCCGTGTCCGACCCGGTGGCCGGAGTCGTACCGAGCGAGGTGTCGAGGGTCATGCTCAGCCCTTGGCCGCAGCCTGGTTGGTGGTCTCGACGATGTCCTTCGCGTCACCCTTGCCGGCGAGCAGGTCGACGACGCTGGTGTTCAGCGCGTTGCCGACGTTCTGGCCGTACAGGGTGTCGAGGTACTGCGAGACGAACGGTGCCTCCTGGTAGGCGGCCAGGGCCGACTTCAGGTAGTCCGAGTCGACGACCGACTGCGCTTCCTTGTTGACCGGGATGGCGTTGAAGGCCTTGTAGTAGGCCTCCTGGTTGTCCTTCTGCACGATGAAGTTCAGGAAGTCGGTGCACGCCTTCTTCGGGGCCTGTGCCGAGCAGGAGTTGCCGTCGACACCGCCCATCATCGACTTCGGGTCACCCTTGCCACCGTCGATCGCGGGGAACGGGAACCAGCCGAGGTCGGGCAGCGGCTTGGCGTCCGGCGTCAGCGACGCGATCACGCCCGGGTCCCACGCACCCATGAGCTCCATGGCCGCCTTGTGGTTGGCGAGGAGACCGGCGGAGCTGCCGGCACCCTGCTGTGCGGCGGTGGTCAGGAAGCCGTTGTTGAAGGGCTTGGTGGCGTTGAAGTCCTCGAGCTGCTCGCCGGCCTTCGTCCAGCAGGCGTTGTCGAACTTCAGCGACTTCGCAGCGTCCTCGAGCGTCTTCTGACTGCACTCGCGGAGCGCGAAGTTGTAGTACCAGTGGGCAGCCGGCCAGGCGTCCTTCGCGCCGACGGCGACCGGGTCGATGTCCTTGGCCTTGAGCTTCGTGATCGCGTCGTTCAGCTCGTCCATCGTCGTGGGCGTGCCCTCGATGCCGGCTTCCTTGAACAGGTCCTTCGAGTACCAGATGCCCTCGGGGAGCACCGCGCCCGGCATCGCGTAGGTCTTGCCGTCCTTCTCGTACCCGGCGAACGTGCCCGCGCTGATGGACTTCTTCGCGTCGGCGCTGATGGAGTCGGAGATGTCCATGAGCTGCCCGGCAGCGATCATCGCGTCCATCTTGCCGCCGCCACGCTGCAGGAAGACGTCGGGTGCGTCGCCGGAGTTGAGGGCGGTCTGGAGCTTGCCGTCCAGGTCTTCGTTCTGGATCGCCTGGGTCTTGATGGTGACGTTCGGGTACTTGTCCTCGAACGCCTTGACCGTCGAGGCCCAGTAGGCCTTGCCCGGTCCGGTGGTCGAGTTGTGCCAGAAGGTCATCGTGACCTTCCCGCCGTCCTCGGAGGCATCGCTGCCCGCCGAGCACCCACTGGCCACCAGTGCTGTGGCCCCGATCAGCGCGATGGCTGCCGCGGCACGGATCTTCCTCGTCATCGTGGAACTCCTGAAGTGTCGTCGTTGACATGCGCGACATCGACTGCCGCTGCGGAGAGCATGCCTGCTGCTCCAGGCCGGTGTCAATCGATATCGATAACGTTTTCTTTACCAAGAGCGCGGTGGCGCAGCGGTACGGTGTGCACATGGACTCGGCAGTCGGCGCGCGTCCCGGTGCCGGCCGGGTGACGATCGGCGACGTGGCGCGGGTGGCCGGGGTCTCGATCCCGACGGTCTCCAAGGTGATCAACCAGCGCGACGGGGTCGCACCCGCCACGATGCTCCGCGTGCAGCAGGTGGTCGAGGACCTCGGGTACGAGACCTCGCTGGTCGCCCGGAGCCTGCGGAGTTCGCGGACCGGGGTCGTCGGCATCCTGGTGCCCGAGTTCGAGCCGTTCTCGACCGAGCTGCTCCGCGGTATCTCGCGGGCGGCCACCGGCACCGGCTACGAGCTCCTCGCCTACGCCGGCCTGATGACCGGCGCCGACCGACCCGGGTGGGAGCGCCGATCGCTGTCCCGCCTGTCCGGCACCCTGATCGACGGCGCGATCGTCGTCACCCCGACCACGGCACTGTCGAGCTCGTCGATCCCCGTCGTGGCGATCGACCCGCACACCGGGCCCGAGGGGCACGCCACCGTCGACGCCGACAACGAGGCCGGAGCCGTGCAGGCTGTCGAACACCTGCTCGCACTCGGGCACACCCGCATCGCGCACCTGCAGGGGCGCGCCGACCTGGCCTCCGCCCAGCTGCGGGCGGCCGGGTACCGCTCGGCCCTGACGGCCGCGGGCATCACGGTCGACGAGTGCCTGCTGCGTGACGGCGGCTACCAGGAGGACCAGTCCGCTGCCGTCGCCCGCGAGCTCCTGACCCTCGCCGACCGCCCCACCGCGGTGTTCGCCGCGAACGACTCGTCGGCGATCGGTGTGCTGCGCGCGGCGGCCGAGGTCGGGCTCCGCGTGCCCCAGGACCTGTCGGTCGTGGGCTTCGACGACGTGCCGCAGGCGTCCACCACGACGCCGCCACTCACCACGGTGTCCCAGCCACTCGCCGAACTCGGGTCGCACGCGGTGCAGATGCTCCTGACCATGCTCCGTGGCGAACCGACCACGGACCACGTCCGGCTCCCCACGACCCTGCGCGTGCGTGCGAGCACGGGCCCCGCTCCGAGGTCGGCGTCCGGCCGCTGAGCACCGGCCGTCGTCAGCGGCGCAGGGTCTGCTTCGGGTACTCGCCGAACCGCGCAGCGTAGGCCGCCGAGAACCGGCCGAGGTGGGCGAACCCCCACCGTCGGGCGACGTCGCCGACGACACCGGACTGCGGGTCGAGCTCGAGCAGTTCGCCGCGCACCCGGTCGAGTCGGACCTCGCGCAGGTACGTCAGCGGCGACACGTCGAAGACCCGACGGAACGACTCCTGGACCGACCGCACACTCAGGCCCGCGACCTCGGACAGCTCCTGGACCGTGACGGGCTCGGCGGCGTGCGCGTGGATGTACTCCACCGCGGCGCGCAGTCGGGCGTTCCGGGGCAGGCCGAGCACCGCGGGCAGGTCGTCGGCCTGCGGCGGGAAGGTGTCCAGGAACGCTGTGGCCGCCGACCACTTGGCCTCGTGCCAGGCGTCGGAGTCGGGCCCCTCGGCCCGCAGGGCCCGGGACAGCGCGACGAGCGCACCCTGCCAGCGCACGGCGGTCTCCGGTTCCGGCATGCGGGTCGGGTCGAACCGCAGCGGCGTCGTCTCGACCTCCAGGTACTCGAACGCGACGCGGTGCACGTACTCCCGCCCGAAGTGCACCAACCGCTGGTCGTGGTCCTCGGCCGTGAACACGAATTCGTCCTCGGGTGGCAGGAGCACGGGGACGTCCCGGTGCAACTCCATCCGGACGTGCCCCGAGTCCAGGTGCGCGGTCCCGCTGGTGATCCACGTCACCACGTAGTCGGCACCGACGGGCACCGAGCCGCGCACGGCACCGCGGAGCTGCGAACGCCGGATGCTCACGTCGGAGTCCCCGACGGCCGTGTACCGGTACGAGAACTCGTCGTCGATGCGCCGGACGGACCACCGATCGGCGCCGTGGACGGCAGCGAGGTCGCGCTCAGCCGAGTCGGGGTCCCCGCCGGACACCTCGAAACGGACCGGTTCACCGGCGCGGAGAGCGGACACCGGGGTCGGGAAGCGGTCAGCCACGGTGCCGCGCATCCGTCGTCGTCACCTGCGCCGTTCCACGCCCCGCGTTATGTGGATACGCTGGGTCGGTGACTGCGGCGTATCGTGATGCTGACGAGACCCGTGCAGAGGGGGCGTTGTCGTGAGCGATCTCGACCTGGACGCGGCCCTGACCCGGCTCGAGGCCGCGGTGTCCGAACTGCGCGGGCGCCTGCGCGACGAGCTCGGCGTCTCCGGCGGCGACCTGACGCTGCTGCAGTTCGTCTCGCGCGCCGAGGAAGCGGGCCGGACGGTTCGCGTGAAGGACCTGTCGAAGCACCTGGGGCTCACCGGCCCGGCGGTCACCGGGATGGTGGACCGCCTCGAGCACAGCGGACACCTCAGTCGTGTCCCGAACCCGGATGACGGCCGGAGCCGACACATCGAGCTGACCGATGCTGCCCGCCGCGACTACGCGCGCGCGATGGACGGCACGAACAAGCACCTGCACGACCTGATGGCCTCCTTCTCAGAACGGGAGCGGGCCAGGTTCGTGCGGATCATCGACCGCATCGTCGCAGCCGTCGACCTCGGCGCACCGAGCCCCTGACGGCAGGGTACGGGCGGTCAGGACGACGCCCGGACGAATGTCCAGCATGCGCAGCTAGGTAAGATCCCTACGTATCTCCGCGTGCCCGACACCCGTCATCCCTTCACTGCGCCGGAGGTCAGACCGGACACGATCGAGCGACGGAACACGAGCACCAGGATGACGATCGGCACCGTCGCAGCGACGCTCGCGGCGAAGATCTGCGCGAACGGCACCGTGAACTGCGTCCCGAAGAGCGCGATGCCGACCGGGATCGTCCGGAACGAGTTCTCGCTGTTGAAGGTCAGCGCCATCAGGAACTCGCTCCACGAGGCCGTGAAGGTGAAGACGCCGACCGTGAACAGGCCCGGCTTCGCCATGGGCAGGATCACCGACAGCACGGTCCGCCACGCGCCGGCGCCGTCGATCTCGGACGCCTCCTCGATCGTCGACGGGATCCCCTGCAGGTAGTTCCGCATGATCCAGATGGCGAACGGCAGGTTGAACGCCACGTACGGCACGATCAGGCCCGGGTACGAGTTGAGCAGCCCCAGGTTTCGCTCGAGCAGGTACAGCGGCGTCAGCACCGCGATCGCCGGGAACACCGAGAGCATGAGCAGCGAGGTCATGATCGCCGTGCGCCCCCGGATGAACCGGCCGGCCAGGGCGTACCCGGCGAGGAACGCCAGCGCGAGCACGATCACCGTGGTCGACACCGACACGATGACGCTGTTCACCATGTACTGACCGAGCGCGTTGTCGCGGAAGGCCACCACGAAGTTGTCGAAGGTGAACGACCGCGGCCAGACCGTGGGCGGCGACTGCCCGATCTCGGACGCCGGCTTGAGCGACGTCGTGACGAGCCAGTAGAGCGGCAGCGCGGTGAGCACCGCGATGACGACACCGCTGACGTTGACGGTGTTGACCCACTTGCGCCATCCCTTGCGCACACGTTGACGGGGCATCAGTCGTCCCCTCCCTTCGCCTGGTTCCGGAACGCCCGGAGGAACAGCAGACACCCGGCCGCGACGATGACCGCGGTGGAGGTCGCGATCGCCGCGCCCGGTCCGATGTTGATGTCCTGGAAGAGCACCTTGTAGCCCATGATCGCGAGCGACTGGGTGGCGGTTCCCGGTCCGCCGTTCGTCAGCACGAACGGCAGGTCGAACACACCGAACGCCTGCAGGATGCGGAACAGCACCGCGATCGTCAGGGTCGGGGTGAGCTGCGGCAGCACGACGCGCCAGAACGTCTGCCAGGTGCTCGCGCCGTCGAGCTCGGCGGCCTCGTAGTGGTCCTCGGAGATCTGCACGAGCCCCGCGAGCAGGATGATCGCGACGAACGGCGTCGTCTTCCAGATGTCCGCGACCATGAGCCCGGTGATCGCGGGCACCGGTTCGCCGAGGATCACCGGGGCGTCCCCGAACAGGCCGAAGAACCACGTCGCGACGCCGTAGGTGCTGTCGTAGATGTACTTCCACAGCTGCGCGTTGACGATGGTGACGAGGGACCACGGGACGAGCATGAGCGCGAGCATCCAGCCGCGGGTGACCCCGAGCCGCTCGAGCACCAGTGCGACGAGCATGCCGAGCACGAGCTCAACCGACACCGTCACAACCGTGTAGAGCACCGTGAAGCCGAGCGCCCGGTACCAGTCGGCGCTCTGCAGCAGTGCCGCGTAGTTGTCGAACCCGAACGACTGGATCGTGAAGCCCTCGTAGCCGACCTCGACGTCCGCGAAGCTCAGGACGACCGAGTACACGACCGGGAAGATCGTCACGGCGGCGACCACCAGGAGCGCCGGGGCTGCGAAGCCCCACGCGCCCCGCGCGCGGATGCGGTCGAGACGCGACCGCCCCGTCGGTCGGGGCGGCGGATCGACGCGACCCGTGCCTCCAGGCCGTGCCGGTCGTGTCGCCGTGCCGACGCTCACAGCGCCGCTCCCTGCAGGGCGAGCGAGATGGCGGAGGCCATCGCGCTGGTGCCGCCGTCGACGGACGCCTGCCCGCCGAGGATGCTGTTGCCGTTCTGGTAGACGCCCTGCGAGACCTTCGGGTAGTAGGCCGTCGAGGTCGGGCGGGGCACGAGCGTGATGCCCGCTGCCGTGTCGTAGGTCGGGCGCTCCTGCCGCTTCGCGTCCGCACTGACGAGGCTCGCCGACCGAGCCGGCAGGACCCCGCCCTCGCGGGTCAGGAACTGCTGCGCGGGCTCGCTCGACATCCAGCGCGCGAAGGTCAGCGCCGCCGCGGGTTCCTGGGTGTGCGGGTTGATGTAGTTCCCCCACCCCCCGATCGTCGAGTGGTGCTCGTCCATGCCGTCGAACGTCGGCCGGGCGGCGAGACCCACCTTGCCGGCGACGTGGCTGTCCGGGCCGTTCGCGATCCCCCAGGCGTACGACCAGTTGCGGAGGAAGGCCGCACGGCCGCCGGAGAAGGCGTCGTTGGTGTCCTGCTCCTGGTACGTCAGGGTGGCCCGTGGAGACGCTCCGGACGTGACCAGCGACCGCATGAACTCGAACGCGCGCTTGGTCTCGGAACTCGTGGTCTCGGGCTTCGTGAGGTCGTCGTTGAGCAGCGACCCGCCCGCGTCGGCGACGAACTCGGTGACGTTGCAGGTCAGCCCCTCGTACACGTCGCCCTGGAACGCGAACCCGTACGACACGTCGCCGGTGTCGACGAGCTTCGCGGCGGTCTCGCGCACTTCCTCCCACGACCCCGGCACCTGCAGGGAGTGCTTCGCGAGCAGGTCCTTCCGGTACAGGAAGAACGACTCGTCGATGTAGAGCGGGAACATGTAGTACGTCCCGTCGACGCTCGCCGCCAGCCGCAGGCCCTCGGGGAACTGGTCGAAGAAGTCCTCGCCGACGAGCTGGTTCACGGGGGTCGCGAGCTTGTTCTTCGCGAACTGCCCGGGCCAGGCGACGTCACCGAGGTAGACGTCCGGCGTGCTGCTGCCGGCCGCGATCTGGGTCGTCAGGCTGGTGCGGTTCGTGTCGGTGTCGCTCGGGGCGCTGACGATCCGGACGCGGATGTTCGGGTGCTCCTTCTGGAACTCCGCGATGAGCCGGCGCCGCAGGTCCCCGCCGTCCTTCGAGGCGACCTGACCGGCCCACCAGCTGATCGTCGCCTCGCCCTCGGGCGGTTCGGTGGGCCAGTCCTCGACCCGCGTGCGCTCGGGTCGGGTGGAGCAGCCGGCGAGCAGCAGCACCCCCGCTCCCCCGAGCATGAACGTCCTCCGGTCGATTGCCATCCGTCCTCCTCGACGTGTGGTGCTGCGAACCTGTACGTCCACACAACCAGGCGGAGCCTGGTCTGTCCGCCAGGCGGTGCCGGCGGCGAGGAGCGGAGCCGAGTCTCGGGTCCGCGGACATCCCACGGGGACACGACGGCGCATCCCGTCCGGCCAGCCGAGACTCGGCTCACCATCCGGCGGCCTGGAGGCACGTGGCGGGGCCGCCCCGTGCCTCCAGGCCGGCAGGGGGTCAGGCGGGGGCGGGGGCCGTCGAGTCGGCCAGGTGCAGAGCGCACGGGATGAGCGTGTGCGTGCGCTCGGTGCTGCCGCCCTCCAGGCGATCGACCAGCGACTCGACCGCCAGGCGGCCGAGCTCCGGGCCGGGGGCGTTCAGCGTCGTGAGCACCGGTTCGGTCGCGGCCCCGGCGCCGTCGGAGGACACGATCGCGATGACGGAGACGTCCGCGGGGACCCGGCGCCCGCCGGCCCGCAACCCGCTGACGAGCCCGAAGTTCGAGTCGTCCTTCATGATGATCGCGGCCGTGACGTCGGGGTCGCGCACCAGCAGGTCCGCCGCCGCACGGCGCCCGCCCTCGGCGGAGGCACCGGCGGCGACCACGGTGCCGATCAGGCCGCGGCGCTCGATGCCGGCGTGGAACGCCGCCTCGGAGCGGACCTTCGGCCCGTAGTCGGCCATGGTGGTGCCGTCGAGGTCCTCGACCACGAGCCCGATCCGACGGTGCCCGAGCCCGGTGAGGTGGTCGAGGGCATCCTCGACGGTGCGCTCGAAGTCGATGTCGACGTACGAGATGCCCGAGGGGTCGGCGGTGCGGCCGATCGCGACGAACGGGACCTCGAGCTCGGCCAGCCGGGCGATCCGGGGGTCGTGCATCGTGACCTCCATCACCACGACCCCGTCGGCGAGACCGCCCGAGATGAGGTCCTGCACGTCGTCCGCCGTCGTCACCGCCGGCCAGAGCACCAGGTGGTACCCGAGCTCCGAGGCGCGGCTCGCGGCACTCGTGAAGAACTGCAGCGCGGTCTGGCCGAGTCGGTGCTCGAGCACCGGGAACACGAGCGCGAGGATCCGGGTGCGGCGCGATGCCAGCGCCCGGGCGACCACGTTGTTCCGGTAGCCCAGCTCGCGCATCGCCGCCGTGACCCGGGCACGGGTGTCGGCGGACACGCGCTTGTTGCCGTTCACGACGAAGGACACCGTCGCGATCGAGACGCCCGCTCGGTCGGCGACCTGCTGCATCGTCGCCATGCCGCCCCCTCACCCTGTCCCGCTCACTGTAGCGGGGGCGGTGCCCGAAAAAGTTCGTCTAAGCGCTTTACCATCTCACCGCTTCGATGCTAGCTTCGACCCCACTCGGGACGCGACGGAGCGGTTCTGGTCCGGTCGTCCCCGATCCACGAGCGACACGTTCGACTCGTGTCCGGCAACCATCCAGAGAAGAGCGAAGCAATGAAGCCTCGACACCGCAGGACGCCTCAGGTCCTCAGCGCGGTCGCCATGCTGGCGGCCGTCCCCCTCGTCCTCGCCGGTTGTTCCGGTGGCTCGTCCGCGAGCTCCGGCGGCAAGGTGGACTCCATCACCGTGCTCGACTACTACAACCAGGGCAACGACAAGAAGGTCATCGGCGAGTACCTCGACAAGTGCGGGGCCGAGAACGACGTCACCATCAAGCGCAGTCTGGTGCCCGGCTCGTCGCTCATCCAGAAGGTCCTGCAGCAGGCGTCGTCGAAGACCCTGCCGGACGTCCTGATGCTCGACAACCCGGACCTGCAGCAGATCGCCGAGACCGGTGCGCTGTCGCCGCTGTCCGACTACGACATCTCGACCGACGGGTACGCCAAGGGCGTGCTGCAGGCCGGCACCTACGAGGACGAGGTCTACGGCCTCGCCCCCACCGTGAACACCATCGCGCTCTTCTACAACAAGAAGGTGCTGTCCGAGGCAGGTGTCACCCCGCCGAAGACGTGGGACGAGCTGCAGTCCGCCGCGGCGAAGCTGACGAAGGGCGACCAGTACGGGTTCGCCGTCGACGCCAACGCCACCTACGAGGGCACCTGGCAGTTCCTGCCGTTCATGTGGTCGAACGGCGGCGACGAGAAGGACATCGCGACCCCGGAGACCGAGGAAGCACTGTCGCTCTGGAAGGGCCTGGTCGACGACGGCTCGATGTCGAAGAGCGTCGTGAACTGGACCCAGGCCGACGTGAACGACCAGTTCATGGCCGGCAAGGCCGCGATGATGATCAACGGCCCGTGGCAGATCCCCGGTCTGAAGGAGTCGAAGGTCGACTACGGGATCGCCCAGATCCCCGTGCAGTCGGCCAGCGACAAGGCCGTGGCCCCGCTCGGTGGCGAGGTCTGGACCGTCCCGAACACCGGTGACAAGGCGAAGCAGGCCGTCGCGGCGAAGATCGTGGACTGCATGAACAGCGACGCCAACCAGCTCGCGATGGCGAAGCTGCGGTACACGATCCCCTCGAAGACCGACGTCGCGCAGCAGTTCGGCAAGGACGTCCCCGAGGAGCAGGTGTTCGTCGACCTCGTCGCCGATGCCCGCGCCCGCACGGGCGAGCTCGGTGCCGACTGGCCCAAGGCCGCGACGAAGATCTACACGGCCGTGCAGTCGGCGCTGACCGGGCAGGACTCGCCGGCCGACGCCCTGCAGAACGCGCAGTCGAGCAACTGAGCATGACGAGCACCGCGACCCCCGTCGCCCCACGGCGGGCCGCCGGGGACGGAGCACCCGCTCCGTCCCGGCGGCCCCGCCCGGGCCGCTCGCTGCGCTTCGAACGGATCGCGCAGCTGCTGTTCCTGCTGCCGGCCGTCCTGTTCCTGCTGCTGTTCTTCGGCTACCCGGTGGTCAAGAACATCGTCATGAGCTTCCAGGCGTACACGACGTCGACGTTCTACACGGGCGAGGCCCCGTGGGTCGGCCTGGCGAACTACGCCTCGGTCGTCTCGTCACAGCTGTTCGGCACGGCGATGCTCAACACGGCGCTGTTCACGATCGGGTCGATCGTCGGCCAGTTCGTCCTCGGCCTGCTGCTCGCCCTGTTCTTCCGCCGGAACTTCCCGCTGTCCGGCCTCCTGCGCTCGCTGCTCCTGCTGCCCTGGCTGCTGCCGCTCATCGTCTCGAGCGCGGTCTGGAAGTGGATGCTCGACCAGGACTCGGGCGTCGTCAACCAGTTCCTCGGCACCTTCGGCATCCCGTCGGTCCCGTGGCTGACGAGCCCCGCCGTGGCGCTCATCACCGTCATCGCGGTGAACATCTGGATCGGGATCCCCTTCAACACCACGATCCTGTACGGCGGTCTGCAGGACATCCCCACCGAGCTGTACGAGGCAGCGGCACTCGACGGCGCGACCGGGTGGAAGGCCTTCTGGGCGATCACCTGGCCGATGCTGCGACCGGTCGTGAGCGTCACGCTCGTGCTCGGCGTCGTCTACACGATCAAGGTGCTCGACATCATCCTCGGGTTGACGAACGGCGGTCCGGCGAACGCCACCCAGACCATCGCGACCCAGTCCTACGACCTGTCGTTCAAGCAGTTCGACTTCGGTCAGGGCGCCGCGCTGAGCAACATCCTCATCGTGATCTCCGCCCTGTTCGCGATCGTCTACCTCCGCCTCAACAGGAAGGCCGTCGATGACTGACGCAGCGCCGACCAACGACCTCCTCCGGACCCGCGCGGTGGTCACCCGCGGCACCCGGCGACCCGTCCGTCCCACGAGCGCGAAGCAGTGGGTGCTGTCCGGCGTCGGGATCCTGATCCTCGCCGTGATGCTGTTCCCCGTCTACTGGATGATCAACATCTCGCTGCAGCCGGCCGGTTCCGCGATCGAGGCCGCCTGGTTCCCGATCAACGCGCAGCTCGGCGGTTACGCGCAGGCGATCGCCGACCAGGGCGGCGCCCTGGTCACGAGCCTGGGGATCGCCCTGGGCAGTGTCGTCGTCAGCCTGCTCATCGCGACGCCGGCGTCCTACGCGCTCGCCCAGTTCAAGGTCAAGGGCATCAACGCGGTGCTGTTCGGCATCCTCATCTCGCAGATGATCCCCGGCATCGTCGTCGCGAACGCCCTGTACGCGGCGTACAACGACCTCGGTCTGCTCAACACCGTGCCGGGGCTGATCCTGGCCGACAGCACCGCCGGCGTGCCCTTCGCGATCCTGATCATGCGGGCGTTCATGCAGAACATCCCGCCGTCGATCATCGAGGCCGCGAAGGTCGACGGTGCCGGCAACTTCCGGGCCTTCCGCTCGGTCGTCGTGCCCATCAGTGCCAACGCCCTGATCACCGCCGGACTGTTCACGTTCCTGTTCACCTGGAGCGACTTCCTGTTCGCCCTGACCCTCACCACCACCGAGGACGTCCGGCCGATCACGCTCGGCATCTACAACTACATCGGCACCTTCACCGCCGACTGGTCGACCGTCATGGCCGCCGCGGTGATGGCCTCGATCCCCGCCATCGTGCTGCTGCTCGTGGCGCAGAAGTTCATCGCCGCCGGGGCCACCGGCGGCGCAGTCAAGTGACCGGGTCCCACCACTCCCGAAAGGCACACACCATGACCACCACCCCGCTCCGCATCACCGTCTGGGGCGAGAACGTCCACGAACAGGTCGAGCAGCACGTCGCCGAGCGGTACCCCGACGGCATGCACGGCGCGATCGCGGACGGCATCCGCGAGCACCTGCCCGAGGCCGTCGTCCGGACCGCCACCATGCAGGAGCCCGAGCACGGCCTCACCGACGAGGTCCTCGCGAACACCGACGTCCTCACCTGGTGGGGGCACGCAGCACACCAGGACGTCGACGACGCCGTGGTCGACCGGGTGCACCGGCACGTGCTCTCCGGCATGGGGCTGCTCGTCCTGCACTCCGGCCACTGGTCGAAGATCTTCGGCAAGCTGATGGGCACCACCTGCACCCTCCGCTGGCGCAGCGAGCACGACCAGGAACTCGTCTGGACCGTCAACCCGCAGCACCCGATCACCCGCGGGGTGCCGAACCCGATCGTCATCCCGGAGCAGGAGATGTACGGCGAGTACTTCGACGTCCCGACGCCCGACGAGCTGGTGTTCATCTCGGGCTTCACGGGCGGCGAGGTGTTCCGGAGCGGCATGACGTACCGCCGCGGCCTCGGGAAGATCTTCTACTTCTCCCCCGGTGACCAGGACTTCCCCGTGTACCACCACCCGGACGTCCGCCGCGTGATCGCGAACGGCGCCGAGTGGGCGCGGCCCGAGCGCGAACGGGAGATCCCGACGCTCCGCCGCTACGACCTGGGCGAGTACTTCGACGGGCAGCACTACCGCGGTCCGTTCGACGACGCCGAGCCCGAGCCCGCCGAACCGACGGCCAGCCAGCCGGCGGCCGAGCGCGACGGGGCGCAGGCGTGAGCCCCCTCCGCGTCCTGCAGGTCGGCGCCGGCGGGATGGGGCGGGCCTGGCTCGCCACCGTCGCCGCCGACCCCGAGGTCGAGCTGGTCGGCATCGTCGACCTCGACCTCGACGCCGCCCGCGCCGGGGCCGAGCTCGCCGGCGACCCGTCGATCCCGGTCGGCACGGACCTGACGGTGTTGGCCGCCGAGACCGGTGCCGAGGCCGTCCTCGACATCACCGTGCCGGTCGCGCACCACCCGGTCACCCTGCAGGCGCTCCGAGCCGGGCTCCCCGTGCTCGGCGAGAAACCGGCCGCACAGACCGTCGCCGAGGCGCTGTCACTCGCCGCCGCCGCCGAGGCCACCGGCAAGCTGTTCATGGTGTCGCAGTCCCGTCGCTACAACGACCAGCTCGTCGCGTTCCGGCAGCACGTCCGCGACCTCGGCGCCGTGGGTGGGCTGAGCACCCGGTTCGCGAAGGCCCCGCACTTCGGTGGTTTCCGCGAGGAGATGGACGACGTCCTGCTGCTCGACATGGCCATCCACGCCTTCGACTCCGCCCGGTACGTGCTCGAACGCGACCCGGTGTCGGTGTACTGCGAATCGTGGAACCCCTCGTGGTCCTGGTACCGGGGCGATGCGGCGGCCGCAGCCGTCTTCACGTTCGAGGACGACGTCCGCTACGTCTACGACGGTTCGTGGTGCGCGCCAGGTGCCGAGACCTCGTGGAACGGCGACTGGCGTGCCTCCGGAGCGGCCGGTACGGCGCTCTGGGACGGCGACCACGACCCGTCGAGCGACCTCGACGGCACACCGGGGTCCCCGGCAGCGGCGCCGTCGGTCGGGCACGAGATCGCCGGTTCGCTGGCGTCCTTCGTCCGGGCGGTCCGCTCGGGCGAGGTGCCGGACGGCGAGGTGCACGGCAACGTGATGAGCCTGACCATGGTCGACGCGGCCATCACCTCGGCCCGCAGCGGCCGCCGCGTCGTCATCGACGAGGTGCTCGAACAGGCGCACCGGGACGCGCTGACCGCCGAGCAGGACGTCGCGATCCGCGACCGCCTGGCCGGGTGGGAGTCGGTCCGCGGCGCCCTGCGCGAGCGGCTCCCCGCTTCGTGAGCAGAAACGGTCGGGTCGCGCACCGCGACCCGACCGTTCCTGCTCACCATGTGCGGTACGACGCACCCCGAGCAGGCCTGGAGGCCCGTGGCGACACCGCCACGGGCCTCCAGGCCTGCGTTCTGCGGCGATCCGGGCCCCGGGCGCGCCCGGTTGGGACGCCGCCGGTTACGGTGTCCGGGTGCACGGACAACGGTCGTCGGACAGTGACACGGCGGCGGAGCCGGTCGTGCTCGTCGCGGCAGACCCGCGCCGGCAGACCGGCCGGACACCCTGGCGACTCGTCCTGGTCGGCGTCGTGCTCGCCGCGGTCGTCGGCGGCGCCGCGGTCGCGACCGCCGGCACCCTGGTGGCGCAGCGCATCGCGGAGTCGTTCGCCGTCCGTGACGCGACCAGCGACACCGCGGCGCTCGCACGCGTCGTGGTCGAACCCGCACTGCTCGACGCGGTCGCCGACCCGTTGCGGCCGGCCGTCGACCGGGCTGCCGCACGGACGCGCCTGGACGACGCGGTGGCCGGTGAGCTGCGCGCCGGATCGGCCGTTCGGATGAAGCTCTGGGCGGCCGACGGCACGGTGCTCTGGTCGGACGAACGTCGACTGGTCGGCGAGCGCTTCCCGCTGTCCGACGAGGACCTGGAGGCGCTGGAGTCGGACCGCTCCGACGCCGAGGTGTCGGACCTGACCGAGCCGGAGAACCGCTACGAGCGCGGGCACGGGCCGCTGCTCGAGGCGTACCAGGCGGTGCACACGCCGTCCGGCGAGGCGCTGCTGTTCGAGGCGTACCAGCCGTACGACCAGGTGCTCGCGCGCGCCGCGGACCTGCGGCGGTCGTTCGCCGTCCTGGCGTTCGGCACGGTGGCCGTGGTGCTCGCGCTCCTGGTGCCGCTGCTGCTCGGGTTGCTGCTGCGGATCCGTTCCGGGCAGCGCCTGCGGGAGCGGCTGCTCGGTCGCGCACTCGACGCCGAGGCCGCGGAACGCCGACGGATGGCCGCCGAACTGCACGACGGACCGGTGCAGGACGTCGCCGGACTCGCGCTGTCCCTCGGTGCCGATCCCGCCACGCGCGACGCCGCCACGGTGCTCCGGGGTGCGGTGTCGTCGCTGCGGACCTCGATGGCGACGATCCGGCCAGCGGCTCCGACGCCCGAGGGACTCGGCGCCGCCCTCGACGACGTCTGTGCCCGCGCGCGTGCTGCGGGGCTCGCGACCACCGTGCGGGTGCCGGACGTCGTCGAAGCGTCCTCCGCCGCGCTGCTCGCGGTCGTGCGCTTCGTCCGTGAGGCCGTCTGGAACGTCGTCAAGCACGCCGAAGCGACCCGGGTGGACGTCACGGTGACGCAGGCCGGCGGCTCGGTCCGGGTGGTCGTGCACGACGACGGGGCGGGCTTCGACCCCGCCGTGGTCGTCGAGGGCGGCCGCACCGGACACCTCGGCACCACCCTGCTGCGCGAGGTCGCCGAGGACACCGGCGGGTCCCTGCTGCTCCGGACCGCGCCGGGTGCCGGCACCACCTGGGACCTCGAGGTCCCCGTCGACGCGGAGGCCCTGCGTTGAGGGTCCTGCTGGTCGACGACCACGCGCTGGTCCGGAGCGGGCTGCGCGCGGTGCTCGGGACGACGGACGACTGCGAGGTCGTCGGCGAGGCAGCCACCGGCGAAGCAGCGGTGTCGCTCGTGCCGACGCTCCAGCCCGACGTCGTCGTGATGGACCTGTCGATGCCCGGTGCGGGCGGTGTGGAGGCGACCCGGCAGGTGCGGGCGCTCCTGCCGTCGGTCCGGGTCCTCGTCGTCACGACGTTCTCGGACGACCACCGGGTGCGGGCCGCGTTGGCGGCCGGCGCGACGGGCTACCTGCTCAAGGACGCCGCGCCCGACGACGTGGTCGCGGCGGTCCGTGCCGCAGCGCGCGACGAGACGCCGATCGACCCCCGGGTGGCCCGGGCGCTCTTGCCCGGAACAGCCGCCGGAGCCGCGGTGGACCGGGACCCGGAGCTCCCACCCCGTGAACGGGACGTGCTCGTCCGGATCGCCCGAGGCATGTCGAACCGGCAGATCGGCGCGGAGCTCGGCATCGCGGAGCGGACCGTGAAGGTGCACGTCGGCTCGCTGTTCCGGCGCATCGGCGTCGCGGACCGCACGAGCGCGGCACTGTGGGCGCGCGACCACGGGTGGTGAACGGGCACTGCTGAACCGGCACTGCTGAACGGGCACTGCTGACGGGTACTAGTACCAAGGTCCGATGGTGCGGAGTCGGGCCGGCGGCGACGATGGTCGTACCGGCCAGACAGGCCCACCAGGAGGAACCCATGCACACCCAGCGCTCACGCAGGATCGGCAGCGGCATCGTCGCCGCGATCGCCCTCGGCACCGTCGCCGCCGCTGCCCTCGTCGGGGTCTCCCCCGCGAACGCGTCCGGCAAGACCTCGACCGGTGGCGACTACGCCGTCACCGTGAACGGCGTCACGGCGAACCCCGCTCAGGGCAAGGAACTCAAGGTGCGCGACACCGCGGTCTCCGGCACGATCGCGGTACGGGGCAAGCACAACGGCTTCGACATCCGGATCGCCGACCTCGGCGTGTATGACTACACGCTGACCGGCGCTGCCGACACCCAGCGGATGGTGACGAAGCCGACCGTGGTGTTCGCGTCGAAGGTCCCGTCCCTCACTGCCGCGCAGCTCGCCAGCACGAAGCTGTCGTCGCTCGAGGTCAAGGACGACACCCTCGTCGCGATCTTCTCGACGGGTGCCGGGAAGCTCAAGATCCAGGCGAAGGACGGCGCCCAGGGCGGCGTCTTCCAGATGGAGACGGAGTTCGCGGGACCGGTGACCTTCACCCACACCCTCGGGGCGGGACTGTTCTACTTCACGAACCCGTACACCGGCAAGATCAACTTCGGCGACGGCACGGCCGCGGTGTCGTCGGGCAGCGGTGCCCACCAGATGCTCCTCGGCAAGGACAGCCCGCAGGTCGCCACGAAGACCTCGCAGACCACGACCACCACCACGTGGACGGTCCAGCCCGGCGGACGTCTGGGCGGGGTGCTCGGCGAGGACGCCGTCGAGCTGTCGCAGGGTGCGACGAACTGCACCAGCGACTGCCAGGCGCAGAACCAGATCCGCGGGTCGCTCCCGGTCCCGCCGGACCCGGTGGACCCGACGCCGCTGGCGGTCACGCGGACCGTGTGAGCGCATGACGGACAGGAGGCCCGTGGCGACACCGCCACGGGCCTCCTGTCCGTCCGTGCGCACGATCAGCGCGGGATGACCGAGAACAGGAACTTCTTGCGGACCATGTACCAGGCCAGCAGGATCAGCGCCGTGTGCACCACGAACCCGATCCAGAAGTCGCCCCACGGCACTCCGGGGATCGACGCGATCGCCAGGGCGAAGAACACCTGCCAGACGAAGACGTACAGGCTCGCCTGCCCGAGCGGGATCCAGAGCCAGCCGATAGCGGCGGCGATGGGCTTCCAGAACACGGTGAGGATCGCGTAGGACACGATCGCGAAGAACGCGATGTCCACCAGGCGGCCCCACTGCAGGTCCACCCGCTGGTACGCCGTGTTGTACAGCGACTCGTACATCGTCGCCGGGAACGGCACCGGTGTGAACCCGAAGTGGTCGCCCGCCCAGACGTAGACCAGGAACGCCGCGTACCCGCCGACGGCGATGCCGACCAGGACCTTGCCGAGGCGCCCGGTGAGCGCACCGACGATCTGCCGTCGGTAGTAGCCGAGCACGAGCCCGTGGGTGAACACGACCTGCCAGGTGAGCAGGGGGAAGACCGCTTCGAACTGCGAGTTCAGCGGACGGAAGTCGGGGTGGAGCGCCTGGAACACGTACAGCGCCCAGCTGGCGGCGAGGAGCGCCCACCAGAACCCGCGGCGGATCACCCAGATGAACACCGGGATGAACAGGCTCAGCACCACGAACAGGCCCATGATGTTGAACGGCCACGGCCCCATCTCGAGCAGCAGGAACTGGCGGATCGCGTACCAGGGCGGCGGGTAGGCGAGCAGCTGCATCGCGTTCGGGTACAGGTCGTAGACCCGGCCCTCGGCCTCGACGCCGCCGGTGCCCGTCCCGCGGTCGGTGAACGTGGTGATGGCGTCGGTGTTCAGGAACGGGACGAAGCTCAGCGCGAAGACCACCAGGATCACCACGAGCGTGACGACGTACTGCTTGCGCGCGCGCTTCCACGCCCCGATGGCCGCCGCCCACTCGCCGAACTTCTTCACGGCGAACGGGTACGTCATGCCGAGGACCATGCCGGACAGGAACACGAACATCTCGGCGCCGGTGATCGCCCCGACGGCGTGCAGCGTGAGGTACGAGTACGGCCCGCCGATCTCGATGTGGGTGATCACCACGGCGAGGATGATGAACCCGCGGAACAGGTCGAGCCGCAGGTCACGGCCGGGCTTGCCGTCGTCGGGGTAGCGCCAGCTCGGCAGGAGCCGCCCGAACACCCCGCTCAGCAGGAACACGATCGCCAACCCGGCGGCCAGCCAGACGATCCACGCCATCTGGTCGCCGCCGGTCTCGTACTCCTGCGAGATCGCGGCGTTGCCCTGCTGCACGGTCACGCGGTCGGTGACCGGGCCGAAGGCGAAGTCGCCGGACCGCTCGAGGTCGGCGCGGAAGGACTCCGCGACGGCCGGGTCCGCGGTGAGTCGCCAGTCGGCCACGCGGTTGCCGGCCTCGGGCTCGCGTCGCTCCGCCTCGAGCACGGTCATGCCCCGGATCAGCGGACGCTCCTGCACGGCGGCGAGCACCTGCCGCCACCAGCTCCGCTTGACCTGGAGCTCGGCGTCGCCCTGCAGCTCACGGTTGTACAGGGCACCGGTGTCGAGCAGCATCGGACGGTCGTCGGCCACCGCGAACCGGTCGTAGAACGTGTCCGACTGCGGCTGGTCGTAGCCCCAGTCCTCGTCGAACCGCGACTCGACCTCACCGCTGCGGGTGAGCGGCACGGCACGACCGGCGGCCTCGGTCGGGTCGCCCTTGCCGTACGAGAACATCGAGAGACCGACCCAGTCGACGGCCTCGGCCCCCGGCCAGTACGGCCCGTACGGGTCGTCGGCGCCGGTGAGCTGTCCGTCGCCGTTCGTGTCCGCCTTCGCGACGTCGACCGGGGACAGGTTCCGCAGCCGCCCGGCGGACTCGCCGAACGGGTAGCCGGCGCCGTACCCCGGCGACCAGACCATGAGCGCGTCCGACGTGCCCGCGTGCACGGTCGTGGAGAGCGCCCGGAACACCCGGACGAACTCCGTGGGCTGCTGGCCCCAGCGGACCCACGTGCCGTTCATCTGCGGTGCGAACCGCACGAGCACCTGGGTGTCGTACTGGTCGTGCAGGTCCTCGAACACGGTGTTGACGGCACGGGTGTCCGCGGTGTCGAGCGACCCGAGTGCGCGATCGGGTTCGAGGCTCACCACGAGCACCGCACCCTGGGTCGCCGCCGCACGCGCCGAGCGGAGGAGCTCCTGCTTCGCCGTGCGGTCGAGCGGGTAGTCGACGGACACCCCGTACATCGACGGCGTCGCGCCGAGCCGCCCCGCGTACCCCTCGGGCGAGTCGCTCGCCCAGTCGAGGTCGGGGCCGAACCACGTCGACCCCTCGGCCGGCTGCACGGCGGCCGCCGGGTGCACGGACGCAGCCGACGCCGGCAGCGCACCACCGAGCAGGAGTGTGGCGAACGTGACGAGGAGGGCGACCGCGCGGGCCACGGGCTTCTTCACCGCTCGCACGCAAGGGTCCAGACGTTGTGGCCGGGCTCGTGCCGGTGCTCCAACCGGTCGAGCGCAGCGATGGCGAGCGCGAGGCCCCGGCCGCTCTCCTGCTCGACGTCGGCCATGGTGACGGCGCTCAGGTCGATGTCGACGGGGAGTCCGTTGTCGGTGAGGACCGCCGTCAGTTCGCGGTCGGTCGCCTCGAGCCGCACCGTGTAGCGGCGACCGATCTGCCGGTCGGTGCGCACGGTGTGCTCGACGATGTTCGCGGCGACCTCGGCGAGCGCGGTCTCGAGCGCGAAACGGATCCGCACGTCGTCGATGCCCAGGCCGTCCCACCACGCGGCGAAGCGGTCCTGGACGACGTCGAGCGACTCGGGCACGGCCGCGACCTCGAACGTGGTGACGGTGCTCACAGTGGCCCTCCGGCGGTGCTCGACTCGTGTTCGGACTGGGCTGGCGTGGCCGGTCCGCGGTACCGGACGGCCCGGATCACGATGCTGAAGATGAACAGGTCGAAGACGACCCACGCGGTGTTCACGAGCGGCGCTATCCCCTCGGCCTGGCCGGTCAGGTAACGGATGCCGATCATGACCAGGGCGGCGACCAGGGCGCCCATCGCGTAGAGCTGGGGCTTGACCAGGTCCCACCGCGGCTTCTGCTCGGTCTCGTCCCGCACCTTCGGGGTGACACGGAACCCGAGCGGCTTGCCGCGGAAGACGTTCTCGAAGGCGCTGGTCACCGACTCGATCCACACGGGGAACAGCGCGAGCGAGTACTGCTGACCGCGCCAGGTCGGTCTGCCGGCGGCCACCACCCAGAACAGCAGCTGGTTCAGGACCAGGAACGGGATGAGCCGGGCGAAGAAGTCGACGCTGTAGGCCTGCACGGGGACGACCCCGAACGACAGGCAGAGCACCGGGGCGGCGATGTAGACGATCGCGGCGAACCCCGACAGGTAGCTCCACATCGTCGAGAAGTACATGAGCCGCTGCCCCCACGACAGCCCCTTCTGCACCAGGGGGTTCTCGCGGAAGAACACCTGCATGGTGCCCTGCGCCCAGCGGAGCCGCTGCACGAGCATCGTCGGCAGGTCCTCGGGGGCCAGGCCCTTCGCGAGGATCTCGTCGTGGTACGCCGACTTCCAGCCGAGGCCGTGCAGGCGCATCGCCGTGGCCATGTCCTCGGTCACCGAGATCGTCGCCAGCGGCATGATCGGCTGCGCCTCGTCGTCGCGGTTGACGTCGAGGGCACGGGCGAGCACGGCGATCGACTCGATGGCGGCGACCGGCGAGGCCTCACGCCGGCCGAGCACGTCGAGCGCGGCGTCGTCGAGACCGGCGAAGGTGTTCGCGTCGGTGGACATCGCCGCGAGTTCCTGCAGGTCGTTCCGCACCGACTCGAGGTCGGCGGCGGCGAACCGGAACGCGATGGCGTCGATCCCGCGCTGGAACGCGTACGTCACGTCCCCGAGGGGTTCACCGGCGCGCACCTGCTCGCGGGCCTGGTCGACGACGAGCTCGGCGTCGTCCAGCGCGGCGAGCACGCGCGGGTCGGTCTCGGTCTCCCTGGAACGGGCGAGGAGCTTGCGGGACGTCGCGAGGGTGCGCTGCACGGACGCCTCGACCTCGGCCACGTAGCGCGAGATGCCGAGCTGCATGAGCGCTTCGCGACGCAGGATCGCGTTCGACCCGCAGAAGAACGCGGCGTTCCAGCCGTCCTTCGACTGCTGGATCGGGCCGTAGAACAGCGGTGCCTGGCTGCCGAGGGGATCCGACTCCGGCACGTTCTCGAACCACTGCGGGGTCTGCACGAGCGCCATCCTCGGGTCCTTGAAGTAGCCGAGCGTGCGGTCGAGGATCGCCGGGTCCGGCACCTGGTCGGCGTCGAGGATCAGCAGGAACTCGCCCTGGGTCGCGAGCAGGGCGTTGTTGAGGTTGCCGGCCTTGGCGTGCCGGGGCCGGTCCACCCAGTCGGCGCCGCGCGTGATGACGCCGATGCCGAGCGCCTCGGCCGCCGCACGCATCTCGGGGCGGTTGCCGTCGTCGAGGATCCAGGTGGTGTGCGGGTGGGAGATCGCCTTGGCCGCCCTGGCGGTGCGCTCGACCAGGTCGATCGGCTCGTTGTAGGTGGTGATGAAGACGTCCACGGTGACGTCGGTGGACGGTTTCGCCGGTGGTTCGCCGCGCTCCCGGAGCCGCCAGGCCCCGAGGGCGAAGAGCAGGGAGTCGATGACGCTGTAGGTCTCGGCGAGGATCAGCGGCACCGCGATCCACCACGAGTGCCAGTTCACCGAGGCCGCCCAGCGCCACACGATGTAGTTGACACCGGCGAGGGACGCCAGGAGCGCCACCGTGCGCACGGTCACCAGGCGTCGGCGGGCGGTGCCGGTGGTGAGCCGGCGGCGGTCCTGTCGGCTGACGTCGAGCGCGGTCACCGGGTCGCCCCGTTCGTGGTGCCGCCGCACGTGCTGCGTCGCAAGCATGCCTCCTGATCCGCGCGGGCCCCGGCCGCTGCGCACGCCCGGGTGTGGTTGCGTCCGGCAGCTGGCCCAGGGGCCACCGTGCCGGTCGTCCGCTCCGGTCCTCGGGCACGACCTCGGCGTGACGACCTGTCTACCGCACCGGCGGCGACTCTGTCAGGCTGCGCACCCGATCTGGGGACAGCATCGGCGTCAGAACGCGGCGGCGAACCCCAGGTCATCCGCCAGGCGCACGATGACCTGGTCGAAGTAGGCGGCCGGGTCGGACACGGAACCGACGAAGTGGCCGAAGAGCTCGAACGAGATGGTCCCGAACACCGTCGTCCAGGCCATCAGGGTGCGGACCAGGACCTCGTCGGGCAGGGCGATGCCGAACGAGCGCAGCGTGACGACCGCGTCCGCGACGGCGGGACCGGCCACCCCGGGAGCCGCCGTGGGAGCGGTGGGCGACCCGGGCCTCCCGGCCGCCTCCGGCGTCGACGTGACGGACGAGCCCGACGCACCAGGCGCACCAGGCGAACCGGAGCCGACGGCGTCCGCGACCACGCGCACCAGCGCCAACGTCGTCCGCGTCGCGGGCACGACGGTCTCGCGCGGTGCCGTGT
The DNA here is from genome assembly GCF_025677645.1 of Curtobacterium poinsettiae. Classification (NCBI taxonomy): domain Bacteria; kingdom Bacillati; phylum Actinomycetota; class Actinomycetes; order Micrococcales; family Microbacteriaceae; genus Curtobacterium; species Curtobacterium flaccumfaciens. Next base: position 1,295,305 of record NZ_CP106879.1, on the reverse strand, counting down.
ACCCGGGCACGGGTGAGCCGAACAGCAGCGCGAAGTCCCCCGGGTGCGCGATCGACCAGTCCCGGACCGCCCGGCACATCGCCACCCAGCGCGCACCGGGAGCCGGTCCGGCCGCGGCACCGGCGGCCTCGACCGCGGCGCCGAGCTCGTCGTAGTCGGTGATGAGCAGGGCCGTCAGCAGGTCGTCGCGGCTCGGGAAGTACCGGTACACGGCCGACGAGACCATCCCGACGTCACGGGCGACGGCCCGCAGGCTGAGGGCCGCCGGACCCTCGTCGGTCAGGCGGGTGCGTGCCGCGGCCAGGATGTCTGCGGTGACCGTCTGCCGTGCGAGTACTCGGGCGGTGGGTGCCATCCGACGATCCTGACACGGGAGAGCAGCGCACACAAAGGAGAGCACTGCTCTTGCTTTCTCGAAGCCAAAGCGTCATGCTCGACCCCGAGAGCAGTGCTCTCGAATCGACCAGGAAGCGATCGACCGAGAAGCGATCCACCAGGAAGCAGGAGACCATGACCCACCACCTCGTCGTCGGCGCCGGCCCCGTCGGCCGGCACGTCGCGGAGCTGTTGACCGTCCGGGGTGACCGCGCCACCGTCGTCTCCCGCTCCGGTCGCAGCACGGGCATCGCCGGCGTCGAGCACCTCGCGCTCGACGCGTCCGATGCCGACGCCCTCTCCCGCGCCGCCGAGGGAGCAGCCGTCCTCCACAACTGCGCGAACCCCGGCGACTACACGCAGTGGGAGCACACCTGGCCCCCGCTCGCCGCAGCACTGCTCACCGCGGCCGAACGCACCGGGGCGACCTACGCCATCACCGGGAACCTGTACCCGTACGGCCCGGTCGACGGGCCGATGCACGAGGGACTGCCGGACGCCGCCACCGACCACAAGGGAGTGCTCCGCGCCACCCTGTGGGCCGATGCCCTCGCCGCGCACGACGCCGGCCGTGTCCGCGCCGTCGAGGTCCGCGCCTCGGACTACCTCGGCCCCGGGATCGGCGCGAACGGGCACGTCACGCGTGTGCTGCCGGCGGCGCTGCGGGGCCGGGCGGTGTCGATGGTCGGTCGCACGGACCTGCCGCACACCTTCACCGACGTGCTCGACGTCGCCCGGACCCTCGTCGCCGCCGCCGAGGACCAGGGCGCCCACGGCCGCACGTGGACGGTGCCGAGCAACGCACCGCGGACGCAGCGCCAGGCCCTCACCGACGTCCTCGCGGCGGCGGGGAAGCCCGCGGTCCCGGTGCGCCGGATGCCCGCCGCCCTGTTCCGCGTCGGCGGGCTCGTGTCGCCGATGATGCGCGAGCTGGCCGACCTGACCTACCAGTGGACCGCGCCGTACGTGGTCGACGACCGCGAGAGCCGGGCGCACTTCGGGATCGAACCGACCCCGTGGGACGAGGTGTGCCGCCGGACGGCCGACGGCGCAGCCTGAACCGCCGCCGCCGCGACACCGCCGCGACACCGCCTGGACAGCCGCCGCCGCACACGGAAGGGGGTGGGACGCGCCGTTGCGTCCCACCCCCTTCCGCCTCGCACCGCCGGTCAGATCACCAGCAGCCTCGAGTACTGCGCCGCGTCGAGCTGCCGGGCAGCTCCACCCGCGGCGGGGACCTTCCACAGCCCGACCGAGGGGCCGCTGTCGATGGAGACGAACACGTCCCCGTCGGCGGAGGCAGCACCCAGGTGCTCGCCACGCGACCCGGCGGTCAGCCCGGTCACCGGCACGGTGGACGTGCCGCCGCTGCCCACCACGAGCTTGTCCGGGATGCCGCGGTCGATCGTGCACCCGCCCGGCCGGTACTCCGACGGGGCGGGGCAGAACTGCGCCGACTGCAGGAGCGAGAAGCCGTCGGCGTTCGCGGCGGCGTACTCGAACGCGTACCGCGGTTCGATCTGCGTCAGTCGGGTCGCGCCGGGCTTGAGCTGGTACCAGACCCACGACCCGGCGCCACCGGTCGATCGGATGTCGACGTAGACGTTGCCGTGCGAGTCGGCGAGCACGCCGGCGGGGTAGCCGACGACCGTGCCGATCGGCCCGGTGAACGTGCGGGGCGCGATGCCGGTGCCCTTGACGTACGGCTGGCTGACCGTTCCGCCGAGTACGACGACCTTGCCGTCCGGGGTGACCGTCCAGAAACGCTGATCGCTCCCGACGGCCTTGCCACCCAGGTCCAGCACGATCTTCGGCGTCGAGGTGCCGACGGACAGCTTCTGCACCGCACCGCTCACCGAGTCCACCCAGTACAGGTTGCCCTCGGCGTCGGAGCGCAGGTCCGGGGTCAGGTGCAGCCCGGACGCGATGATCGAGATCCCGCCACCGTCTGCCGGGTGCAGCAGGATCTCGGTGCCGTCCGCCGACGGGGTGAAGACGTCACCGTCGGCGTTCGCGGCGAAGCCCTCGCCGTCCGTCGCGACGACGGTCTTCGCACCGCTGCCGGAATCCGCGAACCGCACGACGTCACCGTTGCCGTCGAGCGCGAACAGCGACTGCGTCGTCTCCGGCTCGGGCACCGACGGTGACGTCCAGCGCAGCGTGATCGTGCGGCCGGTCCCCCGGTGGCCGAGGGCACGCACCGAGAAGCGGTACGTGGTGGCGGGCGAGAGCTCGTCGAACCGGTCGGAGCGGGCGCGCGGGTGGAGTCGGTCGACCTGGCGGTCGTGCCGGTTCGCGACGGCGGCGACGGCGACCTTCCAGCCCGTCACCTTCGCGCCGTGCTTCGGACCGCGCCACGTCAGCGTGGCACTGTCCGCGTCGCCGGTGACGCGGACGGCGGTCGGCGCTCCCGGCACCGACGGAGAGGTGTGCGCCGTCGCCGGCACCGCGCCTCCGAAGACGAGCGCCGCGGCGGCGACCGCGGTGATGAGTGCTCGGTACACGATGGTTCCCCTGCCTTCTCCGCGGCTCCCTGCGTCACGGCTCCGGTCATCACAGCACCGTGCGGACTCCGGGGGAACGCCTGCGGGAGGGATCTGCGGTTCCCCGCACCGCAAGATGCCGCAGGCCCGGGACCCGCACTGACGACGGACGGGAGGCCCGGTGCCAGCTGGCACCGGGCCTCCCGTCAGAAGAGGTCGCGTCGCAGACGCGCGCGTCTCAGTAGCGCGGCCTGCGCTCCGGACGGTCGTCGCGGTCACCGCGCGGGGCGCGGTCGTCCGAGCGGCGACCGCCACCACGGCGATCCGCACGGATCTCGATGAGCTTGCCGCTGATCCGGGTGTCGGTGAGGCGCTCGAGCACACCGGGGTCCATGTCGGCCGGCAGCTCGACGATCGAGAAGTCCGGACGGATCTGGATCGCACCGAAGTCGTCGCGGCGCAGGCCACCTTCGTTGGCCAGGGCACCGACGATCTGGCGCGGCTCGACGCGGTGACGACGGCCGACCTCGATGCGGTACGGGGACATCGGCTGCGAACGGCGCGGGCCGCGGTCGCCGCGGTCACCACGGTCGCGGTCGCCACCACGGTCGCCGCGGTCGCTGCGGCCGCCACGGTCGTCGCGGGCACCACGCTCGTCGCGCTCGCTGCGACGGGCGTCGCGCTCCATCTGGGTGCGGAGGGCGTCGTCGGCTGCGGTGAGGAGCAGCGGCGAGTCGCCCTGCGCCACGACGGCCAGGGCAGCGGCGACGTCGTCCGAGGGGACGTCGTGGTGCTCGACGTAGTGCGCGATGACGTCGCGGAAGGCGGCGATCCGGCCCTGGTCCTCGAGCGCCGCGGTGATGGCGTCGTCGAAGCGCGTCAGGCGGGTCTCGTTGACGTCGTCGATGGTCGGCAGCTGCATCTGCGTGAGCGGCTGCTTGGTGTGACGCTCGATCGCGGACAGCAGGCGACGCTCGCGCGGGGTGACGAAGCTGATCGAGTCACCCGAGCGGCCGGCGCGACCGGTCCGGCCGATGCGGTGCACGTAGGACTCGATGTCGACCGGGATGTCGAAGTTCACGACGTGCGTGATGCGGTCGACGTCGAGGCCACGGGCGGCGACGTCCGTCGCGACCAGGATGTCGAGCTTGCCCGACTTCAGCTGGTTGACCGTGCGCTCGCGCTGGGCCTGGGCCACGTCACCGCTGATCGCGGCGGCTGCGTACCCGCGGGCACGGAGCTTCTCGGCCAGGGTCTCGGTCTCGCTCTTGGTGCGGACGAAGATGATCATGCCCTCGAAGTCCTCGACCTCGAGGATGCGGGTGAGCGCGTCGACCTTCTGCGGGTACGAGACCATCAGGTAGCGCTGCGTGATGTTCGCGGCGGTCTTCGTCTTGGTCTTGACGGTGATCTCGGCCGGGTCGGTCAGGTACTGCTGCGAGATGCGGCGGATCTGCGCGGGCATGGTCGCCGAGAAGAGCGCGACCTGCTTGTCGTCGGGGGTGTCGGCGAGGATCGTCTCGACGTCCTCGGCGAAGCCCATCTTGAGCATCTCGTCGGCCTCGTCGAGCACCAGGTACTTGAGCTCGGACAGGTCGAGCGTGCCCTTCGCCAGGTGGTCCATGATGCGGCCGGGGGTACCGACGACGACGTCGACGCCACGGCGCAGGGCGGACAGCTGCACGCCGTAGGCCTGGCCGCCGTAGACCGGCAGGACGTGCACGTTCTTCATGTGGGACGCGAACTGCTCGAACGCCTCGCACACCTGCAGGGCGAGCTCACGCGTCGGGGACAGCACGAGCGCCTGGGGCTTCTTGCTGCCGGACTCCATGCGGGACAGGATCGGCAGCGCGAAGGCCGCGGTCTTGCCGGTACCGGTCTGCGCCAGTCCGACGACGTCGCGCCCGGCGAGGAGCGTGGGGATGGTGGCTTCCTGGATGGCGGAAGGGGTCTCGTAGCCGATGTCCTTGACGGCCTTGAGCACAGCGTCGCTCAGGCCGAGACCGGCGAACGTCACCACGGGCCCGTCGTCGAGGGTCTCAGTGGTTGGGGTGGTGTCCGTGCTCATACCACCAACGGTATCTCGGATGCGCGCTCCGCAGGGACGGGAGGCCCGTGGCGACGCCGCCACGGGCCTCCCGTCCCTGCCCTCGGTCACCTCAGGAGCGCGTGGTGCCGATCCCCAGGACCGCGTCCGCCCGGTCGTTCAGTCGCGTCAGCATCTCGGCGAGCGAGCGCAGCTCGTCGGAGGCGAACTCCTCCGTCAGGTCGTCGAACACCTCGGCCCCGGCGGCGTCCAGCTCGTCGAGCAGCCGTCGGCCGGAGGGGGCGAGCGTGACGAGCGTGGCGCGGCCGTCCGCGGGGTCGGGCGACCCGATCAGGTGCTCGGCCTCGATCAGCGAGGCGACCCGGCGGCTGATCACCGGGCGTGACAGCCCCGTCGCGTCGGCGATCGCGGTCGCCCGGACCGGCCCGTGCCCGGCGACGGCTCGCAGGATCACGCGGGCCGTCGGGTCGAGGCCACCGCGGGACTCGATGAGCGAAGAGCGCAGGGTCTGCCGGACCCACAGCCGGTCGAGCTGGGATCGCAGGAGTCGCTCGGCGGCACGCCGGTCGTCGGTCACGCGCTCAGCGTAGCGGGCACATTTAGTTGCTTGCCGGAAGCAACAGATGTATCGTTGCGCGGTCTGCAAAGTTTCACAGTCAGAAAAAGGAGTTCGATGACCGCCACCGCACCCGTCCCGGTGCAGCACGGTCGGCACACCGCCGAGGCCCCAGCGGCCTCCGGGGGCGCCGGCCAGCAGCCGCTGATGACCCACCGTCAGATCCTCCTGGTGATCTACGGCCTGATGGCGGGCATGTTCCTGTCCTCGCTCGGCCAGACGGTGTTCGGCACGGCGATCCGCACGATCGGCGACGACCTGCACGGGCTCGACCAGCAGGCCTGGGTGACGACCGCCTACCTCATCACCTCGACGATCGCGACGCCGATCTACGGCAAGCTCTCCGACATCTTCGGCCGGCGCCCGCTGTACATCTTCGGCATCGTCGTCTTCATCCTCGGCGCCGTCCTGTCGTCGATGTCGACCTCGATGCTCATGCTCGCCGCCTTCCGCGCGGTGCAGGGCATCGGTGCCGGCGCGCTGATGTCGCTGCCGCTGGCGATCATGGGCGACATCCTCGCCCCGCGGGAGCGCGCCAAGTACCAGGGGTACTTCCTCGCCGTCTTCGGCATCTCGTCCGTCATCGGCCCGCTCATCGGCGGTCTGCTCGCCGGTTCCTCCGAGATCCTGTGGATCACGGGCTGGCGCTGGGTGCTCCTGATCAACGTGCCGATCGGCGTCGCCGCGCTCCTCATGGTCATCGTGTTCCTGCACCTGCCGAAGGTGCACGGCGCCGGCGACGCGAAGCCGAAGGTCGACTGGTGGGGCGCGACCGCCGTCATCGTCACCCTCGTGCCGCTCCTGCTCGTCGCGGAACAGGGCCGCATCTGGGGCTGGGGCTCCCCCGCCGCCATCGCCTGCTACGTCGTCGGTGTCGTCGGCCTGATCGGTCTGCTGCTCATCGAGTCGAAGATGGGCGACGCGGCGATCATCCCGCTCAAGCTGTTCCGCTCGGGCACGTTCTCGATGGCGACCGTCATCGGGTTCCTGGTCGGCTTCGCGATGTTCGGCGCGATGCTCACCATCCCGCTCTACCTGCAGATCGTCGTCGGACTGACCCCGACCGAGTCCGGCTTCGCCACCCTGCCGCTCGTCGGTGGTCTCATGATCGCCTCGATCACCTCGGGTCAGATCGTCGCACGCGTCGGCCGGTACCGGATCTTCCCGGTCATCGGCACCGCGCTCGTCTCCGCCGGCTACGTCGTCCTGACCTTCATGACGATCGACAAGCCGCTCTGGTTCCTGATGATCGGCATGTTCCTCATCGGCCTCGGCCTCGGATCGGTCATGCAGTCGCTGACCCTGGCGTCGCAGGGATCCGTCGAGGCCCGCGACATGGGCGTCGCCACGTCGTCCGCCACGTTCTTCCGTCAGATCGGTGGCACGCTCGGCACCGCCGTGCTGCTGTCCATCCTGTTCTCGGTGATGCCGGCGAACATCCTGACGGCCACGGCGAACGAGAAGGACCTCGGTCCGGCACTCGACGCCGCGCTCAACCCGACCGTCGCCAGCGCGAAGGCGAACCAGGGTGCCATGGACAAGATCTGGACGCCCGTCGTCACCCCGCTGACGAAGACCGTGCAGTCGCAGCTCGACGCGGCCTCGGCGAAGGCGGAGCAGGCCGCCGACGCCGCGGTCACCGAGCAGGTCACCGCGGCCGTGCAGCAGCAGGTCACCGCAGGTGCCGTGCCCGCCGCAGCAGCGCAGAGCGTCATCGACCAGCAGGTCGCGGCGGCCACGCCGGCCGCCGAGCAGTCCGCGCTCGAGCAGGTCGCCGACCAGGCGCACGCCAGCGTGCAGGGCGGCACCGTGTCCGTCGACTGGTCGAACGCCGACCAGCGCTCCTACTGGGTCGACGAGCTCACCCCGGAGCTGGCGAAGAAGATCGACGACGGCACCAGCACGAGCGACAGCGCCACCAGCACGAACGACACCTCGTTCCTGACCGGTGCCGACAGCCGCCTGACCCGGCCGTTCATGGCGGGCTTCAACGCCTCGTCCGTGACGATCTACTGGGTCGGTCTCGGCGTCATCCTGCTCGCGTTCGTACTGACCTGGTTCTTCCGGGTGCCGCCGCTGCGCCAGCGTTCCGCGCTCCAGGAGCAGGCCGACATGTCCGCCGAGGCGCAGCTCGAGGCCGAGGCGGGTGCCGCAGCAGCCGAGGCCGGCTCGTTCACCGGACCGATGACCGGGTCCGTACCGACCGGATCGGGTTCGACCGGACAGGGTTCGACCGGATCCACGCCGACGCACCGTCGGTGACCGACCGGGGCGTCCGTCCGTGCCCCCTTTCCGGGCGGGCGCCCCTCCCACACACAGACACATCAACCGCCAGGAGTCCACGTGATCACCACACCGGCAGTGGCTGCGGCAACGGAGCCGTGCACGCTGCGTGAACGGAAGAAGCAGCAGACCCGACAGGCACTGCACGACGCAGCGCTCACCCTGGTGTCGGCGCACGGGCTCGACGGCGTCACGGTCGAGCAGATCTGCGCCGACGCCGACGTCTCCCCCCGCACCTTCTTCAACTACTTCTCGTCGAAGGCGCACGCGGCGCTCGGGCTCGATTCCGTCGAGGTCCCGGAGCGTGCCGCGGCCCGGTTCGTCGAGGCCGACGGCGCCCTCGTCGACGACCTGTGCACCCTGGTCGCGGCGACCGTCCCGCTCTCGCAGGACCGCCGTCGCATGAAGGAGCTGCTCGTGCTCCGGCCGGAGATGTCCGCGATGGTGATGCGGTGGATGGCCGAGTCGCGCCAGTCCCTGCTCAGCGTCGTCGGCACCCGCACCGACGCGCAGACCGCCCGCACCGCCGTGACCCTGGTGATGTCCGCGCTCAGCGAGGCGGCGCACCGCGAGACCGTGCGGAGCAACGACGAGCTCGCGGATCGGCTCCGTTCCGTCGTGCGCGAGATGGCGGCGCTCGTCTCCTGAGCCGCCGGCCGCTGGCTCGCCGTGTCGGATCGGGCGTACCGGGCAGGAACTTCCGGCCCGGTACGCCCGGTTCCGCATTCCAGCGCACGCGCTCTGGGAAGGAACCGCGCGTCGTCGACGTGGCCGAAGGCGGACGGGAGGCCCGTGGCGGCGCCGCCACGGGCCTCCCGTTCGTCAGGTGGTCAGCGTCAGACGACGGACCAGCCACCGTCGCTCGGCAGCACCGCGCCGTTGACGTTCGCCGAGTCGTCGCTCAGCAGCCAGGTGATGGCGGCGGCGAGCTGCTCGGGCTGGGCGACCGGCGGGATGGTGGTCTGCATGATCGGACCGACCCGGCGAGCCGCGTACTCGCTGCGCATCGGCGCCTCGATGTTCGTGGCGACCGCACCCGGTGCCACGGCGTTCGCCCGGATGCCCTGCGGCCCGTGGAAGAACGCGACGCTCTTGGTGTACCCGGCGATGGCGTGCTTGGACGAGGTGTAGGCAGCGCCGGCGGCCGAGGCCTTCAAGGCGGCCTCGGACGCGACGTTCACGACCGACCCCTTGCCGGCGGCGATCATCAGGGGCAGCACGGCGCGGGTCAGGCGCATCGGGCCCGTGACGTTGACGCTGAAGACACGCTCCCAGGTGGCGTCGTCGACCTCGTCCGGCGGCAGGAACGCGTCCATGATGCCGGCGACGTTGGCGAGTCCGTCCACCCGGTCACCGGCGGCCGCGATGAGTGCGTCGATGGTCTCGCTCGCGGCGACGTCACCGACGACGGTCTCCACGGCGAAGCCCTCCAGTTCCGTGCGGAGTGCGTCGAGCCGCTCGGTCACGACGTCGGTCGCGATGACGCGGCCGCCCTCGTTCGCGATGCGCGTCGCCGTGGCGCGTCCGATGCCGGAACCCGCTCCGGTGACGATGATGGTCCTGCCGGTGAACCGTCCGGCGGTGGTGGTGTCGGTCATGTCGTCTCCTCGATGAGAGGCGCTCGCTGCGCCACACCGGTTATAGCACTCAGTGCCGAAAGGTCTCCATGAGCTCGACGAACGACCGTCCGACGGGGCGCCCGCGCACCATCGACCCCGACGCCGTGTCCCTCGTCGCACTCCGGCTGTTCGACGACCAGGGCTTCGACGCGGTGTCGATGGACGACGTCGCCGCGGCGGCCGGGGTCAGTCGCCGGTCGCTCTTCCGGCTGTTCCCGAACAAGGCGACGCTGGTGTGGGGAGGTCTCGACGAGTTCGCAGCACGGTTCCGCGAAGCCCTCCGGGCACGGCCGGCCGACGAGCCCTCGGCGGTCGCGCTCCGGGCGGCCTACCGGATCGGTGCGACGTTCCCGGACGACGCGGTCGAGGTCACCCGGCACCGACTCCGGGTCATCCGCGCGAACCCGTCGCTCGAGCACGTCGGCGCAGCCACGGTCACGGCCCTGACCGACGAGATCCTGCGGTACGTGGCCGAGCGGGACGGGGGCACCGCCGACGACCTCGCCGCCGCCGTGCGCGCCCACACGCTGGCCGCCGCCGCGAGCGCCGCACTCACCTGGTGGGCCCTGCACGGCGACGGACGACCGGAGGACGTCGTGGAGCGCGCACTGGCGCTGCTCGACTGACGAACCCCGGGCTTCCCCGGCGCCGCACGCCGGAGTACCTTGCCGGGCATGCACACGACCGGACCCGCGCCGTACTTCCAGTTCGCCGGCACCGCCAGGCGTGCCCTCGAGCACTGGCAGCGGGTGTTCGGTGGCGAGGTGCGGATCGCGACCTATGCGGACTTCTCCCGCACGGACGGTCCGGCCGACGCCGTCGCGCACGGCCAGCTGACCGGCGAGCTGCAGCTGTTCGCCGCGGACGCGAGCGAGGGCGACACCCCGTTCTCGGCGACGGGGCTGCTCTTCTCACTGCTCGGCGCTGCGGAACCGGACGTCCTGCGTCGGTGGTTCGACCGGCTCGCCGAGGGCGGTACGGTCGTCGACCCGCTGCAGCAGCGGCCGTGGGGCGACTGGGACGGCACCGTCCGTGACGCGTTCGGGGTCATTTGGCTGATCGGGTTCGAGGGCTCGGCACGCTGACCCAGGCGCGCTGCGTCCCGCGCGCTGCAGCGCCTACTGCTGGTCGGACGGCAGCAGCGGCGCCCAGAAGGCGTCGGGACCGTCGGCCTGCACCGCGTCGCGCTCGAACCGGAACCCGTAGTCGCGCACGAAGTCGAGGGCTGCGGCCTGCTCGTCCTCGGCGTCGTCCTGGGCCGCGTCGAACAGGTACACCCCGTGCCCCATCGCGACACCGGCGTCGCTGATGACGGAGAGGTCCCAGCGCCCCTGCTCGGAACGCTCGATCCGGACGACGGCGGCCTGGGATGCGGTGAAGTCAGCCATGCCGCGAGCCTACGGACGTCCGGTGGCTGGCGTTCAGGATGCCCCGCGGCCACTACGCTGTGCACGGTCACAGGTCAGACGAGTGGAGAACGAATTGTCAGTCGGATTGCTCGCCGTGGTGGACGACATCCTCTCCGCAGCCCTCAAGGCCAGCGCGAAGACCGCCGGGGTCGTCATCGACGACGCCGCCGTCACGCCCCAGTACGTGCAGGGCCTCGAGCCCGCTCGTGAACTCCCGGTCGTCGGGCGCATCGCGCTCGGCAGCCTGTTCAACAAGTTCGTCATCATCATCCCGCTGGCCCTGCTGCTGACGGCCTTCGCGCCCGGCGTGCTGCCGTGGCTCCTGCTGCTCGGCGGCACGTACCTGTGCTTCGAAGGCGCCGAGAAGGTCACCGAGTGGTTCGGCGTGCACCACGAGGGCGGGTCCGACGAGGCCGTCACCGAACCGAAGCTCGTCTTCGGCGCCATCCGCACCGACCTCATCCTGAGCACCGAGATCATGCTCATCGCACTTGCCGGCCTCGACCCCGACCTGGGGCTCTGGCCGACGCTCGGCGCCCTGATCGTGATCGGCCTGGTCATGACCGCGGTCGTCTACGGCGCCGTGGCACTACTCGTGAAGGTCGACGACATCGGCCTGCAGATGATGAAGAACTCCGTCCGCCGCACCCGCCGGATCGGTGCCCGCATCGTCCGTGCGATGCCGATGGTCTTCCGGGTCATCAGCGTCATCGGCACGGTCGCGATGCTCTGGGTCGGTGGACACCTGGTCATCGCGAACCTCGCCGAGACCGTCTGGCACGGGCCGTACGACCTGCTGCACGTGATCGAGCACGCACTCGAGGCCGCAGGCCCCGTCGTCGTGTGGATCGCCGACACCGCCGTGTCGGCCGTGGCCGGCCTCGCGCTGGGCATGGTCGTCGTCGGCATCGTGCTCGGCATCGGCCGCCTGCGCGGCGGGCAGCACTGACGCGGCTGCACGGCGGACAGGAGGCCCGTGGCGGCCCGGCACCGCGCCTCCCGTCCAGCGCGCCGTCCGCCCACCGCTGACGGTGCTCCGCGGCGCTCAGCGCTGCACGTTCTCCAGGTCCTCGAGCAGGCTCGGGTGTGTCGGGACCCAGCCGAGCGCTTCGCGCGTGTGGGCACTCGACGCCGGCTGGTCCATCGCGAAGATCGGCGCGAACGCGCCGAACGTCTCGTCGGCCACCCGCTCGACCGGCAGGCCGAGCCGACGCCCGATGACCTCGGCCAGGTCACGCACCCGGTCGCCCTCGTCGGCGACCGCGTGCCAGACGGTCCCCGCCGGAGCACCTTCGAGCGCGAGCCGGAACAGCACCGCCGCGTCCGCGGCGTGCACGGCGGGCCACCGCTGCTCGCCGTCGCCGGGGTAGCCCGCGACCCCCGCCTGTCGGGCCGTCTCCGTCAGGATCCCCGCGAACCCACCCGTGCCGTCGGCGTGCACGGTGCGCGGCAGCCGGATCGCCGAGACTCGGACGCCCCGTGCCGCCAGTTCGAGGGCGGCGAGGACGGATCGGGCGCGACCCGCGACCGGCCCCTCGAGCGGGAGCGGGTCGGTCTCGACCGAGGCTCGACCGGACTCCCACGGCGTGCCGGAGACGACGACGAACGGGCGGTCGCTGCCGACGAGCGCCTCGCCGAGTGCGGCCATGGCGGCGCGCTCCTCGGCGATGCCCCGCTCGAGCGCCTCCGCCGAGCTGAAGTCGTTCGAGAACGCGAGGCTGACGACGCCGTCGGCGGAGCGCGCGCCCTCGCGCAGCACGTCGAGGTCGGTGAGTGCACCGCGGGCGGGGGTCGCCCCCGCGGCGATGAGGGCAGCTGCCGACCGGTCCGACCGGGCCAGTGCCGTGACGGTGTGCCCGGCGGCGATGAGTTCGGTGACGACCGCGGTGCCGATGGTGCCGGTGCCGCCGGTGACGAAGACGTGCATGGGTGCTCCTCAGAAGTGATGGGACTTTTGTACCGTCACCGTACACCCCCGACGGGACAATTGTCCCGTCGCGTATGATCGTCCCATGGCGCGATGGCAACCCGGGGCCCGGGAACGACTGGTCCTGGCCGCGGTCGACCTGTTCTCCGAGCAGGGCTACGACGAGACGACCGTCGCGCAGATCACCGAGCGCGCCGGTGTCACCAAGAGCACGTTCTTCCGGCACTTCCCGGACAAGCGCGAACTGCTCGTCGCCGGGCAGGAGACCCTGAGCCGACTGCTCGCCGAAGGGATCACCGGCGCACCGGCCGACACCACCCCGCTCGACGCCGTCGCAGCAGGACTGGAACGGGCCTCGGACGAGATGGGACCGATGAACCGCGAGCTCGGACCACGACTGCGAGCGGCCGTCGCCGCGAGTGTCGAGCTGCAGGAGCGCGACGCCCTGAAGAGCGTCGGGATGGCCGCGGCCATGACCGACGCCCTGGTCGGCCGCGGAGTCCCCGACGCGCCCGCTCGGCTGGCCGCCGAGATGGGGGTCCTGGCGTTCAAGCAGGGCTTCGAGCGGTGGTCCGGTGTGGGGCGCGCGGACGACGACCGGCTGGCCGACCACGCCACGGCCGCGCTCGCCGAGCTCCGAGCGGCGGCAGCCCAGCTCGGCTGAGCGGGCGCCGGGCGGGCGCGGGGCGGACGCGGGGCGGACGCGGGCGGCCCGGGCGGACGCCGGTCGCGCATCGTCGTATCCTCGGCGCCATGGCAACGGTGCGACAGGTCCAGGTGACGTTCGACTGCGCCGAGCCGGAGCGTGTCGCCCGGTTCTGGTGCGAGGTCCTCGGGTACGTGGTCCCACCGCCCCCACCGGGGTTCGCCGACTGGGACGCCTTCGACCGGTCGCTGCCGCCGGAGCACCAGGGGTCGGCCTTCGCGTGCGTCGACCCGACCGGCACCGGCCCGCGCCTGTTCTTCCAGCGCGTCCCCGAGGGCAAGACGGTGAAGAACCGCGTGCACCTGGACGTCCGGGTCGGAACCGGCATGGTCGGCGCCGAACGACTCGCCGCCCTCGACGCCGAGAGCGCTCGACTCGTCGCACTCGGCGCCACCCAGATCCGTCGGATGACGGCGGACCAGGTCGACGAGTCGTGCATCGTCATGCAGGACGTCGAGGGCAACGAGTTCTGCCTGGACTGACGACCCGACGCCAGGCCGGTGGCGGACGCGTCACCGGCCTGGCGTCACCACGTCCCGCAGGGTGTCAGGCCACCGGCCCGTAGATCGGCGTCTCCGCCTGGTCGAGCTCGAGTTCGGCGGTCTGCTGGATGAGGGCGAGCAGGTCTGCGTCGAGCCCCGGTGCGAACTCTTCGAGCCGCTCCTCCGCGATGAACGACGGCACACCGACCGGGGCCTGCTCCGTGGCGGACAGGTCGGTGCCGTCCTTCGAGGGCGACGCCCCGCGGAAGATCTTGCCCGCCTCGGACGCGCCGTCGAGATCGAAGCTGTACTGCTTGCTCTGCAGTCCGAGGTCGACGAGCTCCTTGACCTCTGGGAACCGCTCGGCGTTCGTCTTCGGGATCGGCAGGAGCGTCTTCCACTCGACACCCAGCGTCTCGAGCGCCTTCGCGTAGGCGTTCTCGTGCGCCTGGTCACGCACGATCAGGTAGGCGATCGTGCTGCGGGCGGTCGGGTTGTCCGTCATCTCGTAGATCCGGCACTTCTGCAGGCGACCGGTCGACTCGAGCATCAGGTTGTACAGCAGGTCGAGCGGCAGGTTGCCGGAGTTGTAGACGTAGCTGCCGCTCCACGGGTTGCCCGCGGCGTCGACGGGCAGGGCTCCCTGGGCACCGACGAGGTAGTGGTGGATGTTGCTCGTGTCCAGGGCGATGTTCAGCGGCGTCGCGCCCTTCGCTCCCGGGGTGTCGAGCGGGTCGGTGAGCTTGCCGCTGTACTCGGGCGAGCCGTCCAGCAGCCGCGAGATGGTGGTGCCGATGAGCTCGACGTGACTGATCTCCTCGGTGCCGACGCCCTGGATGAGGTCGCGGTACGGCTTGGCGGCGGGGCCGCGGAAGTTCATCGCCTGGAAGAGGTACTGCATCATCGTGCGCATCTCGCCGAACTGTCCGCCGAGCCCCTCCTGCAGGGCGTTCGCGGCGGCGGGGTCCGGTTCACCGTCGGCGATCTCGTTGATCCAGGTCTGTGCGTGGAAGTACATGGGGCCTCCTTGCTCCGTACGACGGTTCCGCCGCGGGCCCAACGCTCCTCAGCGTGGCTGGCAGAGCACACGGACGGACGGCGCCGAGGCGTATCGTCGGACGCTCCGCACCGCAGCACGCCGGAAGGACCAGCACTCCGCATGACCGTCACCACCGCAGCCGACGCCACCGCCCTCGAACACCTGCTGGGGTCCGAGCAGGTGCTCCACGACCCGGAGTCACTGGAGCACTACCGCCACGACGACGCCGAGTGGGCCGACTCCGCGGCACCGCTCGCCGTGGTCCTGGCACGCAGCACCGACGACGTCGTCACCGCCGTCCGGTGGGCAGCCGCAGCGGGTCTGCGTGTGGTCCCCCGCGGTGCCGGCACCGGCCTGTCCGGCGGTGCCAACGCGATGGCCGACTCGATCGTCGTGTCGCTCGAGCGTATGAACCGGGTGCTCGAGGTGAACACCGACGAGCGGTACGCGGTCACCGAACCCGGCGTCATCAACGACGCACTCCGCGCCGCGGTCGCCGAGCACGGCCTCTGGTACCCGCCGGACCCCGCGAGCTCGGCGATCTCGACGATCGGCGGCAACGTCGCGACGAACGCCGGCGGCATCTGCTGCGTCAAGTACGGGGTCACCCGCGACTACGTGCTCGGCATGACCGTCGTGCTGGCCGACGGGTCGGTGGTCGAACTCGGCCGCCGGACGGCGAAGGGCGTCGCCGGGTACGACCTCACCGGACTGATGGTCGGTTCCGAGGGCACGCTCGGCATCGTCGTCTCGGTCACCGTGAAGCTGCTCCCCCTGGCCGGCCGTGACGAACGTGCGGTGATCGGGTACTTCCCCTCGCTGACCGCCGCGGGCGACGCCGTGGCCGCGATCTCGCGTGCGGGGATCGTCCCCGCCGCGCTCGAGATCGTCGACCGCACCTGCCTTCGGGCCGTCGACGACTGGATGCACCTCGGGCTGCCGGCGGACGTCGACACCCTGCTGCTCGCGCGGGTCGACGAGCGCGGTGCCGCCGGGGACGCGATCGCCGACCACGTCGCGGACGTCTTCGCCGAGGCCGGTGGCACGGACGTCGAGCGGGCCACCGACCCTCAGGACATCGACCGGCTGTTCCAGGCCCGCCGGCTCGCCTACCCGGCGCTCGAACGGCTCGGTCCGGTACTGACCGAGGACATCTGCGTGCCACGGAGCGCGGTGCCCGAGATGCTCCGGCGGATCCAGGTGACCGCGGACGCGCAGGACGTCACGATCGCCAACATCGCGCACGCCGGCGACGGCAACCTGCACCCGCTGATCATCGCGCCCGAGGGCGACGACGCCGCGAAGGCCCGCGCGAAGACCGCGTTCGACCAGATCGTGGCGGACTGCCTGGCGCTCGGTGGGACCGTGACCGGTGAGCACGGCGTCGGGCTGCTGAAGCTGCCGGGCCTGCGCGTCGAACTCGGCGAACGCGTGCTCGCGATGCACCGCTCCGTCAAGGACGCGCTCGACCCGGCAGGGACCCTGAACCCGGGCAAGGCGTTCTGACCCGGTGGACGACGCAACGGGAGGCCCGGTGCCAGCTGGCACCGGGCCTCCCGTTGCGTCAGGTGGTCGCGTTCAGCGACCGGTGTGCGTCACGCAGGAGCGCCTCCGCACGCACGCCCGCTCAGTGGCGACGGAGGCTCGAAGGTCACAGAGCGGTAACGACCGGAGACCGGTCCAAACCCTTCGCCGGAGGGTGCCGAATCACCTGCAACGACCGGGAAACACCCGGAGCGCTCACCAGCCGCACATCGCTGGTTCTCCACCCCACCAAGGGTGTGTTCGGCGCGCACACAGCAGCCGCGCCGAGCGCGACAACAGCAAAGGACTGATCACGATGCGTAAGAGCCTCAAGACCTCCATCACCCTCGCCACGACCGGCGCCCTCGTCCTCGGCGGTGCCGCGTTCGGGATCTCCTCCGCCCAGGCCGCGACCCCGACCGTGCACACGGTGTCCTCGTCGTCCGAGTCGAAGATCCCCGCACCCGTCGCCTCGGTCCCCGAGGTCCTCGGTGGTTCCACCGCCGTGAAGCTCGACTCCGGCTTCACCGACGCCCTCACCGCCCTGAAGCTCACCCCCGGCGTCTCCGGCGACGCAACCCTGGAAGACGGGTCGGTGTCGTTCCCGATCACCGCCGGGTCGGTCACCTACTGGTCCCCGGACGGCAACTACCGCCCCTACGTGCAGGGCCTGCTGAACCACGACGACTCGGGTCTGACCCTGAAGGCCGGTGACACCACCGTCACGCTGGAGAACTTCGTCGTGAACCCGGGCTCGTCCAAGCTCTACGGCGACGTCCTCGTCAACGGCAAGGTCGCCGCGGCCAACGCGTTCCTGTTCGAGCTGCACGGCGGCTCCCTCAAGCCCCTCCAGCTCGAGGGCGACAACGCCATCCTCACCGGCACCACCGTCCACATCTCCGAGGACGCCGCCGGCCTGCTGAACAAGACCTTCGGCACCGACGCCGTCAAGCGCGGCCTCCTCGTCGGCACCGCCACCATCACCGCACAGATCAAGTAACACCCCGCACCACCACGCGACACGAAGAGTCGCTCCGCCGATCAGGGCGGAGCGGCTCTTCGTCGTTCGCGGTTCCGCCGGTGGTGCTGCTCCTCCCAGTGGCCGAGCCTACGATCGAGCGAATGCCCGCTCCCCGCTCGACCCAGACCGACGACCGACCCGGGCCGGACGACTTCATCCGCGTCCGTGGCGCCCGCGAGAACAACCTGCGCGACGTCGACGTGGACATCCCCCGCGACCGGATCGTCGCGTTCACCGGCGTCTCCGGCTCCGGCAAGTCCTCGCTCGCCTTCGGCACCGTCTTCGCCGAGGCGCAGCGCCGGTTCCTGGAGTCCGTCGCCCCGTACGCGCGGCGGCTGATCGCGCAGGGGTCCACCCCGCACGTCGACTCGATCACCGGGCTGCCGCCCGCCGTCGCCCTGCAGCAGCGTCGCGGCGCCCCGAGCTCCCGCTCCACCGTCGGCACCATGACCACGCTGTCGAACTCGATGCGCATGCTCTACTCGCGCGCCGGCACCTACCCGTCCGGCGCCGACCGGCTCGAGTCGGACTCCTTCTCGCCGAACACCGTCGCCGGTGCCTGCCCCCGGTGCCACGGCATCGGGACCGCGCACGAGGTCACCGAGGCATCGGCCGTGCACGATCCGTCGCTGAGCATCCGCGACGGCGCGATCACCGCCTGGCCCGGAGCGTGGCAGGGCAAGAACCTGCGCGACGTCACCGCCGTGCTCGGCTACGACATCGACCGCCCGTGGCGCGAGCTGTCCCGGGAGGACCGCGACTGGCTGCTCTTCACTGAGGAGCAGCCCGTCGTGCAGGTGCAGCCGAAGCGCGACCGCGTGGCGAAGCCCTACAAGGGCCGGTTCTGGAGCGCTCGCCAGTTCGTGCTGCACACCCTCGCCGACTCGCAGAGCGAGACCCAGCGCGGGAAGGTGCTGCAGTTCGTCGAGTCCGGCCCGTGCGCGCTCTGCGGCGGCACCGGCCTGACCCGAGCAGCCCTCGCCGTCACGATCGGCGGCCACTCGATCGCCGAGCTGAACGCGCTGCCGCTGACCGGCCTGGCCGACGTCCTGCGCCCGATCGCCGCGATCACGGACGCGGCAGCGGCGACGTCGCGGGCATCGTCCGGCGAGCACACCGAGGTCGCCGTGGCGATCTCCCGCGACCTGCTCACGCGCGTCGAGGTCCTGGTCGGCCTGGGTCTCGGGTACCTGGCGCTCGACCGCGCCACCCCGACGCTCTCCCCCGGCGAGAGCCAGCGGCTGCGGATCGCGACGCAGCTGCGCTCCGGCCTGTTCGGCGTCGTCTACGTGCTCGACGAACCGAGCGCCGGGCTGCACCCCGCCGATGCCGAGTCCCTCGTCGACGTCCTGGACGACCTCCGCGCCGGCGGCAACAGCGTCTTCGTCGTCGAACACGACATGAGCATCGTGCGCCGAGCCGACTGGATCGTCGACGTCGGCCCCCGCGCGGGCACCGGCGGCGGCACCGTCCTGTACAGCGGGCCGGTCGCCGGCCTGGCCGAGGTCGAGGCGTCGGTCACCCGGCGCTTCCTGGAGCCCCGGCAGCCGACCGCCGACCGAGCCGTCCGGACCCCCGTCGGCACGCTCGAGCTCCGCGACCTCACCCTGCACAACCTGCGAGGGCTCGACGTCGACCTGCCGCTCGGTGTCCTCACCGCGGTCACCGGGGTCAGCGGGTCCGGCAAGTCGTCGCTCGTCGGCGGCGTGCTGCCCGGCGTCGCGACGTCGCACCCACTCGTCGACCGCGTCGTGCAGGTCGACCAGAAGCCGATCGGCCGGACGCCCCGCTCGAACCTCGCCACCTACACCGGCCTGTTCGACGCGGTTCGAGCCGCCTTCGCCCAGACCGACGAGGCGAAGGCGCGGGGCTGGACCGCCGGACGGTTCTCGTTCAACGTCGCCGGCGGCCGGTGCGAGGTCTGCCAGGGCGAGGGATCGGTGTCCGTCGAACTCCTCTTCCTGCCGGGCAGCTGGGCACCGTGCCCCGAGTGCCACGGCTCCCGCTACACCGCCGAGACGCTCGAGGTCCGGTGGAACGGGGCGTCCATCGCCGACGTCCTCGGTATGACCGTCGACGAAGCCGCACCGTTCCTGGCGCCCCTGCCCGCAGCCGGGCGCGGACTGGAGACCCTCCGCGAGGTCGGCCTCGGCTACCTGCGGCTCGGGCAGCCCGCTCCGGAGCTGTCCGGCGGTGAGGCGCAGCGCATCAAGCTCGCGACGGAGCTGCAGCGCGCACGGACCGGCCACACCCTGTACCTGCTCGACGAGCCCACCACCGGCCTGCACCCGGCCGATGTCGAGCTGCTCACCGCCCAGCTCGCCCGCCTGACCGACGCCGGCAACACCGTCGTCGTGGTCGAGCACGCGATGGACGTCGTCGCGAGCGCCGACCACGTCATCGACATGGGTCCCTCGGGCGGCGATGCCGGCGGCCGGGTCGTCGCCTCCGGTACGCCTGCCGAGGTCGCCGCCTCGACCGCCAGCCGGACCGCGCCCTACTTGCGGGACCAGCTCGGTCGCTGACGCAGGAGTGCCCGCCAGGATCGCTCCTGGCGGGCACTCCGTGGTTGCCGTTGGTTACCGCTCGACCGCCTCCGGGGCGTCGTCGCGGAAGAAGTCGCTGCCACTGTGGTTGTAGCCGACCTCACCCGTCCGACGCCACTGCTTGCGGACGCGCTTGAAGGTGGTGATGCGTGCTGGTTCGACGTTCTCGTCGCTCGTGTAGGCGCTCATGGCTGATCTCCCTGTGTGATTGGCCGTGGTTCCTTGGCCCCCCGAAAGGGAGGCTAGCGAGGGGCGCGGCGCCGAGTTCGCGATCCGTCCCGGAACGTCCGTCGAACGCAGTTCCGGCCGTGCAGCGAGCCGGAACGCGCCCCTCCGGCACCTGGGGCCCACACGCCCCGAACGCGGATCCCCGCATGACCGGCTGCGATCATGGAGGCTCCGACCCGATCAGGAGGACGAGCGTGACCGCTGCGAACCGAGCCGTGATCACCGACGTGGGGGGCGACGTCACCGCCGACCTCGGCGATCGCTACGAAGCGGGCGCGCTGGTGGAGTGGGCGAGCGTCACGAAGACCGTGACCGCCGCCGCCGCGCTCGCCGTCCTCGCTGAACGGGACATCCCGCGGGACACCCCCGCACGCGACCTGGTACCGGACGTCCCCGACGACGCCACCTACACGGTCGATGACTTGATCCGACACCGCTCGGGCCTGCCCCGTGTGCACCAGGGCATGTCGGCCGGGATCGTCGGCGACCCGTACGCGACCGTGTCCGAGGCGGACGTCACGCGTGCGCTGCGGCAGACCCCGACCACACCGGGTGAGCGTGACTACTCCAACCTCGGCTACGCGGTGCTCGGTCGGCTGGTCGAGCACGTCACGCGGGAAGCATGGTTCACGGTCGCCGAGCGGACGGTCTTGGCTCCGCTCGGCATCACCAGCGCCACCCTCGACCCGGCACGCGAACGACGAACTCTGCTCCGATCGTGGCGGGGCCGCCCCCGTGAACCCTGGAGCGTCGGATCAGGTCCCTACGCACCGGCCGGCGGGATCTGGTCGACCATGTCCGACCTCCTGCGACTCGGCGTGGGGATCGGACGCATCGAGCCGGACTTCCTGGCGTGGGAGCACCGCGACGGGCTGATCTGGCACAGCGGGCAGACACGGGACGCCGGCGTCTGCCTGCTCCGGCACGGTGACGTCACGATCGCGTCGCACGCCCTCGGCGCAGCACCCGGAGCCGCGGACCGGCTCGCCGTCCGTCGGCTCCGTGCCGTGGGGGCCGTCGCGTGAACGGCGGCACGCGAGCCGGCGATGTGCTGCAGGCG
The DNA here is from genome assembly GCF_025677645.1 of Curtobacterium poinsettiae. Classification (NCBI taxonomy): domain Bacteria; kingdom Bacillati; phylum Actinomycetota; class Actinomycetes; order Micrococcales; family Microbacteriaceae; genus Curtobacterium; species Curtobacterium flaccumfaciens. The sequence continues at coordinate 1,273,940 of NZ_CP106879.1, read as the reverse complement.
GCCGTGGAGGGCTCCCGACAGAACTCGTTCAGGCGTCTGGCCAGGACGACGGCCGCATTGGCTCTGGCCGCGATGGGCGGCGCGGGTGAGGACTTCCTGCCGAGCTTCGACCTGGTCGTCCGCCGTCGTGACGACGGCGCGGAGGTCCTCCGGACACGAGCCGGAGACGCAGATCAGGCCGAGCGACTCCTCGAGACCGTGGAACGAGACCTGGACGAGAAGGACGTCACGACGTTCGTCAGCGAGTGGCGCGTCGTCGAGCGCTGACGGAGCGGGTGGGCGGACGTACGCGACCAGGCGGGGACGGACGGGAGGCCCGGATCACCGTCGGCAGACCGGCGGCGGCGAGTCGCGCCTCCAGGCCGGAGAGCGGGGCGGGCTCAGGAACGCAGGCCGAGCACCAGGTCGTGGACCACGCGCGCTGCGCGCGCCGCCGCGTCGTCCAGGTGCTCGCGGAACTCGGCGCCGTCCGGCGCGCAGAGGTCGCTGATGCACCGGACCGACACGAACGGCATGTCGTGCACGTGGGCGAACTGCGCGATCGCTGCCGACTCCATGTCGACCGCGGCCACCTCGGGGAACGCGACCCGGAGTGCGCGGGCACGGCCCTCGGTCACGAAGACCTCGCTCGAGCCGATCGTCGCCGACCGCAGCGGCCACGCGATCTCGGCGCCCATCGCCAGCTCGACGAGCCGGGCGTCCGGCGCGTAGCCGGTCGGCATGCCGGGGACCTGGCCCAGGGCGTAGCCGAACGCGGTGGCGTCGGCGTTGAGGTTCACGTACCGGTCACCGACCACGACGTCACCGATGGCGACGCCGTGCATGAGCCCGCCGGCGGTCCCGACGCTGATGACCGGGATGCCCGGGCCGAAGTCGTGGAAGCCGTGGGCGACGGCGGCCGTGGCGTTCGTGAAGCCGATGCCGCTGCGGCGCACGACGACCGTGGCGCCGCCGATGTCGAGCAGCTGGTGCGGGTCGTGGCCACCGACGGGGCCGTCGAGGACGGGGACACCGCCGAAGAGGTCGGCGAAGGCCGAGACCTCTTCGCTCATGGCCGCGATGATGATCGCGACGGGTTGCTGCTGCACTGACCGATCCTCCCACGCCGGGCGCGCGCGGACGTGCAGGCCGGGTCGTCGCGGTCGCTACCGGCGGGGGTCCTGGCGGGCCAGCTCGTCGGCGACGAAGGCGGCGAGCGCGTCGGCGCCGAAGTGGTCGTCGGCGGTGATGGTGACGACGGTGCCGGTGCCGGAGTCGGAGTTCGCCGCGGGCTCGTCGAACAGCAGCATCTGGCCGTACGCGCCGTGCAGCCGCCAGAGTCGGCCGGGGCCACCCCACCCGGCCATCGCGTACCGCTCGTAGCCGGGGCCGGTGCCCTCGCGCTCCACCCAGTCGGTGTGCATCGCGTCGCACCACCGCGCGCCGACGATCCGCTGTCCGTCGACGACCCCGCGGTCGCGGATCAGGCGTCCGATGCGGGCGAGCTCCTCGGTGCGGAGTGCCAGCCCCTCGCCGCCGGCGACGAACCCGTTCGGGCAGCGTTGCCACTCGACGTCCTGGATGCCGAGCGGGGCGAACAGCCGCTCGGTGACGAACGCGCCGACGTCACCGACCCGGGTCTCGAGCACGCGCATCGCGGTGTAGGTGCTGGCGTTCGCGTACTGGAACACCCGGCCGCGGGACGGTCGCCGCAGGAACTCGGCGGCCAGGTCCGGCCAGTCCGTCAGCTCGGAGGCCGACCACGGCATGTCGATGCCACTCGCCATGGTGAGCAGGTGCCGGAGGGTGACCCGGTCGACGCCGGGGCCGAGCGCGAGGCCGCTGCCGACCAGGGACGTCGCAATCGGTTCGTCGAGGTCGACCAGGCCGTCGTCGGCCGCGATGCCGGTGGCCAGGACGCAGACGCCCTTCGCGGCGGAGTGGACCTCGCGGCGGACGTCGGGGGTCCAGTGGTGCTCGGCGACGTCGTCGGCGGTGCCGTCGGTACCCGGAGCCGCGGTCCGCGTGTGCACGTGGATGCCGTGCGCGGCGAACCCCGTCGAGTCGATGTGGCGAACGACGGCGTCGAGGATGGTCGCGGCGGTGTGCACACCCCATCCTCTCGTGTCCCTTCGTGGCTGAGCGGCTGCGGGCCCGGGCAGGGGCCGCCGCGTACCGTCCGGCTCGTGTCCGACGAACAGCCCCGCCGCCCCGATCCCACCCGCGTCGGCGACCAGCCCGCACTCCGGACGGCGTCGGGCTCGAACTGGCTCGTGTGGGGAGCCGTCACGGCCGTCATCGTCGCCGCGGTGATGGTGCTCATGGCGATCCGAGCGCCGGCGATCGGCTGGCCGGCGCTGCTGCTCGTCGTCGCGTTGTTCGTGGCGATGGTCGTGGTGCGGGCGGCCATCCGTCCACGACGTGCACGACTCGTCACCCTGGCCGCACTCGACCTCGGCATCGTGGCCGTCGGCCTGGTGGCGACCCTGGCGGTCCTGTACTCGACGCCGGCGGGCTGAGCGCCCGCGCGACTGAGCGCCCCAGCACCTCAGCGCCGGACGAGCACCCCGGCGACGAGTCGGAGCAGCAGGGCGACCACACCGACCGCGGCGATCCCGACCGACACGACCGTCGCCATCAGCATCCGAAGGCCGTCCGGCACGGCCGTCTCGTCGGACGCGGGGAGGAACGCCGACGCGACGAACACGCACCCCGCGGCGATCAGGAACAACACCCCGATGATCGTCACGGCCCGCAGCGCGGTCGGCACCGGTTCGTGGTCACCAGGACGAGCCGGACGGGCCCGGGCCCCCTCGGTCTCCCAGTCCGCCGGTTCCGTCATGGTGGTCCCCCTTCGTCGGAACGATCGTAGGGCCCGGCCCGGGCGGCACGGGCGCCGGTGCGGCCCGAGGCGGCAGCGACGACGGACGGGAGGCGCGTCACGGGCCCGCCCCGCGCCTCCAGTCCGACGCCGGTCGCGACCAGTGCGCGTGGCCGGCTACGCGCTGTCGGTCGCCGTCGGCTGCGCCTGCCGCAGCCCGGTGACCAGGAGCGTCACGATCGTCCGGACGTCGTAGTCGGGGTCCTCGGGGCTCCACGCCACCAGGTCGCCGACGGCCCGGAGCAGCTGGTAGGGCGGGGTCGGCGCCGCCACCTCACCGGACTCCCGCGCGGCGTCGAGCAGCCGTCCGAGCACAGGCACGAGCTCGTCGACGAACAGGGTGTGCAGCGCCGTGAACCCGTCGGCGTCGCCCTCCCAGACGCGCGCCAGACCGTGCTTGGTTCCGAGGAAGTCGACGAACTGGTGCACCCAGCGCAGCAGGGCGGCGAACGGTGTCGGCTCGGAGTCGAGCAGCGCCGGCCCCGCGTCGACCAGGGCCTCGATCTGGTGCCGGTAGACGGCGACGACCAGGTCCGAACGGGTCGGGAAGTGCCGGTAGAGCGTGCCCACCCCGACACCGGCGGCGGCGGCGACCTCGCGCACCGGTGCTCCGACGCCCGAGGCCGTGAAGACCGCGGCAGCGGCGTCGAGGATCGTGCGCTCGTTGCGCTCGACGTCGCGACGGCGACGCGGCACGGGGTCGGTCGACGGGGTGCTCATGCATCGATCATCGCACGCCACCGACGCGATGCGGAACAGCGATCCGCTTTCTCTTGCAATCCGGATCGTTGTTCCGTATCGTTCCGGAACGTCGCTCCGTTTCGAGTGACAGTCGCCCCATCCGAGGGCGACACCGCTTTCAGGAAAGGCCCCCATGGCACCCACAGCACCTCGACCGCAGGTCATCAGCGTGCGCCCCGTCACGCTCTCGGCCCCTTCACGTGGTCAGGACCTCGAGGTCCGCATCACCGCACCGACGACCGGCACGGACCTGCCCGTCATCGTCTTCGCCCACGGCTTCGGCCAGTCCATGACCGGCGGCGACCCGCTGGTCGACCACTGGACCGCGAACGGCTTCGTCGTCGTCCAGCCGACGTTCCTCGACGCGAAGGCCTACGGACTGACGCTCGACGACCCGCGGTACCCGACCATCTGGCAGACACGGGTCGACGACCTCGAGCGGGTGCTCGACGACCTCGACCAGATCATCGACGCGGTCCCCGGCCTCACCGGACGCGTCGACACCGCGCGCATCGCGGCGGTCGGACACTCGTGGGGCGGACAGTCCGTGGGCATGCTGCTCGGGGCCCGCGTCCTGGACGCCGACGGACGGCCGGGTGAGGACCGCACCGACCACCGCCTGCGTGCCGGGGTCCTGCTGTCCACCACGGGGATCGCGCGCGGCGACCTCGTGCCGTTCGCGCAGGAGCACTTCGCGTTCATGAGCCCCGACTTCAGCCGACTGCACACCCCGTCGCTCGTCGTCGCCGGCGATCACGACCAGTCCCAGCTCTCGACGCGAGGCCCGGACTGGTTCACCGATGTCTACCACCTGAGCCCCGGTGCGCGGCACCTGGTGACCGTCCACGGCGGGGAGCACCTGCTCGGCGGGATCCAGGACTACGAGTCGACCGCCACCACGGACGAGAGCCCCGAACGTGTGGACCTCGTCCGCCGCACCACGACGGCGTTCCTCCGCACCGAGCTCGGCCTCGACCCCGACGCGTGGTCGGCGATCGTCGACGCCGTCGGCCCTGCCACCGCCGTCGGCTCTGCTGCCGCCGTCGGCCACATCGAATCGAAGGAGCACCACTCGTGATCACCGACCAGCACCCCCTGCCCACTCCGTTCACCGCCGCATCCACCGCCGCCGACGTCCTGCACGGCATCGACCTGACCGGCCGGAACGTCGTCGTGACCGGCGGACACAGCCGGCTCGGACGCGAGACCAGCCGCGCCCTCGCGGCGGTCGGCGCCGACGTCACCGTCGCGTCCCGTGACGTCGACCGGGCATCGGCAGCCGTCGCCGACATCCCGGGCATCCACGTCGAGGCCCTCGACCTCACCGACCCGGCGTCGGTCGATGCCTTCGCCACGCGCTGGTCGGCCTCCGGCCGCCCGCTGCACATGCTCGTGAACAGTGCCGCGATGCTCTTCACCCCGGACCGCCGGCTCGACGGGCGCGGCAACGAGCTGGCGTTCTCGACGACGCACCTCGGGCACTTCCAGCTCACGCGGGCGCTCCTCCCCGCCCTCCTGGAGGCCCGTGGTGCGCGGGTCCTGACCGTCACCTCCGGCGCTGCCCGGTTCGGCGAGATCCGGTGGGACGACCTGACGTTCGCCCGCGAGTACGACCCGGTCACCGCCTACGGGCAGTCGAAGCGGGCGAACGTCCTGTTCACGGTGGAGCTCGACAGCCGGTACGCCGACCAGGGCATCCGTGCTTTCGCCGCGCACCCGGGCGTCATCATCGGGCCCGGCCCGCACGACCCGACGGTGCTCGCGTCGTACCGCGAGCAGGGGCTGGTCGACGACCACGGGGTGACCGTCATCGACCCCGAGGTCGGCAAGAAGACCGTCGAGCAGGGCGCAGCGACGCTCGTGTTCGGTGCCGCGAGCCCGTTGCTCGACGGCGTCGGCGGGGTCTACCTGAAGGACAGCGACGTCGCCGTGATCGACGACCGGGTCCTGCCCCTCACCGCGGACCGCATCCCGTCGGTCGCGAACTCGGCGATGCTCGACGCCGACGATGCCCGGCGACTGTGGGAGGTCAGCGAGGGGCTCCTGGCCTGATCGTGGTCGGCCGGGGGGCCTCGTCTACTCATCGTCCTCGTCGTCCTCGCTACTGTGTGACGGTGCTGACCGTGCGGATCGAGAGCCCCCGGCAGGACGACGTCCTGCACCTGCTGCAGCAGGGCGACGACTACGGACTGAGCCTCTACGCGGCCGAGAACTACCACGCCCTCGACGTCGACGATCTGGACCAGCCCGACGTCACGTTCCTGGTGGCGCGCGAGGACGGTACCGCCCTCGGCACGGTGGCGCTCGTCGACGCCGGTGACGGCACCGGCGAGGTCAAGCGCATGTTCGTGAGCGACGCCGCGCGTGGGCTCGGCGTGGGGACGCGGCTGCTCGACGCCCTGCACGACCGGGCCCGTGCGGTCGGCATCGGGACCGTCCGGCTCGAGACCGGCCTGCCGCAGGCCGCGGCCATCGCGCTGTACCGGAAGGCCGGGTACGCGGACATCCCGCGGTTCGGCCCGTACGTCGACGACCCGACGAGCGTGTGCATGGAGCGGCAGCTCGGCTGATCGGCGCGCAGCAGCTCGTCTGTTCGGCCCTCGGTCCCGACGTAGGATCGCGTGTGAGCTCCGAGCACCCCGAACCCAGCGGCATCGACCCCGACGACCTGAGCGTCGCGCTCCGGGTGCTCGAGCAGCTGCCGTCGATCGACGAGACGCATCCGGACTTCATCCGGGTCCGCCAGGCCACCGCGAAGATGTTCAAGGCGGTCAAGCGTGCGCACCGTCTCGAGAAGCGCAGCGTCATCGCCGAGGCCGACCGTCGGGTGATCGCCGCCACCGCCACAGGTGCCGCCGACCGGATCGACGACGAGACCCGCGGCGTCCCGATCAGCACCTCGACCGCGTCGACGACCGCCGGCACGCTGCTGAAATCGCGGCCCTGCTACATGTGCAAGCAGCACTACACGGTCGTCGACGCGTTCTACCACCAGCTCTGCCCGGCGTGCGCTCGCATGAGCCACGCGAAGCGCGACGCCCGGACGGACCTGACCGGCAAGCGGGCGCTGCTCACCGGTGGCCGCGCGAAGATCGGCATGTACATCGCCCTCCGGCTGCTGCGCGACGGCGCCCACACCACCATCACCACGCGGTTCCCCCGAGACGCCGTACGCCGGTTCGCGAGCCTGCCCGACGCCGCCGACTGGATGGACCGGTTGAAGGTCGTCGGCATCGACCTGCGCGACCCCGCGCAGGTGATCGGGCTCGCCGAGGACGTCGCCGCATCCGGTCCCCTCGACATCCTGATCAACAACGCGACGCAGACCGTGCGCCGGTCGACCGGGGCCTACCAGCCGCTGGTCGACGCGGAACTCGCGCCGTTGCCCGACGGACCGCTGCCCGAACTCGTCACCTTCGGGCACACGAACGACCAGCACCCGCTGGCGCTCGCCCGCTCGGTGGCCGCGCACCCGATCCTCGCGGCGGCCGCAGCCCGAGCCGACGAACTGACGGAACAGGCGATGGCACCGGGATCGAGCTCGCTCGAACGGCTCGCCCTGGGCACCGCGATCGACGCCGGCGGCCTGGTCCCCGACCTGCACGACGAGAACTCGTGGACGCAAGCCGTCGACGAGGTCGACCCGCTCGAGATGCTCGAGGTCCAGCTGGCCAACACCACGGCACCGTTCATCCTGATCTCGAAGCTCCGCCCCGCGATGGCCGCGAGCACGGGACGCCGCACCTACGTGGTGAACGTCAGTGCCATGGAAGGCGTGTTCGGCCGCGCCTACAAGGGGCCGGGACACCCGCACACGAACATGGCGAAGGCCGCCGTGAACATGCTCACCCGCACGAGCGCGCAGGAGATGTTCGAGACCGACGACATCCTGATGACGAGCGTCGACACCGGCTGGATCACCGACGAACGGCCGCACCCCACGAAGGTCCGGCTCGCGGAAGAGGGCTTCCACGCGCCGCTCGACCTGGTCGACGGGGCGGCCCGTGTCTACGACCCGATCGTCCGAGGCGAAGCGGGCGAGGACGTGTTCGGCGTCTTCCTGAAGGACTACGCGCCCAGTTCGTGGTGACGGGCGGCTGACCGGACCGGTCCCGTCAGCGCTCGGGCGCGGCCGTCTCCTGCGGCAGGACAGCGGCGAACCGCAGCAGGAAGTCCCGCACCGCCGTCAGCGTTGCGTCGTCGTACGAAGCGAGCGCCGCGTCCAGTTCTGCGGCGCGTGCCCCGAGGAACCCGCTACTGCGCTCTCGGGTCAGCTCGGTGACGCGGAGGGTGACGATCCGGCGGTCCGTGCTCTCACGGCTCCGCTCGACCAACCCGCGCTCCTCGAGTCGGTTGACCAACGCGTTCGCCGCACCCGAGGTAATCCCGATCCGCCGGGCGAGACGCGTGCCGGTCATCGGCTCGCCCTCGTTCTCGGCCCAGAGGATCTCCCCCAGCGCGACGCCGTCCGACGTCGGCAGCTCCATCCACGCCGCGAAGTGCAACGCCGACTCCTGGTACCGGACGGCGTAGTGGCGGAGCGCCTCGAGGGTCTGGGAGCGCAGGTCGGTCATGCGACCGATTCTCCCGCGTTCGGTGCCCCCTGCAGTGTCGGGTAGTGCGGCAAGACGGGGACGTGCTTCTCGCTCGTCAGCAGGTACTTCTGGGCGAAACCGCGGACCGGACCGAGGGACGCCACCCGGAACACCGTCCGCATCGCGCGGACTCCGGTCGTCGACGACGGGTGCAGCAGGCGTGCACCGCCGCGGGGCAGGCCCTGGGCGCTGTCGGCGTACCCGCGGAGCAGGTCCTCGTAGCGCGCGAAGGCGTCCGCGATCGCGAAGCCCGTGCCGGGCTCGATCGTCCGCGCCAGCTCCCCGGCCAGGATGTGTGCGCCGACCAGTGACAGCGTGGTGCCCATGCCGGTCGGCCCGGAGCCCCAGGCAGCGTCACCGAGCAGGGCGATCCGACCCTTGCTCCACCGCGACACGACGACCTGCTCCATCCGCTGCGTGTAGAACTCGTCGGACCGCTCGGTGAACCCGTCGAGGATCCGCTCGGTCTGCCACCCCGCTCCCCGGAAGCGCTCGCGCAGGATCCGCAGCTGCACGTCGACGGGGAGCTGCTCGAAACCCATCGGCTCCGACTCGAACGACATGCTCGCCCGGATCGTCCCCTCGTTGTCCGGGCGGATCGACGCGACACGTCCACGCGGTGCCGTGTACCAGTCCCAGTGGTCGGTGTCGCTGCTGATCCGGTCGATGGTGCCGTAGGTGATGCTGACGCCGAAGTCGCGGTACTCGGTCTCGTCGGCGAACAGGATCCGGCGGCTCCGCGAGCTCCTGCCCTCGGCGACGACGACCAGGTCGAACCGCTCCGGAGCGCCGCTGTCGTACCGGACGTCCACCCCGGTGTCGTCCTGCTCGGCTCCGGTGATGAAGTCCCCGTAGCGGCGCTCGATCGTGTCCGGCAACGCATCGACGAGGATCCCGGCGAACGTCCCGCGCAGGATCTCGATCTCGGCGGTCGGGCCGTCCTGCCCCTCGGCCTTCGGGAACGTGGCGTACGGGGCACCCTCGTCGTCCACGTACCGGGTGCCCGCTTCGCCCGTGAGGTGTTGCATCACGGTGTCGCGGAGACCCATCCGCCGGAGCACCTCGTGCCCCGGTCCGCGCACGTCGATGTTCTGACCGGTGGTGCGCTGCTGTGGCGACCGCTCCAGCAGGGTGACGTCGAACCCGGATCGATCGAGCCCCCACGCCAGTGCGGGTCCGGCGACGCTCGCGCCGGTGATCAGGACGCGCGGTCGGTGGTGGGGCACGGTCGCCATGGGTGATCCTCTGCTCGTCGGGCAGCGGAGTGCTGCCCCGCCGATCAGAGTACCTTCACTGTGATATCACTTCACGGCAGTAGTACAGGTCACGAACGGGGTGTGCGGACGTGGATGGACCCTGTCGTGACGTCTTCTTCGAGCTGCTCGAGGGTGGCGCCGTGGGTCTCCGGGAGCTGCTTCGTCACGAAGACCAGCGCGACCGCGTTCACCACCGCGAAGGCGAAGAACGAGCCGGTGATGCCGATCCCGTTGACGATCGTCGGGAAGGAGAGCCCGAGGAACGCGTTGGTGATCCAGAGCATGAACACCGACACCCCCATGCCGAACGCCCGCATCTTCAGCGGGAAGACCTCGGACAGCGTCACCCAGGTCGCGACGTTGAGGAAGGTCTGCATCGAGCCGACGAAGGCGACGATGAGCACGAACAGGACCCACGGTCGCGCCGGATTGCCGGCGGGGAGCAGCAGAGCGCCGAGGCCGATCAGCAGGTGGCAGAGGGTGGTGAGCGCGTAGCCCGCGATGAAGGTCTTCCGGCGACTGACGTGGTCGATCATACGGAGCGCCACGACCGCACCGATCACGGAGATCACACCGGGAGCGATGTTGGCGATGAGCGCAGCGCTCGATGAGAAACCCGCCTCCTTTAGGACGGTTTGGCCGTAGTAGAGGATCGAGTTGATGCCGGTGAGCTGCTGGAAGACCCCGATCCCGATGCCGATCAGCACGATGCGGACGAGCCACTTGTTCCGGAGGATGCTGCGCCAGTCCATCTTGACGACCTCCGCGTCCGCACTCGCGACCTGCGCGATGTCCTGCACTTCGGCCTCGGCGCGGTCCTTCGAGCGGATGGTGGCGAGCACGCGCAGCGCCTCGTCCGTGCGTCCGTGATCGACCAGCCAACGGGGCGATTCGGGCATCCGGAGCATGCCGACGAACAGTCCGATCGCGGGCAGGATCTGCACCGAGAGCATGATCCGCCAGACACCGTTGCCCTCGCCGAGGGTGTTGCCGATGATCGCGTTCACGACGAAGGCAGCCAACTGGGCGGAGACGATCATCATCTCGTTGCGACCGGCGAGCGAACCGCGGATCTCGTACGGCGCCAGCTCCGCGAGGAACACCGGCACGACGGTGGACGCGCCGCCGACCCCCAGACCGAGCAGGGACCGGCCGATGACCATCACACCGAACGTCGGAGCGAAGACACAGACGAGGGTGCCGACGAAGAAGAGGGTGGCGAGGAGGATCAGCGTCTTCCGCCGTCCCCACGCGTCCGACAGGCGACCACCCAGAATGGCGCCGACGGCGGCGCCGAAGAGCAGGGAGCTCGTGACCACCCCCTCGGTGAGCGGGGTGAGCCCGAGCTCGCGGACCATCGGGTCGAGGGCGCCGTTGATGACGCTCGTGTCGTACCCGAAGGCGAGGCCACCGAAGGTCGCGACGAGGGCGACGACGCCCAGGCGCTTCCGGTGTGGCCCATGCGTGAGTGGGGGCAGCGGGACCCGCTCGGCCGGGGTGCGGTCGGTGGTGCTCGACATGGGAACTCCTTTGTCCTGACAAGGCGACGACGAGGACAGTAGCACGTGCTAGTCGCCGTGGACAGTACTCACCCGACGGTCGAGCGCAGCGCAGCGCCTCGGAGCGACTAGGAGCGTGCCGGGCCCGTGCTGCGGCGGATGACGAGTTCGGGCGCATCGCGGCGGGCCACGCGCTCAGCCCCGGGGGAATCGATGCGTGCGGTGACGGCGTCGAGCGCTTGCGCCGCGAGCCGCCGCGGATCGTGACGGACCGTGGTCAGCTCGACGTAGGGCAGGCGCGCGACCGAGCTGTCGTCGAACCCGACGATCGAGACGTCGTTCGGGACGGCGATCCCCCGACGGACGAGCGTGCCGAGCACCCCCGTCGCGCACCGGTCGTTCGCGGCGAGGATCGCGGTCGGGAGATCCGGCCGGGCGAGCAGGACCTCTGCTGCATGTGCCCCGGCCTCCTCGGTGTACTCGGCCTCGACGACGTCCGGAGCGAGGCCTCGTCCGGTCATCGCCGCGCAGTACTCGCTCCGCCGCTCGGCGGCGTTCGGACCCGCCCCGCCGGTGACGTGGGTGATGGCGCGGTGCCCGAGTCCCACGAGGTGGTCGAGGAGCAGGGCGATGCCGATCTGGTCGTCGACGCGGACGTCGTCCACCGGGCCGTCACTGCGCGGGCCACCGAGCTGCACGACCGGGATCCGCTCGGGCAGGTCGGAGATGCGGGAACCGCCTCCGTCAGCGGCGAGGACGATGAGGCCTTCGATCCGCTGCCCCAGCAGCTCAGCGACGACGCTGCGCTGTGTGCGCTCGGCGGTCAGCGGCCCCAACACCAGGGAGTACCCCCTCGACGAGGCCTCGCGCAGCAGCGCTTCGACGAGGTCGATCTCGAACGGCTCGTGCATGGTGAAGAGGACACCGAGCTGGAAACTCCGGTGCCCGCGGAGGACCCGAGCGGAGGCATCGGGGTAGTAGCCGATCTCCTGCGCCACTTCTCGCACGCGCCGCCTGGTCTCGCCGCTCGCGCCGGGGAGATCGCGCAACACGAGCGAGACGAGCTGACGAGACACTCCCACCTTGTCAGCAACGTCCTTCATCGTCGGGCGCTGTTCGGGCACACCCCATCGTGGCACGCGCCCGGCCGTTTGCCGTGGACGACGCGAGCGACCGCGAGGCGGACGTGTACTGGCACGTGCGCCTAGCACGTGCTACCTTGCCCGCACCGGCTGCTGTGCAGGACAGCGCCGCACAACGATGTGCTGGAGGCACCCATGACCCTCTCCACCCCCGTCGCCGAGGCCTCGTCCGGCCGAGCCGGCCCGACCCGCCCCGTCCGGCTGGGGCTGATCGGCTCCGGTTGGATCGGCGCGTTCCACGCCGAGTCCATCGCCCGTCGGCTCCCTGGTGCAGCCCTCGCCGCGGTCGCCGACCCCGTCCCCGGTGCCGCACAACGCGTCGCCGGCCCGCTCGGAGTCGACAGGACGTTCCTCGACGCCGCCGAACTGCTGGCCGAGCCGGACATCGACGGCGTCGTGATCGCTTCTCCGGCGTTCACACACACGGATCTGGTGGTCCGCGCCGCAGAGGCGGGCAAGGCCGTGTTCGTCGAGAAGCCGATGGCCCTCACACTCGAGGACGCCGACCGCGCCATCGCTGCGGCGTCGAGCGCCGGCGTCCCCTTGCAGGTCGGCTTCAACCGCCGGTTCTCCACCGACTTCGCCACCGCCGGGCGGGTCGTCCGTGACGGCAGGGTCGGCACTCCGCAGCTGCTCCGGTCGCTGACGCGCGACCCCGGGCTCGCGAACCCCGGGGCCGTCAAACCGTGGACCATCTTCAACGAGACCCTCATCCACGACTTCGACACGCTCAACTGGTTCAACGCCGGCGCGAAGCCGGTCGAGGTCGTCGCCCTCGCGGACGCACTCGTGGCTCCCGACTTCAAGGACGGCGGCCTGCTCGACACCGCCGTCGTCACGATCCGCTACGACAACGGTGCCATCGCGGTCGCCGAGGCGAACTTCTCGGCCGTCTACGGGTACGACGTCCGCGGCGAGGTCTTCGGCGACGCCGGCATGGTCACGGCGGGCGACGTCCGCGCGACGTCCATGCGCTACTACGGTGCCGACGGCGAGTCGACCGACACCACTCGACTGAACATCGACCTCTTCCACCAGGCGTACACCGACGAGCTTGCCTCGTTCGCCGAAGCGGTCCGGACCGGCGAGGTCGTCGGCGCCCGCGGCGAGGACGCCAGGGCAGCCCTCGCGATCGCCCTCGCCTGTCGCGCATCGGTCGAACGGAACACGGTCGTGCGCTTCGGCGAGGACGGGGGCGTCGCGTGAGTGTGCCGACCGAGGCTCGGGGCGTGACGCTCGCCGCGTCGGCGGAGATGCTCTTCACCGATCTCCCGTTCGAGGAGCGGGTGCGCGCGCTCGACGAGCGGGGGTTCCAGGTGGAGATCTGGGACTGGACGACCAAGGACCTGGCCGCCCTGGCGGACACCGGAGCGACCTTCTCGTCGATGACCGGGTACTTGGCAGGCAACCTGACAGACGAGGACGGCATCGCCGAACTCCTCCGCACCGCGGAACAGTCACTCGAGGCCGCCGCCGTCATCGACAGCCCCCGTCTCAACCTGCACGGCACCGGCCTCGATGGATCCGGGCTCCCCGTGCTCCCCCGCGAGACGGTGTCGGCGGCCGATTGGTTGACCGCGGCGAACACGCTCGAGCAGGTCGCCGCACTCGGTGAGCGAGCCGGACGCGTCTTCACGCTGGAGAACCTGAACACCGCGGTCGACCACCCCGGCACGCCGTTCGCCCGCGCGGCCGACACCATCACGCTCGTCGAGGCGGTCGACAGCCCGTACCTCCGGCTCAACCTCGACCTGTACCACGCGCAGATCGGTGAAGGGAACCTCATCGAGCTCATCCAGCGAGCACAGCCGCTCATCGGAGAGATCCAGGTGGCCGACGTGCCCGGACGGTTCGAGCCGGGCACCGGCGAGATCGCCTACCCGGCCGTCGCACGGGCCCTGACACGCATCGGGTACACCGGCGTGGTCGGCCTCGAGGGCTGGGCACGCGACTCGAGCGAGGACGCCCTGGCAGCCTTCCGCCGAGCGTTCCCGGTGGCCGAACCCAGCGCTGTCTGAACGTGCCGTCGGACGCGTTCCCCGCCACCCCGGACGCCCTCCTGTGGCGGGGAATCGCGTCGGCGATCGAGCAGGCGATCACCAGCGGCTCGCTCCCCGTCGGCTCGCGACTCCCCGGGGAGCACGAACTCGCGGGCTCCTTCGGTGCGAGTCGACACACCGTCGTCCGCGCCGTTCGTCACCTCGCCGCTCAGGGCCTCGTCCAGCGACGTCAGGGCATCGGTACGTTCGTCACCACGGCGCAACGGATGCCGCCGACGACGACCGTCCGGATCCACGCCACCGAAGCCCTCGCCCTCCTGCCGGATGTCCCTTCCGGACCGTCCGTGCAGGTGACGGCCGTCGCGCACGGAGCAACCGTCGGACAGTTCCAGGTCACCCTGCACCCCGCCTCGTGGAAGACCCCCGACGAGCTCGCGGACATCGACGTCCTCGGCGGGAACCGTGGATGGGAAGGCTGCCGACGCCGGACGCGGGTCGACCTGGACCCGGCGACGACGGGAACGACCCTCATGCTGCGGATCCGCACCGACATCGCCGACCTGTTCACCGGTCGGACGTGCAGCATCGTCGCGCAGCTCTCGCCGAGCGTGTTCTCCGTCGAGTCCGCAGAGCCGCTCCAGGAGCAACGCACCACTGGTTCCGACAAAGAACAAAACTGGCACTAGCACGTGCGAGTTGCACGTGCTACTTTCCTCACAATCCTCAGCAGGAACGCCGGATCGACCCGGCGGCACCGCTCGGAGACCGGTCGGCATCGACGGAGATGTCACACCCGACGAGCCGGTCCCACAGCACCAGGCGCCCGCTCGTCCACCGCCGGACGACGGGATCGGAACACGAGACAAAGGAGTCCCCCGTGAAGCGCATCCCTGCACTCATCAGCCTGACCGCCGTCGTCGCAGCAGGAACCCTCGCCCTGGCCGGCTGCTCCAGCCAGGGCGGTCGCACGACGAACGATGCCGCTGGAGCCTCCAGCGGCGGCAAGAGCTCCGGGCTCACCATCGCCCTGGTCACACACGCGTCCGCCGGCGACACCTTCTGGGACATCGTCCGCAAGGGCGCCGAGGACGCCGCGAAGAAGAACGGTGTCAAGCTCGTCTACGCGTCGGACCCCGACGGGTCGAAGCAGGCGCAGCTCGTGCAGCAGTACACCGACCAGAAGGTCGACGGCATCGCCGTGTCGCTCGCGAAGCCCGACGCGCTGAAGAGCTCCGTCGAGGCGGCGACCGAGGCCGGCATCCCGGTCGTCTCCCTCAACGCCGGGAGCGCCGCCTACAAGGACCTCGGCATCCTCGCGCACTTCGGCCAGGACGAGGACGTGGCCGGTGCTGCGGTCGGTGACGAGCTCAAGGCGGAGGGCCTCAGCAAGCCGATCTGCGTCGTGCAGGAACAGGGCAACGTGGCACTCGACCAGCGGTGCGCCGGCATCAAGAAGGTCCTCCCCGACACCGAGACGCTCTACGTCAACGGCACCGACAACAGCGCCGTGCAGTCGACCGTCACCGCGAAGCTGCAGGCGGACGAGACCGCCGACTCGATCGTGGGCCTCGGTGCGCCGTACACCGCCGTCATCCAGAAGGCCGTCGCCGCAGCCAGCAGTGACGTGAAGATCGCGTCGTTCGACCTGAACGCCGACCTCGCGAAGAGCGTCAAGGACGGCGATGTGCTCTTCACCGTCGACCAGCAGCCGTTCCTGCAGGGCTACGAAGCCGTCGACTCTCTCGTCATGTACGAGCAGGGCGGCTTCGAACTCGGCGGCGGCCAGCCGACGCTCACCGGCCCCACCATCGTCGACCGGGACAACGTCGACGCCGTCCTGGAGTACGCGGAGCAGGGCATCCGCTGATCCGGCCCCGCGTGGGTCCGCAGCCGACGCTGCGGACCCACGCCGACCCTCCAGACCGGACCCGCAGAACGGAACCCTCATGACCACCGCAACCGCCATCCCGGCCGGCGACGAACGCATCGCCCGCCGCAGTCCACTCCGCAGAGCCCTCAGCCGTCCCGAGGTCGGTGCCGTCGTCGGGGCGATCGCGATGTTCGTGTTCTTCGCGATCATCGCTCCCGTCTTCGTGCAGGCCGACTCCATCTCCACCGTCCTGTACGGCTCGTCGACGATCGGCATCATGGCCGTCGGCGTCTCACTCCTCATGATCGGCGGGGAGTTCGACCTGTCCGCCGGTGTCGGCGTCATCTCGTCCTCGCTCACCGCGAGCCTGTTCTCCTGGTACTTCGCGACGAACATCTGGGTCGGCGTCGCGCTCGGCCTCGTCCTGTCGCTCGGCGTCGGCGCCCTGAACGGCTGGATCCTCGTCCGGACCAAGCTGCCCAGCTTCATCGTGACCCTGGCGACGTTCCTGATGCTCACCGGACTGAACCTCGCGATCACCCGCATCATCGCCGGCGGGGTCTCGTCACCCGACGTGTCACAGCTCGACGGGTTCGCCGTCGCACAGCAGGTGTTCGCGGCCGACATCCCGATCGGCGGCGTGAACGTGAAGGTCACCGTCTTCATCTGGGTGGTCCTCGTCGCGATCGCGTCGTTCATCCTGCTCCGGACCCGCGTGGGCAACTGGATCTTCGCCGTCGGCGGCGACGAGAACGCCGCCCGCGCGGTCGGCGTCCCCGTCACCAAGACCAAGATCGGCCTGTTCATGGGCGTCGGGTTCTGCGCCTGGATCGCCGGGATGCACAACCTGTTCGCCTTCAACGTCGTGCAGTCCGGCGAAGGAGTGGGGAACGAGTTCCTCTACATCATCGCCGCGGTGATCGGCGGATGCCTGCTCACCGGCGGGTACGGATCGGCACTGGGCGGAGCGATCGGTGCGTTCATCTTCGGGATGGCCAACAAGGGCATCGTCTACGCGCAGTGGAACCCGGACTGGTTCAAGTTCTTCCTCGGGCTGATGCTCCTACTGGCCACGATCATCAACCTCATCGTGAAGAAGCGAGCGGAGCAGAAGTGATGACCGACACACCCACCACCGAATCCGTCGCAGTCCCGGTCTCCGACAGCTCCGAGACCGTCGCCGGCGCACCGCACCTGATCTCCCTGCGCGACGTCGGGAAGCACTACGGCAACGTCATCGCGCTGTCCGACATCTCGATGGACGTCGACGCAGCCCGCGTGACGTGCGTCCTCGGTGACAACGGTGCCGGCAAGTCCACGCTGATCAAGATCATCGCCGGCCTGCACGAGCACTCGGCCGGGACGTTCTCCATCATGGGTGAGGACCGGAGACTCTCCTCGCCACGCGAAGCGCTCGACGCCGGCATCGCCGCGGTCTACCAGGACCTGGCGGTCGTGTCGCTCATGCCCATCTGGCGGAACTTCTTCCTCGGCTCGGAGCTCCGGAAGCGCCTCGGAGTGCTCGACGTCCAGCGGATGAAGGACATCACGAAGCACGAACTACTCGAGATAGGCATCGACCTGCGCGACGTCGACCAGCCGATCGGCACCCTGTCGGGCGGTGAGCGTCAGTGCGTCGCCATCGCCCGGGCCGTCTACTTCGGCGCCAAGGCCCTGATACTCGACGAACCCACCGCCGCACTCGGGGTGAAGCAGTCCGGGGTCGTGCTGAAGTACATCCTCCGAGCGCGCGATCGTGGTCTCGGCGTCATCTTCATCACCCACAACCCCCACCACGCCTACCCCGTCGGCGACCGGTTCCTGCTGCTCCGACGGGGCAAGAGCATCGGCTACTTCGAGAAGGACGAGATCACCCTGCCGGAACTGACCGGCATGATGGCCGGCGGTGCCGAGCTCGAACAGCTGGCGCACGAGCTGGAGCAGATCGGCGGGCAGGGCGAACGCATCGAGGAGATCCGAGCCGCCGAGCGGACCGACTGACCACGGCGTCGACGGTGCCGCCGACGACCGGTCGGCGGCACCGTCGTGGGACGTCGACGGGAGCTCGAGCTCCGGCTCGAGCGCGGTGCGATACGACGCCGCGCGGCGCGGTGCGGCGCGGCGCGGCGTCAGATCGTGTTGGCGTCCAGCACGAACCGGTACCGGACGTCGCTCCTCAGTATCCGCGTGTAGGAGTCGTTGATGTCCGACGCGGCGACCGTCTCGATCTCCGCGCCGAGGCCGTGCTCCGCGCAGAAGTCGAGCATCTCCTGGGTCTCGGCGATGCCGCCGATCATGGAACCGGCGAGTGCCCGGTTGCCGGCGACCAAGGAGAAGGCGTGCAGCGGCAGCGGCTCGTCGGGGATGCCGACCATGACCATGGTCCCCTCGGCGTGCAGGAGGCCGAGGTAGGCGCTGAGGTCGATCGGGGCGGACACGGTCGACAGGATGAGGTCGAAACGGCCGGCGAGCTCGGTGAAGATCGCCGGGTCCGACGTCGCACGGTAGCCCGCCGCACCGAGACGCAACCCGTCCTCCTGCTTGCTGAGCGTCTGGGACAGCACCGTGACCTCTGCGCCCATGGCGTGGGCGATCTTCACCGCCATGTGGCCGACACCGCCGAGCCCGACGACCGCGACCTCCTTGCCGGGGCCGGCGTTCCAGCGTTTCAGCGGAGAGTACGTGGTGACGCCCGCGCAGAGCAGCGGTGCAGCGACGTCGAGCGGAAGGGCGTCCGGGATGCGGAGGACGAAGGCCTCGGTGACGACGACCTGCTTCGCGTACCCGCCGTACGTCGGCTTCCCGTCGCGGCCGATCGCGTTGTACGTGTCGGTGGCACCCCGGAGGCACTGTTGCTCCTGGCCTGCGAGACAACGCTCGCACTCGCCACAGGAGTCGACCAGGCACCCCACGCCGACACGGTCACCGACCTGGTGCGCGGTGACCGCGGAGCCGACGGCGGCCACGGTGCCCGCGATCTCGTGTCCCGGGACCATCGGGTACGTCCCCGGACCCCACTCGTCGCGCGTCAGGTGGATGTCGGTGTGGCACAGGCCGGTGAACCGGACGTCGATGAGGACGTCGTGCGCACCGAGTTCCCGGAGTTCGACCGTCGTCGGCTCCAAGGGGGCTCCGGCGGCTGCAGCGGCGTAGGCGGGGACGATCGGCATGGGTGGTTCTCCTCGACGGTGGTGCCGGAGCAGGGCGAGTCCTGCCCCACGAACACGTCAACACTCACCCCGGACACCGTCCGGAGCCAGACCCTCCTGCTGCGTACGTCCGCCGTGGGTACCACTGGCAGTGGTGGGGAAACCGGAGCGATCGCCCACATACTGGTCAGATGCCCTCCTCGTCCGATCCGGTGGCTCCGCTGGTGACCGCCGACGAGGACGAGGGACAGGAACTGGGACGGTTCCTCGCCGCGAGGCGGGCGCGGATACGGCCGGACGACGTCGGACTGCCAGCGGGTGGTCGCCGCCGGGTACCGGGACTGCGGCGCGAAGAGGTCGCCATGCTCGCCGGCGTCTCCCCGGCCTACTACACGCGGTTGGAACAGGGTGACGCCGGCCGGGTGTCCGACGAGGTCGTTGGTGCGTTGTCCCGAGCCCTGCACCTCACGCCGGTGGAGGCCGACCATCTCTTCCGCCTCGTGAACCCGCGAGCCGAAGCACGGAGGAACACCTGCAGCGATCCAGCGATCCGACCGGAACTGCAGTCGCTGCTCGACGTCCTCGGCGACGTCCCTGCGATGATCGTCGGCCGACGATCGGACATCCTGGCCTGGAACACCCTGGGGTCGCTCGTGTTCGGCGACCTCGCGCGTCTCCCCCGCTCGGAGCGCAACTGGGCGCGGCTGGTGTTCCTGCACCCGGAGTACCGGAACCGCTTCATCGACTGGCACCAGAAGGCAGCCGACGTCGTGGGACAGCTCCGGGTCGACGCCGGCTTCCACCCGAACGATCCGCACCTCGCAGCACTCGTCGGCGAACTGGCCGTCAAGAGCCCGACGTTCGCCCGGCTCTGGGCCCGACACGAGATCCAGGACCGCTGCCACCGCCTCCACCGCATCGACCACCCCGACGTCGGCCCGCTCGAACTGCACGTCGAGTCGTTCCGCGTCTCGGGGGAAGAGGACAAGACCCTCGTCACCTACCGAGCCACGCCGGAGTCGCCGACGGACTCGGCGCTGCGGCAGCTGCGGCAGCTGCGCCGAACGACCACGAAGTCCGTTCAGGAGCTCGGTGGGCAACCGGGCGATCCGGTACCAGCTGTGTCGCGCAGCGGGTTCGAGCGCCAGCCGGAGAGACCGGGAGGCCAGCGACGATGACGACCGAGGACACCACGGTGGTGGTCTCCGTCACACACCCGGTCGCGTGTGTCCGCATTCGGCGAAGGGCAGCTCGTCGTCGGGCACGGGGTGCAGCACGAGCTCCCCGCCGGTGCGGGCGAGCACCAGTGCGGCTCGGAGCACGAAACCGCTCCGCCTCCAGGATTCGAACCCGGACCTAACGGCACCAAAGGCCGTCGTGCTGCCATTACACCAAGGCGGAACGCACCCGCAGGTGCTCCTCCATCCTCCCACGACCGACGAGGCTGGCTGTCCGCTCCGGGTTCGGCCAAGATGGAGGGATGCCGCATGAGGACGAGGTCGATCGCATCGTCGCGGCGTGGGGTCGTGAGCGTGCCGACCTCGACTTCGGCCCGCTCGAGGTGCTGTCCCGCGTGGACCGGCTCGCCCGACACCTGGACCGTGCCCGGCGGACGGCCTTCGACGCGAGCGACATGGAGCCGTGGGAGTTCGACGTGCTGTCCGCCCTGCGGCGAGCGGGTGAGCCGTACGAGCTGAGCCCGAAGACCCTGCTGCAGCAGACCCTGGTGTCGAGCGGCACGATGACGAACCGGGTTGATCGCCTGGCGGCCCGGGGGTTCGTGGGCCGACGGACCGACCCGAAGGACGGTCGCGGCATCCTCGTCTCGCTGACGAGCAAGGGCCGGGTGGCGGTGGACGCGGCGATCGCGGACCTGCTGGCCGCCGAGCGCGACATCCTGTCCGGGGTCTCCGCCGACGAGCAGGGCCAGTTGGCCGGGCTGCTCCGCCGACTCATCCTGGGTCTCGGGGACTGACCGAAAGCGCGACGCGGGCCGAGCGGCCCCGGCGTAGCGTGCGGCGCATGCACGCCATCACCCTCGCCGTCGCCGACGTCGCTCGATCGGCCGAGTTCTACCGCGCCCTGCTCGGCGTCGAGGGCAGCGGCGTCATCGGCACCGAATACCCCGCCACCGAGACGCAGGCCGGCGGCACCACGGCGATGTTCACTCTCGACGACGGCCTGATCGTCAGCGTCTACGGCCGGGACGACATGGCGAAGGACTCCGGCGTGCAGCTGGCCACGGCGCCGAGCAGCACGATCGGGCACTTCACGGGCAGTCAGGCCGAGGCCGAGGCGTTCCTCGAGCGAGCGCAGGCAGCGGGCGCAACGATGCCCGAACCGCCGTACACACGCCCGTGGGGCATGTGGTCCGGCTTCTTCCAGGACCCGGACGGGCACCTGTGGGAGGTCGTGGCGAACCCCGGCGGTGGGGCACCCCAGGACGCCACACCGACGGACAGCGGCCAGGAGACGGTCGACCCCGCATCGGTCGAGTAGACCGACTCAGACCCCGAGCAGCTCCGCGACCTCGAGCCAGCGCTCCTCGAGCTGCTCGACCTCCGCCTCGAGCTCCCCCAGACGAGCCTGGAGCGTCCCCAACCCGGCGTAGTCGGACTGGTCGTGCGTCGCGAACTGGTCGAGCAGCTTCTTGCGGTCCGCGCCGACCTTCGCGATCTTCCGGTCGAGCGCCGACATCTCCTTCTCGGCCGTGCGACGCTCCGCGCCCGACAGCGACGACGCGGCAGACCCGGAACCGGACGTCGATGCACTGGACCCGGCCACGGCACCGGCCGAGCCGGTCCCGCCGACGGTGTCGGGCCTCCCGGCAGATGCGGCGGCAGCCGCAGAGGCGGTCCCGCCACCGGTGCCGGCCTCGCGCAGACGCATGTACTCGTCGACGCCGCCGGGCAGGTGGCGCAGGTGCCCGCCGAGCACGGCGTACTGCTGGTCGGTGACGCGCTCGAGCAGGTACCGGTCGTGGCTGACGACCAGCAGGGTGCCGGGCCAGGTGTCGAGCAGGTCCTCCATGGCGGCGAGCATGTCGGTGTCGAGGTCGTTGGTGGGCTCGTCGAGGATGAGCACGTTCGGCTCGTCGAGCAGGATGAGCATGAGCTGCAGGCGCCGCTTCTGCCCACCGGACAGGTCCTTGACCGGCGTGGAGAGCTGCTCCGAGGTGAAGCCGAGCCGCTCGAGCAGCTGCGACGGCGTCATCTCCTTGCCGTCGGCGACGTAGCTCGTCTTCTTGCGCGCCACGACCTCGCGCACGCGGTCGTCGGCGAACTGCTGCAGGTCGGCGAGCTGCTGGTCGAGCACCGCCACCTGCACGGTCTTGCCGGTCTTCACCCGCCCGCTCGTCGGCTGCAGCCGACCCGAGACCAGGTTGAGGAGCGTCGACTTGCCGGCACCGTTCGGGCCGAGGATGCCGGTCCGCTCCCCCGGGGCGATGCGCCACTCGATGCGGTCGAGGATCTGCGTGCCGTCGAACGAGACGCTCACGTCGAGCAGGTCGACGACGTCCTTGCCGAGGCGTGCGGTCGCGGTCCGGGACAGCGCGACCGTGTCGCGGATGGGCGGGACGTCGTCGATCAGGGCGTTCGCCGCGTCGATGCGGAACTTCGGCTTGCTCGTGCGGGCCGGGGCACCGCGGCGCAGCCACGCGAGCTCCTTGCGGGCCAGGTTCTGCCGGCGCTGCTCGATCGTGGCCGCCTGCCGGTCACGCTCGACGCGCTGCAGGATGTACGCGGCGTAGCCGCCCTCGAAGGGGTCGACGACGCCGTCGTGGACCTCCCACGTGTCGGTCGACACGGCGTCGAGGAACCACCGGTCGTGCGTCACGACGACCATGCCGCCCTGGTTCGACGACCAGCGGCGGTTGATGTGCCCGGCGAGCCACTCGATGCCCTCGACGTCCAGGTGGTTGGTCGGCTCGTCCAGGAACAGGACGTCCCAGTCGCCGACCAGCAGCCGCGCGAGTGCCACACGACGACGCTGCCCACCGGACAGGTCGTCGACGCTGACGTCCCACGGGATGTCCGAGACCAGCCCACCGATGATGTCGCGGATCTTCGGGTCGCCGGCCCACTCGTGCTCCTCGAGCTCGCCGACGACGGTGCTGCCGACGGTCGCGCCCTCGGGCAGGATGTCGCGCTGGTCCAGGTAGCCGATCGTCAGCCCGCGGCGGTGCGTGACGCGGCCGCCGTCCGGCTCGAGGCGCTGCGACAGCAGTGCGAGGAGGGTCGACTTGCCGTCGCCGTTCCGACCGACCACGCCGATCCGGTCACCCTCGTCGATGCCGAGGGTGACGTTGTCGAAGACGACCTTGGTGGGGAACTCGAGATGCAGGTTCTCGGCGCCGAGGAGATGTGCCACGCGTCAAGGGTAGGTGGCGCGGCGGGGTGGTGGGTGCGGGGCGGGTGGTTGGGGGCGTGCGCGCTTGTTCGAGTGGTGCGAGGTTGCCCGCTCGGTGCGAGCCTGGAGCGGCACACGGAACGCGCAACCTCGCACCAGCCGACGGACCGCGCACGGTGCGATGGCCTGGAGGCCCGGGTCAGCTCGCGGGGGCTGGCTCCGCTCCTGCGCGGGGCTCGGTCTCCTGTAGGAACGCTCGCCACTGCTTCCGCTTGCTGACGGTCCAGAGCAGCATCGCGAGGAAGAACACGGTGAGGAGCGCGTACAGCAGCCCGAACATCGTCGCCCAGTTGAGCAGGAACTGCGCGAACGCGAACGGCGTCCATCCGAGGGCGAGCCAGAACGTCGATGTCGATTGACCGAGCCGACGGCCGGCGAGTGCGACGAGCGCGGTCCGGTGCTGCGGATCGGCGGGCTGCTGCCCACGAGCCATGCGCTCGATCCGTCGGCGGACGGCACGAGGAAGCCCGAGCATCGGGTCGGACAGCGCGCTCTGGAACTGTCCACCGCCTCGGACGGTTGCGGTGACCCAGCAGACCGGGCCAACGATCATGAGCGGGACGATGACGAAGAACGCCCAGTCCGGCAGGCCACTTCCGGTCGAGGGCAGCTCGAAGCGCGGCAGGTGTTCGGCGCTCAGCCACCCGGCTGCAACCGCGGCGACGACGGCCAGCACGATCCAGATGACCCGCCGGACCATCGAACGGCGGACACGCGGTCCGACTGGCGCCCCCGCGAGACGGTCCTCCACCTGCTGCCAGGTCTCCTCGGAGACCGTGGCTCCGGCGAACTCATGCGGGGCCGGCGTGGACACGATCAGCTCGCGGGGGCGGTGTCGCCCTCGCCCGCGGCTTCCTTCGCGCGCTTCAGGCGGGCCTGCGCCTCCCAGTACTCGATCTCGCGCTCGAGCTCGGCGAGCTCCTGCTCGGTGCCGGTCACGCGCTTCGTGCCGTGGGCGCTGCGGGCCTCGCCGAGGGTGGCGTAGCGGTCCTCGTGGCGGGTGGGCTCGATGTAGCGACCGTGGTTCCGTTCGCCCGGAGCCCAGTCGTGCCCGATGGCGAACCAGACGATGCTGCCGACGACGGGGACCAGGATCACGAGGATCACCCACGCGATCTTCGGCAGGCCGCGGATCTGGTCATCCGTCTTCGTCAGGATGTCGATCAGGGCGAAGACCAACAGGATGACGGTGATCCCGGGCAGCAAGACGCTCATGTTCGCGATTCTATGGACCCGCTTGGAGTCTCACCATTCCCCGAACGAGCGTCGTGGTTGCGAAGGTGCACAGGGTGGGCGTCGAGGTACCGACGGGCGAGCACGACGGAACGTGCCGTCAAGGCGAACTGCCCCGCGGCGGCGATACCACCCGCCAGGTAGACGGGCCAGAACGTGAACCCGGAGAACGCAACCGCCGCCCAAACGACGACGAGCCCCACGGTCAGCTGGAGGCCGGTGCCGTCGGCGAGTTCGACGGCTCGAGCTCGAACGATCGCCAGCCGGTCGGCGGGGGCAGCGCGCCGCCCGGTCGCAGCCGCGGTCACCGCGCGCTGCTCGTGTTGCTGCAACGGCGCGAGCACCGGCGCAGGACGAGCTGCCACCCCGTTCCGTCTCCGGCGGATGCCGACCTGCACGGCTTCACCGAGACCGGCCCCGAAACCCAGTGCGGCGACCGCCGCCGAGAGTGCGAAGCGCGCGTCGGAGCCGGCGGGCAGGACGATCGCCCCGACGCCGAGCACGACCAACACCAGCACGATCGCCAGGACGAACCAACGGACCTGCAGGAGCGCACCCTGGGGCTTCGCCGAGACGGCGCGAGCGCGGTCCTCGGACTCGGTCCACCGGCGTTCCACCGCTGTCAGTTCGGCGTTGGACCGTTCGGCAGATGTCACAGCGCCGCGACCCACTCGTCCGTCCCGTCGGTGAACCGCTGGTGCTTCCAGATCGGCACGCGCTCCTTCACCCGGTCGACCAGGGCACCGCACGCGGCGAACGCCTGCGCACGGTGCGACGACGACACCGCTGCGGCGAGCGCGACGTCCCCGATGCCGAGCGCCCCGACCCGGTGCAGCACGGCGATCCGGACGTCGGGGTGGTCCTCGGCGATGGTCCGGGCGACCTCGGCGATGACCTCGCCGGCGCTGGGGTGCCGCTCGTAGTCGAGCGCGGTGACGCCCTTGCCACCGTCGTGGTCGCGGACGACGCCGGCGAAGGTCACCACGGCGCCGTCCTGCTCGGTGGCCACCACGGCTGCGACCTCGTCGACGCTGATGTCTCGGTCGACGACGTCAGCGAGCACGACCCGTGCGGCGGCCTCGGTGACGCTCACGACGCGCTCCGCCGGGCGTGGCCCTCGCCGTGCACCTGCGCGAGCACGTGTTCGACCAGCCCGTCGAGCACGGCCAGCCCGTCCGCCACCCCGCCGCGCGACCCGGGCAGGGTGACGATCAGGGATCCGCCGCTGCTGATGCCGGCGATGCCGCGGCTCAACAGTGCGGTCGGACCGGCGCCCACGAGCCCGCGACGACGGATCTCTTCGAGGAGACCGGGTAACTCCAGGTCGATGAGGGGCGCGACGGCCTCGGGCGTCCGGTCGGTCGGGGTGACGCCGGTGCCCCCGGTCGTGATGACGATCCGGGCCCCGGCCAGCAGTGCGGCGGTGACGGTCTCGGTGATCGCCCCGCCGTCGGGGACGATCACGGGCTCGGCGACGGTGAAGTCCAGCTCGCGCAGCCAGTCGGCGATGACGGGTCCGGTGCGGTCGAGCGCGGCGTCGGCGGCGGCCTGCGTGGACACCACGACGACGGCCGCCCGGCCCCTGGTCGGCTCGGCGGTCATCGGTTGCTCCAGTCCCCGGAGCGTCCGCCGTGCTTCTCGAGCACGCGGACGTCCGTGATCACGGCCGCTCGGTCGACGGCCTTCACCATGTCGTACACCGTCAGGGCGGCGACGCTCGCCCCGGTCAGGGCTTCCATCTCGACGCCCGTGCGCGAGGTCGTGCGGACCGACACCTCGATCAGCACGCGGTCGTCGGCGCCGGTGATGTCGACCTGCACGCCGGCGATCGGCAGCGGGTGACACAGCGGGATCAGGTCGGAGGTCTTCTTCACCGCCATGATCGCGGCGATGCGGGCGGTGCCGACGACCTCGCCCTTGGGCAGCGAGCCGTCGAGGATGCGTGCGACGACGTCGGGGCGGCTGACGACGGTGGCGGTGGCGGTCGCCGAGCGGTCGGTGACGTCCTTCGCGGAGACGTCGACCATGTGCGCGCTGCCGTCCGCGCGGACGTGCGACAGCTGGTCGGAGGCGGACGGGTCGGTCATCGGAGGCTCCAGACGGTCAGGGGGTCGCCGGGTTCGACGGTGTCGACGCCGACGGGGACGTGCACCAGGTGGGTGGCGGCGGCGTAGTGCACGAGCAGGTGCGAGCTCGGCCCACCGACGAAGTGCACGGCGCCGTCCTGCACCCGGCCGCGGCGGATCTGGTGCTTGCCGGCGGGTGAGCCGGCAGCGGACGCCGCCGGCAGGACCTGCGTGGGGCGGTCCGGCGTGAGCCCGACGGCGGCGGCGAGCAGGGGGCGCAGGAACACCTCGAACGAGACGAGCGCCGACACCGGGTTGCCGGGGAAGGACACGACCGGTACGGCGCGACCGTCTCCGAACACGACGCTGCCGAATGCCTGCGGCCCACCGGGCTGCATCGCGACCGGCGTCACCGCGAGCCCACGGGGTCCGAGTGCCTGTCGCACGACCTCGTATGCCCCCGCACTGATGCCCCCGGTGGTCACCACGAGGTCGGCCCAGTCCCCCACGGCCGCATCGAGCGCGCCGTCGAAGGCGGCAACGTCGTCGGGCACCCGGACCGTACGCGGGTCCGCACCGACCTGCGCCAGGGCCGCGCGCAGCGCGATGCCGTTCGCGTCGCCGATGGTCGCCGCGTCCGTGTCGGCGCCCTGCAGCTCCGAGCCGGTCGACACGACGAGGACCCGCAGGGGTCGGCGCACCGAAACGGTCGTCACCCCCGCAGCAGCCAGGGCCCCGAGCAGCGCCGGCGTGACGGCGGAACCGGCCGGAGCGAGCTCGGCGCCGGTGGGCAGGTCGCTGCCGGTGACCCGCACGAAGGTGCCCGCGGTCAGGTCGGCGGGCACCGTCACCCATGGCAGCTCCAGCGCCGCCGGGAACGCACCGGGCTCGGTCGCCTCGACGGGGAACACCGCGTCTGCACCGGTGGGGATCCGCGCACCGGTCATGATCGGCGCGGCGGTGCCGGGTTCGAGCGGTTCGGGCACCACGCCGGCCGGCACCGGTCCGACGACCCGGACCTGCTGCCCGGCCTCGGCGACCCGCACGGCGAACCCGTCCATCTGGCTGTTGTCGAAGGGCGGCAGCGGAACGGGCGACGCGACGGGAGCAGCGAGCACGCGGTGCGCGGATCCGACACGCGCACCCGCACCCACGAGCTCGTCGAGCGACAGTTCTTCCGCTCCGAGGCCCGCCACCACCGGCGCGAGCAACGCCGCCAGGTCGTCGCGGTGCTGACCGATCGTTCGCACAGGTGCCTCCGAACAGGGGTTGGCGGCGCCGCTCCCGGTTCGCCCGGTGGCGCCGTCAGTAGCGTATCCAGCGCGCAGCCCGCGCCGACGACCAACCGGAGGACCTGTGGAGAACGACGAAGCCGTGACGATCGGTGTCATCGGAGGCTCCGGCCTCTACCAGCTGTTCGAGGAGGGCACCGCCGACGAGCTCGACGTCCCGACCCCGTTCGGCCCGACGTCGAGCCCGATCAGCATCGGCACGATGGCCGGACGACGGGTCGCGTTCCTGACCCGCCACGGCCGTGAGCACTCCGTCGCCCCACACCGCATCAACCACCGTGCGAACGTCTGGGCGCTCCGTTCGCTCGGCGTCCGCGCGGTCGTGTCCTCGAGCGCCGTCGGCGGCCTGCATCCCGACTACGCCCCGGGCACCTTCGTCGTGACCGACCAGCTCATCGATCGCACCTGGGGCCGCGCCGACACGTTCTTCGAGGACGACGTGCAGCACCTGTCCTTCGCCG
This sequence comes from Curtobacterium poinsettiae, assembly GCF_025677645.1. Taxonomy (NCBI): domain Bacteria; kingdom Bacillati; phylum Actinomycetota; class Actinomycetes; order Micrococcales; family Microbacteriaceae; genus Curtobacterium; species Curtobacterium flaccumfaciens. The sequence goes on along the minus strand of NZ_CP106879.1, from coordinate 1,245,366 downwards.
ACCCGTTCGACCCGACGCTCCGCCGCGCGGCGATCGACGCCGTCGCCGGGCTCGACGTGCCGTTCCGTCCGACCGGCACGTGCGTCGTCATCCAGGGCCCCCGCTTCTCGACGCGCGCCGAGTCCGTCTGGCTCCGCCAGGCCGGAGGCCACACCATCAACATGACGATGACGCCCGAGGTCCCGCTCGCCGCCGAACTCGGCATCGCCACGGTCAACCTGTCGTTCGTCACCGACGCCGACGCCGGCCTGGCCCCGACCGAGGACGAGGCCGCAGCCGCTGCAGCAGCCAGCAGTCCCGACGTCGACGACGCCGGAGCCGTCGTCACCCACGCCCTCGTCATGGAACGCCTCGCCCGCGCAAACGAGGTCATCGTCCGCGCCATCGGCCGGATCGTCGCCGCCGTCCCCGCTGACTTCACCCCGCGCGAACTCGTCCCGACCAGCGCGAGCGCCCGCATCATGCAGGCCCGGCCCACCGCCGATGCCACCGACGACGCCACCGCCAACGCGGGTGTCACCGCATGAGCCGCCTCCTCGTCACCGGCGGCGCGGGCTTCATCGGCTCCGCGATCGTCCGCCATGCCCTGGCCGACGGCCACGAGGTCCGCGTCCTCGACTCGCTGCGCGACGACGTGCACGGCGACCCCGCCGAGGTCGTCCACGCCCACCAGCAGCAGGGCATCGCGTTCGTGCACGGCAACGTCCGCGACCGGGTCGCCCTCGACGCCGCCCTCGACGGCATCGACGTCGTGTGCCACCAGGCCGCCAAGGTCGGCCTCGGCGTGGACTTCCAGGACGCCCCCGACTACGTCTCGTCGAACGACGCCGGCACCGCCCACGTCCTCGCCGGCATGGACCGGCACGACATCGGCCGGCTCGTCGTCGCCAGCTCGATGGTCGTCTACGGCGAGGGTGCGTACACCACCGCCTCCGGCGAACCCACCCGTCCGCCGGCTCGCCGCCGCGAGGACCTCGACGCCGGCCGCTTCGACCCGATCGGCTCCGACGGTCAGCCCCTGCTGCCCGGCTTGATCGACGAGTCGGCCGCACTCGACCCCCGCAACGTGTACGCGCAGACGAAGGTCGCGCAGGAGCACCTCGCCTCGAGCTGGGCACGCGCCACGGGCGGTCGCGCGATCGCCCTCCGCTACCACAACGTGTACGGACCGGGCATGCCGGCGAACACCCCCTACGCCGGTGTCGCGTCCCTGTTCCGCTCGGCGCTGGCCCGCGGCGAGGCACCCCGCGTCTTCGAGGACGGCGCCCAGCGACGCGACTTCGTGCACGTCGACGACGTCGCCGGCGCGAACGCTGCCTCCATCGCGGCGACCGCCGACCTGCCGTCGGACACGTTCCGCGCGTACAACGTCGGCTCCGGCACCGTGCACACCATCGGCGACATGGCCGCCGCCATCGCCGGCCCCGACGGCCCGCAGCCGGTCGTCACGGGCGAGTACCGTCTGGGCGACGTCCGCCACGTCACGGCGAGTTCGGCACGCATCGCCGCCGAGCTCGGCTGGCACGCCGAGGTCGACTTCGAGGCCGGCATGCGCGACTTCGCGACGGCTCCGCTCCGCAGCGCCGTCCGCTAGCCGGAACGCGTGCGCGAGCGGCGCACCGCAGGCCGTGCCTGAGAACGCGGCCAGCCACCGGACGGGAGGCCCGTGACGGCCCCGCCCCGCGCCTCCCGTCCGGAGTCCCCGCCCCCCACGTCCCCGCGGGACGCCGTCGTGTCGGAACCACGCCCCCTGGTGCGCGAGACGCCGCCGTACTCGGCGGCGTCTCGACGACACGACGGCCTCCTGGGACCCCCAGGACGCGAGACCCGCGCGTGCCCCTGTCCCCCGTTCTGGGGACCGGACGCGCGTCGAGCGCGCTGAACGACCAGGACCCGGCAGTTTCCTGTACCCCGCAGCGCGTCGTCGTGTTGTGTCGAGTGCATGCCAGGACAGACCCGTCGATCCGACCGACCGCACCGAATGACGGACATGACTGTCGACGTGATCCTGCCGTGCCTCGACGAGGCGGATGCCCTGCCGAAGGTCATCGCGCGCCTCCCCACGGGCTACCGGGCGATCGTCGTCGACAACGGGTCGACCGACGGATCGGCCGACGTCGCCCGCGCCCACGGTGCCCTGGTGGTGACGGAACCCGTCAAGGGGTTCGGGTCGGCCTGTGCCGCCGGGGTCGCCGCGGCGACCGCCGACTTCGTCGCGTTCTGCGACGCCGACGCCTCGATGGACCCCGCCGAGCTCCCGCCCCTGGTCGACCGCGTGGCCAGTGGCCGCGTGGACCTGGCACTCGGCCGTCGCGTCCCGACCGGCCGCGGTGCGTGGGCCCCGCACGCGCGCTTCGCGAACCGCGTCCTCGCCGTCCTCATGCACCGCGCGACCGGCTACCGCCTGCGCGACCTCGGCCCGATGCGCGTGATGCGCCGCGAGGACCTCGTCTCCCTCGACCTGCGCGACCGCCGCAGCGGCTACCCGCTCGAGATGGTCCTGGCCGCCCACGCCGCCGGATGGCGCGTCGACGAGTCCGACATCGGGTACGCACAGCGCATCGGCGACAGCAAGGTCACGGGCACGCTCCGCGGCACGATCAACGCGGTGCGGGACATGTCCCGTCTGCTCCGTGCGTACCGCCGGGAGGCGCGGACCCGCGTCGTCGCGCCGGCCCCCGTCCGCACCGTGGCCGGCTCCACCCCCGTGGCCGGTCCCGCTGCGTCCGCTTCCGCCCCGTTCGCCGGCGCCGCATCCGCCCCCGTCGCCGCATCCGGCACCGTCGCCGAGGAGGCGCGCTCGTGACCACCGAGACCCCCACCAGCACGCCCGTCACCGTGGCCGTCGTCGCGAAGGAGTGCCTGCCCGGCAAGGTGAAGACCCGCCTGACACCGGCGCTCTCCCCCGAGGGCGCGGCCCGCGTCGCCGCCGGCAGCCTCGCCGACACCCTCGCCACCGTGCAGGCCCTGCCCGCGGCGCGTCGGGTCCTGTTCTTCGACGGCACCGTCGTGCCAGCCGGCGCCGAGGGCTTCGAGGTCCTGCACCAGCCTGGCGGCGGCCTGGACGAGCGCCTCGGGTTCCTGTTCGACGCGGTCGACGGCCCGCTGCTCCTGGTCGGCATGGACACTCCGCAGGCGTCCGCCGCCGAGCTCGCCCCGGTGTTCGACGCCCCCGAGCGCGACGGCTGGTTCGGACCGGCCGAGGACGGCGGCTTCTGGTCGCTGTACCTGCGGGAGCCCTCCGGCGACCTGCTCCGCGGCGTCCCGATGTCCCGCGAGGACACCGGCGCCGTCCAGCTCGCCCGCCTGACCGACGCCGGTCTCGACGTGGGGATCCTGGGCGAGCTGCTCGACGTGGACACCGTCGCCGACGCCGAACGGGTCGCCGAACTGGTGCCCGACTCCGAGTTCAGCCGGGCACTCCGTGCCGAGACCGTGGGGAGCACCCGATGACCATGCACGCACCCGTCTCGTTCGGCGCCGGTGGCGGCGAGCCCTACGCCAGGGCCCTCCGTACCGACGGCCGCCTGCGCCTCACCGACCCGTCGCGTCCCGGCGAGGTCACGACGATGGACGTCGGTCGCTGGAGCGCCGCGGCCGACCGGGTCGACCGCTCGCTCCTGGACGACGTCGACGGCGGGGTCATCGACATCGGCTGCGGCCCCGGGCGGATGCTCGTCGCCGCGCAGGCTCGTGGCATCCCGGCGCTCGGCGTCGACGTCTCGGCCGAGGCCGTCGCGATCGCGCAGCGCTCCGGCGGCACCGCCATGCAGGGATCGGTGTTCGACGCGGTCCCGGACGAGGGCCACTGGGACACCGCGCTGGTGATCGACGGGAACATCGGCATCGGCGGCGACCCCACCGCACTGCTCGTCCGCTGCCGTGAGATCGTGCGGGTCGGTGGTCGCGTCGTCGTCGAGACGAACCCCGACGTCGACGCCGACCGGGTCTACACGGCCCGCGTGGTCGACGCGGACGGCAACGAGAGCGCCGAGTTCCCGTGGGCCGAGGTCGGGCTCGACGCGCTGCACCGGCACGCGGCCGACGCCGGGCTGGTCGCACGGCAGAGCTGGACGACCGAGGGACGGAACTTCTGCGAGCTGCTGGCCTGACCGTGCACGTTCGTGCAGTTCTTTTGCATGATGCAAGACTGTGTCGTAGGCTCGGGTCACAGCCGACGTCGCCAGGGTCGTCGGTCCGACGGTCCCGACGGCGTCACCACCGAGGAGACCCCATGACGAACAGCACCTTCCCGTTCGGCGGCAGCTTCGTGTCCGGCATCGACGGGCGTGACGTGCGCGGGTCGTACACCGGCCGCAGCACCACCGAGCCGTCGGGCACCTACACGGGCGTGCCGGTCGCCGGGCGCCTCGGCCGCTTCGTGGACACGCAGCGGTCGCGTCCCGGTACGGTCACCGCGTCGACCCGCACGGTCACCGGCTCGTTCCGCACCGCGACGGGTTCGTTCCGCACCGCCTGAGGCTCCGGCCTCCCCCAGACCGCGAGCGGTCGTCCTCCCGGGTGTCCCCCCTCGACCCGGGCCGGGCGGCCGCTCGTGCACTTCCCCCTAGGCGCTAGCCGCTTCGCCGGGAAACACGCGGCGCAAGCCACTTCCCCCGAGCTGTCAGAACAGATCCTGGTCCCGCTCGACCTCGTTGAGGTTCTCCATGATTCGGGCGAGTAACTGCGGAGAGCCCTGCGCGGATCGATAGGCCAATGCACGGAGCTCGATCAACTTTTGAGCAGCACTGAGTGAGGCGTCTGACCCCACGTCGTCGGGCCAAGGCTCTGATTCTACGCGAGCCAAGTAACGAGTTGCTTCAACATCCCAAACCGCCAGGTAAAATGGCGGCCTTCGGTCCTCATCGACAGACCCGACCAAAAACTCCAGATCTCCAGCGCGCGTTTCGACCCACTCACGCGATCCGTCCTCCGTTTGTACCGTCTTCCACGCAACCGACTGCTGGCGAGTTAGTCTGATAAGGCGGTCGACGATTTGCGACCACTCGCGTTCATCAAACATTTGCACTATCTCCTAATTCATATCGACCCTTGGCAATCTCGTTGTCTAAAGAAACCGACACCGATCTAATCTCTTTGGTCACGGCCTTAGCCAGGCGAGCAATATCTGGGCTTGGCCGCCCAACGATGTTCGCCTTAACATCGAGCGCCGTCCCGCTTGAACTAGCGAAACGCTCGGTCAGGTCGAAGTAGTCGCCAAATTCCTCATCGACCGCCGCCAAAAGAGCTCGTATCTCCGAAGCTGCATAGCTGAACCGAAGGAGAGCGCGGTGAGCAACTTCTCGGTCGTTCGAATCGATCGCAAAGTCTAGATCGGCGATCACCGAGCTTACTTGGCCCTGAACGGCAGCGAGTTGATCAAAAACTAGCTTCTTGCGAGCCTTTGCAAGGGCAGTCGTAGCAACCTCAGCCGCGTCGGTCGTTTTATGAAGCTGCCACCAACCGATGCCGAAGCCGATCACCGCGAGAGCGATACCAAGCCAGTCGAACCAGCCGGGTTGCGCTTCACCATCAAACATCAAAGTCCCTCCGGACCTGATTCTAAGTCAGGTTCGGACCAGTTCGGCAACTCGGTGCCAGGATGGACGCATGAACGACCGTGCCGGCACCCCAGCGACCGCAGACGACCTCGTCGACCTCGACGAGCTCCTCGCCGCGTACCACGACCGAGTCCCCGACGTCTCGGTCCCCGAGCAGAAGGTCGTGTTCGGCACGTCCGGACACCGCGGGTCGTCGCTCGACACCGCTTTCAACGACACCCACATCGCCGCCATCACCCAGGCGATCGTGGAGTACCGCCGCGACCAGGGCACCGACGGGCCGCTCTTCATCGGCCGCGACACCCACGCGCTCTCCGCCCCCGCCGAGCAGACTGCACTGCAGGTCCTCGCCGCCAACGGCGTGCGCGTGCTCGCCGACAGCGCGGACGGCTTCGTGCCGACGCCGGCGCTGAGCCACGCGATCATCCGCTACAACCGTGCCGGCAACCCGGACACCGCCGACGGCATCGTCATCACGCCGAGCCACAACCCGCCCCGCGACGGTGGCTTCAAGTACAACCCGCCGCACGGTGGTCCCGCCGACAGCGACGCCACGAGCTGGATCGCGAACCGGGCGAACGCGATCATCGAGGGCGGCAACGCCGAGGTGCAGCGCACCGAGGATGCCGAGCCCGAGCGCTACGACTTCCTGAACACGTACGTCGCCGACCTCGAGAACATCATCGACATCGCGGCGATCAAGCGTGCCGGCGTGAAGATCGGCGCCGACCCGCTCGGTGGCGCCTCGCTGCCGTACTGGAACGCCATCCGCGACCACTACGGCCTCGACCTGACCGTCGTGAACCCCGAGGTCGACCCCACGTGGGCGTTCATGACGCTCGACTGGGACGGCAAGATCCGGATGGACCCGTCGAGCCCCTCGGCGATGGCCTCGGTGCTCGCGCGCAAGGACGACTTCGACGTCCTGACCGGCAACGACGCCGACTCCGACCGGCACGGCATCGTCACGCCCGACGGCGGGCTGATGAACCCGAACCACTACCTCGCGGTCGCGATCGAGTACCTCTACGCGCACCGACCCGAGTGGCGCGACGACGCCGCGATCGGCAAGACCCTGGTGTCGTCGAGCATCATCGACCGCGTCGCCGAGTCCCTGGGCCGTCGCCTGTGGGAGGTCCCGGTCGGCTTCAAGTGGTTCGTCCCCGGCCTGATCGACGGCTCCGTGGCCTTCGGCGGCGAGGAATCCGCGGGTGCGTCGTTCCTGCGCACCGACGGCACCGCGTGGACCACCGACAAGGACGGCATCATCCTGGCGCTCCTGGCGTCCGAGATCGTCGCCGTCACGGGCAAGACCCCGTCCCAGCTCTACGCCGAGCTGACCGAGCGCTTCGGCGCCCCGGTCTACCAGCGCGTCGACGCCGCGGCCTCGAAGGAGCAGAAGGCGCGCCTCGGCAAGCTCGACGGCGACGCCATCACCGCGGACACCCTGGCCGGTGACCCGATCACCGCGAAGCTGTCGAAGGCCCCGGGCAACGACGCAGCCGTCGGCGGCGTGAAGGTCGTCACCGACAAGGCGTGGTTCGCCGCGCGCCCGTCGGGCACCGAGGACGTCTACAAGATCTACGCGGAGAGCTTCGTCGGGCAGGAGCACCTCGAGCAGGTGCAGCGCGAGGCCAAGGAGATCGTCGACGCAGCACTGGGCGCGTAGCGCCCTCGTCGGACGGGCTGCGGGTCTCGGACACCGCAGCCCGTCGACGGAACCGAGCCGGGCCTCCAGGCCGTGTGCCGCCGGGGTGAACCGGGCGTACCGTGACTGCCGATCCACTCAGGAAGCGGTCTCGGCGCGACCGAGCACTTGCGGCAGTTGTAACTTTGCAGGCAGCGCAAAAATCGTTCTGCCAGCGCATCGGTACCCGGGAGACCCTGCTCATGACCCAGACGGCGACCGCACCCGCGGCCCCCACCACGGCGTCCAACGTCGTGATGAACCACCGACAGATCCTGTTGGTGATCTACGGCCTGATGGCCGGCATGTTCCTCGGTGCCCTCGACCAGACGATCGTCGGCACCGCGATCCGCACCATCGGTGACGACCTGCACGGACTCGACCAGCAGGCCTGGGTCACCACCGGGTACCTCATCGCGTCGACGGTGACCACCCCGATCTACGGCAAGCTCTCCGACATCTTCGGTCGCCGGCCGCTCTTCATCACCGCGATCGGCATCTTCATCGTCGGCTCGTTCGCGGCGTCGTTCTCCGACTCGATGCTCATGCTCGCCGGCTTCCGCGCCTTGCAGGGCCTGGGTGCCGGTGGTCTGATGTCCCTGCCGCTGGCGATCATGGGCGACATGCTCGCCCCTCGCGAGCGGGCGAAGTACCAGGGCTACTTCCTGGCGGTCTTCGGCATCTCGTCCGTCATCGGGCCGCTCGTCGGCGGCGTCTTCGCCGGCGCGGACCAGCTGCTGTTCATCGCCGGCTGGCGCTGGGTGTTCCTGATCAACGTGCCGATCGGCATCATCGCCCTGTTCATGGTGCTGACGTTCCTGCACCTGCCGAAGTTCGGCGACCGCGGCAAGCCCCGCATCGACTGGTGGGGCGCGACGCTCGTCATCGTCACGCTCGTGCCGCTGCTGCTCATCGCCGAGCAGGGCCGCGAGTGGGGCTGGGACTCCCCCGCCGCCTTCGCCTGCTACGCCATCGGCGCCCTCGGCCTGATCGCGTTCATCATCGTCGAGCGGGCCATGGGCGACGACGCGATCCTGCCGATGAAGCTCTTCGGATCGCGGGTGTTCTCGATGTCCGCGATCCTGTCCGTGCTCGTCGGCTTCGGCATGTTCGGCGCGATGCTGACGATCCCGCTGTACCTGCAGATCGTCAAGGGCGTGACCCCGACCGAGTCCGGGTTCGCCATGCTGCCCATGGTGCTCGGTCTGATGATCTCGTCGATCGCCTCCGGCCAGATCATCTCCCGCACCGGCAACTACCAGGCCTTCCCGATCACCGGCACGGCGTTCACGGCCGTCGGCTTCACGGTCCTGACGTTCCTGACCGCCGACCGGCCCCTGTGGTTCCTGATGCTCGGCATGTTCGGCATCGGGCTCGGACTCGGGCAGCTCATGCAGACGCTGACCCTGGCCGCGCAGAACTCGGTCTCGCCGCGGGACATCGGTGTCGCCACGAGCGCCGCGACGTTCTTCCGGCAGATCGGCGGCACGATGGGCACCGCCGTCCTGCTCTCCGTGCTGTTCACCCTGATGCCGACGAACATCAGCGCCGCCATGCAGAACGAGTCCGACCTGAAGAGCGCGCTGAACGCCGCGATGACCCCGTCGGTCGCGAACGCGTCGAAGAACCAGGGCGTGATGGACGAGATCTGGACGAAGATCGTCGACCCGGTGCAGCAGAACGTGCAGGACGGTCTCGACCAGGGCACCGCGCAGGCGAAGCAGGCCGCGGATGCTGCCGTGACCAAGCAGGTGACGGCAGCCGTGCAGCGGCAGGTCGCCGCGGGCACGGTCCCCGCCGCCGCAGCGGACACGATCATCGCCCAGCAGGTCGACGACGCGAAGCCCGCGGCCGAGCAGCAGGCGCTCGAGACCGCGGCCTCGAAGGCGAACGCCTCGGTCGTCGACGGGAAGCTGCAGATCGACTACTCGGACGAGGCGCAGCGGCAGAACGTCGTCGACCAGGTCGCGCCGACGCTCATCAAGCAGCTCAAGAGCGGCGACTCGGCCGCGAGCTCGTCCACCGACTCGGCGACGAGCGACACGTCGTTCCTGAACGGGGCGGACCCCCGGCTCAGCCGTCCGTTCCTGGTCGGGTTCAGCGACTCGGCCGTCCGCGTGTACTACGTCGGCCTCGCGGTGATCCTGCTCGCGTTCGTGCTGACCTGGTTCTTCCGGGTGCCGCCGCTGCGCAAGACGTCGGCGCTGCAGGAGCAGGCGGACGCCGCGCGGACCGCTGCCGGTGCGGAGTCGGACGGGAGTGCCGCCGCAGCCGCTGGCGCCGCGGCACCCGGGGCTGGTCCGGTGCCGTCGGGGTCGTCCTCCGCCGACGTGCCGCGTTCGCCCGACGTGCCGACCTCGCCGGACGTGCAGCCTCGGTCCGCCCGGGCCGCCGGAGCGTCGGACGTCTCGGTGCTGCCGAGCGGGGTCGACGACACCCGCGCTCCGCTGCCGAACGCCACGACGCACGGTGCGCACTCGGCGGCTGCGCCGGTCGACGAACCCCCGACGACGACTGGTGCGATCCGGACCAGGGCCGCCCATGCGGCTGCGGTCGTGGAGCCGGACGCCCATGGTGCCAGCGCTGATGCGGCGGAGGCGAGCCGGGCCTCCCGGCCGGACGCTGACGACGCGCACGGGCACGGGCACGGGCACGGGCGGCACTCGGTCGAGTAGCCGGCGCGGACGCTCGCTCGGTGCGTGGGCATGTTCCGACGATCCACGCGTCGAACGACTCGCGGATCGTCGAAGCACGCACCCGCATCGTGTGCGTGGGCAACATCCGACAGAACGGGCGTCGAACGACTCGCGCATTGTCGCTCGATGCACCCGTGTGTACCACGCGCACCGCGCACCGGCCACCGCCGACACCGTGCCTCAGACGGCCGGCGCCGCGTCCCCCGATGCCGACCCCGCCCCGGCTGCCGCCACCTCGAACGACGCCCCCGGCAACCGCTTCCGCATCACGTCGATCGCCGCAGGGTTGTCGTCCACCAGCACGTACCGTCGGCCCAACGCTTGTGCCACGGCACCCGTGGTCCCGCTGCCCGCGAAGAAGTCGAGGACCCAGTCCCCCTCGCGTGACGACGCCTGCACGATCCGCCGCAGCACGCCCTCGGGCTTCTGCGTCGGGTAGCCGGTCTTCTCGCGGCCCGTCGGCGAGACGATCGTGTGCCACCAGACGTCGGTGGGCAGCTTGCCGCGCTCGCGCTTCTCGGGGGTGACGAGCCCCGGCGCCATGTACGGCTCGCGGTCGACGGCCTCGGAGTCGAACCAGTACCGCGACGGGTCCTTCACGTAGACCAGGATCGTGTCGTGCTTGGTGGGCCAGCGCGTCTTGGACTTGGCACCGAAGTCGTAGGCCCAGACGATCTCGTTCAGGAACGACTCGCGGCCGAACAGCGCGTCGAGCAGCACCTTCGCGTAGTGCGACTCGCGGTAGTCGAGGTGCAGGTACAGCGTGCCGTCGGCGGCGAGCAGCCGCCAGGCCTCGATGAGTCGGGGTTCGAGGAACGACCAGTAGTCCTCGAATCGGTCGTCGAAGCGCATCAGGTCGCCGCGCACCCGTTCGTAGGTCCGGCCGTGGAACCCCATCACGGGGCCGTCGGCCTTCGGTACGGCGGAGGTCGCGTGCCGACGCTGGTACCGGCCGGTGTTGAACGGCGGGTCCAGGTACACCAGCGTGAAGGAGCCCTCCGGGTACGCGGGGACCACGTCGAGGGCGTCGCCGAGGACGACGCGGTCCGGGCCTCGGTCGTCTCCCCTGCGCACGGACCCATTGTCGCGCACCGCGCGGACACGCTCGACGCGCACCGCACCGCACCGCACCGCACCGAGCAGACACGCACCGCACGCCCAGCCCCCGGCGTACGGTCGAGTGCATGGCAGCAGCACCCGAGGTCCGCAACGACACCGACAAGCAGCAGTACTCCCTGATCGAGGACGGCGAGGTCATCGGTCTCGCTGCGTACGAGATCGACGGCGACGAGATCCGCTTCGTGCACACCGAGGTCGATCCCGAGCACCGCGGTGGTGGGCACGCGTCGATCCTGGTGCAGCACGCCCTCGACGACGTTCGCGCGAGTTCGTCGCGCCGGGTCGTCGCGCAGTGCAGCTACGTGCACGCGTGGATCGAGCGGCACCCGGACTACCAGGAGCTCACGACCCGCTGACGCGAGCGACGCACAGACGGGCGCGACGCCCGTCCGCTCAGTACGACCGGTCGTGCGTCCCCGCGCGGGCCTCGTGCCGCCCGGCGGTCCGCACCGTCGGCACCCGGATGAGCACACTGCCGCTGAGCAGGTCGTGGTCGTGATCCGCCGGTGACGGGGCCTGTTCCGGCAGGCTCGCCTGCCGTTCGTACTCGGCCTGCGTCTCGTGCCGGGTCGGCGCGAACACCTCGTCCAGCATTCCGCCCATGCCTCCGGATCCGCCGCTCCGCTGGGACTTGTTCGACAGGTCGATCCACCCCATGCGATCGGCGATCCACACCACGACGGCCACGGCGGCCACCGCCCCCAGGAAGATCAACCAGTTCACGGCAGCGACGCTACGTGGGCTGCGCGGTGAGCGGATCAGCCGCGCGGGGGATTCTCATCATCCACACGTCTGGTTCATGAGGTCGAGGCGCACACTCGACAGCAGCGGCGGCCGGGACGTCCCCCCTCAGCTCCGGCCGCCGCGTCCACCGTCGATCGGGCGCAGGCTCACGGCACCCGCTCGAGCCACTCCTTCGTCGCGAACTTCGTCCGCACGAGCTCCTGTGCCTTCTCACGCTCGGCATCGGTGACCGCGCCGGGAGTCGCCCCGTAGAGCCGGGTGAAGGTGCCGATCAGCCGCTCGATGATCTCGGCGCGGGACAGCCCCGTCTGCGAGCGCAGCGGGTCGACACGCTTCGCGGCGCTGGTGGTGCCCTTGTCGCTCATCTTCTCGCGCCCGATGCGCAGCACCTGCACCATCTTCTCGCCGTCCATGTCGTAGCTCATGGTGGCGTGGTGCAGCAGCGAACCGGTGCCGAGGCGCTTCTGTGCGGCCCCGCCGATCTTGCCCTTGGTCGAGGTGATGTCGTTGAGGGGCTGGTAGTACGCCTCGATGCCGAGCGACTTGAGCGCCTCGATCACCCATTCGTCGAGGAACGCGTACGAGTCGGCGAACGTCATGCCCTGCACCAGGTCGGACGGCACGTAGAGCGAGTACGAGATGACGGCCCCGGCGTCCATGAACATCGCGCCCCCGCCGGAGATGCGTCGGACCACCTGCACGCCGTACTTCTCGGCGCCGGCGGGGTCGACCTCGTTCTTCAGCGACTGGAACGAGCCGATCACGACGGCCGGCTGGTCCCACTCCCAGATGCGCAGCGTCGGACCGCGGCGGCCGGCGCCGACCTCTTCGGTCAGCACCTGGTCGAGCGCGAGGTGCTCGTTCGGGCTGATCGGCCCCTCGTGCACGATCTGCCAGTCGTGGTCGCGCCAGGTCGAGGCCCGCGACAGCGCACGGCGCACCGCGACGCCGACGGACTCGGGCGTGAAGCCGAGCAGCACGGCATCGGTCGGCAGGGCCGCCCGCACCGCTGCGGCGATGCCCGCGGCGTCGGTGGTGGCGGGGAGCCCGTTCACGGCCGCGTCGATGAGCGGCAGCGCGTCGTCGGGTTCCAGGAAGAAGTCACCCGCCAGGCGGAACTGCTGGATCGTGCCGTCGACGACCTCGAGGTCGACGACGACCAGCTTGCCTCCGGGGACCTTGTACTCACCGTGCATGCCGCAACCCTATTCCGGACGGCCGACGGCCCGGCAGTGAGTCGGCCCGGTGACGGCCTGGAGGCGCGTGGCGGCGCCGCCACGGGCCTCCAGGCCGTCACCGGTCGCGTCGCAGGATCCGGCGAGCGCCGTCAGCGCGTGGTCACCCGGTCGAGCCACGCGACCAGGTCCCCGATGACCTCGGCGCGGTTCGTCTCGTTGTAGACCTCGTGCCGGGCGCCGTCGTACACCTGCACGGTCACGTCGGACAGCCGGCCGCGTCGGCGGTACGCCTGCGCCAGACGCTCGATCGAACGCGGGCCCCCGAGGGTGTCGTCGGAGCCGACCTGCAGCAGCATCGGCAGGTCGTGCGGGATCCCCCGCCGCGGCACACCGAGCAGCCGGAGGGTGTCGGCGAGCCCGAACAGCCCGATGACGTCGGCCTCGACCGCCAGGGGGTCGAGCGCCATCGCGTCGATGATCTTCCGGTCGCGGGTGAGCCACTCGTACTTGGTGGGCCCGGACCCTGCGTGCCGGGCGTTGAGGTCGCCGCTGTTCATCCAACCGGGCAGCCGGTAGGCGCTCGCGGACAGGACGACGCCGTCGTAGCGGTCCGACGAGGTGTTCACGATCCGCTGCGCCATGAGCGACCCCCACGAGTGACCGAGCAGCACGAGCGGCAGCCCGGGTTCGTCGGCCCGCGCGACCGCGCTCATCTGCTCGACCGCGGCGATCGCAGCGCGCAGGCCGCCGGGGCCGAGCCGACCGAGCTTGGCGTGGTCGCCGTCCCACTGGGTCAGCCCGGTACGCCCGTGCCCGCGGTGGTCGTTGGCGTGCACGGTGTACCCGGCGCGCACCAGGTCCTGCGCGAGCGGTTCGTAGCGGAGCCCGTGTTCCCCGACGCCGTGCGCGATCTGCACGACGCCCTTCGGCCGCGCCGCACGCCAGGTCGAGTAGACGATCTCGACGCCGTGGGCGTCGGTGAACGAGGCGTCGCCGCGAGCGGCGGAGAAGGTTGGCACACCCGCATCTTCGCAGACGCGCCCCATCCCGGACCTGTTCACCCGGCGTTCACGCAGCGGGTTCCGGGCGGGCCTACCGTCCTGCGCATGGACGTCATCGTCATCGTCACGCTGGTGATCGTCGTGGCCCTCGTGTTCGACTTCACGAACGGGTTCCACGACACCGCGAACGCCATGGCCACGTCGGTCGCCACGGGAGCGCTCAAGCCCCGGACCGCCGTGCTCATCTCCGCCGTGCTCAACGTGGTCGGCGCGTTCCTGTCCACCGAGGTCGCCAAGACCGTCTCGCAGGGCATCATCCGCGAGGGGCAGGACGGCATCCACATCTCCCCGACGATGATCTTCGCGGGACTCGTCGGCGCGGTGCTGTGGAACCTGGCGACCTGGTACCTCGGGCTGCCGTCGTCGTCCACCCACGCGCTGTTCGGTGGGCTCATCGGCGCCTCGATCATCGGGGCGGGGCTGAACTCGATCAGCTGGGCGACGGTGGTGTCGAAGGTCGTGCTGCCGGCGCTGCTCTCCCCGGTCATCGCCGGGGTGATCGCCCTGGTCGCGACGTACCTGGCGTACGTGCTCACGAAGAACGCGACGACCCACGGTGCCGCGACCGGGTTCCGGCACGGACAGACGATCTCGGCGTCGCTGGTGTCGCTCGCGCACGGCACGAACGACGCGCAGAAGACGATGGGCGTCATCACGCTGACCCTCATCGCCGCGAACTACCAGGCCGCCGGCACCGGTCCGGCGCTCTGGGTGATCCTGGCCTGCGGGCTCGCGATCGGCCTCGGCACCTACATGGGCGGCTGGCGGATCATGCAGACCGTCGGCAAGAAGATCTCCGACGTGCAGTCGCCGCAGGGCTTCGCCGCCGAGACGAGCTCCGCCGCGACGATCCTCATCTCGTCGCACCTGGGCTTCGCGCTCTCGACGACCCACGTGACGAGCGGCGCGGTCGTCGGCTCGGGCCTCGGCAAGAAGCTCGCCGACGTGCACTGGTCGGTCGTCGGCCGCATCGTCGTCGCATGGGTGATCACGCTGCCGGCCGCTGCGGTGGTCGGGGCGCTCGCGACCTGGCTCGCGTCGACCTCGGTGTTCGGGCTGGTGCTCGTCGCGGTCCTCGCCCTGGCCGGCGGGCTCACCTTCCTCCTCCTCGCCAAGCGCAAGCCGATCTCGCACGAGGACATCACGACCGGCGCTGCAGGGCCGGCCGAGCAGACCGAGCCGCAGCCGACCGGCGCGACGAACTGAGGGGAACGACGATGGACATCGACTTCACCGCGATCGGCACGGTCGCCGGCGTCGGCTTCGTGGCCGCCGTGGGCCTGGTGCTCGTGTACACGCTCGGCCTCCGGCTGCTCGGCACGGGGCAGCCGGACGACGCGGGCGGCGAGCGCACGCAGTACTCCGACGAGACCCCGCGCTCCGGGCACACCCCGCCGGCGGCACTGGCGGGAGCCGTGGTGTGCTTCGCGCTGTGCACCGCCGCCGTGCTGGCCGGCATCTGGCTCACGATCCCCCAGTTCCACTGAGGACGTTCCTTCCCAGAACGCCCGGAACCGCCAGAACCGCCCCCTGGGATGATCGAGCGGTGACCACCCACCACCTCGACGCCACGGTCGACTCCGCCGTCGACGTCTTCACTGCCGAACGCCAGCCGGTCCTGACCGTGGAGCCGGGCGACACGGTGACCGTCCGCACCCTGAGCGCCGCGGGCTACACGGAACGCCAGCCGGGCCCGGGCCTGGACGCCCCGACCCTGATCGACCCGCGCCGAGGCCACTGCCTGGTCGGGCCGATCGCCGTCGCGGGAGCACGTCCGGGGATGGTCCTGGCGGTGCACTTCGACGACCTCGTGCCCGACGACTGGGGCTACACGGCCTCGGGCGGGGTCGACTCCCCCGTGAACCGCGCACTCGGCCTGACCGACCCGGCGTCGCGCGGCCCGCTCCTCTGGGACATCGACGTGGCTGCCCGGGTGGCTGTCAACCAGCTCGGCCTCGGGGTGCGGACGGCACCGTTCCTCGGCGTCGTCGGCGTCCCACCAGAGGCCACCGGGGCGCACTCGACGATCCCGCCCCGCACGGTCGGCGGCGGCAACGTCGACTGCCGCGAGCTGATCGCCGGCTCGACCCTGTACCTGCCCGTGACGGTGCCGGACGCCCTGCTCCACGTCGGGGACGGGCACGCGGCCCAGGGCGACGGCGAGGTCTCCGGCACGGCGGTCGAGTGCGGCATGACGACGACGATGACCCTGACGCTCCTCGACCAGGCCCCGGTCGAGGGCGTGCACGCCGACACCCCCGCGGGGCGCGTCACCTTCGGCTTCGACGCCGACCTCAACCTCGCGACGGCCACGGCACTCGACCGGATGGTCGACTGGATCGCCGGGATGCACGGGATCGGCCGCGCCGAGGCCCTCGCGATGGCGAGCGTGGCGGTGAGCATGCGCATCACGCAGGTCGCGAACCGCACGTGGGGCGTGCACGCCCTGCTCCCGCACGACGCGATCCTGACGGACCCGCGGCTCTGAAGGCCGGGAGGCCCGCCCAGCGCGAGCCGACCGGCGCACGCTGGGCGGGCCTCCCGTCCGACGTTCCTTCCCATCGCACCAGCGCTGGAGAGCGGAAACGGGCGTACCTGGTCGGAAGAACCGACCAGGTACGCCCGTTTCGACCAGGTACGCCCGGAACGACGCGGTGCACCCGAGCCGTCAGTGGGCGGAGTAGCCGCCGTCCACCAGGTGGTAGCTGCCCGTGATGAACGAGGCCTTGTCGCTCAGCAGGAACAGCACGAGCGCGGCGACCTCGGCGTCGGTGCCGAGCCGCTTCGAGGCGTGCTCGTCCTCGAGCGCCGCGATGGCCTCGGACGAGAGCGACCCGCGGAGCAGCGGGGTGTCGATGAACCCGGGGCCCACGGCGTTCGTGCGGACGCCCTGCGACGAGTACTCCAGTGCGGCGACCTTGGTCAGCCCGGCGAGCGCGTGCTTCGAGGCGACGTAGGCGGCGTTCTGCGCCATGCCGACCGTGCCGAGCACCGACGCCATGTTCACGATCGCGCCACCACCGGCAGCCACCATCGCGGGGATCTCGTAGCGCAGCCCGTAGAAGACGCCGTCCAGGTCGACCGCACGGACGCGGTCCCAGCCGGCGACGTCGTACTCGCCGATGGGCTGCGGTGCTGCGCCGATGCCGGCGTTGTTCACGGCCAGGTGCAGCGCGCCGAACGTGTCGACCGCGAACTGCACCATGCGCTCGTTGTCCGCGGCGACCGCGGAGTTCGCCTCGAACGCGCGGGCGGTGCCACCGGCCTCCACGATCGACGCGGCGACGCGCTCGGCGCCCGCCAGGTTGATGTCGGCGACGACCACCGTGGCGCCCGCCGCGGCGAGCTCCTTCGCGACGGACTCGCCGATGCCGCTGCCACCACCGGTGACGACGGCGACCTTGCCCTCGAACTCGGACATGTTCTCCTTCTCTCTCGGCAACACGTGTTGTCTATGAGCACGGTACACCCGAAATCAAGTTCGTTCGCTGAACTAATGAGATAGGCTGACGACCGATGACCGACGCCACCGACCTCCGCACCGCGGTGAACCGGCTGTCCCGCACACTCCGTGCCCAGAAGGCCGACTCGAGCGTCACGGACGCGCAGTTCTCCGCCCTCGCGCGACTCCACCGCGACGGCGCCATGACCCTGGCCGACCTGAGCCGACAGGACGGCGTCACACCGCCCTCGATGACGAAGACCATCGCGGTGCTGGTCGAGCGGGGTCTGGTGTCGAAGTGCGGGCACGGCGACGACCGCCGCAAGGTGCTGCTCGGCGCGACGCCCGCCGGAGTGGCCTTCGTCGAGGAGACCCGATGTCGCCGCGACGGCTGGCTCAGCCCGCGACTCGCAGCGCTCACGGCTGACGAGCGGAGCACCCTCGCCGACGCCACCGAGATCATGAGGAGGCTGGCCCAGCAGTGACCGCCATGTTCCGCTCCCTCGCCGGACGCAACTACCGCATCTGGTTCGCCGGGGCCCTGGTGTCGAACGTCGGCACCTGGATGCAGCGCACCGCCCAGGACTGGATCGTGCTGACCCAGCTCTCCGACGACGACGCCGTCGCGGTGGGCATCACGATGGCCCTGCAGTTCGGCCCCCAGCTGCTGCTCCTGCCGCTCACCGGGCTCGCCGCCGACCGGTTCGACCGCCGGAAGATGCTCATGGTCACCCAGGGCCTGATGGGGCTGCTCGGGCTGGGACTCGGCGTGATGGTCCTGACCCACACCGCCACCCTGCTCGCGCTGTACGGCTTCGCCCTGGCACTCGGCATCGTCGCCGCGTTCGACGCCCCGATCCGGCAGGCCTTCGTCTCCGACGTCGTGCAGGGCGAGGACGTCTCGAACGCCGTCGCCCTGAACTCCGCGTCGTTCAACGCCGCGCGCCTGATCGGCCCCGCGGTCGCCGGTGTGCTCATCGCGGCGATCGGGTCCGGCTGGGTGTTCGTCATCAACGCCGGGTCGTTCCTGGCCGTCCTCGTCGCACTCCGGTTCGTCGACCCCGCCCAGCTCGCCGAACGGGTCCGGGCGGGCCGAGGGAAGGGGCAGATCGTCGCCGGCTTCCGGTACGTCCGCACCCGGCCGGACATCGTCGTCGTGCTCTGCATGATCTTCGTCGTCGGCACGTTCGGCGTGAACTTCCCGATCTTCACCTCGACGATGGCGCGGGTCGAGTTCCACCAGGGCGCCGGCGAGTTCGGGCTGCTCAACTCGGTGATGGCCATCGGCTCCGTGCTCGGTGCGCTGCTGTCCGCCCGCCGGGACAAGCCGCGGATGCGCACCCTCGTGCTCGCCGCCGGCGGGTTCGGGCTCGCGTGCACCGCGGCCGCCCTCGCCCCGACGTACTGGACCTTCGCGATCGTCCTGGTGTTCGTCGGGCTCGCGTCCCTGACCTTCATGACCACGGCGAACGCCCTGGTGCAGACCACGACGAAGCCCGCGATGCGTGGCCGCGTGATGGCCCTGTACATGGCGATCTTCGCGGGCGGCACTCCCATCGGCGCCCCGCTCGTCGGCGCCGTCGCCGACGCCTTCGGCCCGCGCTGGGCGATCGTCGTCGGCGCGGCCTCGGGCTTCGTCGCACTCGGGATCGCGCTCGTCTGGCTCGTCCGGTACCAGCGGGTCCGGCTGCGCTACGACGCCGACTCGCGGCTGCACCTGGCGATCACGCACGCCGTGCCGGTGGTCGGCTCGCGCGCGGCGCTCCGCCGCGAGCTGGAACGGGACGAGACGCTCGCCGACCGGTCCAGCGCCGTCTGACGGACAGGCGGGTCGCCCTGCCCGTCGGCCGACGGCCCGTGACGCACCGACGGTCGGACGGGAGGCCCGCACCGGCGCCGCCACGGGCCTCCCGTCCGACGTCACCCGGACACACGGCCGCGGTCGCGCCGCGCGGACCGACCCGGTCCCCACACACGCGCCGACCCGGCTCCGGACACGCGCGCCGGGCGGGTTCAGAGCACGGGCGCGGACGACGCGAAGACGCGCTCGTCGAGGGCCGCGGCGACCCGGTCGGCAGCCACCGCCAGCCGGAGCCCGACGTCGCCCGCCACGGCGAGCGCCGACTCTTCCGGGATCCCGTCGAGCAGGGCGCGGACCTCGTCGAACCCGGCGACCTCGTCCGCGACGCAGGCCGGCGCGACGTCAGCCAGGCACTCGGCCGCGCGGTGCACCGTGAAGCGCAACGACCGCGGGCTGTGCGCGTCGAGGAGCAGGAAGGCGGCGGCGTCGGACGGCACCGGTAGGTGGTCACGGCCACGCAGGAAGGCCTCGCCCGCGCCGCACGCCCGGAGCGCCGCCGTCCACGAGGTGACCGCGTCCGGCTCGAGCAGCCGCGACGCCAGCAGCCGTGCCGTGGAGGCGCAGCGGGTGAGCGAGCGCCCGAGGGTGAAGAACTCCCACACCTCGTCACGGCTGGCGTCCCCCTCGACCACCCCGATCGCGAGGGCACTGCGCTCCCGCACCCAACTGAGGAACTCGTGCGCACGGTCCGGGGCGATCTTCCGGGGCATCCGCGACCGCGTGACGTCGAGGCAGTCCCAGAGCTCGCTCGAGACGACCTCGCGGGCACGACGTGCGTGGTCGCGGGCAACGGCGACCGCGGCGGCGATGGACGCGGGTTCGTGCCGGTCGAGCGCGAGGGCGTCGACGGTGGCGGCGCGGTCCGGGTCGTTCGCAGGGCCGGTGGTCCCGATGACGCTGCGGAGCTCGGTGGACACGAGTCGGTCGTCGTCGAGCGTGCCTGGTTCGCGGCGGGCGACGTAGACGTCGAGCAACCGTGCGACGACGTCGGTGCGCTCCACCGCGCTCCCGACGTGGAAGACGTTCCCCGCGAGGCGACTCAGCACGGCTGCTCCTGCATGTCCAGAACCTAACGAGCCGGCGTTGCCGGGGTGTTACAGAACCGCGTCACGGGTGTTGCAGGTGTCCCGTCTCCGTGCTCGCTAGACAATCTAACTAGAGCGTCTAGCATTGGGGGCATGACGTCCGAGGTGATGACCAGCACCGCGGGGTACTGGTACGAGGACTCCGCGGTCTCCGCCGTGGACGTCCTCAACGCCCTGCGGCGGTACCGAACGGCCGAGAGCGCTGCCCAGCGCCGAGCGCGAGAGGCACTGGGGATCGGCGAGAACGCGCTGCTGGCGCTCCGGTTCCTGATCGACGCCGAGCACGACGGCCGCACCGTCAACGCGAAGGACCTCGCCGAGCGGCTCGAGATCACGGCAGCGTCGACGTCGGCGCTCGTCGACCGGCTCGTCCGCAGCGGCCACGTCGAACGGCACGCCGACCCGAACGACCGCCGTGGCGTGATCCTCACCGCCACCGGCACCTCGATGCGGCACGCACTTCGGGTCATCGAGGAGCTCGACGCACGCGCGCTCGAGGTCACCGAGCACCTGCCGAGCAACGAGATGGCGGTCGTCGTGGACTTCCTGGACGAGATGGTCCGCGTCGTGGACGAGCTCGACGCCGGGTCGGACGACCCCGGTCGCGCGTAACCTGGACCGCATGGACCCTCGCGGCGAGCACCACCCCGAGGACGACATGCCGCTCGCCGAACTCGACTCGCGGGCCCGCGCCGATGCCGCACTCCGACGCATCCAGGCCGGGTCCGACCCGGCTCGTGAGGCGTTCGACCTCGCCAACACCATGAACGACGAGGCCGTGGGGCGGCTCACGAAGCGCCTCCGGCAGGTGTTCCGCCGGGGCTGATCGCTCGGCAGGCCCGTGCGTGTGCCCGTGCCCGTGCGTGTGCCTGCGCGTGCGTGTGCCTGTGCCTGTGCCTGTGCGTCAGAACGCGGTGCCGACCGCGGCGATGTCGTCACGCCCGTGCCCGGCTGCACTGGCATCGGCGTAGACCCGCCCGAGTGCCTCGAGCAGCGTGGTGGCCACCCCCGCCGTCCGGGCGGCATCGGTGATGAGCCCGATGTCCTTCCGCAGGCCGTCGAGTGCGAACTGGGCGGGGAACTCACCGGCGATCATCGCAGCGCCCTTGGTGTGGGCGTAGGCGGAGTCGCTCGCGCTGCCCTCGATGGCCTGCAGGAACAGCGCGGGGTCGAGCCCGAGCGCCGCCGCGAGGGCCAGCGACTGCCCGGTCGCCGCGGTGATCGAGGCGATCCAGGCGTTCGCGGCGAGCTTGAGTGCGGTGCCGTCGCCGACGTGGTCGCCGGCGCGGACGGTCTTCGCGCCGATCGCGTCGAGCACGGGGTCGACGCGGTCGAGCAGGTCCGCCGGGCCGGCCGCGAGCATCGTGAGCTTGCCCTGTTCGGCGGGGGCCTTCGTGCCGAGCATCATCGCCTCGACCAGGGTGATGCCGCACTGCTCGGCCAGTTGCAGGACCGTCGCGGTGCCGTCGACCCCGATCGTCGAGGCCTGCACCCACACGGCGTCGGTCGGGGCGTCGCCGGCGGCCCGCTCGAGGACGTCGACGACCGCGTCGGTGTCGAACAGGGTGAGCAGGACGACCTCGGCGCGCTCGACGGCGCTGCCCGGGTCGCTCGCCACCGTCGCGCCGCGGTCACCCAGGGGCGAGGCCTTGTCGGCACTGCGGTTCCAGACCGTCACCTCGTGGCCGTCGCGGAGCAGTGATCCCGCCACGCCTGCACCCATCGCACCCGTCCCCAACACCGTCACTCGCACGTGCGTCTCCGTCCTGGCGCGACAGCATGCCGCGACCGCTCCGACGCTACGCCCGACGCCGTCAGAGGAGCCCGCGAGCCTGCAGCCACGCGGCCGGGTCAATCGGGGTGCCGGCCACGATGACCTCGAAGTGCAGGTGGGCGCCGGTCGAGACGCCCGTGTTGCCGACGGCCCCCAGGCGCTCCCCCGCGCGGAGGACCTGTCCGGGGCGGACGTCGATCGCCGACAGGTGCCCGTACCGCGTCGCGGTGCCGTCGGCGTGCTGCAGGAGGACCTGGTTGCCGTAGCCACCGAGCACACCCGCCGAGACGACCCGCCCAGGCAGCGCGGCGACGACCGGGGTCCCGATGTCCGCCGCGAAGTCGACCCCCTGGTGATTCGAGGAGCAGGCCGCGCAGCCGACGACCCAGCGGGAGCCGAAGGCACCGGCCTCGGGGATCGCACCGGCCGTGGGGCGGACGGCTCCACCGGCCGGGGCCGCGCCGCCGGGGACCCGGAGCGCCGCAGCAGCACGACCGACCGAGAAGTCGTCGCGGCCGGCGGTCGGCCCGGTCGAACCGTCGGCGACGAAGTGCTGCACACCAGCGGGTGCCGACGTGGGTTCCGGAGCGGCCGGAGCAGCGAAGGCGGTCTGCGGGGAGCCGACCG
The DNA here is from genome assembly GCF_025677645.1 of Curtobacterium poinsettiae. Taxonomy (NCBI): domain Bacteria; kingdom Bacillati; phylum Actinomycetota; class Actinomycetes; order Micrococcales; family Microbacteriaceae; genus Curtobacterium; species Curtobacterium flaccumfaciens. Next base: position 1,222,531 of record NZ_CP106879.1, on the reverse strand, counting down.
CGACGAACAGGCACGTGACCGCGGTCACCGCCACGGCGGGCAGGGTCCGCCGGGCGGGGATCCGGAAGGACGCGGGGCGGCGACGTGCGGGAGCGACAGGCTGTGCGGGAGCAGCCGACTCCGTGGGCCGGGCGGGGTGCGCGGGCCGGATGGGCTGTGCAGGCCGGATGCGTCGCATCGGCTGTGTGGAAGCCGGGGTGGCGGGAGGGGGCACCGCCACCCCGGCGGCTCGGAGCGGCCCCGGCTGTGCAGCGTGCCGTGCACGGCGCGGCCGGGGCGCGGGCGGTCGGTCGGCGGCGCGGCGCTCGGCGCCGCGTGGGCGTCGGGGCAGGCCATCGTCGAGGGTCGACATCGTGCGGAGACCGGCCCGGTCAGACGCGGACGACGCCGTCACGGGCGATCCGGTCGAGCTCGCCCACGACGGCGTCGACGACCGCGCGGGTGATCGCGTCGGCGACGGTCTCGACCAGGACGAGGTGCTCGGGACGGATCGTGACCTCGGTCACGAGAGCCGACGCCACCCGCACCGGGATCTCGTCGATCGCGGCGACGAGCGCGGCCGGCACCAGCGTGGAGTCACCCGGTCGGACGGGCGCGGACATCGGCGAGGTCGGCACCGGGGTCACGACGGCGATCGCCGGCGACAGGGTGGAGTGCGCGGTGGAGTGCGGGGCGTCGGCCTGATCGCGACGCTGGGCGATGGAGTCGAAGAGCGGGGTGGAGGACATGCTGCGGACGGTCCGATCTGGATGTCGTGGCTGGTCGTTCTCGGGCGACCGGCGATGGCGGCGTGCCGAGCGGCACGTCCGCCATTCAACCATCGATATTTCAGATGTGCAATAGTGACCGGACAGTGGCGGCGATCAGTCGGGGTCGACGGCGGCAGCGGTCGGGTCGTCCGGCTGCAGCGCACGACGGACCCGCTCGACGATCGTCGCGGGTGGGTTGTTGTAGGCGTTCGCCGGCTCCTGGCCGCTGAGCTCCTGGATCGCCGCCATCACCGCATCGGTCGCGTGGCGCCGAGCACGGCCGGACGACGCCTCGCCGAAGGACGACAGGTCGATCGGCTGCCCGAACTCGATCGTCACGCGGGCGAGCTTCGGCAGCCGGGAGCCGACCGGCTGCACGTCCTCGGTGCCGGAGAGCGCGACGGGGACCACGGGGGCACCGCTCGTCAACGCCAGCCACGCCACACCCGTGCGGCCCTTGTAGATCCGGCCGTCGAGCGAGCGCGTGCCCTCCGGGTAGATCGCGAACGCCTCGCCCTCCTGCAGGCGTGCCAGCCCGAGATCGAGGGCCTGCTGGGCCGCCGCACCCGCGCCACGCTCGACCCCGATGGCGCCGATGCCACCGAAGAACGCCCGCGAGACGGCTCCCTTGAGACCCGAGCCCGTGAAGTACTCCTGCTTCGCCAGGAACGACACCTTGCGCGGCGCCATGAGCGTGATCGCAGGCGAGTCGATGAACGAGCGGTGGTTGCTCGCGAGGATCACCGGGCCGCGCTTCGGGACGTTCCGACGACCGATGATCTTCGGGCGCCACAGCAACCGGGCGAGCGGGGTCACCACCGCGCGACTGAGCACGGTGGCGAACTTCGTCGAACCGGACACCGGACCTCCTCGTGGTGACGAGCTACCGAGTGTAATGAGGCGTGCGGAGGGCACATGCCCGGAACGGCATGCAGTGGTGGCAGGGCGTCAGTCGGCCGCGGCGACGACGTCGAGGACCGCGCGCCCGTACCGCTCGAGCTTCGCCGCGCCGACCCCGGAGATCTCGCCGAGCTGGTCGACGTCGGCGGGTCGGACGGCGGAGATGCCGCGGAGCGTCGCGTCGTTGAAGACCACGTACGCGGGGACGCCCTGCTCGCGGGCCTCGGCTGCACGCCAGGCACGAAGGGCCTCGAACAGGCCGACGGCTTCCTGCGGCATGTCGGTGACGACCGTCCGTCGACCGCTGCGTCCGGCCCGCGGTGCCTTGACCGGGTCGCGACGCATCCGCACCTGCACCTTGCCGGTCAGGACCTCGGCGCTCGTGGGACTGAGGACGACCGTGCCGAAGCCGTCGCCCGACACCGCCGCGTAGCCCTGGGCCAGCACCTGTCGTGCGACCGCGCGCCACTCGCCCTCGGACAGGTCGGCACCGATGCCGAAGGTCGCCAGGGTGTCGTGCTGCAGCTCCTGCACGCGGGGCGAACGCTTGCCGATCAGGATGTCGACCAGGTGCGAGACGCCGTACCGCTGGCGGCGCTCGCGCTCGAGCCGCACGACGGTGGACAGGAGCTTCTGCGCGGGGATCGTGCCGTCCCACGACTCCGGCGGCGCGATGCACGTGTCGCAGTTGCCGCACGGGGAGCTCTCCTGCCCGAAGTACGCGAGCAGCCGCACCCGGCGGCACTCGATCGTCTCGCACAGGCTGAGCATCGCGTCGAGGTGGGCGCTGAGCTGCCGACGGTGCGCGGCGTCGCCCTCGGACTGGTCGATCATCCGCCGCTGCTGCACGACGTCGTTCAGGCCGTACGCGAGCCACGCGGTGGCCGGCAGCCCGTCACGACCCGCACGGCCCGTCTCCTGGTAGTACCCCTCGACCGACTTCGGCAGGTCGAGGTGCGCCACGAACCGGACGTCGGGCTTGTCGATGCCCATGCCGAACGCGATGGTGGCCACCATGACGACGCCGTCCTCGCGCAGGAACGTCGACTGGTTGCGCGCACGCACCCGGGCGTCGAGGCCCGCGTGGTACGGCAGGGCGTTGATCCCCTGCTCGGCCAGGGCGGTCGCGGTGCGCTCGACGGAGTTGCGGGACAGGCAGTACACGATGCCGGCGTCGCCGCTGTGCTCCGTGCGGATGAAGGTGAGCAGCTGCTGCAGCGCGCCGGTCTTCGGCTCGATGCGGTACTGGATGTTCGGCCGGTCGAAGTCGGCGACGAAGTGCGCGGCGTCGTCGAGGCCGAGCCGTGCGGAGATCTCGCGGTGGGTCTGCGGCGTCGCGGTGGCGGTCAGGGCGATGCGCGGCACCGTCGGCCACCGCTCGTGCAGGACGCTCAGCTCGAGGTAGTCCGGGCGGAAGTCGTGGCCCCACTGGGCGACGCAGTGTGCCTCGTCGATGGCGAACAGCGAGACGCGCGCACGGTCGAGGAGCGCACGGGTGGACTCGAGTCGGAGCCGCTCGGGCGCGAGGTAGAGCATGTCGACCTCGCCCTGCACGATCGCGCGCTCGACTCGAGACCGTTCGTCGGGGCCCTGCGTGGAGTTGAGGAACGCGGCGCGCACGCCGTTCGCAGCGAGGGCGTCGACCTGGTCCTGCATCAGGGCGATGAGCGGCGACACCACGACCCCGACGCCGTCGCGGACGAGCGAGGGCACCTGGTAGCAGAGGGACTTGCCACCGCCGGTGGGCATGAGCACGAGGGCGTCACCACCGCCGACCACCTGGTCGATGATGGCCGCCTGCTCACCGCGGAAGTCGTCGTAGCCCCACACGCGGTGCAGCACGTCGAGCGCAGCGGCACGCGGTGCGGACACGGCATCGGGAGCAGGCACGGCAGCGGGCGCGGGCGTGGTGCTCATGCCACGAGCCTACGGGCGACCGGCGACACCCACCGCACTGTCCACAGTCGGGGTCAGCGCGCCTCGCCGTGCTCGGCGCCGTCCGTGCCGGAGTCGGCACGGCGGTCGGAACCGGCCA